>DALZEF010000021.1:0-50796 GCA_031979385.1 Timonella sp. | reverse complement strand
TTTGATACGTCCCAGACAGTGTCCACTGGCCAGTTGAGTGTAAACACCTCATCAACACGTCCGCACAAGTGGATGTGTTCCAGGCATCAACGTATCGACATGCGTTTTCATCGATTTCTCCTACCACGGGTTGATGTGACCCTGTCTTTTTAGTCAGCGTAGTGCTACTTTATGCTGAAATATCGTGTTTTCCCTTCCTGATCCGCTTCGAGAGGAATACGGTGGAAACCATGAGCACAGTACATGCAGTCGAATCGCGTCAGCAGTCGGTGGGGTCAACACGCTTCCGCACCCGTCTGACCGGACTCCTGTATCTTGCCGGAAGTTTGCTATATCTTACGGTGTTTGCGGTCAAATTTGCCTCGCGCGAGCTTGAGGATCACGGCTTCTTGGAGGCCACCTCTCTTCTGCTCGTTTCGATCGCGGCTCTTGCACTCTTGCTCGTTCGTCTGTTCCAGGACCCCACTTCGGCAAGCTCATCACCTAGTTTCGTGATACCTACTCGTCGTTCACGGATCCTGCTACGTACTCTGGCGGTCCTTCACGTCATTGCAGCGGCCATCTTCGCGAGTAGTGCACAACCGCTGCTGAGTATTGCCATGCTGGTACTTGGTGTGCTGCTCGCGATTAACACCCTGCGCAGTCCACTGCCATATCTCTACAATCGTTTCTTTCATGCAGAGGCTCGCCGGTGATATTCCAGTGTGCTGAGTGGTAGCACGAGACAATAGACGGATGGAGTCGTCAAAGTATCAGCCTGCGGGTGCGGACAAGCGGCGCGGTGAGAAGCGTGTCATCTTGGATCGTGCGTCGGTGCGTGAGGCGCTGACAACCCCAGACTCCATTGATGGTGGTAAGCCACTGTTCTCGGGGCTGTTGGCTGGTTTTCAAGCAGTTGTCTTCGGCCTGCTCCTTGTCGTGGTTCCCGTGCTGACCACCGCAGTTATCTCGACAACGTTGGTGGACCAAGACTTTCATTTCGGTTCCACACTGATTGTGGGCTTGAAGTTGTGGATACTCTCCTCAGGCGGCGATATCGCGCTTGACGGGCAGCTGGTTTCTTTGGTTCCACTGGGTATCACAGTTCTTCTGTATCTCCTTGCCGTGGTTTCAGTGCGGCGCACCCTTCAGGCCACTCTGTCCGCCGCCGGTGTCTATGTCGCGACGTTTGCTGTGTTGGTGACGCTTGTGACTGCGGTACTGGGGGAGTCAGCACACGGGGTATTGCGTGTCCTGGTGACGAGTGTCGCGGTGGGGCTACTATCGGTTTACGCTGCGTTTAAGAAGCGTCCGGATGCCAGTGGCGTGTTGGCACAACTTCGGTTTGCCGTGGCGGCCCTGCCTGGTTGGCTTCGTCCGGTTCTGGGCGGGGCTGCTGTGATGGTTGCGGCGGTGTTTGTGTGTGCAAGCTTTGTGGCACTCACGTGGCTGATGTTGGGGCGCGAGTCGATGGCTTCCATTCTGGCGCAGTGGTCGCTCGACGGGTTCAGCGGTGTCGCGTTGGGGATCACCCAGTTGGTGGTTCTACCGAATCTTGTTGTATGGGCCGCGTCGTGGCTGACTGGTGCAGGCTTTCAGATCGGGGCGGACACCGTGGTCTCTCCCCATGAGGTTGTTCTTGGCCCTCTCCCGAATCTGCCGCTGTTGGGTGCCCTCCCGCAGTCTGCCGCGCCGCAGTCGTTTCCGCTCTTGTTTGCGGCGTTGATCGTTGTCTGCGGTGTGTTGGGTGGTGTTTACCTGGCTCGCGTTGACGGGGAACTGCGCTGGTGGGCTTTCTTGATCACGCCGGGTGTCGCCTCGGTTGTGGCGGTTTTTGGTTTGGGGCTGCTCTTTTGGTTGACCTCGGGACAGATCGGTGGAGGGCCTAACCTCGTCTTTGGCGTTGTTGGCGTGCGAGCAGTTCTCTTGAGCGCCGCTTGGCTGGTCACGGGGGCTTTGGTCGGATTCGTTCTGGCACGCCCAGAGCCGCGCTGGTTGGCCCGAGAGAAGCTCCGTTCCGGTGCATCGGAATATGCCGTGGCTTCTCAGAGTGACGACGAACCGGGTCCGTAGAGTTTTAGCGGACACTGCGTTCTGTGATCGTCTTGTATCCGGTTCCCAGGTCTAGGGCCGATCCAGATGAGTTCTTGTGCGATCGTAACCTTGATACCCAGTGGTCGGCCCGATCGCTGTCACTGTGTGATCTGCGGGAGAAGGTCGGTCAGCGACTCGCGGTAGTCATTGACGCATACGCTGCGCGCTTGGTGTGTCACTGCTTCGGACATGCATTGTTGCAGTTGCATGTCAGCGTTCCACCTTATGAACGTTGACGATAACAGGAGCGCGATGATTAACGATGCTCCAGTGCCGATCCCAAGCGCCGCGAACTGCATGGCGTGTCCCTGCCTTGATTCCCAGTGCTTCACGATCGTGTGTGCACCAACTCCGATCGCCCACAGGGTCATAGCGAGTGCCGTCATGCGAACGGGTAGGGGCAGATAGGTGAGGACGAGTGCCGCACTGAGGAGCACCGCGAACTGGAAACATCCACGATTGATGGCGTCGGCTGGGGATTGTCGTGTGGGTGGAGTCGTTGGAGGCTGTGGAGAGGACGGTGGCGGCAGGGACATGCCTTATATTGTGCACCCTGGCTGCCTCTCGACTCGAATTGACCATTTGGTGGCTGGGATCGGTTGAGGTGATACGTCTATTGCTAGTGTTATCCGGTAAAACTTCGACATGTTGTTATTGCTTGCCAAGGAGTCCATGTGCCACGCACCCCATCAGGTCATGACGTGCCCACTACCGGAGGTAGTTTGTCGACCGCAAGGAAGGTCGTGGTGCTTGCGTCCGGCGGCGGGTCTAATCTTGCCGCACTGCTGGCTGTACACGACAAGGAATGGTTCGGTGGCCGGATCGTCGCGGTCATTACGGATAACCCTGCCGCGGGAGCGATCAATATCGCGCATGATGCGGGCATCGCCTGTGCTGTCGTCGACCCGAGAGATTCTGAGTCTCGTGCCGAGTGGGATCGTGCTCTCGCCGAAACGGTTGCTGTCTTTGGGCCAGATCTTGTCGTGAGTGCAGGGTTCATGCGGATCTTGGGACCGCACTTCTTGAAGGCTTTTGGTGGGAGTACGATCAACACCCACCCCGCGCTGCTTCCCGCATTTCCGGGCGCTCACGGTGTTCGAGACGCGATGGCGTACGGAGTCAAGGTTACTGGCTGTACCGTGCATTTCGTCGATGAGGGTGTGGACACCGGACCTATCATCGCGCAGGCCGCGGTAGCGATCCAAGACGACGACACGCAGGAGACTCTGCACGAGCGCATCAAGGTTGAGGAGCGCCGGTTGCTCGTGGAATGGGTGAGCAAACTGTTGCGCCGTAGTTACACGGTCGATGGGCGCACGGTGAGGCTTGGCGAGGCAGGGTAGATAGCGCGTCAGTGGCCAAACCGAATGGGCCCGACCCAGATCACAGGCGACGGCCTGTTGGATGTGGGATGCCACGGTTACTATAGAAGCGGTCGCAACTGGCGAGGGTGGAGCACCACCGGGGAGCGATCGACTATTGACCCTGTTGTAGCGCCGTCCGCCTGGGCGTAGGGAAGTAGCGGAGAGATGTCCGCTACCTGATTCTTTTCAGATGCTACGACAGGAGAACCACGTGTCTACGACCACCACTCCACTTCCAGTACTGGCTGACGATTCGCGTCGCCCAATTCGCCGGGCACTCATCTCGGTCTATGACAAGACTGGACTCGTTGAACTCGCTCAGACGCTGCACCAACATGGCGTGGAGATCGTGTCGACTGGTTCGACCGCTGCGACCATCAAAGCCTCGGGGATTCCGGTTACTCCGGTCGACTCGCTGACTGGTTTCCCTGAATGCCTTGAAGGCCGGGTCAAGACACTGCACCCTCGCGTACACGCGGGTATTCTTGCAGATACCCGCAAGGCAGATCATCTGGCTCAGTTGGCAGATCTAGAAATCGCGCCGTTCGAACTCGTGGTTGTGAACCTGTATCCGTTTACGGCAACCGTCGAATCGGGCGCGACTCCAGATGAGTGCGTCGAGCAGATCGACATCGGCGGCCCGTCCATGGTGCGTGCTGCTGCGAAGAACCACCCATCGGTTTCGATTGTTGTGGATCCTGCGCGTTACGCAGAGGTCGAGAAGGCACTCGCTTCGGGCGGTTTCACCTATGCGGAGCGTAAGGCTCTTGCCGCTCAAGCATTCATCCACACCGCTAACTATGATGTGGCGGTTGCATCGTGGATGGGTAGTGTCGTCGCTCCATCAGATGTTATTGACGGTGAGTCGACCGGCTTCCCAGCCTGGGCTGGCGCCACGTGGGTGCGCAAAAACGTGCTGCGATACGGCGAGAACCCACACCAGAGCGCCGCACTATATGTGGACGGATATCAGCCGGACGGCATCGCCACCGCCGAGCAACTGCACGGCAAGGAGATGAGCTACAACAACTACGTGGATTCCGATGCGGCCTGGCGGGCGGCTTGGGATCATGAAGCACCGGCCGTCGCGATCATTAAACATGCCAACCCCTGCGGCATCGCTGTGGGCGACGACATCGCTCAGGCGCATGCTCGCGCTCACGCCTGCGATCCTGTGTCCGCGTTTGGTGGCGTCATCGCGGCAAACCGTACCCTCACCGGTGCGGCGGCACAGCAGATCAAGGACATTTTCACTGAGGTCGTCATCGCACCTGACTTTGAGCCGGAAGCCATTGAGATTCTGAGCCAGAAGAAGAACATCCGCCTACTCAAGTTGGATTCCCCGGCCCGCGGGGCAGTTGAAACTCGAGCGATCACGGGTGGTCTGCTCATGCAGGCTGCTGACCGAATCGACGCCGAGGGTGACAGCCCGGAGAACTGGACCCTCGCAACCGGCGAGGCCGCAGACGCAATTACCCTCGCAGATCTGAAGTTTGCGTGGAACGCCGTGCGCGCGGTGAAGTCGAATGCAATCCTCCTGGCCCGCGATGGCGCTTCAGTTGGTATCGGCATGGGACAGGTCAACCGCGTTGACTCGTGCAAGCTCGCTGTTGAGCGCGCGAACACATTGGGCAACGGCGAACGTGCCCGCGAAGCGGTCGCGGCCTCCGATGCGTTCTTCCCGTTTGCTGATGGACTGCAGGTTCTGCTCGATGCGGGTGTGAAGGCAGTCGTTCAACCTGGCGGTTCGGTTCGCGATGAGGAAGTCATCGCGGCTGCACAGGCCGCTGGCGTCACCCTGTACCTGACGGGAACGCGTCACTTCGCCCACTAAGGCACGGGGATCGCCGAGGAACAGCCTCGGTAGTCGAACATGACGGCGTGGGACAGACGAGCAGTTCGTCTGTCCCACGCCGTTTTGTGTCTCGTGAGCCACGATTGAGATGAACGATGATGTGGCCGGTCCCCGCAGTCATCCTGTATGCGGTGAGTGAACGGCGGAGAGACGGTGTTCTCCTCTAGAGATTCTTGAGCGGTAGAGACAGATCAGTGGCGTTAACGGCTGTAATGCTGAACGGGCCGTTGGCGGTGAGTTTGCGTGCCTGGCTTGCGTCGCGTGGCGCATCGACGGTGAACACGGCGTCCACGAGCCACCGCTCCGGATAACCGGTTATCGCGCCGGTGGGCTGCGCTGAGTCGGTTTCGGAAACGCTCGGGGGAGCCTCGTCGGGCCGTACATACAACGCGGTCCACGACCCGTCCGGGTAATCGCGGAAAATGACCTTGTCGTGGTCAAGATCCGGTGTGCCGAACAGGTTCACATCGTGCCCGAACTGAGTCGAGAAAACATGCGGCGCCGCAGGCCGGATGGATAGGTCCGAGCCAGTGAGCGCGGCGGCTATTCGCTCGGGATCGTTCAGTGCCACGGCCCAGTGACCTCCCGTGACGCGCCCGTGTACGGCATCTTCGCGGATAGCACAGTCGCCAACCGCATACAGGTGCTTTGGCAGTGCATTGAGGTTCGTAGGCAGGGCGTTGGGCTCAAGATAAACCTGTCCACGAGGATCGGTGAGCACAGCGCCGTGTGCACTCGTCACTATGTAGTTGGGGAGCCATGTGGTCGCGGGGCGCGCGCCGATGGCGCTCACCACCGCTCGCGCCCGTAGTTCGCGTTCGTCTCCGGTGCCATTGACGACGAGTACTCGACTTACCCCATTGGCGTCTGTATCAACCATGCGGACCTGGGAATCGGTGAGCAGCTCGCCGTGGTTTTCGTGGATCCACTCGGCTATGCGTTCGCCGATCTCAACGCCGAGATGACGCTCAAGAGGGGCAGAAGAAGCTTCGACCACACACACTGAGAGACCTTGGGCACGAGCAACGGCTGCGAGCTCAACACCGATCCAACCTGCCCCAACAATCAGCAGATCATGAATGTCGCAGGATGCTGCGACAGCAGGAACATCGGGAAGAGATGCGATGCTGTGTTGGTCTAGTGGTCCGCGTGTGTCGGGATGTGAGGCAGGTGCGAGACTGACCTGAGCTGGGCTAGAAACGCGGGCTGTGAGAATCGACCGGAGCGTGTGGGCGTCGTCCCACGTGTGCAGGGTGACGGCCTGTTCGAGGGAGGGAAGGATCACGGGAGCGGCGCCAAGGGCGAGTACCACGGCATCGGCAAGATGTTCGGCAGCCTCGGGTTTCATATCGTTGGTTGGCCACGAATCGGTAGGGATGCCAGCGTGCGCGAAACTACCGCCAGGCAGCGGCGCACTGCCGCGCTGGGAAGCTGGGGACTCGTCGGAACTTTCGATGTCATCGTTGAAAGTGGCGGGCACGGACCCGACCCGCCACCCTGATGGCTGCGGAATCAGCTCCACCACACGACGGCCAAGTAGAACTTGGTCGGCTAGGGTGTGCAGATCCGCACCAATGTCGGATGACAGGAAGACGGGGGAGTCATTGTCGAACAGGTGTTTCGATAGTGGTGGGCGGTCATAGGGGGCATGCGATTCGGCACCGATGACGGTGATGTGTCCAGTGAATCCATGTCCTCGCAGCGCCTGTGCGGTGCGTAGACCTGCCAGACCTGCTCCGACGATGAGAACCGAACCTATCTGGGAAACCGGTAGAGTTGAAGCACTAGCCATGTACCAAACCTAACGGTTCAACCAGGTAGAAAGAGGCACCTGTGACCGACCAGACTCCTGCGAGCACCCCAACTCATCAGGGCGAGGACACTGACATCACCCCTGCGGCGGTGTTGGCGACGAGGCGTGCCCTGCGAACCGGACTCATGTGGGTCATGGTCGGGGCGATTATCGCAGGCGTAGTCGTCACGATCGTGACCGGCCCCAAGATCGGTGCGTTCTATTTTGCGCTTCTCATGATCATCGTGGGAACGCTACGTTGGGCACTACCCGGCCAGCCGTTTGGGATAGCGGCCCGGGAGCAAAAGTGGAAGGACATCATCTTCTGCTACGCGGTATCCGCCGGACTCATCATCCTTGCCAGTACCTCCTACGCGCTACGGTGCACCGAAGGCTTTCTCTGCTGACTGACGCGTTCCACGAGGGAACAAAGCAGCGATGCGCAGTAGCCGTCGTGCGAAGCAGACTCCACTGGAAGACAAGCGGATGCCGTTCCACGGATATCAACACAGTGAAGAAAATATCTTGATGTCAAGAAATAAGTTAAGGTTGGTCTGAAACGTCAAAACCAATCCCTCACAAGGAGCGCACCTTCATGGGCAAGATCAAGGTTGTGAACCCGGTCGTTGAACTCGATGGCGACGAGATGACCCGTATCATCTGGCAGTTCATCAAGGACCGTCTCATTCACCCTTACCTCGACATCGACCTCAAGTACTACGACCTGTCGATCCAGAACCGCGATGCAACCGATGACCAGGTCACCGTTGACGCTGCGAACGCAATCAAGCAGTACAACGTCGGTGTCAAGTGCGCGACCATCACCCCCGACGAAGCACGCGTCGAGGAGTTCGGTCTGAAGAAGATGTGGGTTTCGCCAAACGGAACCATCCGCAACATCCTCGGCGGTGTGGTCTTCCGCGAACCAATCATCATCTCGAACATCCCACGCCTCGTCCCCGGCTGGAACAAGCCAATCATCATCGGACGCCACGCACATGGCGACCAGTACAAGTCCACCAACTTCAAGGTTCCAGGTCCAGGCAAGATCACGATGACCTTCGAACCGGCAGATGGCTCCGAGCCACAGCAGTTCGAGGTTGTCACCATGCCGCAAGAGGGCGGCGTGGCCATGGGTATGTACAACTTCAACGAGTCCATCAAGGACTTCGCGCGTGCATCGTTCGCCTACGGTCTGCAGCGCAACTACCCGGTCTACCTGTCCACCAAGAACACGATCCTCAAGGCCTACGACGGCCAGTTCAAGGACCTGTTCCAGGAGGTGTTCGACAGCGAGTACAAGGAACAGTTCGATGCCGCGGGTTTGACCTACGAGCACCGTCTCATCGATGACATGGTCGCCTCGGCCATGAAGTGGGAGGGCGGCTACGTTTGGGCCTGCAAGAACTACGACGGTGACGTCCAGTCCGACACCGTAGCCCAGGGCTTCGGCTCACTTGGTCTCATGACCTCCGTGCTCATGACCCCAGACGGCAAGACCGTTGAGGCTGAAGCAGCACACGGAACCGTGACCCGTCACTACCGTCAGCACCAGCAGGGCAAGCCAACCTCCACCAACCCGATCGCCTCGATCTTCGCGTGGACCCGTGGACTCATGCACCGTGGAAAGCTCGACAACACCCCAGCGGTCGTCGAGTTCGCACAGACCCTCGAAGAGGTTGTCATCAACACCGTTGAGTCCGGCAAGATGACCAAGGACCTCGCACTGCTCATCTCGAAGGACCAGGCGTTCCTGACCACCGAAGAGTTCCTCGCCGCAATCGACGAGAACCTCTCGGCACGTCTCGGAGCCTGATAACTCAGAGCTAACGTATGAAGGGCCGCTTCCCAGATATCTGGGAAGCGGCCCTTCACACGTTTATTGAGGTGGCCCTATACCAGTACGAGAACATGGTCGGCCACGATCGTTACTGGATAGACCTGCAGCGCTGGGGTGTCACCGGAGACACATTCCCCGGTGTCCAGCCGGAATACTTCCTTGTGCAGCGGGCACGCGATCGTGAGAACCTGAGAGCCATCGACGATCTTGCTGCCAGTGATACCGCGAGACATAACGTGGGCACCGGTGGATGGACAGGACTGGGCGGTCGCGCACACGGTGTCATCGTCGAAAGCAAAGAGTGCGACCTGGGCGTCACCGATGACGGCTGCCTCGCCCCAATTTGTTTCAAGTTCTTGACGGGCGCAGACGTCAGACCAGGTGGTGAGGGACTGGACTCGGGTTTCGAGCATGGACGACATGAGGGTCCTTCCTGAGGAAATGCTGGCGAATAGTCCCAAGCCTAGGAGCGTGGTGTTTCGTGGGCTGCTCCCCATGGATTTCAGAAACGTAAATCAGTTCTCACGTTTGCCCACCCGTGGCATGGCTTTTGATCGAACACAACCTCTCGGGTTGATGCTGCGTGAAAACCCGTAAACACTTGATGACTAGGGGAAATATTGTTTCAACTGTGTTACGGAAAACTCACAATCACCGGTTAAGCCGAGTTGACGTGGTTTTTCGCTTGAGAAACACCAGAGAAATTGTCGGGTAAAAGCGCTCTCGTAGTCTCGTACTCAGGTCACGAGAACATCTGGAGGCAACGTGAACGAGGCAACTGACCCGGTTCAGACAACACGACACATCGTAGTGATAGGTGGTGGGCCTGCCGCGCACCGTTTCGTGGAGGCGTTGACAGCTAGATCGCAAGGGCAGTTCGCCGTGACGGTTGTGTCCGAGGAAGCGCACCTTCCATACGACAGGGTTGCGTTGTCCAAGGCGCTTCTCGATGTATCGGCGGATCTGACCCTGTCTCAGGATGTGTGGGGCATGCCAGGGGTCACGCTCAAACTCGGCTCCGGTGCCAGCGCGATCGATACGGAATCCCAGACCGTCACGCTGGTAAACGGGGAAACACTGAACTATGACGAACTTGTCGTGGCGACGGGTTCGAATGCTGCCACACTGTCCATCCCCGGTAGCGAACACACCCACCTCTACCGCTATATGGAGGATGTGCACGCTATCAACTCAGAGATTGCGGCGCTTGCCACAGCGCTGGGACGCCAGGTGCGAGTCGTCACAATTGGTGGTGGACTCCTTGGCCTCGAAGCAGCGGCTGGCGCACGCGATCTTGGCGCCTACCCGATCGTGGTGGATGGCGGACAATGGCTGATGGGGCGTCAACTTGATCAGGGAGCAGGTCAGGCGCTGGGACGACTGATAGCCGAGCAGGGGATCGAGGTGTGTGGCGGCTCGTTCCCCAGCGCAATCACCCTTGATGACTCGGGTACCAGGGTGACCGGGGTCGAACTCGCCAACGGCACGAGCGTGGATGCTGATCTGGTGATCGTCTCGATTGGCGTTCGCCCGCGTGATGAATTGTTCCGGCAGGCAAATGAAAGAGTGCGGGAACGTGGCGGTGCCGGTCCTTTCGCTCTGGGCGAGCGTGGCGGCGTCATCATCGACGAGACGTGCGCAACCAGCGCCCCTCACGTATGGGCTATCGGCGAGGTCGCAAACTTCTCGGGTATGTGCATCGGTCTTGTGGCACCGGCAAACACGATGGCTGAAATAGCCGCTGATCGGCTTTGCGGCGGTAGCGCGACATTTCCTGGATTCGATACCGCGACGAAACTGAAACTCTCAGGTGTCGAGGTGGCGAGCTTCGGCGATGCCTTTGCGGAAGCTGAAGGCTCAATGGAAATCGTCTATGCCGACCCAGCGCGTGGGCTATATCAGAAGATAGTTGTCTCCCAAGACGCAAAAACCCTGCTCGGCGGTATATTCGTGGGTGATGCGACGCCATACACCTCGCTGCGTCCGCTCTTGGGGCGGGAACTGACTGCCGATCCGGGCGCCTATCTTTCCGCCTCGAACCAAGATGCTCCCTCGGGTGAGCTGCCCGATGACGCGATACTGTGCTCCTGCAACAACGTATCGGTGGGGTTGATTAAGGACGCGGTACATGGTTGCGGAACCTGCGAGGGGAAAGACCCGGTCACAGAACTCGGTCCATTGAAAACCTGCACGAAAGCGGGAACGCAGTGTGGTTCCTGCATCCCGATGCTCAAGAAACTCCTCGAAGGCGAACTCGCCAAGTCGGGTGTCACGGTCTCGCGTGCCCTGTGCGAACACTTTGAGATGTCGCGTGCAGACCTTTTTGAAGCGGTCCGCATCGCAGGCCTCACTACCTTCGACCAGGTACTGACAAGGTTCGGCACCGGTATCGGGTGCGATATTTGCAAGCCCACGATCGCCTCTATCCTGGCGACCCAGCATGACCAGTATCTGCTCGATCCGGGCCTCGGGGCACTACAGGACACCAATGACCGGGCCCTCGCAAACATGCAGAAAGACGGAACCTACTCGGTTGTGCCACGTATTCCCGGTGGGGAGATAACCCCAGCTAAGCTTGCGGTCATCGCGCACGTCGCACAGAGGTATGGGCTGTACACAAAAATTACCGGTGGTCTGCGCATCGATCTGTTCGGTGCGAGGCTTGAGCAACTACCTGACATCTGGAGGGAACTGGTTGATGCCGGTTTCGAGTCCGGCCACGCCTACGGTAAGGCACTGCGCAACGTAAAGAGCTGCGTCGGGTCAACCTGGTGCCGTTATGGCGTGCAGGATTCCGTGGCGATGGGAATCCAACTGGAACTGCGTTATCGCGGACTGCGCTCGCCACACAAACTCAAAATGGGAGTGTCTGGGTGTGCCCGTGAATGTGCCGAAGCACGAGCCAAAGACGTTGGCGTGATCGCCAGCACCGACGGGTGGAATCTATACGTTGGCGGGAACGGCGGTGCAAACCCGGCGCATGGACAGCTCCTTGCTCAAGGCCTGGACGATGAAACGCTCATCAGCTACATCGACCGCTTCCTGATGTACTACATCCGCACCGCGGACAGATTGCAGCGCACTGCCGCCTGGCTTGCAGATCTGGAGGGCGGAATGCAGCGGGTGAAGGAAGTCGTCATTGACGACTGCCTCACCCTCGCGCAGGAGTTTGAGGCCGATGTGGCCAAGCATGTTGAAAACTATGAAGACGAATGGGCGGCGACCCTTAAAGATCCTGAGCGATTGCGTCGCTTCCGTTCTTTCGTCAACGCGCCCCAGACACCAGACAACACACTGCAATACGAGCAAGAGCGAGGCCAACGTCGCCCAGTCATGCCGCCGGTCAACGTTGGTGCCACCATTGCCATTCGACCTGCCACAGCAGGTGATGACCGTGAAGTCTAGGACACCCACGATAGGCTCCGTCACACTCGTCGGTGGTGGTCCTGGGCCGGTTGATCTCATGACGATGCGCGCCATCCGGGCGCTTGAAGCCGCCGACGTGGTGCTCTATGACCGGCTCGGTCCGCGCACCGCGCACACTCAATACGCTCCGACGGCCAAACACATCTATGTGGGTAAACGGCCGGGCCACCACCGAATGACCCAAAGCGACATCAACGCAAGCCTCGTAGAACATGCATTGCTGGGCAGGAACGTGGTGCGACTGAAAGGTGGCGACCCCTACGTGTTTGGAAGGGGCGGCGAGGAGTTAGACGCCTGCGTGCTTGCAGGGATACCGGTGAGCGTGGTGCCGGGAATCTCAAGCGCGCTGTCGGTCCCGGGAGCCGCAGGTATCCCCGTCACCCACCGAGGGATCTCCACGAAGTTCACGGTCATTTCTGGTCATGATCCGCTTTCATCAGATGAATGCAGGGCACTGGCGCTGCTGGGCGGAACGGTCGTGATATTGATGGGGATGGGCACTTTGAATCAGACCGTGCAGAGTTTCATGGACGCGGGATTCGCCGATCAAACGCCAGCCGCGATCATCGAACGTGGGCTTAGCGAACAGCAACGGATCACCACTGCTCCACTGCCTAGGTTGGCGCAGGCAGCGCACGACGCGGGCTGTGTTTCCCCCGCGGTTGTGGTCATCGGCGAGGTGGCGGCTCGATGTGTCCAAACGGGTCAAGGCGGCAGTGAGCAGTTCCCCGATGATCTCATCCAGTTGATCTCACAATGTCGGGTCTGACGGCTTGCGTGCGGTGGAACCTCTAGAGTTTCTGTCAGCCCCAACACGATGTGGTGAAACCCTAATGCGTTGAAGAAGGTGAAGTGACAGACATGGTTGAGACTGCGGTCAACACATTCGAAGAATCGAACTCGCTGGAAGGATACCGGATTGGAGTCACCTCGCACCGGCGCGCGCAAGATCTCATAGACGCGCTCAAGCGTAGGGGAGCATCGGTGTTCCATGCGCCCGTACTCAAGATCGCCCCGGTCGCCCAAGATGACGAACTGCGGTGCGAGACCCAAGCGGTCATCGAAAGCAGCCCTGACATAGTTATCGTCACCACGGCCTATGGGATGCGACGCTGGATCGAGGCAGCAGATGCCACGGGGCTGGATGCCGGGTTGACCGCAGCGTTGAACGATACCGATATCTACGTGCGCGGACCCAAAGCGCGTGGGGCGGTGCGCGCCGCAGGATTCGATGATGTCGGTTCCAGTCCTGATGAACGCACGGTCACACTCGTGGAGCAGATTGTGTCCCAGGGGGTGAGAGGGAAGACCGTTGCGGTGCAGATGCACGGTCAGACCGACGTGGCGGCGCTGAACCTCCTTGAAGATGCCGGGGCACGGGTTATCTCCGTTTCCCCATATCGGTGGGTTACCCCCGCGGAAAGCCGTGATTCGGTGGCCAGACTGATTGATCTGATGTGTGGTGGCGGCCTCGATGCGGTGACTTTCACCGCGGCCCCAGCGGTGGATGCGCTGTTGAGCTTTGCTGAACGTCAGGGTCGAATCGATGAGGTGGTGGAGGTGATGCGAAGGGACATCGTCGCGGCTGCGGTGGGGCCGGTGACCGCTCAGCCTCTCATTGACGTGGGAGTGGAGCCCATCATGCCCAGTAGATACCGACTCGGGGCGCTCGTGAGGGAACTCGTACTACATGCAAATTCTTACGACACGCTGCGAATCAACACCCAGTTTGGACAGTGCCTCATGCGTGGGAACCAGGTGTCTTTGGGTGGACGGAACGTGGAGTTAACGGTGACCCAGGCAATGATCTTCCGTGCCTTGGCCAAAGCGAACGGAACGGTATTGAGCCGAGCCGCGCTCTCAGCGCTGCTCTCCGACTCCAATCAAGATCACGCCCTGGACATGACCGTGTCCAGGCTGCGTCAGGTGCTGCCGGAACCCCGTCTCGTCAGTACCGTCGTAAAACGTGGATATCGGCTGCTTGTTTAGTATCACCGAGCAGAGCGGTCTCTACACCGGTCCGTGTCTGTGCGCAGAGTGTTCGATGGAACCAATCACCCTTCCCCCGATCCAGTGAAGATTTTAGGCACGTGGCCTGGTCAGAGCCCGAACAAGATCTGGCAGTAGACGTTCAAGCAGCGTGCGTTCCTGGGTCGACCTGTATAGCGGATGAGTGCTGGCGAGGAGTTCGTTGCGCGTGGATCTGGCCGATAGCCCTATGATCGCGTCCACGAGGTCCTCCAGTGAGCCAGTCGGTTCCAGATCAAAGGATTTAATGATGACGCCGAGGAGATCTACGAGTGAGTTATAGAACTCACTGGAGTGCTTCGCCAACTCATTGGATGAGTCCGGGAATCGGATTTCGACGGTGGAGAACTCATTCCAGAGCAGATAGCGTTCTCGATCACGCGGAATAACCTGCATCATGACGGCAACGGCGCCGTCGAATGGATTTTCCTGCCTGAATTCCCACGTATCAAGAATCTTGACGACTTCTTGAAGGGTGTTGTTCCACTCGATGCGGGCGACCTCTGCGAGGAAGTGATCCATATCCGTGAAGTTGGAGTAGAACGCCCCGCGTGTGAAGCCCGCGTGCTTGGTGATGTCACCCACTGAAGCGCCTGCTGCGCCCTTGTCGGCGATCAGTTTTCGACCCGATTCGAGAAGGGCGGTTTGGGTGTGAGCGCGTCGGTCGGTGATCTCTGCGTCGATGAGGCGTGCGATGGCTGCACGGCGCGCGGAGATGTGTGCCGAGACCTCCTGTGCGAGTTGTCGCCCGTGTGCCTGCTGCTCTGTCTTGTCCATCACATAAGGATACACATATGTATCCACGTGTTGCCAGCCCTCGATACAGGTATGTATCGTTTAATACGGAGAGAGGATACAGATCTGTATCCTGTGAAGTTTCATGAGACTCGATGCGGCCCGCGCACCAGTACCAGAAGGAAAGACAATGGCTGCCCCTCAACGCACCTGGCGTTTACCACACATGTCCAACAGCAAGATCATGAACGCGATCGTCTTCGTTGTCATCATTGCGCTGCCCCTGCTCTATGCCGGACTGCTCAGTTCCGCCTACCAAGACCCGGTGGAGAACATCTCGCGGATGAAGGCTGCGGTCGTGAACCTCGACCACCCATACACTGCCGAACTGTCCACTGGGGAGAGCGAGACCTTTACGCTCGGTGACGATCTGACCGAGAAACTCACCAACCCAGGCTCTGGCGATGAGGTTGGTTTCGACTGGCGTGTCATGGGGCACGAAACCGCCGAGAAGGCACTGAAGAGCGAAGAGATCCGCGCCTACATGGTGATCCCGGAGGGCTTCTCACGGACCGCAGGATCCCTTGGAACCGATGAGGCAGCCAACCTTGACAAGGTCACACTGGAAATCGTGACCGATGATGGGGTGAACTATCTCGCGGGAACAATGGCGCGCACCGTTGCCGCAACCCTGCAGGGAGAACTCTCCTCCCAAGCTGCACAGCAGTACATCGACACAGTCCTTGTGGCCATGACGAGCGTCCACGACGGATTCGAGGAAGCCGCTGATGGTGGAGACACACTCACCAATGGTTCGGCAGACCTGACAGATGGCCTCACAACACTCTCGGACGCGATTGCACAGGCAGGCGATGGCTCAGCGGATCTCAAAGACGGCAGCATTCAACTTGCAGAGGGTACAAAGAAACTCGGCTCTGCAATACCCGGTGTGACTCAGGGAGCGTCCGATCTCAAAAATGGTGCCACAGACCTGAACGATGGTGCACAAAAACTAGCGAGCGGCTCCCACACGTTGAACAAAGGGGTTGGGGACTTCACCGAGGGCGCTGACCAGGTGGCAGACGGTCTCGCAGAACTCAAAGGCAACACCAAGGAACTTGCCCAGGGCACGAAAGCCCTCACAGCAGGTGCCAAGGAACTTGCCCAGGGCACAGGCGAACTGACTACGGGTGCCGACAAACTCTCAGTCGGGGCCAAAGACCTGGCTGCAGGCGGCAAGACCCTGGCCGAAGGAGCCGCGGCACTCAAACAGGGGAGCGCCAGTCTGCATGAGAACTTGACCAGCCTCAGCAAGGGTGGCGTGCCTCTCGTCGACGGAGCACAAAACCTGAACGAGAGCGCCTTGGCATTGCTCACGGCATGCCAAGCCCAAGTTGGAGCAGAGACCCCGCTGTGCCAGGGCATCGCACAACTCAGCGAGGGTCAAACCTCCCTCACGCAGGGAATCAGGGAATACCAGGGCAACACCGCGGCGCTCGCAGAAGGCGCGGGAACCCTCAACGCCAAGATCGCGGAACTCGACAAGGGAGCGGCAGGGCTCAGCAAGGGTGCGTCCGACCTCAGCGATGGCACGCGTGACCTCGCAGCAGGGGCAACCCAACTGAACACCGGGGCGATTGAACTTGGCAAGGGAGCCTCCGCTCTCAACAGGTCCATCGGCTCCACCAAAGACACTGCGCAGAGCAAGACGGTCATCGGCGCGATCAACACCCTCGAATCCGGTGCACGCCAGCTCTCCGGTCAATCCGGTGCGCTGCGCACGGGAGCGGCAGACCTCGACCAGGGTGCGGGAACCCTGGCTGATGGTTCCTCAAAGCTCGCCGATGGTTCGACCCAGATGGCCAAGAGACTGCCGGCATTGACTGACGCTGTCGCTCAACTGGACCAGGGTGCATCGGCGCTCGCGGATGGTGCCAGCAGGCTCGACTCTGGCCTTGCCGAGATCGGTGACGGCGCATACAGCGCAGTCGATGGAGCCCAGAAACTCGCTGATGGTTCGAGTGAACTCACCGACGCGTTGCGCGAAGGATCGCAGAAGGTACCCGCCTACAGCGAGGCGGAGCAGGACTCGATCTCCAAGACCGCGTCCGCGATCGCAGAGGTGGTTCCGGTGCGCGATAACGCGGTGGCCAATGCGGCTGGTGGATTTGGGCCAATGTTCCTCTCGCTGTCCCTGTGGATCGGTGGCATCGCTCTGTTCCTCGTGATGCCAGCGCTCGACCGTCGTCACTCAACGGCCGAGAAATGGTGGCACAGTGCCACGCGGCCAGCGGTCATCGGCCTTGCGGTGGCGGTCTCTCAGGGCGTGCTTGCAGCGCTCATCATCAATTGGGGTGTGCGGTTGCATGCGGCAAACCTGTGGGGACTCGTGGGCATCGCAGTCCTGGCATCAATCACCTTCGTGGCGATCAACCAGGCATGTGTCGCGTTGTTGAGTTACCGCGGACGCTTCGTGTCCATCGTGCTGCTCCTGCTGCAGATCACCTCAATGGGCGGCACGTTCCCCATCGAGACCGCGCCACGTTTCTTCCAGGTCATACACGAACTGCTTCCCATGACGTGGGTGCACTATGGGTTCCGAGCCACAATTGCCGGTGACGGTATCGAGGGTTATGCGTCGAAGGCGGTCCTGAACCTGTTGCTCTGGCTTGTTGTCTCGCTTGTCGTCGTGACTGTCAGCGCGAAGGTTCGGGCTGGTAGGCGCCCACTCGCGCACGACAACGCAAATCTCGGCGACATGCTCGACGCCGAAGCCGCGCCGTTCGGCACCGGAAGCCTCGAGTTGGAGGACCACAATGCTGTCGACGATACGGTCGATGTGGTTGTCACCGCGCGTTATCAGTAGTGAGAGCAGGCCATGACACAGACATGGCCGGGTCGAGGGGACTGCCCGTCGGGCAGCCCCCTCGACCTGTATGTGGGCGATAAGCATCCACCACTTGGACAGGGGAAACGCTCATCCGCCCAACTGTGGGGATAAGCCGACCTTCCCACCGTAAACGCCCACGTAACGCTCGAAAAAAGGCGAGAATCAGGGCAGACTAGAGTCAATCGTCGAAAATCAAAGTGCTCTTCAGCAGTCCGCCACAACACCGTCAGGGCTTCTGGCGCACCAATCTCGACCGACCCACCAACTTGCAAGGGAGCAGGACAGTGACTCAGGCCGTCAATGTAACCATCACCGGAGCCGCAGGTCAGATTGGATATGCGCTCGCGTTTCGTATCGCGCACGGCGACGTGTTTGGCCCAGAGGTACCCGTGAATCTGCATCTTTTGGAAATTCCTGCAGGGGTGCGAGCAGCGGAAGGCGTTGCGATGGAACTCAACGACAGCGCATTCCCACTGTTGAACTCGGTTCATGTCCACGACAATGCCCGTTCAGCCTTTGACGGCACCAACATGGTTGCGTTTGTCGGTGCACGCCCCCGTTCCAAGGGGATGGAACGTGCCGACCTGCTTGAGGCGAACGGGGGCATCTTCGGCCCACAGGGAACTGCGCTTGGTGAACACGCCGCCTCCGATATCCGTGCCCTCGTCATTGGTAACCCTGCCAACACCAACGCCGCGATCCTCGCCGCCCATGCGCCGGACATCCCGGTAGGACGCATCACCGCAATGACCAGACTCGACCACAATCGTGCGGTCGCCATGTTGGCCAAGAAAACCGGAGCACCAACTGCCGCCATCACTCGCATGAGCATCTGGGGAAACCACTCACCAACGCAGTACCCAGACCTATTCCACGCACTCATTGATGGAGTACCAGCCACGGAGAGAATCGCCGATCACGAGTGGGTCGCCCAGGAGTTTGTCCCCAGGGTGGCGGAGCGTGGAACCGAGATCATTCAGGCACGAGGTGCGTCGTCAGCAGCATCGGCAGCAAGCGCCGCGATCGACCACCTGCACGACTGGGTGCACGGTACACCCCAGGGCGACTGGACCTCGGCCGCCATGCCGTCGGATGGTTCCTACGGCGTGCCGGAGGGGCTCATATGCTCCTTCCCCATGCGTTCCATCAACGGCGAGTGGGAGATCGTGCAAGGGCTTGAGATCAGCGATTTCTCGCAAGGATACATTGACGTCTCCGTCGAGGAACTCAAGCAGGAACTGAAGATCGTGGAGGAACTCGGGTTCACGCCGGGGTTCTAGGCGCCATCCGCCATTGACGATACCCTGACCATCGGTTGCACGGGGCTGGAATTGTCACCGAGATCACCTCAAATGCTTTGCGTTAACGGAGGTAACAGGAGCATGCTTATGTCATGCCCCGAACCCCACGAAAACAGAGTCTGGCCTACCATTTTGACTTCCGGCAACTCTGGATCGGGGACGCACTCAGCCAAGTCGGTGCGCAACTCACGGCCCTCGCTCTACCCATCTACGCGGTGTCCACGCTCAAGGCAACTGAGATGCAGATGGGGTACCTCAATGCGTCCCAAACCGCCGCGTTTCTGCTCATAGGCCTGCCCGCCGGCGCCTGGATTGACCGGATGCGCAAGCGCAGCGTGCTGATCACCGCTGACCTGGTGCGTGGATTCGTGCTCGCCGCGGTAGTCATCCTCGCGTTGACCGGACACGGCAACATGACACTGCTCTATGCGGCGAGCCTTGTCCTCTCGATTGCGACCGTATTCTTCGACGTGGCGCACCTGAGTTACGTGCCGGGACTGGTCGGGCTGAAACACGTGTCCGAAGGAAACACCAAACTCCAGGCCACCTATTCGGTTGCCGCCGTGGCAGTTCCCGCAGTGGGTGGGTGGCTGCTCAAGATCCTCGCGGCACCGGTGCTCATTGCCGTGAACGTGGTGACCTATTTTGTGTCCGTGTTCTTCTTGTGGCGCATCAAGAAGCGCGAAGAACTCCCACCACGGGAGTCCCACCTGCCCATCGGCCAAGCGATAGCCGAAGGCCTACGGTTCATCGTGAAGACCCCGATGCTGAACCGGCTCGTGTTCTCGACCGGTGCGAGTGCACTCTTCGCGACGATGGGGTGGACCATGCTTGTGAAGTATGTGGTCGATCACCTGGGAATCGATACTGGCTCGATCGGCCTGGTGCTGTCGGCCTCGGCGGTGGGCGGTATTCTCGGAGCGCTCGTGACCCGTAAGGCCACGCTCATTGTCGGGGAGGGACGGCTCATTGCTCTGTCCGCGTTGGCCACGCCGATACTGTTCGTGGGTATCCCGCTTGCCGACCCGCTCATGAAGGCCGGCATGAACCCGATGATCCCCCTCGTGGTCTCGGGCTTCCTCATGCAGGTCTCCAACACGTTCTTCAACGTGTCCCAGGTCAGCTTCCGTCAGCGTCTGTGCCCGCCTCACCTCCTTGGGCGCATGAATGCGTCGTTCCGGTTTATCGTGTGGGGTGGTATGCCGATTGCGAGTCTGCTGGGCGGACTCATCGCCACCTACTACGGCATGGTCGTGATGATGTGGGTCGTTGTGATCGGGGAGCTGCTATGCGCGTTGCCGCTCGTGTTTTCCAAGTTCATGAGCATGAAGGAACTTCCCGGCGGTGGGACCGTGGAAGAGATCAGCACCGAACACATCAACTAGTACAGGGGCATAGAGAGAGGCTGGGTGCCTCCCCTGCGTAAGGGGAGGCACCCAGCCTGTCCTTATGTTGAAACTATCGGAACACGACCGTGCGGTCGCCGTTCATGAGCACCCGATGCTCGGCGTGCCACCGTACAGCCCGTGACAGCACTCGGCGCTCCACGTCTTGGCCAAGTGCCACGAACTGCTCTGCGGACATCTCGTGGTTCACGCGCTCGATGTCCTGCTCGATAATCGGACCCTCGTCGAGGTCCGCGGTGACATAGTGGGATGTGGCACCGATCAACTTCACGCCACGGTGGTGGGCCTGGTGGTATGGCTTGGCACCCTTGAACGACGGCAGGAAGGAGTGGTGGATGTTGATGACCTTTCCGGACAGTGCGCGGCACAGATTGTCGGAGAGGACCTGCATGTAGCGGGCGAGCACCACGAGTTCGGCGTCGAGTTCCTCAACGAGCGCCAACAACTCGGCTTCAGCCTGCGGCTTGGTTGCGGCGGTGACGGGGATGTGGCGGAATGGCACCCCATAGAACCGGGCGAGTTCCTGGAGGTCGGTATGGTTGCCGACGACGGCCACGACCTCTATGGGTAGATCGGAGGCGCGCTGGTGGAACAGCAGGTCGTTGAGAGCGTGGGCGGCCTTGGACACCATGAGAACCGTGCGCATAGGACGGCCAACTAGGTCGAGGTTCCAGTTCAACTCGAATTCGCGCGCAAGAGGCTCAATCGCCGTGGTCAGTCGTTCGCGCGAAACCTCCGCGAGCACTTGGACCCGCATGAAGAACAGATTGGTCTCCGCGTCACCGAACTGCTTGGACTCGGTAATGTTCCCACCCAGTTCCGCAAGCATTCCGGCGACGGCGTGCACGATGCCGGGACGGTCGGGGCAGGAGAGCGTCAGTACCCAGTGAGTGGGCGAAGAATTGATAGTCACGGACATTAGATTACTTCGAACGGCGTGGACAATGACGCGATTGGTGGCAAAATCTGCCACTATATACGCATGAGTGAGCCAGAGATCACAGTCGCACTGTTGGATGCGGACGTTGCGGGAGAGCTTTTGACGCTGCGCCGCGCCGCCTTCGTGACGGAGGCGCAAGCCTACGGTGACCCGAACATTCCCCCTTTGACCCAAACCCTTGAAGAGTTGATCGCGGATCTGAACAGTGACGACGTGGTCACGCTCGGTGCTTGGCTGGGCCATCGCTTGGTGGGTTCGGTGCGCGTGGAACTTGAAGACGGCAAGGCGACGCTCGGTCGCCTTGCGGTTGCCCCGGATTTGCAGGGCCAGGGCATCGGCACGCAGATGATGTATGCGGTGTTGCCGCACCTTCCGGAGGAAACCACTGAGATCTGGGTGTTCACGGGCAAGGACTCCAAGCAGAACCTCGCGTTGTATCAGGATCAGGGTTATGAGCACCAGCACGACAAGTCGGTTGGCGACCTCACGTTCGCCTACCTGCGTAAGATCCTCGGCGAAGACGAGGTCGAGGGCGACACCACAGACTGATCCCACCCACGTTTCATGAGGGGCTTGGGCCGCGTAGTACGCAGCCCAAGCCCTTTGTGTTGTGTCGGTTAGCGGTCTGTGGGTTTTGTCGTCGTTCTGTGGCTACAGTTGCCACAGATTGGCGACGAAACCCACAGATTGGTTGAGACTCTCGCGCTGGGACGATGGCTGGAGTGCGTAGCAGGATGATTGTGCTAGACGCTGAGGTCAGTCGCTCCGGTGATGAGCGAGACCAAGCGTTCATAGGTGATGTCGGCTGTGTGGAAGATACCGTTGTTTCGCCCGAGCCGCATGACCATGATGCGGTCGGCGATGGCCTGAACCTCGGCTAGGTTGTGGCTGATCACCACGATGCCGAGTCCTCGTTCACGCAACCCTTCGATCAGGGTGAGTACCTCTGCGCTCTGGGTGACGGACAGGGCGGAGGTGGGTTCATCGAGAAGGATGACCTTGGGGTTTCCGAGCATGGTGCGGGCAATGGCCACGGACTGCTTCTGGCCACCGGACAGATGTGCCACCGGAGTGCGGATGGACGGCATTCTGGCCTTGAGGGTGCGGAACAACCGGACGGCCTCGTCTTCCATCGCGTTCTCGTTGAGGAAACCACCCGATGCCCATTCGCGACCAAGGTACAGGTTGGACACGATGGAGAGATTCTCCGCAAGGGCGAGGTCTTGGAACACCGTGGCGATGCCAAGGGACTGCGCCGCTGCGGGGGATGGGATCGAGACGGGCTTACCGTCGAACAGCAGCGTGCCCGATGTTGGAGTGTAGACCCCAGCGAGAATCTTGACCAGCGTGGACTTTCCCGAGCCATTGTCTCCAACGATGGCCACAACCTCGCCCGGATACACGTCAAGCTCTATGTGGCTGAGCGCGTGAACGGCTTTGAAGTGTTTGGAGACATCGCGCATCGACAACAGCGGTGTCGAGCGGTTGTGGCCGGACGTCAGCGGACCGGTTGTGACGTCGTCGTTCACTGGTCCTCCATTCGATTGGTGGCGGGGGTGGCAAGATTGTTGAGCAGATTGGCGGCTTCTGCCCGGGATAGTGCGTAGTGGATCGCACCGGTCAGTTCGGCATCCGCGCCGAGTTTTCCAGGGACCACTTGGACTGCGTCGGCAACGCCGGGTAGCGAATAGCGGGCGATCGCCTCACGGATGGGGTCGAGTAGGGTTGTGCCCGCTTGGGTGAGTTCGCCGCCCACGATAATGCGCTCGGGATTGAACACGTTACCGAGGTTGGCGGCGGCAAGGCCGATTTTGCGCCCGGCGTCGGAGATGACTCGACTGCAGCCGAGGTCGCCTTCCATCGCATGACGCAGTAGATCCTTGAGCGTGAGGACACCGTGACTGACGCGCAGAGAATCGAGCAGGACTGAGGCGCCAGCCTCGGTCTCGAGGCAACCTCGATTACCACAACGACAGATCGCGCCGTCGGGATTGACCGTCATGTGGCCGAATTCGCCGGCTGATCCGTTGGAGCCCCAGAACAGCTGCCCGTTGATGATCAGTCCCGCGCCGATGCCCTGGCCTGCTTGGATGTAGAGGGCGTTTTGCGCACCGAGGGCGGCTCCCGCGCGAAGTTCCCCGAGCGCCCCCATATTGGACGCGTTGGCCACCCAGACCGGTTTGTTCATGCGTTCGGCCATCACGTCAGCGACGCGGACGTTGTCCCAGCCGCGCAGAATACCGGGCGAGGAAATCTGTCCCGTCTCTAGGTTCACGGGCGCTGGCAGCGCGATGGACAAGCCGATGAGTTCTTGCGGGTCCGCATCGACGGTTTCGAGCATGTCCGAAATGAGAAGCGCGGCCCGGTCGAGGCCCGCGTCTGCGCGGTGGTCTGCGCCGAGTGGTTGAGAGTTCTGGGTGACGATCGTGCCGGAGGTGTCCGCCAGCGCCACGCGCATCGAGCGAATCCCGAATTGTAGGGCGGCGATGACGCCAGGGGTGCGCGCGAGGGTCACCTGCTGTGCGCGACGTCCGGATCGGATCGAGTAGCTCGTGTTGACAACGCCGTGGGCTGTCAGTTCTTTTACGATGTTGGACACAGTCGCCGCGGACAGTCCTGTGGCACCCGCGAGCTCGATTTGTGTGAGCCCGCCGAACTGTTTGATCGCGTCGATGATCCGCGAACGATTCTGTTCGCGGAGCGAGGACTGCGACCCGACTGTGGGAGGCTTTGCGTTCACATCTTGAACTTTAGCGGGAGTTGCGGATTCTAGGCGAATGTTGCCCGACACGGTGCTGCTATCGCCTCTTGCCGGGAGGGCGCGGCCGTGGCAGCCGCCGTGTCGTCGTCAATGTGCCGCTCTCTTTGAGAGCGCGTAAAAACGCGCATGAGACGTCGTGAATGGAGAACCCAGCGCTCGCACACGGCAAGGAGAACGCGCGAGCGCGCTCACGCACGGATTGCCGACGAGTCGGTCACGTCCCAGCATCAACTTGCGTAAGTGTGACTTGGCTCTAGGCGACTGTGACTACCACGCGCCCGCGCAATCCGTTAGGATTGTGCACAGTCACGACTGGCGCAGTCTGCCCAAACAGGAACGCATCCAAAGCGTTCACATGGTGTCGGTTTCACTCACTTACATGGAGTGCGGCCTAACATTGCAGGCGTGGTGGGTTACCACCGGGGAGTGACACGATATCTCGACTTAGGGTCGTTCGCCTGGGCCCGGTCACCACACGAGTGTGTGCTGAACCGGTCTGTCTTCTTTCCGTCTGAGCACACTGCAGTTTCACACGTCCGCGGAAACCTCCGCACTGACAAGGAGAATCATGACTGCCCACAACGAATCGGTGATGAATCAGGGCCTCGCTCAGGTCGACCCAGAAATCGCCGCTGTACTCGATGGTGAACTCGCACGTCAGCGCGGCACTCTCGAGATGATCGCATCCGAGAACTTCGTTCCTCGCTCCGTGCTGCAGGCGCAGGGGTCGGTTCTGACCAACAAATACGCCGAGGGCTACCCGGGCAAACGCTACTACGGTGGCTGCGAAGAGGTGGACATCGCTGAGAACCTCGCGATCACCCGCGCAAAGGAACTATTCGGCGCGGAATACGCGAACGTCCAGCCCCACGCTGGTGCCCAAGCAAACGCCGCCGTGCTGCACGCGCTCATCAACGCCGGCGACAAGATTATGGGTCTCAACCTCGCCCACGGTGGTCACCTGACTCACGGTATGAAGATCAACTTTTCGGGAAAGCTCTACCAGGTCGCTGCGTACGGCGTTGAGGAGGAGACCTCGCGCCTGGACATGGACAAGGTCCGCGAGCAGGCACTCGCTGAGCGTCCAAACGTATTGATCGCAGGCTGGTCCGCATACCCGCGGCACATCGACTTCGAGGCCTTCCGCTCCATCGCCGACGAGGTCGGAGCCTACCTGTGGACCGACATGGCTCACTTCGCTGGACTCGTCGCCGCTGGACTGCATCCAAGCCCAGTCCCACACTCGGATGTGGTCTCCTCGACCGTGCACAAGACCATCGGCGGTCCGCGTTCCGGTTTCATCCTGGCCAAGGAACAGTATGGCAAGAAGCTCAACTCCGCGGTCTTCCCAGGACAGCAGGGTGGCCCGCTCATGCACGTGATCGCAGCGAAGGCCGTTGCATTCAAGATCGCCGGAAGCGACGAGTTTAAGGAACGCCAGGAGCGCGTACTGCGCGGCGCAAAGATCATCGCCGAGCGTCTCACCCAGCCGGACGTCACTGAAGCGGGCGTGACCGTGCTAACCGGTGGCACCGACGTGCACCTCGTGCTCGTTGACCTGCGCAAGTCTCCACTCGATGGACAGCAGGCTGAAGACCTCCTCCACGAGGTGGGCATCACCGTGAACCGCAACGCCATCCCGTTCGACCCACGTCCGCCGGCAGTCACCTCCGGTCTGCGTATCGGTACCCCGGCGCTCGCGGCCCGTGGCTTTGGCGACACCGAGTTCACTGAGGTAGCCGACATTATCGCTGAAGCACTCAAGGCCGGTCAGTCCGCCGACGTCGCGGCTCTGCGGGCACGGGTCACCAGGTTGGCCGACAGTTTCGAACTGTACCCGGAGTTGGCGCAGTACTAAAGACACCACATGAGATGGGCCGCGTTCGCAGCGGCCCATCTTGTGTCTTACGGCCCCGCTTGCTAGTGAGCCAGCGTTGCGCCGCACATACTCGTGGCATCTTAAGTGAAGGTGAAGACATGACCGCACAGATTCTCGATGGCAAGGCGGCGGCCGCCGCAATCAAAGAAGAACTCAAAACCCGTGTTGCAGCGCTTGCGGACAAGAACGTTGTACCAGGGCTCGGTACGCTGCTCGTAGGCGAGGACCCCGGCTCACAGTGGTACGTCGCCGGAAAGCACCGCGACTGCGCTGAGGTTGGGATCTCCTCGATCCGCGAGGACCTACCGGGCGATGCCTCGGAAGCAGACATCATCGCTGCAATTGAACGGCTGAACGACAACCCCGAATGCACCGGCTACATCGTGCAGTTGCCTCTGCCCAAGGGCGTGGACACCAACAAGATCCTCGAACTCATTGACCCGGCGAAGGATGCGGACGGCTTGCACCCGACCAACCTCGGCCGTCTTGTCCTGCGCGTCAACGAGGAGATCGACTCCCCGCTGCCATGCACGCCCGCTGGCATCATTGACCTCATTGAACGCAACGGCGTCTCACTCGCAGGCAAGCACGTTGTGGTCGTTGGCCGCGGCACCACCGTGGGCCGTTCGATCGGCCTGCTGTTGACCCGCAGGGCCGTCAACGCGACCGTGACCCTCACGCACACGGGGACCGTGGACCTTGAAGGCCATATCCGTCAGGCAGACGTGGTGATCGGTGCCGCAGGTGTTCCAGGCATCGTCAAGGCCGAATGGGTGAAGCCGGGGTCGGTTCTGATTGACGTGGGCGTATCCCGAGCAACGGACCCCGAGACCGGAAAGTCCAAGGTGGTGGGGGACATCGACCCTGCCGCGGCAGAGGTTGCTGGCTGGATCTCCCCGAACCCGGGTGGAGTCGGTCCGATGACCCGTGCGTTCCTCCTTGAAAACGTCGTCGCGACGGCGGAACGCAATTCTCGCTGAACGCTTGTAGGCGGGGCATCGCGCCTCTCATTCGGCCCGCTCCTCGTCATGAGGGGCGGGCCGCTTTGCGTCTCGGCCGACCGCCTATCCGGCACATGGTCTATTCCAACTAATGGACAGACGTCACAAAAATGTGGTTTGCGGCAATCGTGGAATGTGCGCGCGCAACATACTTGCATGTCAAGGGTCTTTTGGGCGATGCCTACCAAAGGGCGTCTCTCGGGTGAGTGAGAGTGATGCGTGAAAACGGTTCAAATGCGTCAAAAAGTGATCCAGTGCACGTTGTTTGCGGGACTGTAAGGCAGAAGGTCAGTAGTCAAGCGTTTTGCGTGGGGTGAAGTCCATAGGGAATTATGCCCATGCAGAAATAAGACAAATCGTCTCAGCGTAAAAATTATCTGTCGTCAAACGTTTGATGAGAGTGGTTGCATTGCCTCTACAGGGCAAAAGAAACTCGCGTACACAAGGAAGTGACGACTGAGGAGCACGCCAACGTTAAGCGTTCAACTATATGTTGCTCGGAGTTTGAACTGCTTCGATATTTTTGCCCCGTTGCGTTATCAGGCCAAGACCGGCCAGCGAACCACACAGACGCAGGACAAGGACAAGACATGACACAGCGGAGAACCACGCTGCGCAGAGGTGTAGCCTCGCTGCTTGCAAGCGCATTGCTTGCGGCGCCCATGGCAACAATCGTCGCAGCCCCAGCCACCGCGAATGGAATAACATCCATCGCGGAAATACAGGGCACAGGACCTGCAACCACCCTCACTGGAACCGTAACCACTCGCGGTGTTGTCACTGCCGCGTACCCGACCGGTGGTTTCAGAGGTTTTGTTATCCAAACCGAGGGAACCGGCCCCAGCAACAAGACCGTTGACGCATCGGACGCGATCTTCGTCTACCTAAACACCGCCGCAGTGGACACCTATCCCGCGGTAGGAGACTTCGTCGAAGTTACCGGTACGCCCGGAGAATTCAATGGGCTAACTCAACTCAGCAACCCGACCGTCACCCCTGTGGCAGGCGAGGACTTCACGGTACCTGAACCCATTGCCCTCGAATGGCCCGCAACTGACGAGGCCCGTGAGGTCTACGAATCGATGCTGGTGGCGCCAGCGGGTACGTACACCGTCTCGAACACCTACTCAACCAACCAGTACGGTGAAGTCGGTCTCGCGTTCGGCACGAAGCCACTCGAGCAGCCAACCGACCTTGCACGCCCAAACACTCCAAAGGCAGCGGACGTTGAGGCAGACAATGCTCGTCGTGCGGTTACGCTTGACGATGGCGCAAGCACAAACTTCCTGAGTTCGGCGAACTCAGGGTTGACTCCACCCTACGTGTCGGTTGAAAACCCTGTGCGGGTTGGAGCGGCAGCAACCTTCGCGGACTCGGTCATTGTGGACTACCGCAACAACACCTGGAAACTCAACCCGACGTCTGCCACCCCAGCAGGCGAAGAGGTCGCCACATTCAGTAACACGCGAACCACCTCGCCTGACTCAGACAAGCTTGGGGCCGCAACCCACACGATCGCCGCGTTCAACGTGCTGAACTACTTCACCACAACGGGCGAGGACTGGGCCCAGACCTGCACGAGCTACAAAGATCGTGCGGGTAACCCAATCACGGTCAATTCGTGCCCAGACAACGGTCCACGAGGCGCGTGGAATGCAGAGAACCTGAAACGTCAAGAAGACAAGATCGTTGCAGCGATCAACAAAGTCGATGCATCGGTCATCGGCCTCATGGAGATCGAGAACTCCGCGAAGCTCGGCGAAACCGCAGACGAAGCAACCGCAACCCTGGTTGAAAAACTCAACGCTGCGGCGCAAAGCGACAAGTGGGACTATATTCGTTCCTCCAGCGACCTTCCAGAAATTGCTCAGCAGGACGTGATCACCAACGCGATCATCTATCAAAAGGATGAGGTTCAGCCGGTCGGAGCCTCCCGCGCACTCGGTAACGCGAGCGCAGCGGGACAACCATACGTCAACGCCCGTGAGCCAATAGGTCAGGCATTCGCGCCAGTTGGTGGCGGCGAGCCATTCTTCGTTGTGGTGAACCACTTCAAGTCGAAGGGCTCGGCAGGACCGCTGGAAGGCGATGCGGACGCCGGCGACGGACAGGGCGCATCGAATGCGTCCCGTGTTGCGCAGGCACGAGCACTCACCGAGTGGGTTCCTCAAGCTCTATCGAAGATCAAGACCGAGACCGGGACCATTGTGCGTGATGTCGCTCTGGTCGGAGACTTCAACTCCTACGCCCAAGAAGACCCAATGCAGGTGTTCTACAACGCGGGATACAAGAACGCGACCAAAGAACACAACGCTGGCGAGTACTCCTATTCGTACCAGGGCCTGTCTGGATCGCTCGACCATGTGTTGTACTCGGAATCATTCGCGGACCGCGTGACCGGATCGGATGTCTGGGAGATAAACTCCCCAGAATCCATCGCTCTCGAATACAGCCGCCACAACTACCACGGAACCCTGTTCTACGCGCCAAGCGCTTATCGATCCTCGGACCATGACCCAGTCATTCTGGGAATTCTCGGTGGCCAATCAGACGTCACCGACATTCACCTGATTGACATCAATGACTTCCACGGACGCATCGACGCCAACACCGTCAAGTTCGCTGGGACGATTGAGAAGTTGCGCGCCGAGAGTGGTGAGGACAACACCCTGTTCCTATCGGCAGGCGACAACATCGGAGCGTCGCTCTTTGCATCCTCAGTGGCGCAGGACAAGCCAACCCTTGACGTTCTCAACGCACTTGACCTGGCGACCTCGGCGGTTGGAAACCACGAGTTCGATCAGGGGATGGACGACCTCACTGGCCGGGTCAGCGATGAATCTGACTTCAACTATCTTGGTGCCAACGTCTACCACAAGGGAACCGAGAACGCTGCGCTCAAGGAATATGACCTCTTTGACGTTGATGGCGTGAGCGTCGCTGTGATCGGTGCTGTCACCGAGGAGACCCCAACCCTCGTGTCGCCAGGTGGCATCGCGTCCATCGATTTCGGTGATCCTGTCGCCGCAGTCAACCGCGTGGCTGAGCAACTCACCGACGGTAACGAGGACAACGACGAAGCAGACGTCATCGTCGCTCTCTACCACGAGGGTGCCGGAGCGGGAATACCAGATGGGTCCTCGTTGACCCAGGAGATCGCCGCGGGCGGTGCCTTTGCAAAGATCGTGACCCAAACAGATGAGAACGTCTCGGCGATCTTCACCGGCCACACCCACAAGCAGTACGCGTGGCTCGCAGACAACGGCAACAAGGCAAAGCGACCAGTCGTTCAGACCGGAAGCTACGGCGAGAACGTCGGTCACATCACTTTGACCGTGGACAAGAACACCAAGGAAGTACTCAACGCGGCCGCAACCAACGTGGCCCGCGTAACCACAGACGACGCAACTCTCGTGTCAACCTATCCTCGAGTCGAGGAAGTCAAGACAATCGTTGACGCGGCGCTCGCATACGCCCAAGTGGAAGGTAGCAAGCCCGTCGGCTCGATCGCCGCGGACATCACCTCGGCGTTCACAGGTGGCGAGTACGTGGACGGTAAGTTCACCGCAGGATCGGATGGCGCACGGGACAACCGTGCCGAGGCCTCCGCGCTCGGCAACCTCGTCGCAAACTCACTGCGCGAGACTCTCGCCGCTGAAGAACGCGGTGGCGCAGACATCGGCGTGGTCAACCCAGGTGGTCTGCGTGCAGACCTGCGTATGAAGGGCACGGACGGAACGATCACCTACGCGGAGGCTAACGCAGTCCTTCCGTTCGTGAACAACCTCTGGACCACCAACCTCACTGGCGCCCAGTTCAAGACCATGCTTGAGCAACAGTGGCAGACCAACCCAGATGGTTCCATCCCATCGCGGCCCTACCTCCAACTCGGACTCTCTGAGAACGTGACCTACACGTATGACGAGAGCCGAGCCCTGGGAGACCGCATCACGTCGATCACGATTGACTCACAGCCTATCGACCCGGCCGCAACATACACGATCGGTACCTTCTCCTTCCTGGCTCAGGGCGGCGACAACTTCCGAGTGTTCAACAGTGCAACCGGAACCCGCGACTCCGGGCTCATCGACCGGGACGCATGGGTGAGCTACCTACAGAAACATCAGGATCTGAAACCGAGCTTCGCGCGGTCCGGAGTCAGCGTCGAGGGATTTGACGGTGAGGTGGCAGCCAAGGCTGGACAGAACGTCAGCCTCAACCTTGCCCGACTGAATGTCTTCTCGCTCGGTGCTCCTGCCAACACGGAGCTGGTGGCCACGTGGACGGGTGGAACCCTGACCGGTTCGGTCCCTGCCGGAACGGTCACGATCAGTGGCGACAGTGTGACGGCCGATCTGACTGTGCCGGAAGGTGCAGTCGGTGCTGGAAGCCTGGTGCTCGTCGCCAATCCATCGGGAACGACCATCGCCCTACCAGCCAAGGTGGAGGCTGCAGATCCACCCACACCAGCCGAGACAATCGTCACGCTGACAGCCGGGAAGTCCGTTGCAGGTAAGAAGACAACCCTTACCGTGACGGCAAAGGAGGGAACCACAAGGCTGAACGGTTCGGTCAAGATTCGCGAGGGCAACAAAACTATCGCGACCGGTACGGTCAAGAACGGCCAGGCCAAGCTCGGCGTCACGTTCAAGGCTGGAACGCACCGCCTCGTCGCAGTGTTCACCCCAACCAAGGGCAAGGAGACCAGTTCCAAGGAACTGGTTGTCAAGACCGGTAAGACCACCGCGAAGGTCACCGCAACCCTCAGCAAGAAAACAGTGACCTATCCAGCAAAGGCCACCATCAAGGTGACCGTACGCGGTGACAGCGTGCGCCCAACCGGAAAGATTGAGATCCGCAACGGCAAGAAGAAGATCGCAACCGCGACCCTCAAGAAGGCAGCCGGAAACACGGCAACGGCAACGGTGAAACTGCCGAAGCTCAAGCCGGGCAAGTACACCTTGAGCGCACGCTACGTTGGAGACTCTCAGGTCAGCGCGGCAACCAGCAAGAGCGTGAAGGCAACTGTCAAAAAGCAGAAGTCCACGACCAAGGTTGCCGTGTCCAACGGCGGACGTACCGTCAAGGTGACCGTCAGCGCCAAGGAACGGGCTACCGGAAAGGTGACCCTCAGGGTCAATGGCAGGACCTACACCGAGAAGTTGTCGAAGGGTAAGGCAACCATCACGGTGCAGCGCCCCTACTACTGGGGCAACTACACCTACAAGGTGAGCTACGCGGGTGACAAGGCAACCGCGAAGTCCACGGGCTCAGCGAGGTACTACGTAGGCCGTTGACACGGTGAACGCTACTCGTTAGTCGCCACAACAGGGCGGGTACCGCATATGCGGTACCCGCCCTGCGCGTAGATGGCACCCGAAAAACCGGGGGTGTCGGTTGTCCCCGCTGCGTGAGATGGGAGATGATTAAGCCCATGTTCACTGTTGCAACCGTCAATGTAAATGGCATTCGTGCCGCCTTCCGCAAGGGCATGGGGGAGTGGCTTGAGACCACGGCACCCGATGTCGTCCTCATGCAGGAAGTGCGTGCACCGGACGAGATCGTGGATGACCTGCTTGGTGCGAACTGGAAACTCATCCACCAGGCCTGCAACGTGAAGGGACGCGCAGGCGTCGCCATTGCGACCCGTGAGGATGCGCACGTGAAGCGCATCGGCCTGGCAAGTGGGCTGGAGGACGGTGCATTGGAGCCGGACGTTGACACTGGACGCTGGGTTGAAGCGGACCTGAAACTCCCTGGCGGAGACGAGTTGACCGTCGTGTCGACCTACATTCACTCCGGCACTGCGGGCACACCGAAAATGGACCAGAAGTACAGCCACCTGGACCGGGTGTCACTGCGTCTCGCAGAACTGATGGAGTCGGGCAGCAAAGTGATCGTTGCCGGTGACATCAACATCGCGCACACCAACAACGACATCAAGAACTGGAAGGGGAACCTCAAGACCGCAGGTTTCCTGCCCGAGGAACGAGCCTACCTGGACCGCTGGTTTGCTGCTGGTTGGGTGGATGTCGCACGCAAGTTCGCGGGGGACGTGCCAGGACCGTACACGTGGTGGTCGAATCGCGGTCAGGCGTTCGACAACGACGCTGGCTGGAGGATCGACTACCAACTCGTGACCCCCGCGCTCGAATCGTTGGCTGCGAACCCGCGCGTTGACCGCGCTGCGTCCTATGACACACGCTGGTCCGACCACGCGCCACTGCTGGTGGACTACGATCTGTCGTGAGCCTCTGATCGGCGACGAAAAGGCTGGTACCGCAGGAATCCTGCGGTACCAGCCTTTTCGTTTGGGTTGCCGGCCTCTATCGAACGTGGCCTTTTAGGCGCGAACGTCTAACCAGGCAGACAGGGTGTGATTGGCAAGAGGCGCCAGATCAGATCGCTGCACGGGCCTCGCGGATCGCTGTGGCCAGACGGTCCAACTCGGCCCTGTGCTCGGTGATGAACTGCTCTTCGAGTTCGGCTTGAGCGGTGCGGATCGAATCAAAGTGTCCGGTTGAGAAACGGCACTCAACATCTGCCGCTGCGAGCTTTGTCTCGCGTTCCAGGAGCGCCACGAGCGCTGCTGGTTCGAGGCCGAGTTCCTCAGCGTACGAGGCAGCGTCAAACTCTTCGCTGCCGTCCTCATCGGACTCCTCATATTCCTCATCGAACTCGATGTCGTCGAGGAGTTCCTCGTCCTCGTCTAGGAACTCCTCGTCGTCCTCAAGGAAGTCAAGGTCGACTTCCTCATCCGCCTCTTCGTCCAGGTCATCTTCAAGATCGATCTCGTAGTCGTTTTCCTCCTGCTCGAGGAGATATTCGTTCAGTGCATCCTCGTCGTCCTCATCGTCGAAGACTCCAGCCTCTTCAAGGAGTGCCCCGAACTCTTCGGTGATGCGAGCGATGAGTTCTGAGGGGTGAGCTGCCTCCTCGCCGGTGGCGTCGGCGATGCACACGCTCCATGGCTGGTAGGTGGCAACGATAGTGTCCGTGGAATCGACGGTCTCGTAGAAGTCAGCGAGAAGTTCGTTGATATCCTCGAACTCCTCGCTGTCGAGGATTTCCGCGGCGGGATCAGTCAGATAGCCTGCCACTTGCTCTTCGCAACTTGCTGCTGTGGTGTCATCAGTGTCTGGTTCGACGGTCACGATGTTGCCGTCTTCGTCCACGACAAAGTCATCCTCGGAGAAATCCCCGTAGCGCGCCGACTGATACTCGTCGTATTCCTCGTCGGTGAGGGAATCTTGATACGTGGCGTTGGCGTTCACGGCATCCTCGTGGGCCTTTTGGTTGGCTGCGGAGGTTTCAGCGTCGATCGCATAGTACGGGAAGCGTTCCTGGGCGTCGTCCTCGGGAAAGGTCACCCCTTCGCTCTGGGTGACTATGCCGTAGCCGCTTGCTTTTGCCTGCTCAAGATACTCGTCTTCGTCGTTGACGGGATTGACCTGGCGGGGCGGTTCCGGGGTGTGCTCGAAGCCTGCCTCTGTCAGGCACTCGGCCAGACCTTGCTCGTAGGAGTTAATGAGCGATGCCTCGAACTCCTGATATTCCTGCCCTGCAAACCCGATCAGTTCCAAGATCGGAGCCACGGCGATTCCCGACGCTGATGGGGAAGCCGTGGGGGTGTCACGTGACGAACAGGCTCCAACTGACAGAGTGAGAGCCCCCGCTGCTAGGGCCGCCACGATCCTGCGAGAGTGGGCGGCGGTGGCAGGCGCTGTTCGTCCGAATTCCATGTGTCTACTCCGGTGCTGTCGGTGGTGGGTTGAACGGGAACGGGCTGTGTGTGGTGAATGTCCCGTAGCGATGATCCTACGGGGAGCTTCTGTGAGGAGCCTTAGACGGGTGAGATGTTGAGGCGCATACCGGACAAGCCGCGCTCGCGTTGAGCAAGGGATAGGGCCACCTGGCTCAGCGCACGAGCCGCGGGGGAATCTGGTGCGGAGAGGACCACGGGCACACCGTCGTCCCCGGCCTCGCGTAAGTTGATGTCGAGGGGGATCTGTCCGAGGAGGGGTACATCGGTACCTGTCAGCTTGGACAGCGAATCGGAAACGCTTTGTCCGCCGCCGGAGCCAAAGATCTCAAGGCGGGTGCCATCGGTTTGTTCGAGCCACGCCATGTTCTCGACGACTCCCACGAGACCCTGGTTGGTCTGTAGGGCGATTGAACCGGAACGTTCGGCAACCTCGGCTGCCGCAGCCTGTGGGGTGGTCACAGTCAGAATCTCACTGTTCGGTAGGAGTTGGGCCACCGAGATGGCGATGTCTCCAGTGCCTGGTGGCAGGTCGAGCAGCAGTACGTCGAGATCACCCCAGTAGACATCTGTCAGGAACTGTTCAAGTGCCCGGTGCAACATCGGTCCGCGCCATACGACCGGTTGTCCCGATGGCACAAACATTCCGATGGAGACGACTTTGACCTCGTGTGCAATAGGAGGAAGGAGCATGGAGTCGACACGAGTGGGTTGGGAGGCGACTCCCAGCAACCGTGGGATCGAGAAGCCGTAGATGTCTGCGTCGATGACACCAACCTTGATGCCCTGTTGGGCCATCGCCGCTGCCAGGTTCGCGGTCACGGTGGACTTGCCCACACCACCCTTACCGGAGCCGATGGCGTAGACTTTGGTGAGGTTTCCCGGCTGGGTGAAGGGGATAACCGGCGTGGCCGAACCGCGGAGCATGACGCGCAGTTCCTCACGCTGAGCGGCGTCCATCGCTCCGAGTTCCACCAGAATCTCGTCAACACCAGCCACCGTGCGTGCGGCGGTCTGGACCCGATCCACGATCATGTCACGCATTGGGCACCCGGACGTTGTCAGATCGATTCCGATAACGGCGGTGGTCTTTCCCGCTCCCTCGCGTATCTCAATTGAGCGCACCATCTTCAACTCGGTGATGGGCTTGCGGATCTCGGGATCGATAACCTTACTTAGTGCGGTGGTCAGCGCAGCGGTCAAGGCAACGGTGTCGTGTACAGGCATAGACCCAAGTCTATCGAGTGGAAGTGGTTGTCCCGCGAGTCGAGTGACCTATATGACAGGGATTGCAAGGCATACGAGTATGGATGGGCAAACACCTTCCCCGATTTACTTCGAGTTCTGTTCGCTTTCGTCCGTGTGACGTTCGCGATCGATCTCCTCGAGTAGGTTCCGTAGCTCAGAACGGATGAAGTCACGCGTGGCGACCTCCCCGAGCGCAATGCGGACGGCAGCCATCTCGCGGGCAAGGTACTCGGTGTCCGCGAGATTGCGCTCCGCACGTTGCCGGTCCTGTTCGGCGCTGACCCGGTCGCGGTCTGCCTGCCTGTTCTGTGCAAGCAGGATGAGCGGTGCGGAGTAGGACGCCTGTAACGACAGCATAAGCGTAAGCGCGGTGAAGCCGTTTGCAGCCTTATCGAACCGCGCATTCTCTGGAGCGAATGTGTTCCAGGCGAGCCAGGCCAGGCAGAAGATGGTCATCCAGACGAGGAACTTCGGAGTTCCCATGAACCGAGCGATTCCCTCGGCACTCTGCCCGAAGGAGTCTTCGTTTCGCTTTGCACGACGACGAAACGGCAGCCAGCCGCGTTTGGCTTCTTTTGGCGTGTCGAGACGGTTAGCCACGTGGCTGCCCTCCTTCTGAGGTGTGTGGGGCGGGAGTCACCTGCCCGGTGGATTTCCCGGGTGTTTCCGGTATCTCGTGATCGTTATGTTCACGCCAGTCTTCTGGAAGCATATGGTCGAGTACGTCATCCACGGACACGGCACCCACCAACCTGCGTTCTGCATCCACAACTGGGATGGCCATCAGGTTGTAGGTTGCGAGTGCCCGAGACACCTGCAGCAGTGTCGCGTCTGTGGACACGGACTCGACCTGCGAATCGATGATCGAGCCAATGGAGGCGTGCGGCGCCTCACGCAGCATGCGTTGAAAGTGGACCACGCCAAGGAACTTACCCGTGGGGGTCTCAAGCGGAGGGCGCACCACGAAGACGGTCGAGGCGAGCGAGGGGGACAGGTCTTCCCTGCGGATGTGGGCGAGGGCCTGGGCGATCGAGGTCTCTGGGGCGAGGATGACCGGTTCCGTGGTCATCATTCCACCCGCCGTGTCCTCGTCATAGGTGAGCAGACGGCGCACGTCCTCTGCCTCTTCAGGCGCCATTGCCTCGAGGAGTTCCTCGGCTTCGCTTTCCGGGAGTTCGTGGAGCAGGTCGGCGGCATCGTCCGGCTGCATGCTCTCTAGCACGTCTGCGGCGCGGCTCGTGTCGAGTGACTGCAAGATAGCGACCTGGTCGTCCTCGGGTAGTTCCTCGAGGACATCGGCGAGGCGCTCGTCATCGAGGGCGGAGGCGACCTCCAGCCTGCGTGAGTCGCTGAGCGCGTGGAGGGCCTCGGCGAGGTCGGCGGCTTTGAGATCGCCGTATGCAGCCAGGATGGATGCTGCTCCCTCGGCCTCAGCGGTGAATGCGAGCGACTTTACCGCGTCGATGTCCACCGTCATCGTGTGTCCGCGGCGACGAAGCCGCAGGGCCGATGGCTTGTGGTCTACGCGCCGGACAAACAGGCGGGTGACGTCCCAGTCGCCGCTTCGCATCTTCTCGATTGCCAGATCCTCGATGATGGCATCCCCCGACCCGTCCTTTAGGGTGACCGTGCGGTCGAGTAGTTCAGCGACAGCGAGGGTCTCTGTTTGACGCTGCTCGAACCTACGCATGTTGAGCAGGCCGGTTGAGATGACCTGACCGCTGTCAATCGCGGTGACGCGGGTGAGCGGTAGGAACACTCGGCGTTTACCGGGGACCTCGACAACGAGTCCCACTGCGCGTGGCGCGCGTGTGAGCCGGAGCAGCACAACGACATCGCGGACGCGCCCCACCTGATCGCCCAATGGATCGAATACGGGGGTGCCGGCGAGTTGACCTACGAAAACCTGGGTGCCGATGCTGCTCACTCAACCAAGCCTACTGACTTTTGCGCTCAAGGGTGGCTTATAGTCCTCGAACACGCGTGAGTCCTTGGGCGGACAGCACCTCAATCTTCGCCTGCAGCAAACAAATGCGCATGTTCGGTAACTACATGGGGAATCTTGAGCCGCGAAGTGGCAAGATCAAGATATGAGCATGATGACTCCCAAGGGCACCCCGAACGTTCCGACCATGCCTGCAGGCAACGAGATCGCGGTGTATTCGACCTATCTCAACGCGCAAAAGGCAGTTGACACGCTCTCAGACGAGGGGTTCGAGGTCCAGACCGTCACGATCGTGGGTCATGACCTCCACATGGTCGAGCGGGTCACCGGAAGGCTCACCTACCCGCGCGCCGCATTCGCAGGTTTTGCCTCGGGTGCTTGGTTCGGACTGTTCGTCGGTTTGCTTATGTCCCTGTTCTCGGAGCAGGGTGACACGCTCATGATCCTGCCAGCGATTGTCATCGGTGGTGCTTTTGGTCTGCTCTTCTCAGTCATCTCCTATGCGTTGCAGCGTGGACGGCGCGACTTCACTTCCCAGAGCCAGATCGTGGCGGCCCGTTACGTGCTGCTGTGCGCACCGCAGACTGCGGGGAAGGCACGCTCGATCCTCGCTGAGAAGGGCATGAGTGGCGATGCCCCCGTGCGAACCACACCCACAGTGGTGTCGCGTCCCGCTCCAATCATGGACAGTGAGCCCAAGTACGGTGTGCGTGCGGATGCGGGTCAGACACCCCCGCCGCCCACAACAGGTCCGGTATCCCATGTACCACCAGTCACAGGACCAACGGGGCGCCCTCTGACCTACGGCGAGGCACTCGATGCTCAGCGTAAAGCCGCACGAGAGGCGACGCTTGTAGAACGGCAGGACGGTGGGGTTACCGCACCGCAGGACAACCCCGTGCCGACAGCATCTGCGACCGATGCAGGGGAATCGTCGGCAATCAGTTCCACTGGAACGGATGAGACCGGTGGTCCCGAGCAGGTTAACCAAGCGGATTCCGTCAACCCGACTGATGTGAACGCAGCGGACCAACAGCCTGTCCCGCGCAAACCACTGAAGAATCCAGACAACCCGTTCAGCCCGCCAACCGACGACTAGAACCAAGCAAGCACGCCAGAACATAAAAATACTCTTGCGTGGTTCCACTGCAACTTGTGCATTGCTGCTCGCCGGCGCCTCCCTACCCTCGGCGTCACCGGTGTCGCTGCAACGCCGATAGTAAATTCCCCGCTCTCAACTGTCTCCACCCCTCGTGCACTCTGTAACGTCCAACGCTTGAACACCGGAATGGGAAGCGGGAACCATGCACGTGGGGCAGCGTACTCACTTACGACTCTGAAACGTACACCGTGGCGTGGCGAACCTATCCGACCAGTACGCAACATGGTGATTTTCCGTAATCACCCCACACGAAAAGTGGTGGTTGATCACGGAAAACCACCCTTTGGGTGGGAGGTCAGTCGATATGAGGACGACGGGCCTCTGCTTCGATTTCCGCCTGCCCATCCAGGCCACCCCACAGGGCAGGAAGGATTGGGATACAGGTGAGAAGTCCAAGGACCGCGGCAAACCACAGCGTGGTCCATGAGCCGATCTGGGAACCGATCCAGCCACCGAGCAGCGCGCCAATCGGCCCCACGCCCCAGACGATGAAGCGGACTGAGGCGTTCATACGTCCTAGCAGTTCGGTGGGGCACACCCTCTGGCGGTAGGTCACCTGGGCGATGTTGTACACGAGGATGCAGAAGTTGGTTGCGAACATCGAAAGTGCGATCAGAGCCGCGGCGGCGAGCGGAGGCAGGAAACCACCGACGGGTACGAGGAATTCCGCGAGTCCCCACAAGATGGCTGAGAGCGGCAGGATGCGCATGACACCAACCCGCATGGAGAGCTTGTCTGCGATCACTGCCCCGAGCAGGCCACCAGAAGCCGCGAGCGCAACCACGACACCGTACACTGCCTCGGAAATCCCAATGTGGCGCAGGATGAAGATGAGGACAACCGCGTGCGCCATCGCGTTAAACAGGTTTGACGCAGCCGTGGTCATGACGATCCGACGCAGCACCCTGTGTTTCAGCACCCACGAGAGTCCCTCTTTGATCTCCTGCGGGAGTGGACGGCGCTCTTCCTTCGGTTTGAGTTCTTCTTTAAGGGAGATCTTCTGCACCGTGAACGCGCTGGCAAGATAGGTGACCACGGTCCCACCCAGCACGGCGATGGGATTCACGAACCGAATGAGCAGACCACCGAGCGCCGGGCCGATGATGTACATGACCGAGTGGGTGGCCTCAAGTTTCGAGTTTCCCTCAAGGAGGTGCCTCTTGCCGGTCACTGCTGGCACGAAACTCTGATATGCCACGTCAAAGAAGGTGTTGCACACGCTGATGGCCAGCGCGACGGCGATGAGCACTGGGATCGAGGCGTGCCCGGTAAAGGTCAGCGCAACGAGTGCTGAGAGCACCAGCGCACGCACCACATCCGTGACGATCATGACCGGCCGCTTGCGCATTCGGTCCACCCAGGCACCCACTGGGAGACCGATGACAAGGAATGCCGCTTGTTCCGCAGCGTTGAGCAGGCCCATTTCCATTTCGCTTGCATGCAGGTACTGCACTGCAAAGACCGGGATGACGAAACCTGCGAGTTGTGCGCCGAACTGTCCGATTGCGTCGCCTGCCCACAGGTAGCGGAAGTTCTGGTTGTCCAACAGTGCTGAGCGTGCCATTTGCCAAATGTAACGTAGCGGACCGCGATGGCGGTTTTGATTTCCGACGAGTCGGTTCGTTCCAGCACCACCCCACCTCCCAGCGGGCTCAGTTGTCTACTTGCCTCGCGTGTGCGGCTCCATGGCACCTCTCGGATCGAACTTAACCGTTTACCTGACTTGTGTTGACTGATTCGCGCCACCTCCCGAAACGAACTCAACCGTTTCCTGCCTTGTGTTTACTGCTTCGCGCCACCTCTCGGATCGAACTCAACCAAAAGTGCACGAACTCAACCGAATTCCGGTTGAGTTCGTTGTGGTGCTGGGGCTGCATCTTGACTAGGCCGGGCTACGTCCTGACCTAGGCGGTAATCTTGACTGCCGCCGCTAGTGTCTCACCCTATGGATGGTATCCATGTGGAAAGTTTTCGCTGGTCAGGGATGGTTTCCATGCGGAAAGGTTTCCATTCACTGAAAGACTCGTTGACCAGGACTGATGCGCATAACTGCTGGTTAGATGCTGTGTTTTATGTTTCAAGTTTCATGTCCTCGGTATTGATACGGGAAATTCCGGTGGTCTGCGTAAGGCGTTTAACCAGATTCCCCTATTTCTGGGCTATATCAATGCGATTGTGTTCGAGTTCTGACCTGCGCTAACGTCAGATCGCTCGCGCCACAGGAACTGGCGCGTGGTGCAGGTGTTGACGTTGATGTGGCAACGCATGTTTCATTGGAGGGCGGTGAATTGGTTCTGGCATCTGATGAAGCGATCGGTGAAGGTGGGGATGCCCTAGCGATCGGTATTAGTTATGCCGGTGCGCAGCAAACGCCTGAGATTGTTGATGGGGTTGCTGTGTCTGCTCAGGTAGAGGTAGGGCTTGATATTGTTGCCCGTGCTACCGGTGATGGTGCGCAGGTGCTTGCGGTGTTGGCTGCTGAGGATGCACCAACACAGTTGGCGTTCGATCTTGACTTGGCGCAAGGTGCAACGCTTGAGCCACTTCAGGATGGTTCGATTGCTGTGTTCGCACCGGTCGAGACTGAGGTTCCATTGCCTGGCGAGCAAGCCCGCGTCGAAGCAGCTGTGGCGGAAATCCTTGGTGGGGATATTGTTTCGCTTGATGACCTCGATGAGTTGGATGCCATTTCTGATGAGCAGTTTGAGCAACTAGCTGAAATTCCTGATGTACAGACGAAGACGGTCACCAGCACCCAGCAAGTAGCGCAGGTTGAAGCACCATGGGCAGTCGACGCTGAGGGTAATGCTGTTGAGACCTCGTACAATCTTGTCGATGGCACACTGACCCAAACCGTTGTGACCGACAAAAATACCGCATTCCCAGTAGTCGCCGACCCATCTCTTGATTGGTGGGTTGCGACTATCGGGATGTGTGCCGTGCAGGTTGCTATTACTTTTGTACCGGGTTCGGTACTTATCCGGGCTGCCAAATTCGCAAAGAAGGTATCATCGCTTGCAACCAAATCCAAACCTATTGCGGCAGCAGTGAAGAGACTTGGCGGAGCAACGAAGGCCGCAGTGGCAATGATCAAGAAGAAGGTCGGGGAGTTCCGTGATAAGTTGATCGCGAAAGGCCAGAGCATCAGTGTAAATCAGCCTTCAAAATCGGTGAAGAAAAAAGTTGGAGAAGCTCTCATCAAGGCTGGGGAGAAAATTAAAAAGCCACAACTTTCTGCCAAAGTGCAAGCAGATCTCCGGGTCGTTGAGGCTTTTAGTATTGAAACGGTATTTGACCATATCGGGTATGGCAGTTGCGGTCAACTTTTGAGACAAGCCATATGATGTGATCGGAGGATTTGCATGTTGGTGTTGCAAGTAATCTTGGTCACTGCTGTGAGTGTAGCTTATTTGTACACTCTCTTTCGGGGTGTGCGCCATGCCTTTAGTTTCTTTGGGCCTGAAGGTGGGCAAAGAACTCAGCTGAGTTCCTTCTTCTTCGCGCTGGTTGTTCCATTTGTGGGTGGATACTTTTGGAACTATTTGGGGATATTCAATATCCACCTAGTTACGATTCCGGTGATCATTTCCGCTTTCGCCTTAGGCTTCTGGAAAACGCGCCGAAGGGCTTGATGGTGAGGTGAGTTCTTTTTTAGGGAAGGGAAATTTTATGTACGCGATAAACTGCACTATCGCTGTAGTCAGAGGGAAGAAGTAGTAAACATATGACGGCTGCGCAAATTCACGAGTGGTCTGCTCTTGGGGTGAGCCCAGTCATAGCAAATGTGCTACTCTACCTGGCTATCCCAACGGTTTCAAAGCGGTTTCCCACAACTCATCAATTGATTGGTTGGATTGCGCTGATGTTTGGTGTGTTCTACATTGCAGTGCCCTTTACGGGTAGCCTCTGGTTTGCGATAGTGAACTTGATGCTGACGATTGTCGTGTTTTGGTATATCTGGAACGCGGCATCGAAGAAAGTTCAGCAAGAGAGCGGTGCCATTCCTGTCTTCTTCTTTAAGGACTCGCCAAAGTATGGGAAAAATATAATCCGCATCTAGGAAATGGTGCGCAGGTGCTTTTCTTGCGTAAACGCCAAAGTGACTGCGGCAGAGTAGAAAAGTGGGGCTAACGTGAAAACGTTAGCCCCACTTTGCTGAGCGTATCTAACTACCCATCAGTCGAGGAGCGACGCCATCCACTCTTCAACTGCGTCTGGCTCGCGTGGCAGGGCGGCGCTCAAATTGAGGCTTCCGTCCTCAGTCACCAGCACGTCATCCTCGATGCGCACGCCGATTCCGCGGTATTCCTCGGGCACGGCCAGATCGTCCGACTTGAAGTACAGGCCAGGCTCGATCGTGAACACCATTCCGGGCTCAAGGATGCCGTCCACGTACATGTCGCGGCGGGCCTGGGCGCAGTCGTGCACGTCGAGGCCAAGGTGGTGCGAGGTTCCGTGGACCATCCAGCGGCGGTGTTGCTGACCCTCGGGTGACAAGGATTCCTCCGCGGTCACTGGCAACAGGCCCCATTCTTCGAGTCGTGCAGTAATAACCTTCATGGCTGCTGCATGGACATCGGAGAACTTGTTGCCGGGAACCGCAACCTCAAACGCTGCGTCTGCTGCGTCAAGGACCGCCTGGTAGATCTTGCGCTGAATGTCGGAGTACTTACCGTTCACGGGTAGAGTGCGGGTGACATCGGCGGTGTAGAGGGATTCGACCTCAACACCAGCATCCACGAGCACGAGGTCGCCTTCCTTGACCTGACCGTTGTTTGTGATCCAGTGCAGCGTGGTCGCGTGATCACCGGACGCGGCGATGGTTTCGTAGCCGACCGTGTTGCCTTCAAGTCGGGCGTTCGCATCGAACACGGTCTCGATGACGCGTTCGCCGCGACGGTGGGCGACAGCGCGGGGGAGGTTGCGCACAACCTCGTGGAATCCGGCAATCGACTGGGTGACGGCCTCTTTGAGTTGTTCGACTTCCCACTCATCTTTGACTAGGCGGATCTCGGACAGTGCCTCCGCGAGAGCGGCATCGAGTGTGGCAAGGTCTTCAACCGCCTCATCGGATACCACGTCAAGGCCAGCTTCTGCGCGCAGACCGTTGACCAAGTCCTCAATCGCCTGATCGGCTTCGGGCACCACCCGGATCGTCACGGTGCCAAGGTCCTTGGCAAGAACATCGGAGAGGGTGTCAATGTGCGCTGCGCGAATGCCGGTGAGGCGGGTGACGTCCTCGAGGGTTGGACGGGCACCGACCCAGAACTCTCCGTAGCGTGAGTCCGCATAGAACTCCTCGGAATTGCGGTCGGCGAGTGGACGTACGAAGAGGATCGACTCATGGCCCGTAGGGTTGCCGTCCTGGTCAAAGGTCGGGTCGAGCACGAGCACCGCGTCGGGTTCCTGATCGGTTCCGAACCCGGTCAGGTGCGCGAACGCCGAGTGTGGGCGGAAACGGTAGTCGGTGTCGTTGGAACGGACCTTGAGGCCACCCGCAGGCACTACGAGGCGCTCGCCAGGGAACCGCTGTGAAACGGCTGCACGGCGGGCTGGCGTGTAGGGTGCGAAGTCCCCGGCAACGATGCCAAGGTCCTTGCGTGGCTCCCAGTGCGAGGTCATGAATTCCTTGAACTTCTCCGACGATGGGCGGTGGCTGCGATTGTTGACGCGGTCCTTGAGTTCGTCACGGCTGGTTGTGCCGTCAGCGTTGTCTTCTGGGTTCACCTGGTTCTGGCTCATGTCCTTCATTGTCCCACGAGCATGCACCGGAAATCCTACCCGCTGATGGTGTCCACCGAGCCAGCCTGGGCACCAGCGATGGTGCGGTGGGCAGGCGACTCAGGGAATCGTCGCCAATCACGCCAGGTGTGCTGGGGAACACCCCGAATCGGCAGCCGCGGGGTGTGCACGCCCCCTATCCTAGGAGGTATGCGCATCGACCTGCACACGCACACCACCTTCTCGGACGGCACCGACACGCCAACCGAACTGTTGGTGAACGCGAAGGCCGCAGGGCTGGATGTCGTTGCAATCGTGGATCATGACTCGACACTCGGCTGGGATGAGGCGGAGGCCGCCGCACACGATACGGGGGTCGCTTTGGTGCGTGGCACCGAGGTGTCCGCGCTGTACCGCGGAATCTCCGTGCACCTACTGTGTTACCTCCAGAATCCAGAGCACTCAGCGCTCCTGCTCCAGCATGAGAAAGTGCGTGACGCGCGCGTAAATCGTGCCCAGCGCATGGTGGAGGCTTTGACCGCCGATTTCGGCATTACCTGGGAAGATATTCTGGAACAGACCGTCGAGGGAACGACGATCGGTCGCCCGCACATCGCCGATGCCATCGTTGCGGCGGGTCACGTCCCAGACCGTTCAGCAGCATTTGCGACCATGCTCTACCCAGGATCGCGCTACTACGTGCCGCACTATGCCCCAGATGCCCTCGACGCGATTCGCACGATTCGAGCCGCAGGAGGTGTTGCGGTCTTTGCACATCCTGGTGCGTCCGACCGCGGACGCGTGGTATCCGATAGTGTTATCGCTGAGTTTGCGGAGGCAGGACTTCAGGGCCTTGAGGTTTTCCACCGCGACAACCCCACAGATCAACGTGAGCGGCTTACCGGCCTGGCTCGCGAACTCGACCTGTTCATCACGGGTTCGAGTGACTATCACGGTGACGGTAAACCCAACCGTCTTGGAGAAAACACCACTGACCCGGAGGTGTTTGCAAGGATTGAGGAACTTGGTGTGACCCCAGTGGTTCGTTCGTGAGCGACATTATCAATACCCGCCTTGTGATTGAGGTCTACGTGACTTTGTTCGTCATCATGGACCCTCCCGGCACTGTGCCCATCTTCCTCGGTCTCACCAGTTCGATGACCTCGAAGCAGCGTAAACAGGCTGCTCGCACTGCCATCTTCGTTGCCGCCGGTGTGATCCTGGCTTTCGCCGCCTTCGGTCAGCAGATCCTGAACTACATGCACATTTCCCTGCCTGCCTTGCAGGCTTCGGGTGGTCTGCTTTTGCTGCTCGTGGCGATGCAACTGTTGACCGGAAAGTTGGAAGGGGGCAATGACGATCCCTCGTCCTCCAAGAACGTCAACGTTGCGCTGGTTCCGTTGGGAACTCCGCTACTCGCTGGACCTGGTGCGATTGTCGCGTCCATGCTCTTTGTCCAGCGCGTTGACGGCGGAGCGGCGGACTGGGTTGCTCTTGGCGTTGGGTTCTTCCTCATTTGTTTGACGCTGTGGATCACGATGCGTTTTGCTTCCGTCATCCACCGTATTCTTGGCGAGTCGGGCACTATCCTGGTGACCCGTATCGCAGGTCTGCTACTCGCCGCGATTGCAGTCCAGTTGCTTGCTGACGCGATTATCGCGTTTGTTCAGACCGCTTAGCGGGCGCCTGCAGCGAAAAGTGGGGGAGCCGCCTCCACTTTTTTGTCTGCTGCGTCGCCCGATGGGTCGTTTTGCTTGGCGACGAATCGGTCGCGTGGCGTCAAGCACACTGCGTTGCGTGATCTGGCGCGCTTTACCGCCTAGGGGCGGCCACGCGCAGTACAATAGGGATGTTAACTGGTTGCCCGTTCGTCTCGATTAACTCTTAGGCCCAGATACGACAGCGCTTAGCTGATCGATCTCGACCACGTATTTCCACGTTCGGCTACCACCACAGGCTGTCGACTTTCAGCCGTGTAGCCCGCAACACCGAAACGTTGCCGCCTAGCTGGAATCTCCGCGAACGTGAGCTACACGCGCCAAGGTCCAGCCACAAACCTTAACGAGGCATAAGTGACCACACCAGCCCCAAGTGTTCAAGACACCGATGTGACTTTTGCGGACTTCGACGTCCGCCCAGAAATCGTTGCCGCGCTCGCAGAAGCAGGCATCATCAAGCCATTCCCAATTCAGGCGATGACACTGCCCGTAGCCCTGCAGGGACACGACATCATCGGCCAGGCAAAAACCGGAACCGGCAAGACCCTCGGATTCGGTGTGCCCCTCCTTACCCGTGTCATCGGTCCGGGTGAAGATGGCTACGACCAGCTTCCAGCTCCAGGCAAACCACAGGCACTCGTCATCGTGCCAACCCGTGAACTTGCCGTGCAGGTTGCCAAGGACTTCGAGGTAGCCAGCGCGAAGCGTTCCGTGCGTATCGTGCAACTCTACGGTGGACGTGCGTACGAACCACAGATCGAAGCACTGAACACTGGTGCTGAAGTTGTTGTGGGAACCCCCGGACGCATCGTTGACATGCTCAAGCAGCGCCACCTGACCCTGTCGCGTGCAGCAGTTGTCGTGCTTGACGAAGCCGACGAAATGCTCGACCTCGGCTTCCTGCCGGACGTTGAGAAGATCCTCGCGCAGACCCCAGCGGTACGCCACACGATGCTGTTCTCCGCAACCATGCCGGGTGCTGTCGTGTCGATGGCACGTCGCTACATGAACCAGCCCACCCACATCCGGGCCAACGACCCAGAAGACGCGGGGGCTACCCACAAGAACATCAAGCAGGTCATCTACCGGGCGCACGCGCTCGACAAGACCGAGATGCTCTCGCGTATCCTTCAAGCTCGCGGGCGCGGGCTGACCATCGTGTTCACGCGGACCAAGCGTACTGCGGCCAAGGTCAGCGAGGAACTCGTTGAGCGTGGCTTCGCTGCCGGGGCACTGCACGGAGATCTCGGCCAGGGCGCTCGTGAGCAGGCGTTGCGTGCCTTCCGCAACGGCAAGGTTGACATCCTCGTGGCCACCGATGTGGCTGCACGTGGAATCGACGTTGAAAATGTCACCCACGTCATCAACTATCAGACCCCTGAAGACGAGAAGACCTACCTCCACCGCACTGGTCGTACCGGTCGTGCAGGGCAGTTGGGAACCGCGATCACATTCGTGGACTGGGATGACGTGCCACACTGGGCGCTCATCAACAAGGCTCTCGAACTGGGCATCCCAGAACCGATCGAAACCTACTCGAGCTCCCCACACCTGTACACCGACCTAGACATCCCAGAGGGAACCAAGGGCCGCCTCCCCAAGGAAGCCCGCACCCGTGCCGGACTGGATGCAGAGGAACTCGAAGACCTCGGTGAAACCGGGAAGCGCACCTCGCGTTCCTCCGATCGCGGTGGACGCTCGGGTCGTGACGGTTCCCGCAACACGCGTGGCCGCTCGCAGCGTGGCGGCTCTGGCGACCGCGACCGCGACCGCAAGCCAGTCTCATCCGAGGACAAAGCTCCAACAAGCGAGAAGAGCGAGCGTCCAAAGCGCCAACGCAACCGCACCCGTCGTGTCAACGGCGAGGTCGCTGCAACCGCCACCGCAACGGAGGCGAGCGGTGAGAAGGCGGAAGGGTCGTCGGCAGGCCGCACCGAAAAACGCCGCAGCCGCACCCGTACCCGCCGACCAGCCCAGTCAACCGGTGAAACTCAGGCAAGCGAATAGCAGAGGGTAGGAGTGATGTAGGTTCCAGCCCTGCCACCCACTAAGATGGATGGGTGACCCAGGAACCAAACGCCACCCCAGCACATGACAACCAAGACCTCCACGGCAGCGCTGCTGCCGCGGAGGTCTTGGCTCATATCCAAGAAGTCGACACCGTTGTCGGCTTGCTCGCCTACGCTGAACTCGCCGCACAGATGCGGCTGGCAATTGATGCGTCGCGTGCACCCAACGCTCGTTTTCGGATGGCACAAGCCGACCTCTCGGCGGCCGCTCACCGGCGTATGCGCGCACTGATTAGCCTGCTCAACGAACGCGGCACCGATGGTGAAGCCCAAGTGCGGGCTTTCAACAACGCCTTCGATGACTATGAACAACGCACTAAGGCCGAAACCTGGCACGAGCGTGTGCTCAAGGGGTATGTTGGCCATTCCGTGGCCGTGGACTTTTGTCGCATCCTGATCCAGGCGCTACCGGCGGACATCCGGGAACGAGTCGACGAGTCCCTGTCGAGTTCCGATGAGACCGTGGTCGCTTCCGATATTTTGACGCACAGCGCACAGGAAGATTCGGTCCTAGCCTCGCGACTCGCGCTGTGGGGTCGCCGACTCGTGGGGGAGGCACTCAACCAGATCCAAGGTCTTGTGCTTCAGTATCCAGCCTTGGCATCCGTGTTGGCACAGGTAGCGGCTGAACAAGGCGTTGAGGTTGAAGGAGAGGGCGCCGAGGCAACCGCGAAGCTGGTAACCAGTTGGCTATTCGCTCAACTCACCGCCGACCATGCACGCCGTATGGATCGCATTGGGCTGGCATCCTAGATCGGGCTGGTACACCAAGGGCGCGGCACCAGGAGGAATCTTGGTGCCGCGCCCTTCATGTACGTGTCAGAGCTGCGCGAAGCCGACTGAGCGCTTGTCGTTCTGACCGATCTCCACGAAAGCGATTGCAGCCGCTGGAACGAACGTCTTGTGGCCCTTGGTCGAGGTGATCACGAGCGGTTCACCGGAGGTGACTGCCTTGGTGATCGCTGCGCTGAGAGCCTCTTCGGTCTCGTCGGTTTCGATGCGGACTTCGCGTGCAACGTTCTGAATGCCGATGGTGACCAGCATGTTGACTCCTTTGGAATACCCGGAACTTAAGGCCGGATCGTGGCTTTAGTTTGATACTAGTGGCCACTCGCGTGCGACGTGCCGGGTTTGCCTAACGGCGAAACTACACAGCGGCACTAAGTGGTGGACGTGCTGGCCTGGATGCCGTGCCAGGCGAAGCGTGCAACCTGTTCGGTTCCCAAATCGAGTGAGAAGGTGGCGGTCTGCTCTGGAAGGTTGTGCAGGAGTTCAACGGCGAGGTGGCGGCCGAGAGCGGTCACGGTATCGGCGAGTGGTTCAAGTTGAATGTGCGACGCTCCCACCGCACGTGTAAGAGCATCGCACAATAACCCGCTGATGTGGGCGCTTGGCGCATTGAGCTGAGCGCGCAGGGTTGGGTCGCGAGTCACGTCTGACTCAAAAAGCAGAGATGCCGCCAGCCCGGCTTCTTCAACGAACAGAATGTATGAGTCGAGCACGGCTTTCACCGCGAGGTAGCCGTCATGCTGGGCGCTAACGGCGTGTTCAGGAGGGACTGTCGAGACAGGCGTCCCGGCGCCTGCACGTGGAGTCGAATCTCCGAGCCCGGTGCTGGCGCCGGAAGTCGCCGACTTGTCGGAAATCTCGAGGGCTTGGATGAGTTCTGTGCGTGCCGTTTCAATGAGCGCGGACGACAGATCATTGAGGATTGCCAGATACAACTCGAATTTGGATGGGAAGTGCTTGTAGAGCACGGGCTTTGTGACGTGCGCGGCGACTGCGATGTCGTCCATCGAGATGTGGTGGTATCCGTGTCCCGCAAACAGGTTGCGGGCGATGTCCAGAAGTTGGGCGCGCCGCTCAAGAGCACTGAGACG
>DALZEF010000020.1:0-52787 GCA_031979385.1 Timonella sp. | reverse complement strand
CCCTATCCCACCAATATCCACCCGTAGGTTGGAATGGGAGCATCTATCCTGTGGATCAGCAAACGGCAAGCGAAAGTTATGGTGTGTGAGTGCTTGAAGCGTTCAGAATCGCTAAACGGCTGACTTGCCCGCGACGCTCTCGACCTTGAAGCCGTCAGAGTTCTCAAGCCAGCCCGCGTAATGACCGCTTCCTCCAGCGTGAGGGTAGCGCTCGTGATACAGCGGCCTCCATCCGTGTGCAGGAGCCAATGCCATAATCGCGTCAACATGGGTACCATCCCCACCTTTGAACGCCAGGTGGTTGAGGCCTGGGCGCCTGCGATTATGTTCGGTGCCCGAAAGGTTTGGCGAGGTGGTGATCGTCAGATACGATCCGTCCGCATTCCACGTCACGCCTTCGCTCCATGCGGCCTCGTGAGTGAACCCCACCTGCTCAAGTAACCATACCCACTCGGTGTGCACCATCTTCACGTCGGCTACCCACAACTCAACATGATGAAATCCCGGCATCCCTCGACTCTAGCGGGTTTCGGTGTACGCTCTGTCCGGTCTCCACTTTCCGACGAGTCGGATGGTGCCGCTATCGGCTCACGCGAGGTTGACGTAAGGCGCAGTGGAACGCAACCAGATCGTCGGCAATCTGAAACTGACGCAGGTTTCGCAGTGGCAGGAAAATCCCGGTTTCTTCCCTGATTCCATCCCAAAATATGAACGGTGGGGAGAGGTGCCCATGTAGGTGGTCGTTTTCAACAGAGGAAAACTCTCTTGCAAAAAGAGCAAGAAAACACCCTAGTAACGCACAAAACACCACGAAAGCGGAACCTGAAATTTCAGTCGACGTTCACGAATAACTCAAATCTTGCAACCCACACTCCAACTCGCCGCAAACTTCACCCCCAACACACCAACCACCAATCTGAAATGCAATGAGGTTATTGCACAATACGTACCAACGCTGGCAGATTCGTGAGAACGGCAAAGACGCCGTAAACACACATGGAGGAGACGTGTCTCTCACAACCGAATCCAGAATCACCAAGCCACACAGAAAATGGCTCAACGTGGTTCTTGCAGCATTCATGCTCGTCACGAGCTTCCTTGCGGTTGCACCGCAAACAGCACAAGCAAACTCAACGACAACAACCGATGTTTACTACAAGGTTCCTGCTGGATGGAGTACAGCGTATATCCACTACAAAGTAGGAAACGGTAGTTGGACAAATGCGCCGGGCCAAGTGATGACCGCAGTTATCGGAATCGATGGATGGGCAAAAGCAACCATCCTAACTGCCGCTGAAAGTACAATCACAGCAGCATTCAACAACGGTTCAGGAACCTGGGATAACAACAGCGGAAGAGACTACAACATACCGGCAAACAACGGGCCACAAATGGTCGAAGCTGGTGGAGTCTCACCCGGAACGCCATCGGATACCGCCCCAGATAATTCTGGGCTACTCAATGGACAACTCACGCTGTACTACAAACAATCATCCTGGAACACCCCCTATAGTCACTACCGCGTTGGCACGGGAAACTGGACTACTGCTCCCGGGGTAGCCATGACCAAGGTTCCTGCCTGTGAAGTTGGAACAGACTGGTACCAAATTGTGATTGATACAGGTGATTCGACGTCAGTCACCGTGGCATTCAACAACGGTTCAGGGGCCTGGGATAACAATGCAGGGAACGATTACACGTTCACCACTGCTGTTGCAGCGGTAGATTCAGGCGTCATCAGCGAGGCTGCCCCATGTGCCACAGACGATCCCAATGAAGAGCCAACCGACGAACCAACCGACGAACCAACCGACGAACCGACGGACGAGCCGACGGATGAGCCGACGGATGAGCCGACGGATGAGCCGACGGATGAGCCGACGGATGAGCCGACGGACGACCCTAATCCGGCTACGCCTGGTGGCTCTGTTGCAGGTGCAACTAAGGGAAGCCCGCTGGGAGGCGACCCAAGAGAAGACTCAATCTATTTCATTATGACGGCTCGATGGAATGACGGAGATCCCAGCAACAACATGGGAGGCAGCATGCACGTTAAATCGGGGAATGCTGCGTATGACGATCCTATGTTCCGTGGAGACTTCCAAGGCATTATTGACAAACTGGACTACATCAAAGGACTAGGGTTCTCTGCACTGTGGATCACACCGGTGGTTACTAACAGGTCCGATTATGACTTCCACGGCTATCATGGCTGGGACTTCCAACGAATTGACCCACGCCTTGAGTCGGACGGTGCGACATACCAAGAACTTATTAACGCTGCGCACGCGAAAGGCATCAAAATCTACCAGGACGTGGTCTATAACCACACGTCACGATGGGGCGAGAAAAACCTTTTCACGCCAACTGTCTACGGTGTTAGGGATGCAGAATGGTCGTGGTACTACGATGAAAGGGTACCGGGAAAGACGTACAACCCAACCGAAACCGATAGTGACGGGTCAACGTACAACGGCGACCTGTGGTCACAAAACCAGCCTGAGGGTCAAAACTGCGCAAACTGGGGAATTCAGTCGGGATGGTCTCAAGAAGGCTATAAGGTGTACAACTGTCAGTGGCCAAACGCTACATCTGGAATGTTTCCCTCCGCCATGTTCCATCAATGCTGGATTGGGAACTGGGAAGGAAAAGACTCCCAAGATTGCTGGATACACGAGGATCTAGCAGACCTCAACACTGAATCTGAACAGGTTCAAAATTACCTGATTGACACCTACAACAAGTACATCGATATGGGTGTTGATGGTTTCCGTGTTGATACGGCAGTACATATTCCGCGCGTGATGTGGAACAGGCACTTCCTCCCAGCAATCCAAGAGCATGCTGTTGCAACTCACGGTGAGAAGGGCAAGGATTTCTACATATTCGGTGAGGTTGCACAGTTTGTGCATGATAAGTGGAACCGTGGGTCAGTGAACCATTCTGCACCGTTCTACACCTGGAAGGAAAGGCGTGAGTATAGTCTCGATGACGTGGTTGCTGCTGCTGAACAGTTTTCATACGAGAACCTCATGGGTACTGGAAACCAGCCAACCAGCACCAACCACCTGTTAGACGGCAATGCGTACCATGTGCCTGATCGTTCGCAATCGTCAGGTATGGACATCATTGATATGCGCATGCACATGAATTTCTCTGATGCGTCAACAGCGTTCCATGCGGGTATGGATTCTGATGATGCCACGAATGACGCTACCTACAATGCTGTGTATGTGGACAGCCATGACTATGGGCCGGGGAAGTCGGAGGTCCGTTTTGATGGTGGTGCTGATGTGTGGGCGGAGAACATGAGTCTTATGTGGACGTTCCGGGGTATCCCAGTTCTGTATTACGGCTCTGAAATTGAGTTCCAAGCTGGACAGCAAATTGATTGTGGTCCAACCTGCCCGCTGGAATCTACAGGGCGAGCCTATTTTGGTGACCATTTGGCGGGTTCAGTTACTGCAAGTAACTTCGGTGTTGTGACGTCTTCAAGTGGTGCTGTCTCGGCCACGCTCGAACAACCATTGGTGAAACATGTTCAGACGCTGAACCGGATTCGCCGTGCTGTTCCGGCCTTGCAGAAGGGGCAGTATTCACGTGAGGGTGTGAGTGGTAATGTCGCTTTCAAACGGCGCTTCACGGAAGAAAACGTGGATAGTTTTGTGCTGGTGGCTGTTTCAGGGTCAGCAACTTTTACCGGCATTCCGAATGGTACTTATAAGGATGCTGTTACCGGTGACGTCAAGAATGTTTCTAATGGCACGTTGAGTGTTGCGCTGTCTGGTCAGGGCAACATGCGCGCTTATGTGCTTGATCTGCCGGGTAATCCAGCACCAGGGAAGGTGGGTAATGGCAGTCCCTATCTGCAGTAATTAAGGGCTTAGGCTCACTTACTTGTCGACGAGATGGCTGTGCCGTGTCCCCGGCTCACGCGTGGTTGACGCGAGGTGCGGTGGGAACTGGGCCAACTCGTCGGCAATCTGAAAACCAATTCAGACAGCAGGACATGACGGCACAGGGCCGCGCATTCACTCAGGTGAATGCGCGGCCCTCATAAAACCGAACCAGAACTAGCTTTGCACGCCCAACTGAGCCAAGATGTCTCCGGCCGGGACGTCTGGTGCGCTCTCCAACTGCTTAGGGGAGGCTGCTGCGACGGCGTTGGCGACGAGCTGGCGGCGTCCCTCGGCGTCAACCGTGGCGATCTCCTTCTCACCGCGTTCAAGTGTGGCCAGGTTACGTTGACGCAGTTCACGACCCCACTTGTCGGCGTCGATGAGGGACTGTGCCTGCTGCTTGACGGAGTCGATGACGGCAAACACGGTCTCCTCGGTGATGACGGGAGCCTGAGCGGCTTTGGAAACTTCCCGTACAGCATCGGCGGATGCCTCGAACGAACCTTGAATGAGGGCGTTCGTGCCCTTCTGGAGTGATTCGCCCATATCGGAGCCCTGCTTTGCCAGTGCGGCCTGTTGCCACATGGCCAGCCCGCGCCGTGCGGAAGGGATACCTTGCGTGCGGAACACGAGGAGGCGGCGCTGCATGGACGCGCTCACCAGAATCAGGTTGCGAAGAGTTGGAGCGGAGGCGAACCCGAGGAAGAACTGTTGACGCCAGTCGTACCAGGTTTTCTCGATCTCGGAGATACCCTGCGCGAGGTCAGCGTGATACTCCTTGAACTCGCTGAGGGAGTACTTCTGACCGTCGAACTCGATGACCTGTTCGGTCTCGCCGGCCTGCTTGAGTAGCGCGTCAGCGCGGTCAAACTTTCCGTGGAGGTACTGCGAGATCTCTTCGAGCGCAGCCAAGACAGCAACAACGTCGGTCATGGTTGCGAGAGTCTGCTCGTGAAGTTTGCGCGCTCGGTCCGAGTTTGTGCCAAGAGCAAGTTCCATCTCGCGGACCTTGATTTCGGCCTCGTTCAACCGGTCTGAGATGGGCTTTGCATCGCGGATCATGGTCTTGAGCGTGTAGCCTGCACCGCCGAAGAATTTGCGGACCTTGCCAACAAAGTCCTCCATCTTGAGGTTGCGGTACTTGGCGTTGTAGCCGTCCATCTCACGCAGTAGGTTGTTGACGATCTGGTCCGCTTCGGGGATCTGGATGTCTTTCTGCTCGTTGAGCAGTGCGATTGACGCCTGGTTCATCTTCTCCAGCGTTGGGGCACCGAAGTTGAGGATCTGGTTGTAGTCCTTGACCATACGCTCGGCAACAGCGGGTGCGGAAGCAGTGAGCGCGGTGCGCTGTTCTTGGCTGAGTAGAGACCGGAACTCGAACTTCGCCTCGGCAGATGATGCGGCGGCAGCGTCCTCGGGTGTGACGGTCGCAAGGCCTGCTTCGAGTGGTGACTCCGGCGCCTGTTTTTGGATTTCAGGGTCAGCAAGAAGTGCTGCCATGTTGATACCTGGAATTGCTGATTCTGTCATTTTCTGACCCTTCTGCGGGATGTTCAGTCCCTTAAGGTTGCCAACATTACGGGTGTGGTGCGGGGTTAGGAATCACGTTCGATGCGAGGGTTGACCATGTCCTGGGCGCTGGGAGCGTCCACGGAACGGAGCATTCCCTCAAGGGCAACGCGGAAGTCTAGATCCTTGGAGGAATTGACCTGTCGAATGTTCAACAGGAGTTGGTTGTCAACGGCCTTGGCTGCGGCCTCAACCTCGGCAAGGCGCTCGCCACTGCGGTCCCATAACCTGCTGTTCTGGGCGATGTCGAGGTAGTAGTCGCTGCCTAGCGCATTGTTGAGCTGCTTGAGGGTGTTGGAGTATTCGAGTTCTGCGAGACTCTTCTGATTCTCCACGCCTTTGCGTTCGAGCCGAGTGAACAGTTCGTTGAGGTGCAGCAAGATGCTGTTCATCGGGCGCGCCGTTGGGTACCGCGACTCCATATGACGCCGTGTGAGCTTGGCGAATTTTTCCATCTCATCCTTCATCGAGTCGTTCTTGATCACGTGATTCGGGATGGTCTTGTACTTCTTGGAGCCACGGCGCGATGCGCGGAACACGGTGAACAGGATCGTGGCGACGAGAGCGACGCCGAGGAATGCACCGCCGATTGCCAGCGGTGCGAGGGGGAAGTCGTTAGACGGCGGTGGGGGCGGTGCGGTTCCGGTCGAGGTGGTTGTGAGAGCGGCCGCCGCATCCATCACGTCGGTTTTGAAGTCGTTGAGGTTCCCAACGCCTGTGCCGCCCGAGAGTATCGGAAGAATGGCCTCGGATGCGGCGACGGGCCTCACCGTGTATGGCTGGGGTGTACCCTGCGAACTATTGACGACGATTACGGCGTCGTATTGCCCTGACACGTGCCTGTAGATGCTATCCGCAGTTTGGGCTGCGTTCAGTCCGCCAGCGTTTCCACCCGAACTCTCGAACGCCGCTACAACGACACCGACATTGGAACCATCAAAACCGCTGTCGAGTTGCGTCGTGCCCGCGTGGGGATCGACGTAGCTGGACCCGCCTTGGAGCGACTCAACCGCCGCGTCAACGAGCGAGCCGCTGCTGGCCAGTGCAGTACCCGGCACGCCGATTGCCAATAACGTAGCCAATACGGCGATGAGTCCCGAGCGGATCCTTGTTGTCTTCACAGTATGCCTTCGAATAGGTCAATCACCCTCAGTGATTGAGGAAATTCTAGCAGTTTGCCAGTAGTCAAAGGCCCTTTTCATGGCCCCGAACCGGCCTTGGTGGGGGAGGCGGAGTGGCCCAGCCTCACAACGCTGGGCCACTCACCGACCCTGCCTAGAAGTTGTTCATCACGGACTGGATGACGTCTTGGATCCTCTTCGGGTCTGAGGCGTCAAACATCTGACCGCCAGTAGCCTGCGAGATCTGGTTCAGCACGTCGCGGTCAGCGCCTTCACCGTAGGCGATGGTGAAGATGCGAACAGGGCTGGTGTTGGAACCCTCGCTCTTCTGGTTGAGTTTCACTAGAAGAGACTCAAGCGAGATGGAGCTGTCTGTGTCACTGCCATCGGAGAGCAGGACGATCGCGTTGATTCTTCCGGCTTGAGCATCCTCAAGCATGAAGTCGTAGGCTGCTGAGATCGCGTCGTACAGCGGGGTTCCCTTGCGGTTGCTGTAGATGAGGTCCTTGATGGAGGAGCCGATAGATTCCTTGTTACCTCCGAGCGGACCGAACTCGTAGATGGGGACGATGCCCTCGCCTAGGTCGGAGCGGATGTCCGTTGTGAAGGCCCAGACGCCGATGTGGTCGGTGGATCGGAAGTTGTTCAGCGTGGAGACGGCGCCGTCGATGGCTCCCTCGAGTTTCGTGCGGCCATCACCGATCTGGTCATCCATTGAGCCGGAGATGTCGATGACTTCGAGCACTGCGGAGGGCTTGCGGATGTTGGTCCACTGGTCAAGGGCTGCTGAGACAACATCGGCTTCAGGCTTGGGTAGCGTGACCGCTGGTTTCGCGGGGTCAATGCCGACGCTCGCGTTGAGGGAACCAGACACGTCAACGGTTTCATCGAGGGGACGGAACCCGTAGTTGGGAAGGATCTCTTGAGCGGCCTTCGTGCCCAGGAACTGCATGAAGGCGGCACCTGCAGTCTTTTGCTCGGCAGTCACCCACGGCGAGCTCAGCACGACCGCTGGGTTGTCACTCCACATTGATCCCTCGGTGGGGTAGACGGCCACGAGCTTTTCCTTTGGCGGTGTGAGTTGCTCGCCGGGCTGGACCGTGTGACTGTCGGGGTTGCCCTTGTTGTACCAGAAGAGCGAGGTCTCCTCGAGTGCTACCGCGGACACGTAGGCGGAGCCTTCCGTTCCACCCTGGGTTGCGTTGTAGAGCGTGGTGAGGACGTTACCGGTCGTGTCACCGTAGTGGATCGCGCCGGACTCAAATGTGCGGGAGAAGTCTTCCGCTGCCTTGACATCCTCAACCGTGAGGTCTTTGTCCTTCTTGCTGGCACTGTATGCCTGCGTGAGGATCACGGACAAGCCGGTGGTGGATGTGTTCGGGTTGGTTTTGGCGATCTTGAAGGAACCCCACAGTGGCTTGCCGAGTGCTGCCCAGCCTTTCTCGTCTGCGATGTAGCTTTCGAGGTCCGCGTAGGAGATGTCCTTGGAGGGGTAGTCCAGAGCGCGGGCCATGGACTCGGGGATGCCGAAGACGATTGGCGTGTGGGTGAAGTAGGTGGGGTCTGCAACGAGGTTGCTGTTTCCCGCGGCAGCCACACGGTCGACCCACACGCTCGAAGCAGGCGACCAGATGGTTGGATACCATTCTGGGTCGAGTTCGGGCCAGGTCGAGGGGTTGGAGATGAGTACCTTTGCACCATTACCTGAGGAGATATTGATGGGGAACACTGAAGCGCAGGTTCCGAGGGCTTCCGCTTCCGGTGATTCCTTGAACGCCTTTCCGAGTTCCTCCATGAGGTTGACCTTCTCGGATGAGGTGGCAACGATCAGTGGCGTGCAGTCGTCGTCGCTTGGACCGGCGCTGACGTCATCCGTTGATGTGCCGGATCCTGGAATATTCACGCCCGCGCAACTTGCCAGAAGGAGGCTTGAAATCGCAGCGGTGGCGACCATTCCTAACGTGTGACGCAATCTAGCCATCATTCTCCTTTTTTGCGTGCCACGGTCGTGTGACACGGCTCGGTGAGGCCCGCTTGTGCGGAGGTGTCTGGGGTGGGACGGTTTAGCCTGGTTGTTACGATCCTATCCTTTGCTGTCACCATATTTTTCGTGCGCCCGGATCGCGGTCGCGAGCAGTGAGTACGCCAGATTGCCGACGATATGGGCGAGGTCCGTGAACGGGTGGAATTGTGCGGGGCGTGAGTAGGCCGCGCCACGGGCACGGAGGACGGGTTGCGCAGATGAGCGAATGCCAGGGCCACGGCGATTAAGAGATCAAGCCTCCGGTCGTATTACCTACGCGGCAGCGCACGCAATACATTCTTGCGAGCCTTGCGGTGCTTACCTCGGGGTATGGCATATACGTCGCCTTCATCTATTACGGCGTGTCCTGGGGATGGCTCCGTTTGCGTTTCTTGCTGCGGCGGGAGCCGCGGTGGCGTTCTGGGGCGCCAGCACGTCACAGCAGAGGCGCACTGGCTTGGGGCTGCTTTTGCAAGGACTCGCTCCTATTGGTTTCCTCTGGGTCTTCGCGATGACTCTCGCACTCATCGGCGCTGCTCTCGTATATAACGATGCGCGGATCAAATACGTTTTCGAGAACATCAACAAGCCTGCACCAAATCCGTTCATGTGAATTCCCCGAGAGGCCCGAAGGATCAGGGCCTAGACTGGCCGCATGCTGACAGTCGGATCAATCGTCATTCGGGTCACCGATCTGGAAGCCCAGACCAGTTTCTGGGCTGAGGCACTCAACTACAAGATACGCGAACCCCGCGCAGACGATTTCGTTCTGCTGAAACCTAAAGATGGGGTCGGTCCGAACGTTTCGCTCGACAAAGTGTCATCGCGACGGGTGCTGCCTCCGCGCATCCATCTTGATCTCTATGCCGATGATCAAGCTGCCGAGGTCGAACGGCTCAAAGGGCTTGGCGCGCGCGAAGTCCACTGGAGCGCTAGGCCCGCAGACGCGGACTACATCATCATGGAAGACCCAGAGGGCAATAGGTTCTGCGTCATAGACGCTGGTTCCTGAAGACCTGGTGTGCCGGAGCCGACGTCATTCCTGAATGTCTGGCCGACAGCCGACCAGCCAGTCCATATACCGGATGTTTTGTTGCTCTAGGATTTCTGGGGTCTGTATTGTTTGACCAGCAAACGCATGCAGTCGAGCGTTTCTTGCAGTGCCGCAACACCGTTGACTGCCATTACTCGTCTCAGCCCGCGTGTACGAGTCTGACATCCCCCGCCCCGCCTATCGCAAGTCTGCGATGTTACCGATTAGGTACCCACTTGAAGCCTTTCGCCCCTTTGAAGCGCGCTGCAGCAGTCGCATGCGCTGCATTACTTGCCCTTGGTCCAACAACTGCCGCACATTCGGCGCCGCCGCCCGAAATCAGTCCTGTGTCAGGCCCAACTGTAGGTGGAAACACCGTGACGCTCTCGGGAGTCGATTTCTCGCAGTTCGAGGTTGAATTCCAGGCAATTGATGCCGGATACGCGCACTCCCTTGCAGTCGCCGAGGACGGCAGCATTTACGCATGGGGAGATAACTCTCAGGGGCAATTGGGAACCGGCGACACGACCGATTCTCTCGTCCCGGTAAAGATCTCGCTTCCATCCACGTCGCCCGCGAAATCCATCTCTGCGGGCGAATCCCACTCCGTCGTGGTCCTTGAGGACGGAACCGCATACGCGTGGGGAAAGAACAATGCTGGCCAACTCGGTGTTGGCAGTACCACCGATAGTCTTGTGCCACTCCAGGTCGATGCACCAACAGGTGTGCAGTTTGAGTCTGTGTCTGCAGGTTCGACCCACACACTTGCCGTGACGAGCAATGGAGATGTGTACGGCTGGGGAGCCGATGATTCCGGACAGGTGGGGAACTGGGACGCGACTCCGGTAGAGAAATACTCGCCTGTGCCCGTTGCCATCCCGGGAAGTCCTGAGATCGTCGAGGTAAGTGCGGGTCATGCACATTCGCTCGCACGTTCTGCCACTGGAGCCGTGTTCGCGTGGAGTTTCAACCACGTCGGTCAGTTGGGTCAAGACCCAAGTATCCTCCCGATGACTCCAGTACCGGTTGAGGTATCGTTGCCTAGCGGAAGACAAGCAGTCGGTATCTCTGCCAGCCAGGATTCGTCCTTCGCTGTTTCTACTGATGGCACGGCCTACAGTTGGGGAGACAACACCTACGGGCAGTTAGGTAACCCGTTCTATGGTTGGTTTGGCTATGCTCCAGAGGAAATTGAGGATCTTCCCGAAACCGTGGCAATGTCGGCAGGGGACCAGCACACCCTCGCACTCACCAACGCGGGTGGTGTTGAAGCCTGGGGACAGGGCGATTTCGGCCAACTCGGACGAAACTCCCTCCTTGATTCTCAAGTTCCTGTGCCCGTCTCTCTCCCAACGGGAACCATAATCACTGAAGTATCGGCAGGCGGCTACCATTCGCTTGCGCTCACCGATGAGGGCAAGATTCTTGCGTGGGGACTTGGTAGTGACGGACGACTCGGTGCCGGAGCTACTTCGAGTTCTGCCGTCCCGATCTCGGCGCAGACCGTTATCGATGTTGAAGACCTAACCGTGTACTTCGGAGCCCTTGACGCTGAGGGAACAGACACCGTTGCCGATGTAGGCGCGGGAACCGTTACCACAACGGCCCCGAAGCACGCACCAGGTGCCGTCGATGTCTATCTTGTACCGGCAGACGCGGCACTCACCAGTGCTTTCGGTACCTACACGTATGAGTCTGGCCCCGTTGATCCGCTCGGGGCGACGGTGACGGTTTCCTCCCAAACAGTTCCAGTAGGTGACTCCGTCGGATCCAAAGTCACGGTGAGTATCGTGGACGATGCAGGGTTCCCGCTCGCAGGGGCGGATGTCCGCGTCACCCTCAGTGGGGTGGGAACGGTGGGACCAGTAACCGACAATGGAGATGGAACCTACACAGTCAGGGTTACTTCCTCGGCTCCGGGTACGGCGACTCTGACTTTCGGGGTTTTGGGCACCTCCCTTACGGTGCAAACGAGCGTCACGTTCACGGCCACAGCACCTCAACCTGACCCAGACAACACCAACAATCCTGATCCCGACAATACGAACGATCCTGACCCGGACTCCACTACCAACCCGACACCAGATAACACTGCCGATCCTGATCCCGACTCAAGTGGTGAGCCAAAACCAGACGAGACTGGGGACCCAGACGGCACCGACGGTTTGGATGACACCGACAACGAGAGCACGGACCGGGAAACCGCAGAAGACGATGACGAGCTCTCCGACACCGGCGTGGGAACATCGCTCATGACGGCGTTGGCTGCATCAATGATCTTCTTGGTGGCGGGAGTAGGGGCATTCCGAATACGAGGTCAACTCGCTCATCGTCTATAGGTCGCCATTGGCTTCTCGTGCGTAGCGGCTAGCGCAAGGCATGATGCGTGGAACGCCTCGGAATCGTACACAGGGTATCGATCCGAAGCGTTCCACGCTATACGGCGTGCCATGAGCTATGGATGGCAGTTGGGTTGCAACGCCACCACGATGCCAGGAAGGCTACTCGACGTGCGTTGAGGCTAAAACGCAACCGGCTCGTCGGCAATCAAAAAGCAGGCCCAGGTGCGCGCGCAACCAGGCCCCGCACGACGTACTGTTAACGCATGAAACCTGAACTTCGCGATTGGCTGCTCGACTCCGACCCGGCCCTGCGCTGGCAGGTCGAACGCGACCTGTTGAACGCGCCAAGGACCACGTGGCAGGAAACCCGGGATCGCGTCGCCCATGAGGGATTTGGAGCGCAACTCCTTTCCCACCAGGACTTGGACGGTCAGCGGGCGGGTGGCGCATACTTCCGAGGCTTCTTTGGCAGCCCTGAGGCCAACGAACCGGGTCAACCGTGGAATGCACGACTTGGTCGCTGAAAGACCTGCGTGAGTTCGGACTCGACGCCGCGGTCCTTACCGACACCGCGTACAGACTCGCACACAACAGCCGCTGGGAATATGACAACCTGCCTTACTAGGGTGGGGAGGTGGACGTGTGCATCAACTCGTTCACCCTCGCGACGGGTGCCTGGCCCGGTGCGGTCGCCAAAGAAAATGGGCTTGCACCCTAGCGCGAGGGGTGCAGGTGCAGGCCGCCGCCAAGCTCGCAATACCCTGCGCTTGCGTGAACAACTAGTAAACCGCTCATGACGTTGAGTTTAATTCTTCCTGTTCCATGGACGTTCCCTGCCCAGTTTTGAAGAAAACTGGGTGATTTTCTTCATTTGTTTCTCGGTGTGCCGATACGGCGTGTGCAACACGTTAAACGGTTTGTGTTACACAATCGCTTCAGCGAAGGACGAGGACAGTCATGGATGACAACTCAAGCAGCACCCCTGCGGCGAAAACACCCGCAGGCTGGTTCGGCGGACTACTCGTGCGCGCGAAAGTTCTCGCGATCGCTGTCATTGGAGCCGTTACAGCGGTGCTTATCACTGTGGTTGCGTTGGTGTCGCTGTCTGCGCAGCAGGATGCGGTCAAGCGTATTGAGCAGGAAATCAGCACAGCCAATCAAGAGTCTCAAGCGATGGAACGTTACATCTGGAACTCGCGTTTGCAGGTGAACTCCACGCGGGCCACAGTGTCCGCGTCGATTAACGAAGAGTTGTTTGCGGAGTTTGAGCAGAACTACTCCGATGCCGTCGCACATGCGGAATTGCTCTGGAGCCACTTCGACTCACAGTACAAAGACGAGGTGATGACGAGTCTTGAGAGTTATCGCACGCTTGTGCTTGGTGACTTCAAGGACCAAACATTACGTATGGCCTCTGCAAACGCAGAGCGCATTCGGATCAATGAACTCAATCCAGCGGGTGAGGGTTTGCTTGAGTTGTTTGACAAGATCAATCAGGAGATTGAACAGTTCGGGGTCGATAGCACCGCACAAGCAGCACAGTCTGCCCGACTCCAGAATATGGTTGTGATTGCGGTTGCAGTGCTTGGCTCGTTGCTGGCACTTGGGCTCGGACTTATGATCGCCAACCACATGGTCCGTGACATCCATTCAGTCCGAGATGCCCTCCGCGCGCTTTCAAACGGTGACTTCACGAGTCAAACCGAGGTGGCATCACGCGATGAGATTGGCGAGATGGCCCAGGCTCTGGAGCAAGTTCAAGAGAATCTGCGTGAGATCCTCTCAAGCGTCGTTGAGACTTCGGAGCAAGCGGTCAGCGAGAATATTGTTCTTTCTGCCATATCTCAACAGTTGGCCATGACAATTGAGCAGACCTCGAAGCAGGCTGCGATAGTTGCCTCAGCTGCGGAGCAGATTTCCACAAACGTCCAGAACGCGGCATCGGGTTCGGAGCAGATGGGTGCGTCGATTCGTGAGATCGCGCAGAATGCTCAGGAAGCGACCGCAGTGGCTCGAACCGCTGCAAGCACTGCGGAAGCCACAAACGTGACGGTGTCTCGACTTGGTGAGTCCTCGCGTGAGATCGGCGATGTCATCAAGTCGATCACTTCGATTGCCGAGCAGACGAACCTCCTTGCACTCAATGCGACGATTGAGGCGGCTCGTGCTGGTGAGGCCGGTAAGGGATTTGCTGTCGTGGCCGGTGAGGTCAAGGAACTGGCTGCTGAGTCGGCGCGCGCTGCGGAGGACGTGGCTCGTCGGGTTGAGGCAATCCAGAACGACACCAACAGTGCTGTTTCGGCTATCGCTCAGATAGCGGAGATCGTCGAGTCAATCAACAACTACCAGATGACCATTGCGTCTGCGGTTGAGGAGCAGACTGCAACCACGAATGAGATGAGCCGTTCGGTCGCTGAAGCCGCGACTGGTTCCATCGAGATCGCGGGGAACATCAACGAAGTGGCCGCAAACGTCAACCAGTCTGGCCCTGCCTTTGACAGCCTAGACGAGGCCATTACCAAGGTGTCGAGTGCTGCTAGGGATTTGAGCGCTCGTGTCCAAGTGTTCAGGTTCTGAGCGTTTTCCTAGGCTCCCCAAGCGGGTCGGTTCTGTTACGTTCTACGGAACCGGCCCGCTCCGCGAGACTACTACTCTCCGCTACGCTACTTTGTCCCCAACCGGCGCACCATCTCGTTGATCCAGATCGGCGCAAACGGTGACGTACAGTTCGGGGGAGTCGGGTAGTCCTTGAGGACCTCAAGGCGCTCGCCAATCTCAAGGGCACGTGACCGAAACTCCTCGTGGCTGATGCCGATGTTCGCAAGAGTCTCGTTCATGGCCCACTGCAGGCGGCTTGGAGCCTCCTTCATATCGGACTCGATTGCGTCCAACAAACTTTCTAGATCAAGTCCTTCCGGATTCTTGATCACCCGTTCCGTCGTGAGCGCCCAACCCGCACTCGCCACAACCGGGTCCGTGTCGGCGAACCAGATCGTCCTCAGCTTCTCCTTGTGGCTCGACCTCTTCACCACATAGTTCACAAGCCAGTCTTGAACCTTTGGAGTCCGTGCATCGCGGAGCATGGTGTCCAACTGTTCCTGCGTGAATTCCTTGGGCTTACAGATCAACAGGGCGAGCAAACGGGCGTTCGTGTTCTCGGTCTCCCACAACTCGAGTGCAAGTGGTTGATTGGTTTTCACACGCTTCGCGACCGCCCGCAACTTGGTGAGATTAACCGAGTGATCGTCGCCGTGCCTCTGGTTGACCGCAAGCATCTTTGGGTCTCCGAGCCCAGCGAGTTCATCAAGCAGGGCGGGAACTGTCTCGGTCATGTTGAACCAGCCAATCGTTCGAGGTAAGTGCGGTGTTCGTGCAGGGTAACTCAGGGAGAAGCGTCAGCGATCGCACTCGCATACGAGGTTCCACTCCACGACTTCCTCGCCCTCCTGAGCCCACGCCTCCGCTTCGGCGCGGTCCGCGAAGTTCCGCGGAGCAAGGCGCCCATTAGCCATAAGGACCCCCACCTGGATGATCTTGCGTGGGTCGGTCCATTCGATCGTGTTGCCCATGCAACCAATGTACCCCTGATACATGCTTCACGTTTGGGTCGGGTGCACCGAAGCGTCCTGGCGTCGGTCTGTGGGTTTTTTCGTGGAACTGTGCCTTTGTTTGCCACAGATTGGCGACGATTCCCACAGATCGACAGCACATCCAAGTGAATAGTTCCAGGCAACGCAAGAGGGCCACCCCGTTGAAACGGAATGGCCCTCCCAAGGCGAGTGGATCGCTTAAGAAACCGACTCGTCGTAAAGCACAATCAAACTGGCAACCCACCTGGTCTCACAACACCCGCGAACAAGCGCTGTCCCGCCAGATCAGGCAATCACCAGCTGGTAGCGAGTGGGCGGCCCTCGGCGTAACCGGCCGCAGACTGCACGCCGACAACCGCACGCTCGTGGAATTCCTCGAGCGAGCGAGCGCCAGCATAGGTGCAGGAGGAACGAACGCCCGAGGTGATGTCGTCGATCAGGTCTTCCACACCCGGACGCTTCGGGTCGAGGTACATCTTCGAGGATGAGATGCCCTCCTCGTACAGACCCTTGCGGGCGCGGTCGAACGCCTCAGACTGCGCGGTGCGTGCGGCGACTGCGCGAGCGGACGCCATGCCAAAGGATTCCTTGTAGAGGCGGCCGTTGCCGTCATCGTGCAGGTCGCCGGGAGACTCGTGGGTTCCTGCGAACCAGGAACCGATCATGACCTGGGAAGCACCGGCAGCGATTGCGAGGGCTACATCGCGTGGGTGGCGGACACCGCCGTCGGCCCACACGTGCTTGCCGAGGCGGCGAGCCTCGGTTGCCGTCTCCAGCACAGCGGAGAACTGCGGGCGGCCAACACCGGTCTGCATGCGGGTCGTGCACATGGCACCTGGACCAACACCAACCTTGAGGATGTCAGCGCCAGCCTCAACTAGGTCGGCAACCGCAGAGGCGGTCACAACGTTTCCGGCAACAACTGGAACGGTTGGGGAGACGGAACGAACGGCGCGCAAAGCGTCGATCATCTTCTCCTGGTGGCCGTGCGCGGTGTCAACCACGAGGGTGTCCACGCCAGCTTCGAGCAGTGCGGCTGTTTTACCTGCAACGTCACCGTTAATACCTACGGCGGCGGCAACGCGGAGGCGCCCCTGAGCGTCGAGCGCTGGGGTGTAGATGGAAGAGCGGACCAGACCCTTGCGCGAGACAACACCGATCGCGTTGCCCTGCTCGTCAACCACCGGTGCAAAGCGTAGGCGAGCGTCGTTGAGGGTGTTGAATGCGGCGCGCAGTTCCGCACCGTTGACTCCGCCCTGGGCGCCAGCGAAGTCAGCCGCGTTCAAGGTGAGTGGGTTCGTGGACATGACGGTGTGAACCTGCGAGTAGCGGTCGATGCCCTGGCAGTCGGCTGCGGTCAGCACGCCCACGAGCTTGCCGTCCTCAACAACGAGTGCAGCGCCGTGTGCACGCTTACCGATCAGCGACAACGCAGTATCTACCGGATCTTCCGGGGACAGCACGATTGCGGTCTCGATGACTGGGTGTGCGCTCTTCACGCTGGCGATGACGTCCTGCACCACGCTGACGGGGATGTCCTGCGGGATGACGGCCATCGCGCCGCGACGAGCGACGGTCTCGGACATGCGACGTCCCGACACTGCGGTCATGTTCGCAACAACGAGCGGCACGGTGGTGCCGGTTCCGTCCACGGAGGAGAGGTCCACGTCGAATCGCGAGGCTACCTCGGAACGCGACGGTGTCAGAAAGACATCGCCGTAGGTTAGGTCTTGGTTGGTCTCATGACCGTTCAAAAAGCGCATGAACACCAGTCTATGAGGAGTTTTGGCGGGTTTTAAGGGCATAGGGGTGTGATCTGCGCTCGCTGCGACTGATTCGCGGCCTATCTTCTGCGGTGCGTGCTTTGCGGTATAAGCCTTCTTATTGGCGACGATCTCTCGTCTTGCAGCCTCATCTCACGTCTTCTCTGCGCCGGTGGGGCTGTTTTTGGTCCGGGTGCACAACAAAAAGTTGTTCACCCGGACCAAAAAGCCCCACCGAGCAGAAGGTGCGCGGGCTGAGAGTGGGATAGGGTCAAACGAAACAGAGCGGATCGCATGGAACGGTTCATATAGGGGAGTGCATGTCCAAGATTGTGATCGCAGGAGCTTCGGGATTCATTGGTAAGAGGCTGCAACGCGACTATGAGGAACGTGGCCACACCGTAGTCACGATTGGCCGGAGCGGGAACGCTACTTGGGACAATCAGTCGAGCGTGAATGCGGCGGTTGACGGCGCGGAACTGCTGATCAACATGGCTGGTAAGAACGTTGGCTGCCGTTACCACGATGCGGCCCGTGACGAGATCCTGTCGTCCCGGCTGCGCACCACCCGGGCGTTGCACGCTGCCGTATCCCAGGCGGGAAACCCGCCGGAGCTCTGGCTCAACTCGTCAACTGCAACGATCTACCGGCACGCAACCGATCGACCTCAAACCGAGTCAGCCGGTGAACTCGGTCAGGGATTCTCCGTTGACGTGGCCCGCAACTGGGAGCGCGAATTCTTCACCGGTGAACTACCAGGTACCCGCCGCGTGGCGTTGCGGATGGCCATCGTCTTGGGCGACGGTCCAGCAACCAACAAACTCCTGATGTTGGCTCGGTTTGGTTTGGGCGGCCCACAGATTGATGGCTGGGCGCTGAACCATAAACGCTACCGTGGCATCGGCCCGGACCCGAGCGGAGACGGCAACGCCCCGCACTACCCGACCAAGGGGAATCAGCGGTTCTCGTGGATTCACATCGATGACGTGGTGCGGGCGATAGACCACATCGTTGAGCACGAGGAACTGACCGGTCCAGTCAACCTGGCCGCACCAGGGCCGGTGACGAACCGAGAACTCATGTCCATCCTGCGTAAGCATGTGGGTGCCCCATTTGGTCTGCCCTCTTACCGGTGGATGCTCGAACCGGCGATGTTCCTTGCCCGACAGGAACCGGAGATGCTGCTGAAATCACGGTGGGTTCTGCCCGAGGCACTCGAAGCATCAGGTTTTGAGTTCCGGTGGCCAGACCTCGGCGAGGCCGTCGCAACCCTCTAGAACTCACGGCCTTACGTTATGAGTTCCTGGTTCCTTGCCTTCCGTTCCAACTCGGTGGGCTGTTTTTGGTCCGGGTGCACAACAAAAAGTTGTGCACCCGGACCAAAAACAGCCCACGGGCATTAGGGATGCTGAGGGAGAAGTGAAGAAGGCACGGTCAGGAACGCTCGGCCTTGCTGAAAGGCCACTGGAGGGAGAAGCTCAAGGAGGGGTGGCCGTGGGACCTTGGGCACGGGAAACGCTCAGCGAGGTGTCCTAACCTAGTGGCATGAATCAGTGCAAGCACTCACGGACCACGGCGCCCGCCAAGCTCGTGCTGTCCGCGATCCTTGCACTCGCAGCGCTGATTGCGCTCACTCTCGGTCAACCCGTGCACCATGGCCCTTTCGCGAACACCAGCCTCCAGGCCTCCGCAACCACCTCGACTGATACTCATGGCGGGAGCGCTCAGCTATCCAACGCAACCAAGAATGCAACGCACGCGGCCTGGGCGGACGAGGGATCGTCGCCAATAGAGCGCAGCACTGAATCAAAGTCCAACGCAGCAGTGCACCACACACCAACGCAACATCTGGCATTTCTGCTCTCAGATGACTGCGCCACCTGCGCAAACGAACTCGTGACAAGCATTATGGCGTGCGTGATAGCGCTGCTCCTGGTGATATGGGCGTTTGCCGGACCACGTTTCTTCCGCATCCTGACGAACGCGCCACGCCCCAGACTAGTGCTCATGTCTCACGGCGCATACGCACACCACCACACCGTGGACCTGATAGCGCTAGGCATCAGCCGAACCTGAGAATCACCGATCTGCCCACAAAAGGCGGCATCGTCGCATCAAAGCGTGGGCGCCAGACGGCCATCACAACGATTCTCACGGAAAGAAACCTGAAGTATGTTCACCTCTATTGCCGCGCCACGCCGCCGCTCCAACTCCCGCGTAACCCTCCGCATTGTAGGACTGGCGCTCGCGGGTGCCCTGATCCTCGCAGGGTGCTCCACCTCCACACCAACAACCTCGACCTCGATAACACAAGACACCACGGCCACAACCGACCTGCCGCAGGACGACGCACAAACCCTCCTCGCCAAGCACGACCTCGACGGACTCGACACCAAAGCGGTCATCACGGCGCTCGAACAACTCCCCGTAGCGCAGCGGCCAACGGACCTGATCGCCTCGATCCGCCCAACCGGACTCGTGGTGAGCGACGAGTCCACAGAAGCGGTACTGCCCATGCCACAGGATGAGTTCTACCTGTCTGTCGCCCCCTACTTCGACGAGACCCACCCATGCCATTTCCACTCACTGACCACCTGCCGTGGCGAACTTGCAAGCGCGGACATCCAGGTCAAGATCACCAACAAGGAAACAGGTGAGGTGCTGGTTGACGAGACACGGACAACCGAGGACAACGGATTCTTTGGCTTCTGGTTGCCACAAGGAATCGACGCCACGGTTGAGTTGAGCGCAGGTGACCGATCAGCCACCGCTGATGTATCCACCAAGGGTGACGAAGACGCTACCTGCCTGACCACGATGCAATTGGTCTAGGTACTCACACTCGGTGGGCTGTTTTTGATCCGGCTGCACAACTTTTTGCTGTACGCCCGGACCAAAAACAGCCCACCGGTGCTAGAGGTGCTGAGGGAGGGGCCGGGCACAGGGATGGTTCTGAGGGGCACGGAAGTGGAGCAAGAGCAGGAAGGTGAGGGCTCGTCGCCACTCCCATGCCTAACGCACGGTGGTGAAGACGTGCGTCAAAATGACTCGCGTAGGCGCCTATAGTTAGTATGAACGCCTAACTTTACCGGCGTGCGGACGATCCCATCCGTGCGGGATCACCTTGAAAGGTTCACCATGGCATCTGGTCTCTTCGCCCTGCTCGATGACATTGCAGTGCTTGCCAAGGCAGCGGCTGCAAGCGTAGACGATCTCGCGACCGCCGCCTTCAAAGCATCGGCGAAATCGATGGGTGTCGTGATCGACGATGCGGCGGTTACACCGCAGTATGTGCGAGGTATCGCGCCGAAGCGAGAACTCCCAGTGATCAAGCGGATCACGCTGGGAAGCCTGCGCAACAAGTTCCTGATCATCCTGCCGCTGGCGTTGATCCTGTCCACGTGGGCTCCCGCCACGCTGCCGTGGCTGTTGTTGATCGGTGGATCGTATCTGGCCTATGAGGGCGCCGAGAAGGTCCTCGGCTGGTTCGGTGTTCACCTGCATGGGCATGACAAGAAAGCCGAGACCGAGAAGGTTCGCTCCGAGAAGGAATTCGAGGACAAACTCGTAGCCGGGGCAGTGCGAACCGACCTGATCCTATCCACGGAGATCATGCTGATCTCACTCGCGAATGTTGAGTCGTCTAACTTCTGGGAGCGGTTGGGCATCCTGGTGATCATCGCGTTGGTCATGACTATTGGTGTGTACGGCGTCGTGGCGTTGCTCGTCAAGATGGATGATCTGGGGGTGCGACTGGCGCAGTGGCCCGGTAAGAGCTTGCCAGCGCTTGGGCGAGGCTTGGTCAAGGGAATGCCACACGTCTTTACTGTGCTGTCAGTCGTAGGAACGATTGCGATGCTGTGGGTTGGCGGACACATTGTGGTGAAGTCGCTCTACGACATTGGTCTTGTGACTGTGCTCTACGATGTCGAGCACACGATCACTCACGCCGTCGAGGCAGCGGGAGTGGTCGTGCAATGGCTTGCTGCGACCCTCTATTCGGCAGTTGTCGGATGTTTATGGGGCATTACCATCGTCGGAATTATCGCCGTAGTGTCCAAGATTCGGACGGGTACCTCGACCCACTAGGGTTTTGACATTTTTTGGTGGAATCCCGCATTTTCATGTCACCTAAAGCGCTTAAACTCGGGGAAAAGGACAATACTTAACCCAGAGTTACCCGAGTGAGTCAACGTAAAGCGTTAGTAACTAAAAGGTCACAATGCGGCATCAAGTGCTGTCAAAGGTGGCAGCACCTCACAAAATGCCACAGGATGGTCACAAGCCAAACGTGTGTCACAGCACACAAATCCGCTTGCTGGGTCACCGTGCCCAGGACATGGCTTGGAAGAAAATTGAGGCATCGGCTCACTAAGAACCGCGGCCTCAACCAGACTGAGGAGCAACATGAGTACTCCGCATGAGGGCAGTACACCGCAGCATGCAGCGCAGGGGTCAACGAACACATCGCAGGGAGCCAGTGGGACCGACGTATTGGTTCAACTGAAAGATGTGAACAAACACTTTGGAGACCTGCACGTCCTAAAAGACATCAACCTTGATGTACACAAAGGAGAGGTGCTTGTGGTCATCGGTCCATCAGGATCGGGAAAATCCACGTTGTGCCGAACCATCAACCGTCTCGAACCCATCGACACGGGCACAATCACGCTCGACTCTCAGCCGCTCCCAGAAGAAGGACGACCACTGGCGCGGTTACGCGCAGACGTGGGGATGGTCTTTCAATCGTTCAACCTCTTCGCCCACAAGAGCATCTTGGACAATGTGACCCTCGGGCCCATCAAAGTCCGCAAGATGAAACCGGCAGATGCACGCAAGCGAGCAATGGAGCTCCTTGAACGCGTCGGTGTGGCAAACCAAGCCGAAAAGATCCCCGCACAACTATCGGGTGGACAACAACAGCGTGTCGCAATCGCCCGCGCTCTGGCCATGCAACCCAAGGTCATCCTCTTCGATGAGCCAACGTCCGCACTCGACCCAGAAATGGTCAACGAAGTGCTTGATGTCATGGTCTCGCTCGCAAAAGAGGGAATGACCATGGTCGTTGTCACCCACGAAATGGGATTCGCACGCAAAGCAGCCGACCGCGTCGTATTCATGGCGGATGGCCAAATCGTCGAGCAGGCCAGCCCAGAAGAATTCTTCGACAACCCGCAAAGCGATCGAGCCAAAGACTTCCTCGGCAAGATCCTGTCCCATTAAGCGACCGATCATCTTATTCTGGCGCGTCTGAGCAGTTCACGCAGACAACCCTTTTCACGTTCCACGTCATCGAAGACCGGGAGCCGTTTACCTCACGCGATGACCACACGTTCGCTAACAGGGGGTAGCGAACCCGCGTCCACGCACGAGCCGGTCATCCGGCGTAACCAAGAGTTCTCACCGACTATCCATTTCGAAAAAGGAGAGCACAATGCGCACAACCTACAAGGCAATTGCGGCTGCCGCAGCCGCAACCATGCTTCTCGCCAGCTGTGGGGGAGGGTCCGAAACTCCGAGCGGTGATGGTGACGGTGACAAGATCACCATTGGCATCAAGTTCGACCAGCCAGGACTCGGATTCAAGGAAGGCGACAGTTATACCGGCTTTGACGTTGAGGTGGCCAGGTATGTTGCCGACAAACTCGGCTACTCCGAGGACCAGATTGAATGGGTCGAAGCTATCTCGGCGAACCGCGAGGAAATGCTCAAGAACGGTCAGGTCGACATGATCTTTGCGACCTATTCAATCACCGAATCCCGTGACGAGGTTGTGGACTTCGCAGGCCCATACTTCGTGGCTGGACAGGACCTCCTCGTTCGTACCGACGACACCTCCATCACAGGTCCAGAGAGCCTGGCAGGCAAGAACCTCTGCTCCGTATCCGGTTCGACCTCCGCACAGCGAGTCAAGGACGACTTCGACTCAGGAGATGGCATCAACCTAGTTGAGCAGCCAGGCTACTCCGAGTGCCTCCGACTTCTCCAAGGTGGCCAGGTCGACGCAGCCACCACCGATGACATCATCCTTGCAGGACTCGCCGCTGAAGAAGGATCAGGTGCGTTCAGGGTGGTTGGAAACCCATTCTCCGAGGAACGTTACGGAATCGGTATCCCAGAAGGTTCGGATCAGTGCAACGCGATCAACGAAGCCGTCCAAGCAATGATCGATGACGGATCCTGGGAGACGGCAATCGCCGAGGCTACCGACGGCACCGGGTACACGCCAAATGCAAGCCTGAACCCACCAACCCTGGTGGAGTGCAAGTAACCCGAGAGCACCGTCAAGGGTGTGGGCGGCCAACCTGAGCCGCCCACACCCACAACGTGAATTCCCATAGGGAAGGAACTCATCGCACATGTCTGATTTTCTTAGCGTGCTGTCGGAGTACAACATCGCTGGAGCGTACTGGGTCAACATTCGGCTCGCGTTCTTCAGCGGAGTTTTCGCATTCACGCTTGGCCTGATTCTGGCGCTCATGCGTATTTCGCCAGTGCGCTCCCTGCAGTCGATTGGCAGCACCTATGTCACCCTGATGCGCAATACCCCGCTCACCGTGATCGCAGTGTTTGCGATCCTCGTGCTGTGGCCGGTCCTTGGCGTGACGTTCAGTCGAGACTTCCAAGCGAATTTCTTCTGGCTGGCGGTTTTGTCGCTGTCCGTCTATCACGCATCGTTCTTCTGCGAGGCGATTCGCTCAGGGGTCAATACCGTTCCGGCGGGCCAAGCAGAGGCAGCGCGTGCCATCGGTTTGAGTTTCTTTCCCGCAGCATGGCACGTCATTATGCCCCAGGCTTTCAGAGGCGCAATCGCGCCTATCGGTAACACCCTCATCGCGTTGATCAAGAACACGACCGTCGCGGCAGCCGCCTCGGTCCCTGAGGTTTCGATCCTCATGCGCGAGATGATCGAAAACAACGGTAACTACGTCATGCCAATCTTCCTCACCATCGCGCTCGGCTTTGTGATCATTGTGATTCCGGTGGGCATGCTCACCACGATCGCGTCGCAGAAACTGGCGGTGTCCCGATGAGTAGTCAATCCGTTCTCTTTGATGCTCCAGGCCCGAAGGCCCGTCGCAATATCCTGATCGCAAACATCTTGGGCACAGTGCTCATCGTTGGCGGTATCGCTTGGATTGTCAGCAGACTGAACGATGCCGGACAGTTCGAAGCACGTCTGTGGAAGCCTCTGATCGAACAGTCAGCCTGGGTCAACTTCCTGCTCCCTGGTCTGCGTAACACCTTGATTGCCGCGGCACTGTCCATTGTGCTTGCAACCACTATCGGCACACTCTTTGGTGTGGGGCGTTTGTCTTCACATGCGCCCGTGCGTTGGGTGTGTGGTGTGATCGTTGAGTTCTTCCGTGCGGTCCCGGTCCTGATCATGATGGTTGCAGGTTGGGTCCTCTTCTCCCGCATGGCCTTCATTCCCCGTGAGCACGCACCTTTGATCGCGGTGGTTGTCGCGCTGACCCTCTATAACGGCGCAGTGATCGCTGAACTCGTGCGTTCTGGTGTGCATGGCCTGCCCAAGGGGCAACGCGAGGCCGGCCTGGCAATTGGTATGACCCGCAGTCAGAGCCTACGCAGCATCGAACTTCCTCAAGCCCTTCTGGCGATGCTCCCTTCCCTGGTGAGCCAGTTTGTGGTCGTTTTGAAGGACTCGGCGCTTGGACAGATCATCACCTACCAGGAACTGCTGCGTCAGGCGCGTCTCCTTGGTTCGCGTTCACCGATGCCGGTACTGCAAGCACTTCTTGTGGCGGCAGTCATCTTTATCCTGATCAACTATCTGTTGACCAAGTTCGCTGAGATTGCGGCCCGTCGAGTCTCGGCACGCACCACCGCCAAGACTCGCCTACCTGCGGCACCTGACATGCAGGTCGAGGTTGCCGCAGCGCACGTGAAGGTTGATCCACCGGAAGACATTCCAGACCGCCCACGTCAAAATCCGCTCAATCCCAACTAGGATCGGATGTATCACCGTAAACCCCACGTGCTTACCTGGCTCGTGGGGTTTGCTGTGAGTGGCGTCCGGTGCGGGTCTGGCTTCTGGGCCTGGAGTCGGTGCCGATGAACAGTGTGTAGATCAGCCTGAAAGGAACATGACGATGCTTGATTTTCTTGGTGGTTCCGCAGGCTTGGACCTGAGTGTTCAGGTCATCGTGCTGTTGGCGTTTGCCGGGTTTGCTGCCGGGTGGGTTGATGCGGTTGTCGGAGGCGGTGGGCTCATTCAACTTCCCGCGCTGCTGTTGATTCCCGGTATCTCGCCGGTTCAAGCACTGGCCACTAATAAGGTTGGCTCGATCATGGGTACTTCGGTGTCTGCGTTCACCTACTACCGCCGCGTGCACCCAGACATGCGCACGGCCCTGCCGATGGCACTTGCGGCTCTTCTTGCCGCGATCGGTGGGGCACGTGCCGCGATTCTGCTTCCCGCTGAGGCGCTGAAACCCATCGTGGTGGTCGTGCTGATCGGCGTAGGTATCTACACGGCTGTTCGCCCAAAGCTAGGGGAGCAGTCCGCCCTACGCTGGGAGGGACGCAAGCATGTTGGTATCGCTCTGCTATGGGGCACGATCATTGGTTTCTATGACGGGATTCTCGGTCCTGGCACCGGTAGTTTTCTCGTGATCGCGCTGGTTGGCGGACTCGGCTACGCGTTCTTGCCTGCAACCGCGATTGCGAAGGTCGTGAACCTGGCAACGAATCTTGGCGCGCTCATACTTTTTGTTCCCACCGGGGCCGTCGTGTGGGGTGTTGGTCTGCTCATCGGCATCACGAACATCTTTGGTGCGTACGTTGGCGCCCGCATGGCGGTCGCCCGTGGCTCGCGCTTTGTACGCATCGCGTTCCTGTGCGTGGTGAGCGTGTTGATTGTACGGTTGATCTGGGATATCGCCACTGGTAGCTAGATCCGGGCGGCTCGGCACGAGCCCAATGTTGCGTTTCTGTCGGCATTGTCCCCACCATTTTTAGTTAACTAAGTCAGCTTTCGGTTAACGGCCAATAACGTTGAACTCCAATGCTGCAACCGCGTACGGTCGCATACTTGCCGGTAACTCTAAGCGGCAGTAAAAGGCTAGAGCAGACACTCGTACACCTCGAGCAGCGCTCGGACATGGGTGTCCTGCGAGACGGCTTCCGATGCGGTGAGCAGGGTCTTGCTCATCTGTTCGATCTGGGCAGGATCGGCGCACAGGCCGTCGAGGGTAGCAGCCAATCCAGCAGCATCGGGACCGAACGCTGCGGTCGCGGTGCCGTCGGGGAACATCTCTAACAGATCAGGATCGCTCACCACCGCAGGCAAGAGGGACGCCATCGCCTCAAGCAACACCATCGGCTGGTTATCAAAATCGTACGAAGAGGACACGAACACGTGATGGGTTTGCATCGCCGCCAGCACGTCCTCCTGCGGTACGGGGCCGTGCATGGTCACGCGGTCAGCCAACCCAAGTTTGTGGACGAGTCGTTTGGTGGCAGCAAAGGCCACGCCCTCACCATACAGATTGGCGACGAAATTGCTGGTCATCTGCGAAAGCGCGCCTAAGAAGACGTCGGGTCGCTTTTCTGGGGACACCCGTCCGCACCACATAATGCGCAGCGGCTCATCCGGAGACAGGACCCGAGGCTGGGAATCGCCGCAACGCGCTAAAGCAGAATCCTCCAACCCATTGGAAATGATCGAAACGGGGCGAGAAACGCCCTGATCAACCAGTTTCTGCGCGAAATGCATGGACGGAACAATGACGTGATCGGCAAAGTTTGCCTGGTTGATCATGAGCCGCCACATGCGGCGAGCCACTTGACCCCGGTTGTAGCGGGTATCGGTGGACGGCGCGAGTGTGTGGGGTATGCGGGCGCCGTGCATACGCGCCAGCAGAGCTGTGGAAACAGGCGGGAGAGGCAGAACCGACGCCGAATACACGTCAACGCGGCCATGCATCGTCTGGACGGACGGGATCGACAGATCGCGCGCCGCCCGCAGACCCGCCAAAGCCGCGAACATCTCCGAATGAACGTGAACCACGTCGATCTTGCGGCGCATAAACTCGGCCTTCATCAGCTCGTACGTGTGCGCATACGGCCAGGTAAACGGGTACCCATCCGGCTTGAAGATAGGGGAGGCTGGCAGCGCCACCACCGAATCATCGGTCGAGGGCTCAAACCGGGGACAAAATATTGTCACCTCGTGCCCGAGGGATTCCAGCGACTCCTTCGCGGCCTTGATGGCGGTTTGGACCCCGCCAAGCGACGGTAGGTAGTAGTCAGTGACCATAGCGATATGCACGGGCCAAGTATACGGTTGACCCGCCGTAAGGGATATGGGGCGAGCACACTTTGGCACTGTTCAGGGGCATGACCTGTATTCGCGGTCCGGTGAAATAGTTTTCGCTGTCCACAATTTTGCGCTTCATGCCTCTGCGATGGTGTGCGTGCGTATGATGACGATCATGGTAGGAGATGAGTCGGACTCACATGTAGCGGGTGGTGCGCCGGGTAAACGTGTCATCGTGACCGGTGCTAACGGGTTTCTGGGTAGGTATGTGACCCGTGAGCTGTTGGCGCACGGCTACCACGTGATCGGTATGGCCCGAAGCGCTGCGGCGTTGCGCGAAACCAACCCGCCTGAGGTCCAACCGCTCATCACGACACTTGCGGACATCGCCTCGCTTGACCTCGAAGCAGACGCGATCATCCACTGCGCTGGACTGTCCTCGCCGTGGGGCCACAGCGACGAGTTTGAAGAGGCCAACGTCACCGGAACCCGCAACGTCCTGCGGTTCGCTGAGCGAAACAACATTCCACGGATCGTGTTTGTGTCCTCGCCCAGCGTGTACAGCGCACGACGCGACCGGCTAGACATCCGCGAGTCAGAGTTCGACCCAAACAACCACCTCAACCACTACATCGCCTCCAAAATCCGCGCCGAGGAACTGCTCCAACAAGCGCACGCACAAGGAGATCTGCCCGAACTCGTGATCATCCGGCCGCGCGGACTGATCGGTGTCGGTGACACCAGCGTTATCCCGCGCCTGCTTCGCGTCAACGACCGTCTTGGCATCCCGCTGTTCCGTGGCGGCTCAAACATGGTTGACCTGACCTCGGTTGAGAATGTGGCGTTAGCGTTGCGATTAGCGGTCTCGACCCCGCACAGTAACGGCCGGGTCTTCAACATCACCAACGGCGATCCACGCCCATTCAAAGAACTCCTCGACCTCCTCATGGACCAGTTGGGCAAAACTGGGCGGTACTGGAACGCCAACGCCAAGGCACTGTATGCGGTGGCAAGAGCATTGGAATCGGTGTTCTCTCGGCTTCCCGGCAATCCCGAGCCACCCGTGACGGTCTACACGGTGTCCACGATCGCCCATTCGCAAACCCTGGACATTTCCGCTGCTCGGGCCGACCTGAGTTATGAGCCCCGCGTGAGTATCGAGGAATCTATCGCGGCTTTCGCTCAGGATCGGCTGCGGAAACCGGAGTCGGTGGATGCTCCCCAAAGCGGGCCCAACCCCAATGACCACCGGCTCAAGTACTTTGCGTGCGGACACACCCACCACAAACCCGCACAGATGTTCTTTGGCGGGGCAAAAGAACGCCGCACCTTCCCATCAGGGGTGTTCCTGTACGAACACCCGGGCGGGCATCGAGTCCTCTTCGACACCGGATACGCCCCACACCCGGGCCGCGGTGCCTGCGCTGTTGGCAGCGGTGGCGCTCGTGGGGAGCGCACGCTGAGTTTGGCGGGTTTCAAGGGGTGGGCGTACGGGAAACTCCTGCCGCCCGTAGTCACTCGCGAACAGGTCATCGACCAGCAGTTACGTGCCGCTGGAATCGCCCCCGAATCGATCAGCCACGTCGTCCTGTCCCACGGGCACCCCGACCACATCGGCGGCGTCCAGTTCTTCCCGCATGCCACGTTCGTTGTCTCGGACGGGCTCGCGCGCAAGCTGCGCGCCTCACACGTCAAGGACGGCGTATTTAGTGAGTTACTGCCTGATTGGTTCGAGTCACGGCTCCAGATTGTCGACGAGACGGATCTTTCCAGCAGCACCTCCGGTCCGGTGCATGGTTACGACTTGTTCGGAGACGGCACCTACCTGATCACTGCACTTCGCGGTCATGCGCTTGGGCATGTTGGTGCGCTCGTTGAAGGAAAGATACTGCTCGCCGGGGACGCCGCTTGGGGTGCGGATCTTGCGGGGTGCTGTGCCGATATGAAGCCCGTACCTCGGTTCATCCAAGATGATGCACAGCAGTACATTCGCACGGCCCAGTGGCTCGATGAACTCTCGCGCTCAGGTGACATCACGGTTCTGTATAGCCACGATCAGCATCCCGAGGGACCGGGTGGAAGTGTGGGGTGGCTGTGAGCGGGTTCATTGAACAGTTGGCTTTCAAACTTGGCGTGGTGCGGCACTTCGTACGCGTGCGATGGTTCGCTCGATACCGGGATGTTGGGGCGCTGAAGAAGGCCCAACTCGCTGGTCTAAGAGGGCAGATTCGGTTCTGGGAGAAGAACTCGCCGTACATTGCTGAACACTTGCGCGTGACTCGGTCTGGCTGTGGGGCTGCATCAGATATCGAATCCCTGGCCGGGTCTGGGGCTAAGCTTGGGTCCGGAGGCAGCGCGATACCGGCGTTGATCGTGGGGGACAGTGCACAGGATGCTGCCCTGCGAGAACTCGTTGAAACGTTGCCGGTCATGGACAAGCCCACGATGATGGAGCACTTCAACAAGCTCAACACCGCTGGACTGGATCGAGATACCGCACTTGACATTGCGATCCGCTCAGAAAAGGAACGGGACTTCTCTGCCGACTTGGGCGGAATCTCCGTAGGACTGTCCTCCGGTACCTCGGGGCATCGCGGACTGTTTGTGGTCAGTAAGGCTGAACGCGCCGAATGGGCCGGTACGATTCTTGCGCTCACGTTACCCAAACGAAAGATTCTGGGTCACAGGATCGCTCTGTTCCTGCGTGCAGGAAATCAGTTGTACGACTCCATTGGGTCGCGGGCAGTGCACTTTGAATACTTCGACATATATAAGCCACTCACCGAAAACTTAGCGGCACTGAACACCCTGCAACCCACCATTCTGGTTGCGCCACCCTCTGTTCTCCGAGACATCGCCGCCGCTCAAGAAACTGGAACAATCTCGGTAGCGCCGCAAAAGATCTTCACTGCCGCTGAAGTCCTTGAACCGATTGATGAACGCTACTTCAAACACGTGTTCAAGCACGACATTATCCATCAGATCTACCAGTGCACCGAAGGACTCCTTGGAGTCACCTGCGAACACGGAACGATACACCTCAACGAAGACGCCGCAATCTTCGAAAAACAGTGCGTTGACGCCCACCGGTTTACCCCCATTGTCACCGACTACCGGCGCACCACCCAACCCATCGTGCGATACAGACTTGGCGACATACTCGTCGAAAAGCAAGAAAAATGCCCGTGTGGCAGTCCCATGACAGCCATCGACCGTATCGAAGGCCGTTCCGGTGACACACTCGAACTCGCTGATACGCAAGGGCACCGCGCCACCATCTACGCGGACATGGTTTCGCGGGCCATGCTGTACGCCGATGGCGTTGAGGAATATCGTGTGGTGCAGCGGGCACCTAATGCAATTGACATCTATCTTGAGCCTCAATCTGGTGTTGCGCGGTCAGCGTGTGAAGGCTCCGTCCAGACTGAACTGACCGCCCTGCTTAAACGATTCAACCTCGAACAACTCACCATCAACTACCACCCCTACACACGCGACACCAGCGCTAAATTGCGCCGCGTAGAAAGGGCATTTTGATCATGAAGATTGCCCGCAACATTGAAATCCTCGGGTACGGATACGTCCTTCCCACAACGACAGTTACGTTTGAGGGCGCGACGCGATACCGGTTCGACTCGACCTACGTCCACCGGGACATGCTCGTGGCTGCAGGGGAGAAGGCCCTCGCCGACGCAGGCTTGCTGCCCGAAGACCTCGACTGCATCATCGGGGCGGTTGCCGCGGACATTCAACCGATTCCGTGCACTGCCGCACTGGTCATGGAAAAACTAGCTCCGAGTGCGGCGGCTGCTGCGCTCGATGTGAACTCGACGTGCACCTCGTTCATTACCGCACTGGATGTTGCGTCGCGGTACATCGCGGATGGCGAATACTCGCGAGTGCTCATCGTGGCGGGTGATGTGGGAAGTCAGTTCCTCAACCCCGAGCAGCGTGAGAGTTTTGAACTGTTTTCTGACGCAACCGTTGCTTTTGTAGTTGGTCCTGCCTCTGCGGAGTCCGGTAGGGGGATTGTCGCGTCGATGCAACAGACCTGGCCTCAGCATGCGCACGATACCGAGATTCGTGGCGGTGGCACCGGTCTGCCGGGTCGGGATTTCACCGACGAGAATGCCTCGGACTATCTGTTCGACATGAACGGCCGCGCAGCTTTAATGAGCATGGCTCGCATTTTGCCGAAGTTCTTTGACCGCTTTTACGCCAAGGCAGGTGTGACCCTTGAGGAGATCGATTACGTTATCCCGCATCAGGCTTCGCGGGCGCTCGAACTGATTATGCAGAAGCTCGGCATCGAGAAGGGCAAGTACGCAGACTACGTGACCGATTACGGCAACATGGTGTCAAGTTCCGTGCCGTTTGCACTGGCCAAGTCGCTTGAGGCCGGAACCGTTGGGCCAGGCTCAACCGTGATGCTGTGCGGAACCGCCGCTGGGCTAACCGCCAACGCGTTGCTGTTGAAACTCTGACACGCACCGTTCGCATGGCTCCCTTTGTAATGACTGTATCCTGTTGCTAATCAGCGGGTTTGAGGTAGAAGTCTTTGGTGTTTTGCGCGAAGGTCGCATACTTAATTTCTTCGCTGGTGATGCGGAAGAGTTCTTCGCGTTCATTGGTGATGGGGTCAATGAGTTGGATGATGAGGGTGTTTCCCTTCTCTCCGCTCGCGTAGACCCGTCCGTCGTTGGCGATCCCGTGGATGAACATTGCTCCGTCTTGTGCGCCTGATCCTGGTGCGAGTAGACCCTTGTTGAGGTTGATAGTGCGGCGTTTCCCGGTCTCAAAGTTGACTGTTTGGAGCGCTCCGGTATGAGGCTCGATGAAGTTGCAGAGGTTTCCGTCTGCACTCCATGCAATTGGACTTTCGAGTTCATAGTTCCGTAGTGGGCGTACGGCTTTTTTATTGGCAGCGTCGTATTGAATTAGGGCTGCGAACGTGGGATCTGCGTTCAGTAGGAGTAGATGAACGAGCACGATAGTGCCCTGAGGGTTTACGGTGAGCGCGGGAGGGATGGGATCGCTGATGCCATTAACATTAAGGAGTTCTTCGGTTTGTCCTGTTTCGAGGTTGCAGCGGTAAAGCGCTGTGTGGACATCTCTCTTATAACGAAGACCAACTAGGGCATTGTAGTCGAGGCTTGAGGCAAGACGTTTGCGCTCATTGAACAACAGGTTGCTGGGATCATCTGCCCAGACTTTGCGGTAGAAGCAATACTTCATGTCGGTCGTAAACACGTATTTGTGCTCACGTCTGTACGGGATTGATTCGGGTAGGTCGGTGACCTCGCCGGTCAGGAGATTCCTGAGTGCGAGGCGGTAGTTTTCGGGATCTCGATCACCTTTTCTCGGCCCTCCAGGTAGATATCGCTCAGTGAGGACGTATCGCCCCTCTCCCAGTAGGGCACTAGGCCAAGACTCGATAGCAGGGTCGTCATGTGGTGCGAGTTTGACCAATGCCTGACGCGCTGGATCGTAGTAAGCAATGTAGTCGTCTCGTACATAGAACGGACAACCGGCTCCCAAAGTCTCAACGGTTTCGATCCCTTGGGACTCCCTAATCTTCAGTCTTTTCACATCGCACCTTTCAGTGAGATTGGATTTGATGGAGCATGCTATTTCGCTAGTCCTGCCTGAACAGCGAGGACCGCCAGATGGACGCGGTTCTTGGCTCCCAATTTCAATGTTGCGCTGCTCAGATGGGTCTTGGCGGAGGTCTCCGAGACGAACATCTTGGCTGCTATCTCCGCGTTGGAACATCCGGCGGTCAACAGTTGAACGGCCTCAAGTTCCTTCGGTGTGAGCACATCAAGTTTCACAATAGAGGCAGTCGGAACCGATGAACCGCTACGCGCCGATTCCATGAGCACACGAGTTGCACGCGGCGACAACGAACCCTGGCCTGCGGCAACCTGATGGATTGCCGCCACAAACTCTGTAGGGTCCGAATCCTTGGCCAAGAACCCATCGACACCAGCAGCAACAGCGTCCAAGATCGTTGCCTCGGAGTCGAAACTCGTTAGCGCGATGACACCCGGCGCATTAGGCTGCCTCTTCAAGAGCGCGGTAGCGGTAATACCGTCCATGCGCTCCATGCGAACATCCATGATGACAACATCGAGTTTGACGGCCTGAACGAGAGTAGCAACCTCATCGCCGTCTCTAGCATGCCCAACAACCTCGCAACCACCTCGGACGATTATGCTGGTAAGGGCCTTGCGCACAAAGTCATCATCGTCAACGATTGCCACACGAACCGGCTGACCGGAAGCAGGGCCGAGCTGAGAAACGATCTGATCAGTAGTGTCTAGGGATGCCTTGGATGAGTCTGTGTGCAGCGGCGTCGCATACGATTCGTGGTTCACGGTGTTACTCCAATTCCCTCACTGGGCCAGGGGAGCTGAGTTGTGGTGCGCCAGAAACCATCCAGGGAACCATAACTGAATCTGCCGCCCAGGCTCTCTGCGCGTTCCTTCATGCCGGCAAGACCTGAGCCCGTGCCTAAGTCTGCCGAGCGTTGGTCGCGGTCAGGGTCTTCCTGATTGATGACTTCGATGTAAACGCCGGGGCCAGGCTCGGCGAACACCCTGACGAATATTGGAGTTTTATTTGAGTACCTCATCGCGTTGGTGATGGATTCTTGAGTGACCCGATAGGCTGCCCGAGATACTACCTCCGGCGGCTTGGCTCCCTCCGCAACCGTAATATCCGCACTGATGACGGCACCTGCTTTGCGTGCCTGCTCGATGAGTTGCTCCAGTGCGCTCAGATCGTGTTCGCGCACTCCCGTATAACCTTCACTTGAAGAATCACGTAGCGACGCTACGAGCCCTCGCATCTCGTTGAGGGTTCGCTGTACGGTGCGGCGCATCTCCTGAGCGGCGGCGCTCACCTCGGGATCGTCCGTTGTGGTTTCGAGCATGCCGGTTTGGAGCGAAAGATGCGATAACTGGTGCGCAACGGTGTCGTGGATTTCTCGCGCGATAACCTCGCGCTCATTACGTCTACTCAGATCTTCTTGGAGTTCTGTGACCTGCCGTAAGTGTGCCTCTGTGACCTGCGGCGGTATCTGCGAACGCCGCACAAAGCCAACGATCCACGTGACTGCGAGGGCCCCTATCCCAAGAGCAAGATAGAAACCTAAAGTTGCTTCGCTGAGTTCTCCGGTATCTGAGTTTGTTGTATCGAAAATAGCCTCGCCGACCGGACGTGCATGGTCTCGCAGCGTTGAAGCCGACACGGCAAGAGCTGAGAAGAACATCGCGTAGATGACCTCGCGATCCGTTCCCTTAGCTATTACCCAGGTTGCGGCAACTAGACAAGCAAGAGGTGATAGCGAAGCAATAAGACCCAGCGCGGTCACGACAGTGAAAACGTATACGGGATAACTACGTCGAAGTAGCAGCATGTAACTGATAAGAGCGATGCTGGTCAATGCAACGAGAATCAGCGGGACGTTCTCGCTGCCAATCGCGATTGTGGCATTGAACAAGTCCCACATTCCAACGGACACGATGAGCACATACGTGAACCCGCGCCTAAGTTCCTCCCGCATCCCAGGGGCGTTGAAAACTCCCGCGCGAAAGTCGGGCGTCCACCGCGAAAAACGGGTTTCGTCGCGTGGCGGAAGCAACGGCGACCGATACACGCCAGCATACGAACCATGCGGATAGCCCGGAGGCGGCACCGGGTGTGGCTTTGAGGAAGGAGGCGGGTAAAACTGGGACATGGACTGACCATACCGCGAGGTACTGACATTTCTGAACCCTCCGCGTGGCCAAAAAGACTGACCGATCAGCCAGTACTTTTGACTGAACGGAGGAAGAAACAATTCCCTTGTGCCACGCAGGATTGAAGCGTTAACAGTTTCGACCTAGCAAAGGCAGATCATGGGAAACAATCCATTTGACCCACCACAGAACTTCAACAACGCCAACGGTGCACCTCAGCAAGGGCCGCAGGTAGGGCAACAGCCGCCAGCAGGCTATCCGCAGCAATTCCCGCAACAGCAGCAGTTTCAACAGGGACCAGTTCCACCACGCAACGAGAAGAACTGGTTTGCTCGCCACAAGATCCTCACGGTCATTCTCGCTCTGATCGCGGTTGTCGTCATCGCGAACCTCACCGGTGGTGACGACAACGGAAGCAACCAGCCAGCCGCAACCACTTCGTCGCAAAGCCCGAACGTCACAGAACCGAGCACGGAACCACAACCCGACAACGAAACCGACAGCACAAAGGATGAGCCAGAAGAAACACAAACCCCAGAACCAGTAGAAGATCCGGAGCCTGAACCCGAACCAACCGGGTTCAAGATCGGCGACGTCGCCGAGGCCGGTGACATGACCTACAAGGTCATTTCAGCCAAGACCGCGCAGAGCGTGGGAGAAAGTTTCTTGGCAGAAAAAGCCAAGGGGACCTACCTGGTTGTGGAACTGGAAGTCACCAACAACTCCAACGATTCGTCGCTCGTGACCAGCAGTTTCTTCAAACTCAAGCAGGGCGAGAAGGTGTATGAAGCTGACTCCGTGGCATCCCTCGTGGCGAACAGCGCCGATGGCAATGACTCCTTCCTTGGCGAAGATCTCAACCCAGACCTGACCATGAAGGGCGTCGTTGTGTTCGATGTTCCTGAGAAGGTTGCGAAGGCCAAGGACAACCTCCTGCAAGCCCAGACTGGTTTTTGGGGCACGCAAACCGTTGACATACTGCTCGCCAAATAGTTTCCATAAACAGTTGACCTTGACGTAACGTCAACTTATAGAGTCGTGATTGTTGCGGACAAAATAGTGCAGCAAAGTGTAGGGGCACCGCGAAGCGAGCACCTGCCGGAGCGTAACGGATGCAGTTCGCAACAAATTAGGTCTTGTTCGACCGGCGATTGCTCTCGCTCGCGGGAATGATCGGCTGGGTTCGTTCCCACCACAGGGGAAAACGCATGGAGTACTCAATTAAACAGCTCGCGCAGATCGCGGGCACCACATCGCGCACGCTTCGGCATTACGGCGAGTGCGGGCTGCTGCAGCCCTCGCGCATTGGCGCGAATGGCTACAGGTTTTACGACGATCAGTCGGTTTTGGTCCTGCAACGCATCTTGCTGATGCGGCGGCTTGGGATGCCACTTGAGGACATCAAACATGCGCTTACAAACGGAGAAGAACACGGTCAAGCGTTGCGGACACTCGCGGCTGCGCTGCGCAAAGAACGGGATGCGATTGATCGTCGGCTGGTCACAATCGACCAGACGATCACGGCACTAGAGAACGGAACAACAATGAACGCTCACGAAGCGCTTGAGAACATCAACGAGCAGTACAAGGATGAGGTCATCGACCGCTGGGGTGCGAACGCCTACAAGCGCGGCAACGACTGGTGGAAATCACTGAGTGAAGGTGAACGGCAAGAATTCCACAACCGGGTTCGATCGCTGAACAGCGACTGGATCGCGGCGTGGGAGGCTGAGGTATCACCGGAATCGGATGACGCGCAGGCACTGGCGCAGCGCCACATCGAATGGCTCTGTGGTATCCCCGGAACCCCGGCCTACAGCGCTTCGGCTGTGCACGGCGAGTTCACCGAACAGATGGCCCAGTATGTTGAAGGGCTCGCGCACATGTATCCGGCTGATCCTCGGTTCGCGGCCAACTACGGCGGTGAAGCGGGTGCGGAGTTCGTTCGTGACGCGCTGCTGCACCGCATCCGCAACTAACGGTGGGCGGCTGTCCCTGCTTGCCCGTATACCCCTAAACTCGATGGGCCGAAATTAGTCCGCATGCACTGAGAAAGTAAGTGCACCCGGACCAGTTTCGACCCATCGACTTGTCAGTGAGGGGCCGGTCACCTCAGTGGGAGGCGAGTTCCAGGAAGGCCCTGTGTAGCGTGAGGTCACCCGTGATCTCGGGGTGGAAGGTTGCTCCGATCAAGCGCTCTTGGGCAACCGCCACAACCTCGTCACCGTGCCACGCTATTGCCTGAGCGCGTGGCCCGACCTGTTCGATGCGTGGTGCACGAATGAACGCGACCTGGGCGTTCTGGTCACCGGTAGATTCGCCAGTTCCGGTAGCAACACCGCCAGTACCCGGAGCACGAGCATCCGAATCACCTGTCCGGCCCGAAGAGCCGCCAGCCCTCGAAGCACTAACGCCCGAACTACGAACTCCAGAAGAAGCATCGGAGAGCGACACCCGCACCGAAGCCTCAAAGGAATCGAGTTGGTTGCCGTAGGCATTGCGGGCGACAACCACATCCAACCCGCCCACCCGGTCAAAGCCAGAGAGCGGGCCGGGCGCTACCACCTCGTCGGCAAGCAGAATCAAGCCCGCGCACGTGCCGAGCACCGCCAACGAACCGGCGTCAATACGCTGTCGTACGAGCGGCAGCAAACCCATGGGCGCAGCCAGCCGGGCGATGGCGGTGGACTCGCCACCGGGTATTACCAGCCCCGATAGCCCGGACAGATCAGACGGGCGGCGCACCGGGACAACTGATGCGCCAAGTGTGGTGAGCAGGTCGGCGTGCTCGGACACTGCGCCCTGCAGTGCGAGCACACCAACCCGAGGTGAAACGCTCACAGGATTTACCAGCCGCGCTCAGCGAGACGGTGTGGGGCAGGAAGGTCGGCGACGTTGATGCCGACCATGGCCTCGCCAAGACCGCGGGAAACCTTCGCGATCTCCGCTGGGTCGTTGAAGTGCGTGGTCGCGTGCACGATTGCGCGGGCGCGCTGTTCTGGGTTGCCGGACTTGAAGATTCCGGAGCCGACGAACACGCCGTCGGCGCCCATCTGCATCATCATGGCGGCGTCGGCTGGGGTTGCCACACCGCCGGCAACGAACAGGACGACGGGTAGTTTGCCGTCGGCGGCTACCTTCTTCACGAGCTCGTATGGTGCCTGGAGTTCCTTGGCGGCAACGAAGAGTTCGTTTTCGTCGAGGGAGGTGAGGCGTGCGATTTCTGCGGTGATTGTGCGGATATGCTTCATCGCCTCGGAGACGTCACCGGTTCCGGCTTCACCCTTGGAGCGGATCATCGCAGCGCCCTCGGTAATGCGGCGCAGGGCCTCGCCGAGGTTGGTGGCGCCACACACGAACGGCACGTTGAAGTCGCGCTTGTTGATGTGGTGGATGTAGTCGGCGGGGGAGAGGACTTCGGATTCGTCGATGTAGTCGACGCCGAGCGCCTCAAGCACCTGGGCCTCCACGAAGTGGCCGATGCGAGCCTTCGCCATGACGGGGATGGAGACAGCCTCGATGATGCCGTCGATTAGGTCTGGGTCGCTCATGCGCGCGACGCCGCCCTGCGCGCGGATGTCGGCGGGCACGCGCTCAAGCGCCATGACCGCAACGGCTCCCGCGTCCTCAGCGATCTTGGCCTGTTCAGCGTTGACTACATCCATGATGACGCCGCCCTTGAGCATGCGCGCAAGCCCAGTGTTGAGGCGGTTGGCTGGAACGATGTCCTGATTGGCGACGATCTGGTCGCTCGTGTTGGCTGCTTCGGCTTGGGTGGAAGTCATTTTGGGGCTCCGGGCGCTGGTATGACGAATAATCTGTTTGCAGTGTGGACACCATCCGACCGGTGGTCGGATGGTGCGCACACCAGTCTTAAGGATGCTCCATCAAACTGGACCATGAAAAGGTCCGGTTTGATCGACTTTAACTGGACCAGTTGGTTAGTATGGGCAGGTGCTTCCCATCGTGCTCGACCGAACCGCCCCAACATCGGTGTCCGCTCAAATCGCTGCGGCCATCAGAGAGTTCATCGCGAACGGCTCACTCCAGGCAGGGGAACCGGTTCCCTCATCTCGGGCGCTCGCGGCAGGGCTCGGCATCGCCCGCGGAACCGTCGTTGCCGCCTACGATCAACTCATTGCGGAAAGCTACCTGGTGTCAAAGCCCGGCGGAAAAACCACGGTCCACGCCGATGCAGTTGCGGCAACACCTCGGAACCTGACAGTGCGCGCTGATCTGGTCAGTGAAAAGGTCACCCACTCAACCCAACCAACCACGAGGGGTGGGGGAGGAAACAGAACGCGTCCACATCGTCGGCAATCAGAGACCGCCGGCGTCGACCTGCGGCCAACCACTCGGAGAAACAGAGGAGTCAACGACTCCGCCTGGCGCGAAGCCTGGCGCAGCGCCGCCGAAAACCAGCCAATCGCGCCCGCCGACACCGTGCAGGGACTCGTGAGCCTGCGGCGAGCAATCGCCGAACATCTGCGACTCATGCGATCCATGCTCGTTGATCCAGACGACATCTTCATCACATCGGGGGCCCGTGACGGCCTGTTCCAACTGCTCAACTCGATCGACGCAGGTCACAGCGTACGCGTGGGAGTGGAATACCCCGGCTATCCCGGCCTGCGCAAAGTCATCGAATACGCTCCCGCCCACGCCGTTCAGGTGCCCGTGGACCGACACGGAATCCTCGCCCAGAACCTACCCGACCTCGACGCCGTGCTCGTGACACCCAACCACCTGTATCCGAGTGGCGGAGCCATGCCCGCGCCCCGGCGACTCGAACTGCTGACGCGTGCCGCCGCGCGCGGGGCCATCGTGATCGAGGACGACCTTGACTCCGAATACCGGCATATCGGCCCAGTCCTGCCGAGTCTGTGGGAACTCGCCCCGGATACGGTTGCTCACCTCGGAACGTTCAGCCAAGTACTCACGCCCGATGCGCGTATCGGCTACCTGATCGTGCCCAGTGCGCTGCATGAACCCTTACGTCAAATGCGTTCCGAACTGGGTATCAGCCCCTCGCCGATTGCGCAGCGGGCGGTTGCCGCCTATCTCGAATCGGGTGGCCTACGACGACAGATCACCAAACGCCGCCGCGACCTCGTGCGACGGCGTAATCTCGCAGCACGCGCACTCGAACCATACGGCGCGCAGATGTATGCGGGTGCCACGGCACTCGTTGAACTTGACTCGGAGGTAGCAGCCCGGCAGGTGCTGGAACGATGCCTTGCCCACTGCGTGGAGGTTGGTGATCTTGCCGAATACTGGCGAACCCCCGTCCACGGAATCGTGCTGGGATACGGTGACGTGCCGCTGACCGAACTCGAGCGAGGATTACAGGTTCTGTCCAACGCCTTGGCCGCCGGTTAGCCCTGGATACTGGCGTTCCGGTGTGCGACTTCCGGTGAATGTGTGGGTTTTTACTTGGGTGTGAGTGTCCGCGATGCTCACACACAAGTAAAAACCCACACATTGGCCACCAGGCTTCGGTACACGCGACATTTCAGGCGGTGAACCTATGGCGAGAACGTGGGTGATTTTGCCAGAACTTGACCCATGCACACCGTTTCAGGTGGCGGATATGGGGAGAGGTGCCTAGCGTCAGAACATGACACTCGATGCGCGAGATCTACTGAACTCCGCGGTAGGGCGGTACCTGTGCCTCGCCTACCTGGAGTCACTCGCATGCGTCGAGGATATCGAGGAAGACACATCTGCGGCCGGCGAGTTTCAGCGTTCCCTGCGCACGGCCTCCATGGTCATAGACCTCTCACAGGGGTCATCCGCCGTGTTTGGGTGGGATCCATATGGTCGGCTGCTCGACCAAGAGGCATTCCTACAGCACCTCACGGAGGAAGCCAAGAGCAAAGGGCTTGTCGGTCCCGCCGCAGGACCCAATTTGGCACGGCAGATCGCGCGCATTGAGCTGACTGAGATCGGTGATCTGCAACTCATGCAGGCGCTGTCGAAAGCCACGAACGCCGTGCATTTTTGGGGGCAGAGTCCAACCGGCGAAGAGCTCCTCATGAATGGCCCCGAGCCGACGAGCGCCATGCTGCGGGTAGCGCACCACATCATCGAGTCCGCAGCGAGTTCGTGGTGGTACGAGCCGTGGGCACCGTGTGAACAATGGCTGGTGCGCCCCGTCAACGCCATGAACGGGGAAGAACCATTCGAACTGGAACCCAAAACCCTCCGTGAGCACGAGAGTATTGCCGTGCTCATTGAGGATGCGTTCGACCAGGCCGAGCGTGAGGCCTCGGCCCGCAAGCACCGGCAACTGGGGCCACAGGAACCCCTTGGTGATGTGTGGTGGTCCTTTCCGGCGTTCTTGCTGGAGAAGACCACGAGCCTGATTCCCGGCATTGGTCCCGTGGACCTGTATTGCTGTGAGGACAGCCGTGGAGAAGACACTAAGGTCGCGTGGAAGGTCTCTTCTGCGGGGCAGAGGATATTCGAGGTTGCCGACGCGGAGGATTGGGCGCGGCTCTGTGCTTGGTATCCACAGGAGGTCACCGCAACCAAACTCGACATGTGGGAGAAGAACACCCGACGCCGGGGGAGGTGGGTCGTGCCTGACTGGCTCAAGATGGCCAACGACTTCGACGGTGTACATCTGAGCACTGCCGCCTACATTTCGCTGGCAGGAACCGCGATCCCGGTGCGCGGACTCGGTGCAGAGGGAGAATGGGCGAGTTCGATTACCGGGTGGACCCCCGACTGGACCTTTCACTTCACGCAGATCCGGGTGGATGTCGAGTCTCGTCAGGTATGGCAGCTTGGCGACAACTCGTCTAGACCCATCTGGGAGCGGGCACGCGGAGTGGGGCCGGATGGACGGTGGGGTCGTAGCGAATAGGTTTTGGCTATGCGCGGGTTTCCCTCTGATTGACGACGACTCGGCTGGGCATCAGACCGGGCGATCACGCCTAGGTGTTGCTCAGCGGGTTCGGTCGCCGCCTTACGGAAAGAGTGCGCGAGACACGTCCCATTGCATGCGCAGGTTGTTTCTTCGCTCCAGACTGCACGAGCACCTGCTGACCCAACTCCGCGCGAACCGGACATCGCAGCGGAACGTAACCGACTCGTCGCCAAGCAGAAACCAGCCTAACGCGAGGGGCTAAATCCCACTCACGGAAAGTTCTCAAAACTGATGGGCTGAAATTGTTCCGGTGGCGTACATAAAATACACGCCACCGGACCAATTTCAGCCCATCGGTTACTGGGTGTGAGCATCACCGATGCTCACACCCAATAATCAACTGGAACCTATTCGTTGTCGCCACCCGTGGACAGGGTCGCGTCCACCGAACCGCTGTCGGCCTGGTTTGCCGCATCAGGCCAGACCCAATCCCGAACCTCCGGAATGTCCTCGCCGTTGATGCGGGTGTACTCGCGGGCGCGAATCCTGGCATCCTGCATCTTCTGACGCAGCCCGGCATACTTTGCGCCAAGGGATGGAACCTGATCGATCACGTCGATCACCAGATGGAACCGGTCCAGGTCGTTCAGCATGACCATGTCGAACGGCGTGGTCGTGGTGCCCTCCTCCTTGTAACCGCGCACGTGAATGTTGTCGTGACCATTGCGACGGTAGGTGAGCCGGTGAATGAGCCAGGGGTAGCCATGGTAGGCGAAGATGACTGGACGGTTCTGCGTGAAGATCGTGTCGAAGTCACGATCCGGCAGCCCGTGCGGATGCTCCTTCTCATCCTGCAGGCGCATCAGGTCAACCACGTTGACCACGCGGACCTTCAGATCGGGCAACTCGCGGCGCAAAATGTCCGCAGCAGCCAAGACCTCCAAGGTGGGCACGTCACCGGCGGCAGCCAAGACGACATCCGGCTCCTCGCCGGCAACCTCGGTGCCAGCCCATTCCCAAATACCCAAGCCGCGCTCGCAGTGGGCCTTGGCCTGGTCCATGGTCAGGAAGTTGGGCGCTGGCTGCTTACCGGCGACCACCACGTTGACGTACTGCCTGGACTTGAGGCAGTGCTCATACGTGCTCAACAGGGTGTTGGCATCCGCCGGCAGGTAGACGCGGACAACCTCGGCCTTTTTGTTGACCACGTGGTCGATGAAGCCGGGATCCTGGTGGGAGAAGCCATTGTGGTCCTGGCGCCACACGTGCGAGGACAGCAGATAGTTGAGCGATGCGATGGGCCTGCGCCATGGGATGTGGTTGGTGACCTTGAGCCACTTGGCGTGTTGGTTGAACATCGAGTCAACGATGTGGATGAATGCTTCGTACGAGGACATCAACCCGTGCCGACCGGTCAACAGGTAGCCTTCGAGCCAGCCCTGGCACTGGTGCTCTGACAGCATCTCCATGACTCGGCCCGCGCGGGCCATGTGCTCATCAACCTCAGGACCGAAGAACTCGGCGTTCCACTGCTTGTCGGTTATATCGAACACTGCTTGGAGCCGGTTCGATGCGGTCTCATCCGGACCGAAAATGCGGAAATTGTCGGGGTTACGGCGAATGACCTCGGTCAGATACTGTCCGAGTACTCGCGGTGCCTCGGTCATGCCCGAGGCGGGCACCGGAACATCAATCGCAAAGTCCTCAATCGCAGGCAATCGCAGTTCCTTGAGGAGTAGACCGCCGTTTGCGTGCGGGTTTGCGCTCATGCGCAAATCCTGAGGTGGGGTTAGCGAACGGATGTCGTCGGCGATCCTGCCCGACTCGTCGAAAAGCTCCTCTGGCTTGTAGGACTCAAGCCATGCGCGCAGGTCGTTCAGGTGTTCCTCGGTGTCGCGGGCATTCGCCAGGGGGACCTGGTGTGCCCGCCAGGAACCGGTGGTCTTCTTGCCGTCGATCTCGGCTGGGCCGCTCCAGCCCTTGGGCGTGCGGAACACGATCATGGGCCACATCGGGCGGTCCGTGTCGCCCTCCGCCGCTCGCTTCTTGATGGCATCGATCTCATCAAGCACCTCGTCCAATAGCTCGGCGAACCTGCGGTGCACGGACAAGATGTCTTCCGATGTGTCGTAGCCGCCCTCGAAAAAGTACGGCTTGTGTCCGTACCCGATCATGAGGGCTTCAAGTTCCTCATGGCTGATGCGGTCCAAGACTGTTGGGTTGGCGATCTTGTAGCCGTTGAGGTGCAGGATCGGCAGGACGGTTCCGTCTTGGGTGGGGTTCACAAACTTGTTGGAGTGCCACGAGGTTGCTAGTGGACCGGTTTCCGCCTCGCCGTCACCGACCACTGCGGCAACCAGAAGGTCAGGGTTATCGAACGCGGCACCATACGCGTGCGACAGGGCATAGCCGAGTTCACCGCCCTCGTGGATCGATCCAGGTGTCTCCGGTGCCACGTGAGAGGGGATACCGCCCGGGAAGGAGAACTGTTTGAACAGTTTCTGGATGCCCTGTTCATCCTCGGTGATGTCCGAGTACGTCTCGCTGTAGGTGCCGTCCAGGTAGGAAGCCGCAACGAGTCCGGGGCCGCCGTGGCCGGGTCCCGTCAGATAGATTGTGGACTGGTTACGCTCCGCGATTGCACGGTTCAGGTGAGCGTACAGGAACGTCAAACCCGGGGTGGTGCCCCAGTGTCCCAGCAGGCGAGGCTTGACGTGATCGCGCGTGAGTGGCTCTCGCAGCAGTGGATTGTTCAGCAGGTAGATCTGGCCGACCGACAGATAGTTAGCGGTCCTCCACCAGCGGTCAATGGTGTTGAGTGTTGTGTCGACGACTGCCACAGTGGCACCCTTCTCAAGTTCGGTGATGCGGGTCACCTACCAATCTATGCCTGCGGTTCAGATTTGTCTGGGGCAAAAATCCTGGGCGTTTGCAGGTCCAATGCCTGAGCGGTGAAATTCTGCGGTTTACACGTAAAAAACGGGATGAAATGTTTTTTCAAAAAACAAACCTGTCGTGTTGTGGTCCTGACTCCCGTCCAGCACGCAGCTAGGATTGACGCAGCACCGTTCCAACATCAGGAGAATTCATGGCTCTGCTCGACGTTCGGTTTTATTCTGAGGCACTTCGCGAATCCACCACCATGACCGTCATCCTGCCAGAGAGTGCGCAGGGGCAGATTGGTATGGAGACCGTGGAATCGGATGGGAAACCACAGGTCCTCTACCTTCTGCATGGGCTGAGCGATGATGACTCCATCTGGCTGCGGCGCACCTCAATCGAGCGATATGTGGCACCGCTTGGCCTCGCAGTGATCATGCCCAAAGCGGGCCGGTCCTTCTACGCGGACGAGCACGTGGGGCAGCGGTACTGGACCTTCATTTCCGAGGAACTGCCCGCCACCGTCAACAAGCTTTTCAACGTATCTGGCAAACGCGAGGACACCTTTGTCGCGGGCCTCTCGATGGGCGGGTACGGAGCATTCAAGCTCGCCCTCAACCACCCTGATCGCTTCGCAGCGGCTGCGTCGCTGTCCGGCGCTCTCAAGATCGCTGAATCGGAATCGATTGAGTGGCTTCGCAGTAACGACGAACTGCCGCAGGTCTGGTCCGAGAAAGGACCAACCGGCACCGATGACGACCTTGTTCATCTTCTGCGCACCCGCGACCGCTCCGTGCTGCCACCTCTCTATCAGGTGTGCGGGCGCCAGGACTTCCTGTACGGCGACAACATTGCGTTTGCGCAGACCGCGCGCGAACTGGGCATTGACCTCGTGTCTCACCTCGATCTCGACGGCGACCACGACTGGCAGTTCTGGGACGATGAAATCCGCAGGGTGCTGGATTGGCTGCCGCTTCGTCGTCAATAAAATAGGGGCGGGCACAAGCCCGCTGATTGCCGACGAGTCCCCAACTACCAGCGCAACCCACGCCGCTGGGAGGAGATGCACCTAAGATGCCTGATCTGACCTGCCCGTGTGACGGTGCACGTGAATATGCGCACTGCTGCCAGCCCATTCATCGGGGCGAGTTGGAGGCGGCCACGCCCGAAGCGCTGATGCGCTCGCGATACAGTGCCTTCGCGCTCGGATTAATTGACTATCTGAGGCATTCGTGGGCACCTGAGACGTGCCCTGTGGACCTGGAGCTTGACCCCGCGCAGCGGTGGACGCGGTTGCGGATCCTCGACGCTCCCGCCGTGGAAGGGGAGCGGGGTGTGGTTCATTTTCGGGCCCACTACCGCTATGGCGAAGAGCGTGACTTCCTTGAGGAGCGTTCGAGGTTCCGACGTGAAGCGGGACGCTGGGTGTATGTAGATGGCGAGATTCTTTAGGGCGCTGATCCGGAATGAGTATTCTCTCTGGTATACCGGAGGCGATCTTCACCACGTCATGCGTTTAACCTGCGTTAACTTACTGTTACCTAGCGCTCGCCATAGATATTGGTGGCTATCGTGAAAGAAGCACGCATCACCGTGCGGAACAAACCTAAGCGATTGGACCCACCAGTGCCACTGGAAACCGTTGAAAATGCGGCAGACTTTCTACTCAACCTGCCCAAAGCGGAACTTCACCTCCACGTCGAGGGAACCCTCGAACCAGACCTCAAACTTGAACTTGCTGCCCGCAACAACATCGAACTCGACCAAAAAACCATCGAGGAAGTCCAGGCCAGCTACCAGTTCAATGACCTCGCGTCCTTCCTCGCCGTGTACTACCCGGCAATGAACGTGCTCCAAAAGGAAGAGGACTTCTACGACCTCGCTATGGCCTACTTCCGACGTGCGGCACAAAACGGCGTGAAACGCACCGAGATGTTCTTCGACCCGCAGGCGCACACCTCCCGAGGAGTACCTTTCGCCGACGTGGTCAACGGCTACCACCGCGCCACTCAGGACGCGGCCTCGCTCGGGATCTCAAGCGAACTCATCATGTGCTTTCTGCGTGACTTCTCCGCCGAATCCGCAGCCGAACACCTTGAACTCGCCATCCCGTTCACAGACAAGATCCTCGGACTGGGCCTCGACTCCGACGAGCGGGACAACCCACCCGCCAAGTTTGCGGACGTATTCGCCCGTGGGCGCGAACTCGGCTTCAAACTCACCATGCACTGCGACATCGACCAGGTCGGTTCGATCGAGCACATCCGCCAGGTCATCGAGGATATCCAAGTGGACCGAATCGACCATGGAACCAACATCGTTGAAAACCCCGAACTCGTTGCCATAGTCAAAGAAAAAGGCCTCGGGTTGACCTGTTGCCCGGTCTCGAATTCCTTCGTCACAGAAGACATGAAAGCGACCGAAATCACACAACTTTTGCGTGAAGGTGTTAGAGTCACTTTGAACTCTGACGATCCCGCCTACTTCGGCGGATACATCGGACGCAACTACATCGACTACCACGCCAAGTCCGGTGTCTCACTTGAAGAGATGGTCCAGATAGCCAAGAACTCGTTCGAGGTCTGCTGGATCTCTGATGAGGAGAAGGCACAGTACGTGGCACTCGTTGATGAATATGTAGCGGGCTACGCCGCATAAGCGTTCCGGTCTTGTCGGAGTGGCCGTCTGATCTGGGGGCCACAAACACACAGATCTTGCCCAGTCTCTATGACTTCGGGGCGCGGTGTCTTTCTCGGTAATGAGCGAGCCGAGAAAGATACCGCGCCCCGTTTGTGCATTACGGCATTGCACCGCAGCCCGATGGTGCGGTCCTGTCGAGCGGCGGCCATCTCAATGTTGCGCTTCCGTCGGCGATGTAACCCAAAATAACCGTCACATTGTCGGCAGCACCGCAGCAGCGAGCATGCAGGCGGGTGAACCCTTGGCGCCGGTGCCAGGAGCACAGTTACCGGGAGCACGGCTAGACTGGACGTTAGCGAGGCTAGTTCGAGGAAGGCGGCGATCGAAATGAGCGAGACCGGCTACGGAGACTTCGAGTTCGAGCGGCGGTTCTACGTTGAGACACTGCCTGAGGTGGTCATGGATGACCCAACCCCCACGCTCATCGTGCAGAACTATTTCTTGGCACAGGACGGCTATGCCATCCGAGTGCGCCTTCAGGCACCGGGCGTCCGCCTACACATGACTGGGGCGGAAGACATCGATGCTCTCCTTGAGGAACACGCCGGAACCTTCGACTTCTGTGCCATCACGGTCAAGGGCCCAATGAACAATGGCACGCGATACGAGGCGGAACGCGAACTCGACATCACTCAGGGATTGAACATGCTCCAGCGCGGCACAAACCGCGTCATCAAAAACCGCTATTCCGTGTGGCTTGGCAGCGATGGTTGGGTTATCGACGTGTTCGGCGGCTCGAACTTCCCACTTCTCGTCGCAGAGGTCGAACGTGGCGGACCGGTCACCGATCTTGAGATCCCTAGCTTCTGCGTCTCCGAGGTCACCGAAGACAAGCGGTTCTCAAACGAGTCCCTGTCCCATGCCCCGTTCGCACACTGGGCAGACCAGTACGGCGTTGAACTAGGTGGCGTAGGGCCAGTCTTCCTCGACTCCCTCGGAACGAACGTTTTCCACGACTAAAGGAAAATCGGCTCAAAATGGTAGTCTGACCTTCGCAAATACTGTTATGTAGCGAAGGCTGAGACCAGTGACTGACTTGATCTTTTGGGTGTACCGCGACAATGACTTATTGATTCATTTAATGGTCGCAGTTACGGTGATCTTCGGTGTTTTGGTGCCGGTACTTTTCATTGTGGCCAACAACCTCGATTCTCGTCACCTCAGACGTCAAGCGTTCAGCCTGACCGACCAGAGCGGCAACCCGAACCATGCGGGGACTGTACGGCTTTTCGCGAAGATTGCGTCTGCAGCGTTCTTGGCGGCGCTGTTGTTCTGGCCGGCTTACGCGGTGAGGGACTACCGTGTCGCAGCCGATATCGCGGAGGCTTACTCCGAGGTTACTGACTTCCGTGTATCTGCGCGAGGAATCGCTACCGCACCTGATGGAAAAGACTGGAACTGCTTCATGTATGACGATTCGGTCGAAGAAGGATACCTGCTGTGCAGTCATGCGGGCTTCGTAGACAACGGAGTCACCCTAATGCCGAATGTCGACACACTGGTGATCTATCTGCAGACAGGGGAAGTCGTGTATGCCGAGGATTAGGGCTGGTGCCGCTGATTGAATGCGGCGTGAGCGTCGTTGTCCTCACCGATCGCATATTCGAGGAAATGAACGATGTTGACCAACTCGGGTTCACACACACTGTGCGCCATGCCGTTGTACACGACCTCGGTGAGCAGCGAACGCTCGTGCAACCAGTCGGAGGCATACTCGAACCGGGCGAGTGGCACAACGGGGTCGGCGTCTCCCCGTCCGATGAAAATGGGAAGTTCTGCTGCCGCGAACTCTGCATCGCTTGGTAGCGAGACCTCACTGATGAACCCGGACATCATGACCCCGCCAATGAACCGTTCAGGTCGGGTGCGGAGCAACTGTGACACGAGGGCCGCGCCCTGGGAGAACCCCATCGGCACAATGGGTGTGGTCGGCGCGACGTGGGCGTCAATCCACTCCAAAGTTGCCGTGGCAGCTGCAGCGACCTCCGCCGGTTCAGGGCTGGCTGGAGTCGCAGTTGGCGTGAACCAGGCGAAGCCACCCATCATGCTGAGTGGCGCGCGCAGTGACGCGGTTGCATACTCGGCGGGGAGATACTGAGCCAGTCCTGCAAGGTCGTTTTCGTGGGAGCCCATGCCGTGAAGCAGGAGTACAAGAGGTTTATCTCCGACGGGAGTGCGAGACCAGACGGTTGCAGAATCGTTGATGATGAGCGTCATGGGATTAACTCTATCGGCTGGACGTTGCTACTTGCTGCTGCCTGTTCGCGCTAGCGCACCGTGTCACTACCACCCGTTTCCGTGGAACGCTTTGCTTTACGTCGGCGGATTCCGGTAGATATAGGGGCATGAACTCAGGCGAAATCGCGTTGTTGGCTCTCGACCTTGTGGGGACTTTCGCTTTTGCTATCAACGGCGCGATGACCGCCATCAAATACGCCCGCGTGGACATCGTGGGCGTGCTGTCGCTCGGCATGATTACCGCCCTTGGTGGTGGTTTTATTCGTGACATCCTCATTGACGATCTGCCACCCACTACGTTCCAGGACTGGCGTTATCTGCTGACTGCAGCGGTGGGTTCACTGATTGCGTTCTTTGTGGGTTCACGTTTGGAAAAGTTGTCCAAGAGCATCAACGCTCTCGACGCGGTGGGGTTGTCCCTGTTTGCCGTGACTGGAACCCTCAAAGGACTCGCGTTTGGTGTTGGCCCCGTGCAGGCGGTCATCTTGGGTGTCATTACGGCCGTGGGTGGAGGCACAATCCGTGATGTTCTCATCCAAAGGATTCCAGCCGTGTTACACACCGAGTTGTACGCAATTCCGGCGGCTCTAGCGGGTATCCTGACAGTCGCGATTGTGCGTGGTGGTCTCCCGGAAATTCCGTGGGTGGTGATTGCTGCGCTCATCTGCTTTGTTATCCGCATGGTGGGTATCCAGTTTGATCTGCACGCCCCCAAACCTAAGCACGTTGAATAGGGGCCAAGACACCTCATGGCTAAGTTGTATTTCCGCTACGGCGCGATGAACAGTGGTAAAAGTACGTCGCTGCTACAGGCCGCATACAACTATGAGGAGCGCGGCCACTATGTGCTTCTGGCAAAGCCCGCGATTGATTCAAAGGCTGGTCGTGCGATCTTGTCCCGCATCGGTTCGGCGCGCGACGTGGACTATCTGATTGGACCCAGCGAGAGCGCGTACGACGTGTTCCAAACGCACCGCAGCGAGGTGCAGCAGCACACCGGGCGTGATATCTCGTGCCTCTTGCTCGATGAGTCTCAATTTCTATCTGAATCGCAGGTCAATGATCTGCTGCGGATCGCGGTGCTCGATGACATCCCGGTGATCTGCTACGGGATTCGCACAGACTTCCAGACTGCCGCGTTCCCGGGTTCGCGCCGTCTGCTTGAGATCGCGCATTCGCTTGAGGAACTCAAAACGATCTGTCGGTGCGGGCGTAAAGCCGTGTTCAATGGCCGTTTGGTGGGCGGTGAGTTTGTGTTCGACGGCAAGCAGGTCGCGATTGACGGCGTCGAGGTCACGTATGAGTCGATGTGCGCGAAGTGCTATCTGCGTATGTCCGGAGGGCGGTTGAACCGCTAGTCTCATTGCCGACGATCCGGGACTTTCCAGCCCCATCTCTCCTGAGTTGTGCTCACTTTCCGACGATCTGTCACCTTCCAGCCTCATCTCACCCCATACTCCCTTTGTGAGTTGTCCGGAGGGGTGTCGTCGGGAATACTGTAGGTGACCGGGGTGACGGTCCAATATCCCTTGGCCCAGATCCATCGTCCCCGAGTCTCTGACAGCAGTTGTATCGGCGCCGGTTCAGCAACGTCTGGCAGTTTGAGAGCGGCAGCATACCCCGAACCCATCTGTTCACCAGTAAAGGTGTTGATATCTTCAGAGGTGATCCCGAGGGATCGGTAATGATCAATCTCTTGCTGGGCCTGTTCGGGAGTGGTCCCCGACGGAAGCACGGTGCACGCGAGGTCCGCGTCCTCTTCCACGACTGCGCTCAGGAAAGCACTGACACCAGCCTCAGGCGATTCCGTTCCAGAGCCACATCCTGATGATGCGGAGGAACACCCCGTAATGACTGCGGAAACGGCAGCGGAAGCAACAACGGTGAGGGATACGACAGCGCGGCTCATAGGTCGATCCTATGTGCATATGCCCTGATCGTCGTCCTACTGAAGTATGAAGTGTCTACCCGACGACTTCAGAACCTAGCCTTCGTCGTCCTGGCGGGCCTGTGACGCAATGAATACCCCGAGCGCAGCAATGCCAGCAATGACACTGATCGCGTATGGCAGGACATACCAGAGGCCCGAGGCAACCCCGAACGTTCCGAAGGCTGCCGAAAGCGCCATTGTCGTGCCGAGCGAGGAGATGAAGAGCGCGGGCGCTCCGAGCGCGAGCACTGATAGGTAGATCATCTGGACGTGCCGGGGAAGAATCTTGTCGCGATCCACAACGAGTTGGCGGATACCGACGGCGAGCGCCACACCCACGATTGCGAACATGATGGCTTCAAAGACACCGATGCTGTGCTCTGTTGCGTTGGCGCGCGCGTAGGTCTCACCAAGCCCGACCGGAGACGCGCTCAGCGGTTCGATGAGGAGCATAAGGATGAGACCGTACACCGCATATATGGCGGTTGCGATGATGCCGATCATAGCCCATTTGCGTTTCTCGGTGACCACTGGCTCAGACCGTGGAGATGGTAGTTCAACCTCTTCAAAGGACAGCGGTTGAAAGTCGCTCAGGTGTGGCCGCTCCGCGTTCGATGACGTTTTGGTGCCCTGAGGATCAAGCCGTTTGCCGTAACGCGGCTCAGAGGCCTCATGGGGCGAACCCGCACTGGATGACTCGGTCATAACTTGATCATAATGCTTGCTTAGTTACGGACTGCATCCGTTCTGCTCCGGTAGGGGCTTGCTTCGCGAAACCCCTACCTTGCGCTGCACTACTTTGTC
>DALZEF010000019.1:0-54523 GCA_031979385.1 Timonella sp. | reverse complement strand
ACCAGGTGTGGGAGGCCCTTGCGTACGGTGCCGATGTGGTGCTGCTGATCGTTGCGGCGCTTGAGCAGACTGTTCTGGAGTCGCTCATCGAACGCGTTGAATCCCTTGGCATGACCGCACTCGTTGAGGTTCACACGGTTCAGGAGGTCGAACGGGCCGTGGCTGCCGGTGCCAAGTTGATCGGTATTAATTCCCGCAACCTCAAGACTCTTGAGGTCAACCGGGACACCTTCGCTGAGGTTGCGCCGTCCATCCCTGCAGGGTGCGTGCGCGTGGCGGAGTCCGGTGTGCGTGGTCCACACGATGTGGTCGAATACGTGCGGCATGGCGCGGACGCGGTGCTCGTCGGTGAGGCCCTCGTGACGGGAACCGAGCCGCGTTCGGCGGTCGCTGATCTGGTCGCGGCTGGCTCTCATCCATCCCTTCGGTCTTTCCGTCACCAGTGACGCACGGTGTCATCGCTTGCTCAACCTCAACCGGATGAGTTTGCCACCCGCCACAGCGCGGACAAGCAAGACAAGAGTTACAACCATTTGGAGTGTGCAATGACAGCTTCGCTGCAGAGCCTACCCGGACCATTCTTCGGTGAGTTCGGTGGCCGCTATATGCCGGAGGCGCTCATCGCGGCGCTCGACGAGCTCGAGGCGACCTACAACGCGGCTAAGGTTGACCCCGCGTTCAACGAGGAGTTGCTGCGGTTGCACAAGTCCTACTCGGGGCGCCCATCAATCATCACCGAGGCGCCACGGTTTGCGGAGCACGCCGGGGGAGCACGCATCTTCTTGAAACGCGAGGACCTCAACCACACGGGCTCGCACAAGATCAACAATGTGCTTGGACAGGCACTGCTGACCAAACTCGTGGGCAAGAAGCGAGTCATCGCGGAGACTGGCGCTGGCCAGCATGGCGTTGCCACAGCGACTGCCGCTGCGCTGTTCGATCTTGAATGTGTCGTGTACATGGGTGAGGAAGACACCAAGCGTCAGGCGCTGAACGTCGCGCGCATGCGCCTGCTCGGCGCAGAGGTCATCCCGGTGACCACGGGATCGCGTACGCTCAAGGACGCAATCAACGAGGCCCTGCGCGACTGGGTAACAAACGTTGAAACCACCAACTACGTGTTCGGAACCGCCGCTGGACCACACCCGTTCCCAGCAATGGTGCGTGACTTCCAGCGCATCATCGGCGTCGAGGCGCGCGAGCAGATGCTCGCTGAGATCGGACGGCTACCGGATGTGGTTGCCGCGTGTGTGGGCGGCGGCTCGAATGCGATCGGCATCTTTGATGCCTTCCTTGACGACGAGTCGGTCCGGTTGGTCGGTTTGGAGGCCGGTGGCGACGGGGTGGAGACGGGTCGGCATGCCTCCACCATCACCGGTGGAGCACCAGGGATCCTGCATGGAACCCGTTCCTACCTGCTTCAGGACGAGGACGGCCAAACAGTTGAGTCGCACTCGATCTCGGCTGGTCTGGACTATCCGGGAGTAGGGCCGCAGCATGCCCATCTCGCCGTGATCGGTCGCGCGGAGTATCGCGGGATCACCGATGCCGAGGCGATGGAGGCGCTGCGCCTGTTGTCGCGCACGGAGGGCATCATTCCGGCGATTGAGTCGTCGCATGCTTTGGCTGGCGCGCTGCAACTCGGACGTGAGGCCGCCGAGGCTGGGCGCACCGATGAGGTCATCCTGGTGAACCTGTCAGGCCGTGGCGACAAGGATGTGGCCACCGCTGCTCGCTGGTTCGATCTGGTGGATGCTGATGCAGATCTGGGTTCGGAAGGGGCAATCGGATGAGTGCGGTATCGGACAAGCTCCTGGCGTTGCGCGAGACGGAAAACCGCGCTGCGTTGATTGGGTATCTGCCGGTGGGCTATCCCTCGGTTGAGGGATCTATCGCTGCTGCCCGCGCTCTGATCGAGGCGGGCGCGGATATCCTTGAACTCGGTATCCCGTACTCGGACCCGGTCATGGACGGCGAGACCATCCAAGTGGCTGTTCAAGAAGCACTTGAAAATGGCGTCCGTACTCGTGACGTGTTCACGGTGATCGAGGCGATCCGCGATCTTGGCGCACCAATTCTTGTGATGACGTATTTCAACCCGATCTACCGTTACGGTTTGCGTGAGTTTGCCCGTGACCTCAAAGCAGCGGGTGGCGCCGGTCTGATCACGCCGGACCTGACACCTGATGCTGCTCAGGAGTGGATTGACGTTGCTGACGAGTTCGAGTTGGACAAGGTATTCCTCGTGGCACCCTCATCGACGGATGCCCGTTTGAAACTGACCGCTGATGCGTCGCGTGGGTTCGTGTACGCGGCATCAACCATGGGTGTGACCGGTGAACGTACGTCGCTCGGCGAGGCTGCGGAGGTGCTCGTTGAGCGGACCCGTGCCGCTGGCGCACCGTATGTATGCGTTGGGCTTGGCGTTTCCAAACCGGAACAAGCACGCGATGTCGGACGTTACGCTGATGGAGTGATTGTGGGATCGGCCTTCGTGCGCCCACTGTCACAGGATGGCTCACTCGATGACCGCATCACCGCGATGCAGGACGTTGCCCGTTCGCTTTCCGCCGGTATCCGCGAAGCACGATAAGTAAGGCAGTTTAAGTTGTTGAACCCTACGGTGTGGGCCTCGATTCCCAGCCCTTCTGAGAGCGTGTGGTACCTCGGTCCATTCCCGCTGAGGGCATATGCGCTGTGCATCATCCTCGGTATCGTGGCCGCGGGTTGGCTCACTGCCAAGCGGATCGTCCACCGTGGCGGCACGGCGGAACAGGTGTTCGATGTATCGTTCATTGCCGTGATCTTCGGTATCATCGGTGGCCGCCTGTATCACGTCATCTCTAGCCCGCGCGCATACTTCGGCGAGGGTGGGGACCCCATCAAGGCCCTATACATCTGGGAGGGTGGCCTCGGCATCTGGGGGGCCATTGCTCTGGGTGCTGTGGGTGCCTGGATTGGCTGTAAGCGGGTTGGGCTGCGTTTCTCCGCCTACGCGGACGCCATCGCCCCCGGACTGCTCATCGCACAGGCAATCGGACGCCTTGGCAACTGGTTCAACCAGGAGCTCTTTGGTGGTCCAACCACGTTGCCGTGGGGCCTCGAGATCGATGACCGTCACCTGCCGGCTGGCTTCGAGTCCGGTACTCTGTTCCATCCGACCTTCCTCTACGAACTGCTCTGGTGCCTTGCTGCGGCCGCGGTAATCCTGTGGCTCGACAAGAAGCGCGATTTCAAGCCGGGTCAGGTCATGTGGCTGTACGTCATGTTGTACACGATGGGTAGGCTGTGGATCGAGGCGCTGCGTATCGATGACGCGGAATTGATCTTGGGTCTGCGCTTGAACATCTGGACCTCGATCATCATCTTCATCGTCGGTCTGGTGGGCTTCGTAGTCGCCGGAAAACGTAACAATCAGATTAACGAGAAGCACGTGGACGAAACACAGGAGCCCCTCGACGCTGAGGCCTGATCACGTCTCAACATGGGCGGGTTACCACGCGTTTTGCGTGGTAACCCGCCTTTTTTGCGGGCTATGTCGGGAGCAAAGATTTTCACAACATCATAATCACGTAAAACTCCCGAAACATGGAAAAAACTTGGGCGAAAAATAGCGGAATTGTGCGTAACTTGAGTGATACACGAGAGGCCTAATCTCATACAACCACTGGGAAACAGTTCCAGTGGTGTGCGCTGAGCCCGCAATGGTTCTCTCCACGCTTGACCGACTGGGAGATTCGAGGCCCACGGGTGGCTTGGCGCTGTGAACGTGAGAGAAAGGCAGCCGCCATGGACGCTCCAATGTCCCGTGACCTACCGATGGTTTCATCGCTGTGGGGTACCCGGCCTGACGCAGTCGGCCTGTACGACCCAAAGTCCGAGCACGACGCGTGTGGTGTCGCGTTCGTGGCGACGCTGCGTGGAACGCCAGGTCACGACATTGTGGAAGCTGGGCTCACCGCTCTTGTGAACCTTGACCACCGGGGTGCCGTGGGTGCTGAGGAGAACACCGGTGATGGTGCCGGTATTTTGGTGCAGATTCCCGACGAGTTCTTCCGTTCGCAGGTCTCGTTCAGTTTGCCTGAGACCGGGCGGTACGCTGCGGGTATTGCGTTCCTTCCGGTTGCGCAGGAAGAATACGCCTCAACCAAGCAGAGGGTCAGTGAAATCGCTGAGCAGGAGGGCCTCAAGGTTCTCGGCTGGCGTGAACTGCCCATAACCCGTGGTTTGGTTGGGCCTTCTGCCGAGGCTGCGATGCCCCGCTTTGAACAACTGTTTGTGGCAAGCGCCGATGCGTCGCGTGCGGGTATCGAACTTGACCGCTTGACCTACCGCCTGCGGAAGCGGGCCGAGAACGAGTTAGAACTCTTCTTCGCATCGCTGTCATCGCGCACGATCACCTATAAGGGCATGCTCACGGTTGAGCAGTTGCGTCCATTCTTCCCGGACCTTTCGCAAGAGGGTTTCACCTCCAAGATAGCCCTCGTTCACTCCCGATTCTCCACGAACACCTTCCCGTCGTGGCCGCTGGCTCAACCGTTCCGTATGATCGCCCACAACGGTGAGATCAACACGGTTCGCGGTAACCGGAACTGGATGGCTGCACGCCAGGGCAAACTTGAGTCCGAACTGATCGGCGACTTCGGTCCGCTGCTTCCCATCTGCTCTCAGGGCGCGTCCGACTCGGCTTCGCTCGATGAGGTTCTTGAACTGCTGCACCTGTCGGGTCGTGAACTGCCACACGCGGTCATGATGATGGTTCCCGAGGCATGGGAGAACCATGCCACGATGTCGCCTGCCAAGAAGGCGTTCTACGAGTACCACGCAAACCTCATCGAACCGTGGGACGGTCCAGCGTGCCTCACCTTCACCGATGGCTCGTTGATCGGCGCCGTGCTTGACCGCAACGGTCTACGCCCGGGCCGCTACTGGGTGACCGATGACGGCCTAGTGGTTCTTGGCTCCGAGGCTGGTGTGCTCGACATCGCCCCTGAGAAGGTTGTTCAGAAGGGCCGCCTTGAACCAGGCAAGATGTTCCTCGTTGACACCGAGAACCAGCGGTTGATCTCAGATGACGAGGTCAAACAGTCCCTCGCAAGCGCGCAGCCCTATGAACAGTGGGTTCGCGACAACTCCGTATACCTGTCGGAACTCCCTGATCGTGAACACATCACCCACTCGTCCGCGTCGGTTGAGCGCCGTCAGCGTGCCTTCGGGTACACCGAGGAAGAACTCAAGATGCTGCTCGGCCCCATGGCCGAGGAAGGCGCCGAACCAATCGGCGCGATGGGCACCGACACCCCTATCGCGGTGCTGTCGAACCGTCCGAAGCTCATGTTCGACTACTTCACGCAGATGTTCGCGCAGGTGACAAACCCACCACTGGACTCGATTCGTGAACGCCTGGTCACCTCTATCGGTGGGGCAATCGGTCCTGAACCGAACCTGCTGTCGGACACGCCTGATCACGCGCGTAAGGTGGTGCTGGACTTCCCCGTGCTGTCGAATGATGAACTCGCAAAGATCGTGCACATCGACAAGATCTCCCCGAACGAGGTCAAGTTCAAGTCCATCGTGATCCGCGGTCTGTACCGCGTTGACCGCGGGGCACAGGCCCTTGAAGAACGCCTGAGTGAAATCTTCCACGAGGTTGACGAAGCCATCGCAAACGGTACTAGCTTCATCATTCTCTCGGACCGCAATTCGTACTCCGAATATGCGCCGATCCCATCGCTCCTGCTGCTTTCTGCCGTGCACCAGCACCTACTGCGCAAGCACACCCGCACCCAGGTCTCGCTCGTTGTCGAGGCAGGAGACGTGCGCGAGGTGCACCACGTTGCACTGCTCGTCGGTTACGGTGCGGCTGCAGTCAACCCGTATCTGGCAATGGAGACGGTTGAGGACCTGGCCCACAAGGGGCTGGTATCCGTCAGCCCCGAGAAGGCGGTCAGTAACCTCATCAAGGCGCTCGGCAAGGGCGTGCTCAAGATCATGAGCAAGATGGGTATCTCCACGCTGTCCTCCTACCGGGGCGCGCAGGTATTCGAGGCGCTGGGGCTGAGCCGGGGACTCGTCGAAAAGTACTTCACCGGAACGACGAGCCGACTCGACGGTGTGGACCTCGACGTTATCGCTCAGGAGGTGGCGGCACGCCACCTCGACGCGTACCCGATCTCCGGCAATCTGCTTCAGGACCAGCCGCTGCCAAGCGGCGGTGAATACAAGTGGCGTCGTGACGGCGAGGAACACCTCTTCGACCCAGAAACCGTGTTCAAACTGCAGCACTCCACCCGGACCCGCCGGTTCGACATCTTCCGCCAGTACACCCAACGCGTCAACGATCAGTCGCAGCGCCTGATGACCCTGCGCGGACTACTCGAATTCGACTCGGGACGCGACCCCATCAGCATCGATGAGGTCGAGCCGATCTCCGAGATCGTGAAGCGGTTCAACACCGGCGCAATGTCATACGGCTCGATCTCGCAGGAGACCCACGAGACCCTCGCGATTGCGATGAACCGCCTGGGCGGACGTTCAAACACCGGTGAAGGCGGCGAGTTGCCGGAGCGTCTGTACGACCCTGAGCGCCGCTCAAAGGTCAAGCAGATTGCATCGGGTCGATTCGGTGTCACCTCCGAATACCTCGTGAATGCAGACGATATCCAGATCAAACTTGCGCAGGGCGCCAAGCCAGGCGAGGGTGGGCAGCTTCCAGGGCACAAGATGTACCCGTGGATCGCGCAGACCCGTCACTCGACCCCCGGCGTCGGACTGATCTCGCCGCCTCCGCACCACGACATCTACTCGATTGAGGACCTGGCGCAGCTCATCCACGATGCCAAGAACTCAAACCCACGCGCACGTATCCACGTCAAGCTTGTGTCCGAGTTTGGTGTGGGAACGGTCGCCGCAGGTGTATCGAAGGCGCACGCCGACGCGGTCCTGATCTCGGGACACGACGGTGGAACCGGGGCAAGCCCGCTGAACTCGCTCAAGCACGCTGGAACCCCGTGGGAGATCGGACTCGCTGAAACCCAGCAGACCCTGATCCTCAACGACCTGCGCGACCGCATCACCGTGCAGGTGGACGGTCAACTCAAGACTGGCCGCGACGTCGTCATCGGTGCGCTACTCGGTGCCGAGGAGTTCGGTTTCGCGACCGCCCCAATGGTGGTCTCAGGCTGCATCATGATGCGGGTCTGCCACCTTGACACCTGCCCGGTGGGCGTTGCGACCCAGAACCCGGAACTGCGTTCCCGCTTCACTGGAAAGCCCGAGTTCGTGGTCAACTTCTTCGAGTTCATCGCGCAAGAGGTCCGCGAGTACCTGGCGGAACTTGGATTCCGCACGCTTGAAGAGGCCATCGGACACGTTGAGGTGCTCAACGCCCGCAAGGCTGTTGACCACTGGAAGGCGCAGGGCATTGACCTCAAGCATGTGCTTGAGCAGATTACGCCGGTGCCAGGATCCGATGTCAAGCGCGCCAAGGGACAGCAGCATGGACTCGAGAAGGCACTCGATAACTCGCTGATCACAGCAGCGCAGCCTGCGCTCGATTCCGGCACCCCGGTGGTCATCGATACTCCGGTCCGCAACGTCAACCGCACGGTTGGAACGATGCTCGGATATGAGGTGACCAAGAGGTACCGAGGCGAAGGCCTACCGGATGACACCATCACCGTGAACCTGACGGGAACCGCAGGAAACTCGTTCGGAGCGTTCATCCCACGCGGTATTACCCTGAACCTGACCGGCGATGCCAACGACTACGTGGGCAAGGGGCTGTCGGGGGGACGAATCACCGTACGGCCATACGCGAACACTCAGTTCGACCCGCACGAGAACGTGATCGCAGGAAACGTGATCGGATACGGCGCGACCTCCGGGGAGATTCTACTCTCCGGTAAAGCCGGAGAACGTTTCGCCGTTCGTAACTCGGGTGCAACCCTCGTAGTCGAAGGCGTTGGAGACCACGCACTCGAATACATGACCGGAGGAGAGGTCCTGATCATCGGGCCGACCGGACGCAATTTCGCGGCGGGAATGTCGGGTGGTGTCGCCTATGTGCTCGACCTGGACCACAAGGCGATCAACACTGACTCGATGGATGCTGGCGAGTTCTTGCTCACAGGACTCGACGAGCAGGATATTGCCCGAGTGACCGAGTTGCTCGAGCGCCACGCGGACGCAACCGGTTCATACACCGCAAGGTCATTGCTCGCAGACATCCCGGCAGCACTCGCACGCTTCACACGCGTTCTACCCGCCGAATACGCCCGCATAAGGGCAGCACTGCACGACGCAGAGGAACAAGGAATCGACCTGGCAACGCCAGGTGCTTGGGAACAGATTTTGGAGGTGTCACGTGGCTGATCCACGCGGATTCTTGAAGGTACGTGAACGGGAACTTCCCAAGTATCGCCCAGTGGAGGTTCGACTCCTCGACTTCAAAGACGTCCAAGAGCAACGTGTTGCCGGCTCCGCCTACGTCAAGGTCCAAGCCTCGCGTTGCATGGACTGCGGTATCCCATTCTGCAACCAGGGCTGCCCACTCGGTAACCTCATCCCAGACTGGAACGACCTAGTCCACAAAGACCAGTGGCAACTCGCAGCCCAGCGCTTGCACGCAACCAACAACTTCCCAGAGTTCACCGGGCGTGTGTGCCCCGCACCCTGCGAAACCAGCTGCGTGCTGGGTATCAACCAGCCTGCCGTGACCATCAAGAATATCGAGGTCTCGATCATCGATGAGGCGTTCGACCGCGGATACGTTGTCCCACAGGTACCCGAACGTCTCACCGACAAGACCGTGGCTGTCGTCGGTTCCGGCCCAGCAGGCCTCGCCGCAGCCCAGCAACTGACTCGCGCCGGTCACACCGTGGTCGTCTACGAGCGTGATCCACTGATCGGCGGGCTTCTCCGCTTCGGTATCCCAGACTTCAAACTCGAGAAATGGCACATCGACCGCCGTATCGAACAAATGCAGGCCGAAGGCACCCGTTTCCGCACGGGTGTCAGCATCGGTGAGGACATCACCTGGGAAGAACTACGCTCACGATTCGATGCTGTCGTTGTGGCAACCGGTGCCACCGTGCCCCGTGATCTGCCCATCCCTGGACGCGAACTCGATGGCGTGCACTACGCGATGGACTATCTCACCCAAGCGAACCACGCCTCAAACGGAGACGCGCCCGAGAATCAGATACTTGCGGACGGAAAACACGTTATTGTTATCGGTGGTGGTGACACTGGCTCGGACTGCGTTGGAACAGCTCTGAGGCAGCAGGCAGCAAGTGTCACGACTCTTGCCATTGGTAAGCAACCCCCACTTGAGCGGCCAGAGAATCAGCCTTGGCCAACTCACCCGGTTCTCTTCGAGGTGTCGAGTTCGCACGCCGAAGGAGGGGAACGGGCCTACCTAGCCTCAACTGTTGAGTTTGTTGGCGATGATTCCGGTCGCGTCAAAGCTCTCAAGGTTGCGACTACCGAGTACCTGCCAGACGGTCGGCGTGTTCCTCAGCAAGGCACGGAACGCGAGATCCCCGCAGACCTCGTACTCATCGCAATGGGGTTTGTCGGTCCAGAGACATCAACCCTGACCACGCAAAGCGGCGCGGAAATCACGAATCGTGGTGCGTTCGCGCGCCGCGACGACTTTTCCACGCAGTTGCCAGGGGTTTTTGTGGCAGGAGATGCCGGACGCGGTCAGTCCCTCATCGTATGGGCGATCGCTGAAGGGCGCGCCGCAGCCGCAAGTGTCGATGCCTATTTGCAGGACACAACCCAGTTGCCGCGCCCTGTGACGGCTAACACCAACGCCTTGCGCCCCTAGGTCCCATATGTTCCTGTCAGATAGATGGATACAATGGGAATGACAGGGATCATTTTGTCCCCAGAGCTGTAATCAGACAAGCAATAGGCTGGAGCTATGCGCAAAGCAAAGATCGTTTGCACCATCGGACCGTCGACCTCCTCACCAGAAAACATGGCACGTCTCGTTGCCGCTGGTATGGATGTCGCACGAATCAACCGTTCCCACGGTGGATTCGAAGAACACGAGGCCGTTTACCGTAACATCCGTCAGGCGGCCAAGGACGCTGGGCGCAACGTTGCAGTCCTCGTAGACCTCCAGGGACCAAAGATCCGTCTTGGCAAGTTCGAGGAAGACCGCAAGTACTTCCTCGAGGTTGGTGACGTCTTCACCATCACCACCGATGACATCAAGGGTAACCAGGAGATCTGCTCCACCACCCACAAGGGTCTGCCAAACGACGCCAAGGTTGGCGACGCAATCCTGATCGACGACGGTAAGGTCACCGTTCGCGTTATTGAGGTTACCGACACCAAGGTTGTCACCAAGTGTGAGGTTCCTGGCCCAATCTCGAACAACAAGGGTCTGAACCTGCCAGGTGCAAACGTTTCCGTTCCTGCAATGTCCGACAAGGACGAGGCAGACCTCCGCTGGGCAATCAAGCTCGGTGCCGACATCATCGCGTTGTCGTTCGTTCGTACCGCTAAGGACTACGACGACGTACGCCGCGTCATGGAGGAAGAGGGACGTATCCTCCCAGTCGTTGCAAAGGTCGAGAAGCCACAGGCCGTCGAGAACCTCGCAGAGATCGTTGACGCATTCGACGCAATCATGGTTGCCCGTGGTGACCTCGGTGTCGAGCTTCCCCTTGAGCAGGTTCCACTGGTTCAGAAGCGTGCAGTAGAGCTTGCTCGCCGCAACGCTAAGCCAGTCATCGTGGCAACCCAGGTGCTCGAGTCCATGATCACCAGCCCACGCCCAACCCGTGCAGAGGCTTCGGACTGCGCCAACGCAATCCTCGATGGTGCTGACGCAGTCATGCTCTCCGGTGAGACCTCCGTTGGTGACTTCGCTATCGAGGCCGTTGAGACCATGGCCAAGATCGTTGAGGCTACCGAGGAACTCGGCCGCGAGCGTATCGCACCTCTCGGTTCGACCCCTCACACCCGCGGTGGTGCAATCACCCGTGCGGCTGCTGAGATTGGTGAAACCCTCGGTGTTAAGTACGTCGTGACCTTCACCCAGTCCGGTGACTCGGCTCGCCGCTTCTCCCGCCTGCGTTCCCCGTTGTCGCACATCGCGATGACTCCAAGCACCGCTGTTGAGAAGCAGCTCGCTCTCGCATGGGGCGTGACAGCGCAGCAGGTTGACTCGGTTGCCTCGACCGATGAGATGGTACGCATCGTTGACGCTCAGCTCCAGGCACAGGGTCTCGCAGAGACCGGCGACCTCGTGGTCGTTGTCTCCGGTGCTCCAGTAGGCGTTTCCGGTACCACCAACTCGATTCTCGTACACCGTATTGGCGACGACATCTGAGTCTAGTTCTTCACTGAACATCAGTCAGGGTCACTCCCGTAAAGGGGAGTGGCCCTGACTTTTTTGTTGTGCTTATGTGTCAGATTGCCGACGATACGGATAGTTCCAGCGTTTTGGTGCGTTGGGCATCTCGCGCGGGAATCAGTGTTGTGGTTCGGTCGGCGGTGTTGCGGTAAGAAACGGTAACACCGCCGACAGGACGGTAACAGCGGATGTTTGTGAGCTTCTGTCTGTTACGAACCTTCTGCTTCCAGAATGCTCCTAGAGGCCGATTTTGGGCAAAGCAAAACCCTCCATGATCCGCAACGTCATGCGGTTCATGGAGGGTTTTAAGGTGGTGCCCCCGGTGGGACTCGAACCCACACGCCTTTCGGCACTTGATTTTGAGTCAAGCGTGTCTGCCAATTCCACCACAGGGGCCAGGCCCGAAGCCCATGTTCAGCGCACATAACGTGCATGGAACATGCGTTTCGTCCGAGAAATAGATTACACGTCATCCGACGTCGCGCGAAATTGATTCTCCGTGTCGAAGGTGTGACCTGTGTTTCAACCGGCATACTTGGAGGGAAATGTGGGCGAAAGTTCATGTGAACCCACTAGAATGAGGTCGTGACCAAGATGAATGAGAAGCCAGAAGAGAACGACGCTGCAGTCGATGGTGTTTCAGGTGCTATCGACCTGAGCGATATGACTGGTATCCCTGCCGAGCAAGAGGAAACCAAGGCCCGACCAGTGCGCCGTGCGGTTGTCGCTGAAGACGAAGCGCTGATCCGCATGGATGTTGTGGAGACTCTGCGTGAGGCGGGATATGACGTTGTCGGCGAGGCCGGTGACGGCGAGACCGCGGTCAAGCTTGCTATTGAGTTGAAGCCAGATGTCGTTGTCATGGACGTGAAGATGCCTGAGTTGGACGGTATCAGCGCGGCGGAACGAATCGGTAAGGCTCATGTTGCCCCTGTGGTGCTTCTGACGGCTTTCTCGCAGACTGAGTTGGTCGAGCGCGCACGCGATGCAGGTGCAATGGCCTATGTTGTCAAGCCGTTCAGCCCAGCAGATCTTCTGCCAGCAGTGGAGATTGCAATCTCACGGTACAAGCAGATTACCGCCCTTGAATCCGAGGTCGCGGACTTCGCTGAGCGTTTTGAGACCCGTAAGCGTGTGGACCGTGCAAAGGGTCTGCTGATGTCAAAGATGGGTCTGTCGGAGCCTGAGTCGTTCCGTTGGATTCAGAAGACCTCGATGGACCGCCGTCTCACCATGCGTGAGGTTGCTGACGCGGTTATCGACCAGGTGGGCGACAAGTAGTCAGCGGCGCCAGTGGCTGTCGTTTAACCAAACATTCTCCAACTTTGGGTAATGTTTCGGTTTGATAACGAACCGGCTCTTGCGTGTGCGGGAAATTCGAGGTTTGATGATCCTCAGTACCTCTTTCATGGGGGTATAGCGTGGGGGAGCACAACTCGGAGTTTTTCCGCAGATTTCTGCTGCATTAGGGAGTGAGCATGCTTATTCACGTTGATGTTCGCGACGTCGTTCCTGCCGACCTCAGGGAAGTCGCTGAACTGTGCGCCCGCGCCCGCGATGAGTCCGCATTGGGCACGCAGATCTGCGTGGGAGAGTCCGACCGGCTTGAGCGTCACCTTGGCGTATACGCGCAACTTCCTGAGGGTCACGTCTTGGTGGCACGGATCGACGACGAGATTGCGGGATTCGCCCTCATTCGTACGGTGGCACCGGGCCCATTCGTCGAGGTTCCCACGGTTTATCTTGAAGCGATCTACGTTGCCGAGAAAGCCCGCCGTCGAGGTGTAGGTCACCACCTCCTCAACGCCGTGGCGCACAAAGCCGTTGAGACTGGTGCCGTCGAGGTCTATTCGCTTCCGCTACCGGGTTCCCGTGGCCTGCAACGCTTTCTGGTGCGTTTGGGCTTCGCTCCTGCGGGCGCTCACCGCGTTGTCTCGGTGGCGGCCCTTGTGCGCAATGTTGATTCCGAGTTCAAGCGTTCGAAGCGTCGTTCTGGTAGTCGGATGCTCGATGACCTGATTGCACGTCGTCGTCGCGCACGCATTGAAACCAACAGCGGCCCACTGGACCTGCGTGCCTTCCAGGCTGCCTACGCGGCTGACAGGGTTGCAGTCGATGAGCAACCTCAGCAGCCGGCGCAAGCTGCAGCCGGAGAGTAGACATCGCGTCTAGCGCGCCTCGATAATCATGCAGGTGAGGCGTGACGTGCAGATGCGACGGCCCGACTCGTCGGAAATGATGATTTCGAAACTGGCAGTGCTGCGGCCAAGGTGAATCGCCCGCGACTCCCCATACACAACCCCTTCTCGGATGCCTGCGTGGTGTGTTGCATTGATCTCGATTCCCACGGCAGCCTTTCCCGGGCCGGCATGCGCTTGCGCGGCAATGGACCCCAATGTTTCAGCGAGGACCACGCTCGCGCCTCCATGTAGCAGGCCAGCAGGCTGCGTGTTGCCCTCAACGGGCATGCGACCTGTGGTGAGGGCAGGGGTAACCTTGGTTAGTTCGATCCCCATGCGCTCAATGAGCGTACCCTGAAGTGAAAAACCGGCAGTGTTCAACGTGTCGTTTGATTCCATACAAGATAGGTTTGCAGGTGTGAACGAGTTTGCGCGACCCCGTCTCTTAATTATCGATGGCCATTCGATGGCCTTCCGAGCCTTTTTCGCGCTGCCGGCGGACAAATTTGTCACGTCAGGTGGTGCCCACACCAATGCGGTGCACGGTTTCATCAATATGCTTGTTTCCCTGATCACGCAGGAGAAGCCAACCCATATCGGTGTGGCTTTCGATGCTGGTTCGCATACGTTCAGGACCGATGAATATCCCGAATACAAGGGAGGTCGAGACGCCACCCCTGAGGAGTTCAAGGGACAGGTGCCGCTCCTCAAGGATGTGCTTGCGTCCATGAACATCAAGTTCCTCGACAAGGACATGTTCGAGGCCGACGACATCCTTGCAACCTGGGCTGCCGAGGCGACCGCGAACGGCATGGAGGTTCTCGTGTGTTCCGGCGACCGCGACGCATTCCAGTTGGTCAACGAACATGTGACCGTGCTCTATCCGGTCAAGGGTGTTTCGGAACTCAAGCGTTACACGCCGGAAGCGGTTGAGGAGAAATACGGGGTTAGACCAGAGAACTATCCTGACCTTGCAGCGCTGACGGGGGAGACCGCAGACAACATTCCCGGAGTCCCCGGCGTTGGCCCCAAGACCGCCGCTAAGTGGATCACTCAGTTCGGTTCGCTTGAGGCGATCCTGGATGGTGCCGACACGATCAAGGGCAAGGTTGGCGACAATCTTCGCGCGCACCTTGATCAGGTACGCCGCAATCGTCAGATCAACCGACTGCTGACCGACGTTGACTTGGCAATCGGGGTGCTGGACCTGGGCATGGCTCCGTGGGACCGCGAGGCAATGAACGAGATCTTCGACGTCCTCGAGTTTCGCACGCTACGTGAGCGCCTGTTCAAGTTGATGCCCGCTGGTGAGGTTGAGGGCTCAGCGGTTCAGACGCCCGATATCGAACTCGATGTCACAATCTTTGACTCTGAGCACACTGTGTTGGACTGGCTCGACGCGGCCGGACCCGACCCCGTGTCCGTCGTGGTTGAGGGCACGCAGACCCCGTACGGCGGGTCAGCCTGGACCGTCGCGCTCGGAAGCGCCGGAGATCGTGTGGGCGTCGCACGGCTCGATGAACTCTCGGACGCCAACACGGTTGTACTGCGTGACTGGCTCGCCAACGAACAGGCTCCCAAGGTCGTCCACAACGTGAAGGGCGTATGGCACGCCTTGGACCGCTTTTCCGGTGGAATCAGGGGCGTTCGGTTCGACGTGGAGTTGGGCGCCTATCTGGCGCACCCAGACCAGCGCACCTATGGTCTTGACGTGCTTGCGGAGCGCTACCTCTTCACCTCTCTCGCTCCAACCGAGACTTCGGGCCAGGGAGAGTTCGATCTGGGTCTTGAAGACGACAGTCGAAACCAACGGCTCGCGCTTCAGGCATCGGCTGTGTTGAAACTTGAGGCGCTCCTGCGAACTGAACTGCGGGAACGTAATTCGCTCGCGCTGATCGAGGAACTGGAACTTCCGCTCGCGGACGTGCTGGCTTCGATGGAGCACGACGGCGTTGCCATCGACACTCAGCACCTGCGTGGCTTGGAGGGCTTCTTCGCCCAGGAAGCAGAAACAGCGGCAACCGAGGCATACGAGGCCATCGGCCGCACCGTGAATCTCGGTTCGCCGAAGCAACTCCAAGAGGTCCTGTTCGACCAACTGGACATGCCCAAGACCAGGAAGACGAAGACCGGTTACACCACGGATGCCGCGGCGCTCTCAGACCTGTTCGAGAAGACCCAGCATCCATTCCTCAAGCATCTGCTGTCGTACCGCGACGTCACGAAACTCAAGCAGACCGTTGAGACTCTGCTGAAGTCGGTCACGCCGGATGACCGTATACACACGACCTTCCAACAGACCGTAGCGGCAACGGGTCGTCTGAGCTCGACTGATCCGAACCTGCAGAACATTCCCGTGCGTTCAGAGATGGGTCGCCGTATCCGTGAGGCATTCATTGTGGGCGAGGGATACGAGACCCTCATCACGGCAGACTACTCGCAGATCGAAATGCGCATCATGGCGCACCTGTCTGGTGACGACAGCTTGATCGAGGCTTTCAAGGCTGGGGAGGATCTGCACAACTACGTCGGCTCCCGTGTGTTCAACGTGTCCACCGACGAGGTCACACCCGAGATGCGTTCAAAGGTCAAGGCGATGAGCTATGGCCTGGCCTACGGCCTCACAGATTTTGGACTGTCCAAACAACTCAACGTGTCGGTGTCTGAAGCACGCACGCTCATGGAGGACTACTTCGAACGCTTTGGGGGCGTAAGCAGGTATCTTCACGAGGTGGTCGAGCAGGCTCGGGTGGACGGCTACACCGAAACGATTCTGGGACGTCGCCGCTATCTGCCCGACCTGACGAGCGACAATCGGCAACGCCGTGAGAACGCCGAGCGTGTTGCTCTCAACGCACCGATTCAGGGAAGCGCAGCCGACATCATCAAGATCGCCATGATCCGGGTGGACAAGCGCCTGCGTGAGGAGAACCTCGAGTCGCGTCTACTCCTACAGATCCATGACGAACTCCTCATCGAGGCTGCCTCCGGCGAGATCGAACAGGTCGAGGCCATCCTGCGCGAGGAGATGTCGGGTGCGATGGAACTCTCGGTTCCGCTCTCTGTCTCCGTGGGTAAGGGGCGGAACTGGCACGAGGCCGGTCACTAATCGCACGCAGTGAGTTCACGCGATGCCCAAGCACATACACCGCAAAGCGCGCCGCACCCACGCTGGGTGCGGCGCGCTTCGGCGTGTGCTGCCGGATCGTCGGCAAGCAGAAAATCAGGCGGGCTTATCGCACACAAAAATCGCGGTCCCTGGGAGGAGCGCCCCGCGCTCTGGCCCCCAGCCTCCCCACACGTTCGTGTTCTCGTGCGGCCACTCCGGCTCAACCACATCAACGATGCGCAGGCCTGATGCCGCAATGTCTCGGACGTGATCGCCAATCGTGCGGTGATATTCGGCGTATTCAACCCGGCCCGCGGCATCGAACTCAACGTACGGATCACGTGCGAAATAGGAACGCGTGATGGTCGTGCCGTGGCGAGTCGGGTCATCGGGGAACATCCACCGCGCCGGGTGGGTCACCGAACACACCCAGCGCCCACCAGGCGCAAGCACGCGAAAGATCTCCGCGTGAATCTTACGCGCGTCGGGCACAAAAGGAATCGCCCCAAATGACGTGAACCCGGCATCGAAGCTTCTGTCCGCGAACGGCAACGTCCGCGCATCACACTGGACAACTGGCACCCGCGTGCCAGCAGTTTCGTCTAGCTGACGACCAGCCACCAGCATCGCATGCGACAGATCACTCGCCACGACACGCGCGCCGTGGCGCGCCAACCAACGCGAACATTGGCCTGCCCCGGAACCAATTTCCAGAATCTGCTTTCCGACGAGTCGGTCAGTTGGTCCAAGCAGTTGCGCCTGTGATTCGCGTAGTCCTTCTGGACCCCACACGAACTCGGCATCCCCCAGAAAATCCCCGTTGTCTTCGAGGTACTCTGCGGCGTTGGCATCCCACCACGACTGCGCAGCCGCAGATGCAGCGGGTTCGGGAATATCCTCATAACCAATTCGTCCATGACTCATGGGTGCTCCTGGGAAGTTTTAGGTGGGGTCCGCACTGCGCGAATCAACGCTTCGTCGCTTCGATTCTAGGTGAGCAGGACTTAAGTTTTACCCGATATTCACGATGAGAAGGTAAGGTAAAACCGCTGGAAGAATCCGCCGATAGGGTTCATTTTCGGTACGAAATGTCTCACGTGGCGCCCGCGCCACTTACTCAGGGAGTTATGAATGCGCATCGGCCTGCTCACAGGTGGAGGGGACTGCCCAGGACTCAACGCCGCAATTCGAGCGGTAGTTAAGCAGGGACTGGGCGAGTACGGTCACCAGATCATCGGTTTCCGCAATGGCTGGAAGGGCGTGGTCGACGGTGATGTGGTTCAGTTGGACCGCGCCAACATCCGCAACATCCTGCCACAGGGTGGCACCATGCTCGGAACCGCACGCTTCCACCCGCACTCCGCAGGCGGCATGGAACAGGTTATGGCCACCCTCGAGGCCGAGCGCATCGAGGCTCTCATCTGCATCGGTGGCGACGGAACCCTCAATGCCGCGCAGAAGGTCGCTGAGGAGGGCATCAAGATCGTCGCGATCCCCAAGACGATTGACAACGACGTCTACGGAACAGACCTCTCCATCGGCTACCACACGGCAGTGAACATCGCGACCGAGGCCATCGACCGCATCCACACCACCGCGGAGTCCCACAACCGCGTCATGGTTGTCGAGGTCATGGGGCGCCACGCCGGATGGATCGCATCCGCTGCCGGTATCGCCGGTGGAGCCGAGGTTGTGCTGACGCCTGAGGAGCCATTCGACATTGAGAAGATCGTCAAGTTCCTGAAGCACCGTCACAAGGCGCACGCAAACTTCTCGATCATCGTGGTCGCGGAAGGTGCCGCACCCGCAAAGGGAAGCGCAATGGACTACGAGGTGCAGCTTGGACAGTACGGCGAGATCATCGCCGGTGCCATCGGTGAGCGGGTATCGAAGGAAATCCAGGAACGCACCGGGTTCGACACCCGCCTGACCGTGCTTGGGCACGTGCAGCGTGGTGGTACGCCAACCCCAACCGACCGTATCCTCGGTTCCCGTTTCGGTGTCGCTGCCGTGGACGCAATCACCCAGGGGCAGACCAACGTGATGACGGCGCTGCGCAACGACGAAATCGTGCTTGTGCCGCTTGAGGAAATCGCAGGTAAGCTCAAGACTGTCCCAGACGAGTTGCTTCGCGTGGCGAAGGCGCTGGCTTAATCGCAGACTCCCGTATACGCGGACGAAGGCCCTCGAACGTGGGCGGATTCACAGTCAATCCGCCCATGCGAGGGCCTTAACTGTTTGACCCTGTTTCGGGTGCGCGGGTAGGCTAGAACATGGTGTTTTGATTCAATTTGCGTTTGTAGCGCTCATTTTTCTCGACATCATTCATCTATCCGCACTACTTTTTGTCCGCATCGGAGCATTAGACTCAATGAGCAACAACACCCCTCAGGTCGCTATCAACGACATTGGTACCGAGGAAGAATTCCTCGCTGCAGTTGACGCAACCATCAAGTACTTCAACGATGGCGACATCGTTGAGGGCACCATTGTCAAGGTTGACCGCGACGAGGTACTCCTCGACATCGGCTACAAGACCGAAGGTGTCATCCCATCTCGCGAACTCTCCATCAAGCATGATGTAGACCCAGGCGAGGTCGTAAACGTAGGCGACGCCGTCGAGGCACTCGTTCTCCAGAAGGAGGACAAGGAAGGTCGTCTGATCCTGTCCAAGAAGCGCGCACAGTACGAGCGCGCCTGGGGCACCATCGAGAAGATCAAGGAAGAGGACGGCGTCGTCACCGGTACCGTCATCGAGGTTGTCAAGGGTGGTCTTATCCTCGACATCGGTCTTCGCGGCTTCCTCCCAGCATCCCTCGTGGAGATGCGTCGTGTCCGCGACCTCATGCCATACGTTGGCAAGGAGATCGAGGCCAAGATCATCGAGCTCGACAAGAACCGCAACAACGTGGTTCTGTCCCGCCGCGCATGGCTCGAGCAGACCCAGTCCGAGGTTCGCTCCACCTTCCTCCAGACCCTCCAAAAGGGTCAGGTACGCCCGGGTGTTGTTTCCTCCATCGTCAACTTCGGTGCATTCGTTGACCTTGGCGGCGTAGACGGTCTCGTCCACGTTTCCGAGCTTTCCTGGAAGCACATCGACCACCCAGGTGAGGTCGTTGAGGTTGGTCAGGAAGTTACCGTTGAGGTTCTCGACGTTGACTTCGACCGCGAGCGTGTATCGCTGTCCCTCAAGGCAACCCAGGAAGACCCATGGCAGACCTTCGCTCGCACCCACGCGATCGGACAGGTTGTACCAGGTAAGGTCACCAAGCTCGTTCCATTCGGTGCATTCGTTCGCGTTGAGGACGGCATCGAGGGTCTCGTGCACATCTCCGAACTCGCTGTTCGCCACGTGGACCTGCCAGAGCAGGTTGTCAACGTCGGTGACGACGCATTCGTCAAGGTCATCGACATCGACCTTGAGCGTCGCCGTATCTCGCTGTCGCTGAAGCAGGCAAACGAGGGCGTTGACCCAGAGTCCGAAGAGTTCGACCCAGCACTCTACGGCATGGCCGCTGAGTACGACGAGCAGGGTAACTACAAGTACCCAGAGGGCTTCGACCCAGAGACCGAAGAGTGGCTCGAGGGCTTCGAGGCACAGCGTGAGGCTTGGGAGAACGAATACGCCAAGGCACACGCACGCTGGGAAGCACACCGCAAGCAGGTTGCAGAGGCAGCTAAGGCAGACGCCGAAGCAGCCGCCGCCGCTGGTGACGCAGCCGAGGAAGAAGCACCAGCTTCCTACTCGTCCGCTCCAGTCGAAGAGGTTGCCGCTGAAGGTACCCTCGCATCCGACGAGGCTCTCGCAGCACTGCGTGAGAAGCTCACCGGAAACTGATCTGACCCGCGTTCCCTGCGAACGCTAGTGGATTAAACCGAAGGCCGACTGGAAAGTTCCAGTCGGCCTTCGGCGTATCATGGCAGTTATGACTTCAGTGCTTCTCACCGGATTTGAACCCTTCGATGGTGGGAGCCGCAACCCATCGTTGGATTCGGTGCGCATGCTAGCGCAGAAAGGCATCGAGGGAATCTCCTTAGAGGTACTGGAATTACCAGTCGAGTTCGTGACTGCGGGGGAGTTGGTGCGTGCGGCCATAGCACGTATCCGACCCGACGTTGTGCTCAGCATCGGACTAGCCGCGGGGCGCCCAGACGTCACCGTTGAGCGCGTCGCAATCAACCTGGCCGATGCACGAATTCCCGATAACAGCGGCGAGCAACCCGTTGACCAGGAACTGGTAGCCGGTGGGGTAGCAGCCCATTTCAGTACCCTGCCCGTCAAAGAGATAGTGACGGCGATCCGGGGCACCGGTATTGCGGCTTCCTTGTCCTATAGCGCGGGAACCTATGTGTGCAATGCGGTCATGTATCACGCGCTCAACACCACCGCTGATGGCTCGGCTCAGGCGGGGTTCATACACGTGCCAGATGTCTACGCATCGGACTCGCAGATGACGCTTGAAGACCTGGTGACGGCAGTACGAGCAGCGTTGCTCACCTGCACCGTGGACAGAGCCGAACTAAGCCTTGAAGAAGCCGCAGCGATGGGCCGCGAGTACTAGCCGTCCTGCTGTTCGGCGAACTGCGTACGATACAACTCAGCGTAGAGTCCGCCGCGCGCCAGCAGCTCATCGTGCGTGCCCTGTTCAACGAGCTCGCCAGCCTCGATCACGAGGATGCTGTCAGCGTTACGGATCGTGGAGAGCCGGTGCGCGATGACGATTGCCGTACGCCCGGACAGCGCCTCATCAAACGCCGCGGCAATCGCTGCCTCAGACTCGGAATCCAAGTGGGCTGTTGCCTCGTCGAGCACCACCACGTCGGGAGACTTCAGGAGCAGACGCGCGATGGCTAGGCGTTGACGCTCACCACCGGACATGCGATACCCACGGTCTCCGATTACGGTATCCATTCCGTCCGGCAGAGCACTGACCATCGGCCAAATATGTGCGGACTGGAGTGCTGTGACGAGTTCCGCGTCTGTGGCATCAGGTTTGGCGTAGCGCAGGTTCTCGGCAATGGACTCGTGGAACATGTGCGCATCCTGCATAACCACACCGATTGTGGCCCGCACCGATTCGAACGACGCAGTCCTCAAATCGACTCCGGCAACCTTGACCGCGCCCTCGGTTGGATCGTACATGCGCGTGACAAGATGCGAGATCGTGGTCTTGCCTGCTCCAGACGGTCCCACGATTGCCGTGGTATGCCCGGGCTCGATGGTGAAGCTCAGGTGCTTGAGCGTGTCCGTGGCTGGATCGTTGACCAGGGTGGACACACTCTCAAGCGAAGCAAGCGACACCTCGGCAGCGCGTGGATAACGGAACGTCACGTTTTCAAACTTGATGGACGCACCGTGCGCCTGTACGGCGGAGCGCAGGTCGCGTGGCTGTGGCAGTTCCTTGATCATGGGGTCAAGGTCAAGGACCTCAAGTACCCGCTCGAATGACACCAGAGCGGTCATGACGGTGACGTGTACGTTCGAGAGCGCGGTCAGTGGTGCGTAGAGTTGGCCAAGGTAGGCGGCAAGCGCAACCACCACACCCACGGAGAGTTCCCCAGAGATCGCTTGGAGGCCACCGAGTCCGTACACGGCTGCAATAGCGATTGCTGAGATGGTTGTGAGGGTGACGCGGAAGACCACCTGGTACATTGCGGTCTTCACGCCGATATCGCGCACCTGACCGGCTTGGTTCGCGAACTTTGCCAGCTCACCCTGCGGGTTTCCGTAGGTCTTCGCTAGGTATGCACCCGAGACGTTAAACCGTTCGTTCATGGTTTGTGCGGCATCCGCGTTGAGGTCGTAACTTTGCCGGGTGATGTTTGCCAGTCGTGGCCCCATCCACTTCGCGGGGAACACGAAGGCCGGCAAGAGCAATAGGGCCAGAAGCGTGAGTTGCCAGGACATCGTAAACATCGCGATGAGCACAAACGTGACGGTCAGGACGTTGGACACCACTTGCGAAAGCGTGGAGGTAAATGCTTGCTGCGCCCCAAGCACGTCTCCGTTGAGTCGTTGTACGAGTGCACCGGTTTTGGTACGTGCAAAGAATGCGATGGGCATTGACTGCACGTGATCGAAGATCGCAGTGCGTAGATCGAAGATGATTCCCTCACCGATCTGTGCGGAGACCCGGCGTTCGAAGATCGACAGCGCAGCATTCACGAGCGCAAGTGCGGCGATTATCAAGGCGACCGTGATGACAACGGTGCGGTCACCTGAGGTGATGCCATCGTCGATAATAAGCCGGAACAGCATCGGCTGTGCTGCTGATATGGCTGCCGCGAACGCAATGAGCGTGAGGAACACCGCGAGTTTCCCCTTGTAAGGTCTCGCAAATGCGAGGATACGCTTGATCGTGCCCTCACGTAGTTTGTGCTCTTTGACAGAGGAGTCCTGCTGGAAGGTGCGGAAACTGCCTCCGCGGCCACCGCCACCGGCGTTCATGGACATGGATGTTCTCCTTGGGGGACTGCGGTGTGTGCGCCGAGGGTTCGCGGGCACGAAGGTGCAGTATGAGTCTATGGTTCGAATCGGGTTAACGGGCGGTATCGCCTCGGGGAAGTCGGCGGTTTCAGAGGTGCTTTCATCCCTTGGCGCGCTCGTGGTTGATCATGATGTGCTTGCGCGGGAAGCGGTTGCGCCTGGTTCCGTTGGCTTGGAACGTATCGCGGTGGCCTTTGGCAGTGGCGTCATTGACGACGATGACTCGCTTGATAGGGCGGCTCTCGGGGCGATCGTGTTTGCGGACACGCAGAAACTCGAACAGTTGAACTCGATCGTGCATCCCGAGGTGAGGCGGCTCGCGCTGGAAGCTGATACTCGTGCAGAGGAAGGCGGCAGGATCGTCGTCCATGACATCCCGCTGTTGGTGGAGACGACTCAGCAGCATGACTTCGATGCCGTCATCGTGGTTGAGGCGCCGCTCGAACAGAGAATCTCACGCATGATTGAACATCGCGGGATGAACCGCGAGCAGGCTCTTGCCCGAATCGACAAGCAGGCCAGTGATGAGGAACGGCGAGCCATCGCTGATTATCTGATCGTGAACGATGGCGCTCTCGAGGACCTCGAACAGGCAGTGCGCACGGTATGGCAGGCGATTGTGGCTGAAATCTAGAAAAAGTTTCATGAATTCTCCGCACACACAACCGCTGCAAGAGCATGACATAGATTCGCAAGAAATACTCGCGCTAAGGTAGCCCTAATCTTCTCGCAGCGTACGTTGAATCACGCAAACATCGGTGCTTCTGTAAGAGCGCACACGATGGCTCAACAATAAAATCAAAACAAATATCTCGGCGACCATCAACACCGTTTTGGCAACAAAATCCCAGTTCAGAGACTTGGGACCAAGGGCCCGCACGGAGGAAAAAGCCGGACCTAATGTGTAGTTCCAACATCACTCGCACTGATTTATGGAGCCGCACGATGGTCACCACCGATACGACCGCGACTACATCCGTTGGATTTCGACAGGCATTCCGCAAAGATCTCAAGAACTGGGATCCAAACTGCCCCCACAGTTGGAACAGCAAAGTCGCATGGTCCACCCTGTGGGTCACAACATTCAACCTCGTCCTCGCGTTCATCATCTGGTATCTTCCCGGCGCGCTGGTGCCGACCCTTGGCACTTTGACCGGATGGAATCTCAGCGATACCCAGTCGTACTGGTTGCTCGCGATGCCAGGCCTATCAGGCGGAATCCTGCGACTTGTGTGGATGACTCTGCCGCCGATGGTTGGCACCAGGAAAATGCTTGTGCTCTCGACCCTGCTCATGCTTATCCCGTTTGTGGGGTGGACCTGGGTGGTTACGCTGCCACAGCAACCCGCGTACGGGCTCCTTCTTGCGCTCGCGTTGGCCGCAGGTATCGGAGGCGGTGTTTTCTCCGGGTACATGCCATCCACGTCCTACTTCTTCCCGAAATCCAAGCAGGGCACAGCGCTGGGGCTGCAAGCGGGCATCGGTAACTTCGGTGTCTCAATCGTGCAGTTCGTTGTGCCGTGGGCGATCGGCTTCTCGATGTTCGGCATTGCCGGTCAGATTTCCCGCACGCCCTCGGGGGAACAAGAGGTGTGGCTGCAGAACCCGGGATTGATCTTCATCCCATTCGCGATCATCGGATTCATCCTTGCGTGGACGATGTTGAAGTCGGTCCCCATGAAGTCGAACATCAAACAGCAGTTCGACATCTTCAACAACAAGCACACCTGGCTCATGACCATGCAGTACGTGCTGACCTTCGGGATCTTCTCGGGGCTGGCCGGAACCTTCGGCATGCTCCTCAAATCCCAGTTTGGTGCCGAATACATCAAGTGGGTGTTCCTCGGGGCGCTCGTCGGGTCACTCGTGCGTATGTCGTGGGGGCCACTGTGTGACCGATTCGGTGGCGGCATCTGGACGTTTGTGGCGGGAGTGGGTATGGCACTGTCCGCAGGTGTGGTCCTGGTGGGTCAGATCGCGTCCGGGGATGATGGCCCGAGCTTCGCAGTGTTCATGACCGGAATGCTCATGATCTTCTTCTTCGCCGGAATCGGAAACGCCTCCACGTTCAAACAGATGCCCATGATCTTCAATGCCCGTCAGGCTGGCGGAGTCATCGGATGGACTGCCGGTATCGCAGCTTTCGGACCGTTTCTGTTTTCCATTGCCTTCAGTTATCTATCCCGCGAGATGGTCTTCTCCATGGTGATCGTCTATGCACTCGCATGCGCCGCAACCTCGTGGCACTTCTACGCGCGGCCCGGGGCCGAGGCAAAAAGCTAGTTACTGACCCAGCACCTCAACCTTGAGTTCGGGCACCCACATATCCACATCCACCGAGAGGAGGCGGGCAACGCCATGGTCTTTACCGAATATCTGAAAGAACGTATCCACGCGAATGCTGGCGTTGAACTGGTGGAGCATCCCGTTGATCATGCCTGCGTTGAGCGCCCCGACGCTCACAGTGCGTGCGTCTTTGGTCCTTCCGAAGGGAGCGTGGTTGAGCACGATTGCCCGCTGTTTATCGCACATCGCAAAACCGTAGCCGTGCAACTCCGTGGGGCGTTCCCCGTGCAGGTTGGTGAGTCTGCCGCGCGAGTCCGCGACCAGGATTTCGGGCGCGTACCACAGCGCATCGAGTTTCGCGACGACGGCGTTGAGAGCTTCTCGTTCACTGAGGCTCTCGGCAGTGCCCAAGTCCGCGAGACGTGCACCCCAGGCCATACCGATCTCGTGGAGGGTCCGCACGGGACGTTCGCACATGTTGGCAAAACTGAACGTCAAGGTCTCGGCAAGCAGTCGAAAGCCCTGCGCACGCTCGTGGGTTTGGTTGGGCAAGATCCCAACGTACAGCACCTTGGGGCGGCCAGGCGTCGAACGCGGCTGCTGGCGACGTTCAGCCAGGCCTGCATCGACAAGCGACTCCAGGTGAAACCGCGCAGTGTTAATGTGCACGCCCGCATCAGCGGCGACCTCGGAGACAGTGAGCGGTTGGCGGGTGTCACGGAGCAACTGAATGATGTGGGTGCGCCGACCCCCATAGTTGCTCTTTCCGGTGGTGCCATCAAACCCGTAAGAGGTCAGCGCATTGGTCATCGTTGTCTCCTTTGGCGCGGATTACTCCACATGGTCCATGCCCGCCATGCGCAGAGTTTTCTCCAAGATTCTTCGTTTCTATGACCAACTTAGCCATGGTCCGGTGAACACATGCCGGACCTAAGACCCAGCCCCCAAACGCGTATACATGTACGCGTGCCCGCCCGCAATCAGTTAAGGAGAGCAAACTCATGAATGCTTCTGAACAAGAGGGTATGACACCGCTCGTGAAGAAACTCATGCGGACTCGCAGCCTGCTCCCACACACCGAGGTTTTCGACAACACGCACGCCCTCATTGAAACCAACTCTTCTGAATGGGATGAGTTCTACCGTAACCGGTGGTCCCATGACAAGGTTGTTCGCTCAACCCACGGTGTGAACTGCACTGGCTCATGCGCCTGGGACGTTTACGTCAAGGACGGCTTGATCACCTGGGAGCACCAGGGCACAGACTACCCAACAACTGGTCCCGATTCCCCGGAGTACGAGCCACGTGGCTGTCCGCGTGGTGCATCGTTCTCGTGGTACACCTACTCGCCGGGACGGGTGAAGTACCCCTACATCCGTGGTGTGCTGTTGGAGATGTACCAGGCGGCTAAGCGAGAACACGGTGACCCGGTCGACGCCTGGGAGTCCTTGGTCGAGTCGCCACTTAAGGCCACGATGTACAAGCAGGCGCGCGGTAAGGGTGGCTTCGTGCGCGCCGACTGGGAGCTGGCAACCGAGATGATCGCGGCCGCCCACGTGTACACCACCAAGAAGTACGGCCCAGACAGGTGCGTTGGCTTCACGCCCATCCCGGCGATGTCGATGGCCTCGTTCGGGGTTGGAACCCGATTCCTGTCGATGATCGGCGGCACGCTCCTGAGTTTCTACGACTGGTATGCGGATCTACCTCCCGCATCGCCGCAGATCTGGGGTGACCAGACTGACGTACCGGAGTCGGGGGACTGGTGGAACAGCAGCTACATGATCATGTGGGGGTCAAACATCCCGATCACCCGCACGCCAGACGCTCACTTTTTGACGGAGACACGGTACAAGGGCACAAAGGTTGTTGCCGTGTCCCCGGACTATGCGGAGAACGTGAAGTTCGCGGATGACTGGCTGGCACCTGCTCCCGGTACTGATGGCGCGTTGGCGTTTGCAATGGGGCACGTCATCCTGGCGGAGTTCTACCGTGACCGGACCGTGCCGTATTTTGAGCAGTACTCGAAGCAGTTCACAGACCTCCCGTTCCTCGTGCGCCTCGAGCCAGGCGAGGACGGCGCATTCACGGTGGGGAAGTTTCTGACTGCCTCTGATCTGCCGGATGATGGCGTGACCGGTGCGACGGGTGCGCGTGGAGAGTTCCGTCCGGTCTATCTTGACTCGGTCACCGGCAAGATTACGGTGCCTAATGGGACGCTTGCGGACCGCTGGACGGATGAGGGCAAGGGGCGGTGGAACCTGGACCTTGAGGGACAAGACCCGGTTCTCTCCCTGTACGAGCAGGGCTTCGAGGGTGTCTCATCTCGCGGGGTTGAGGTTGTCTTGCCTCGATTCGATGAGGGGGAGACAGAGGGCGGCAGTGTCATGAATCGCGGTGTGCCTGCCGTGGACGTGGCTGGGATAACGGTCACCACCGTGTATGACCTGATGCTCGCGAACTACGGGGTGGGACGCGAGGGGCTGCCTGGGCAGTGGGCGCTCGGATACGACGATGCGAGCGTTGTGGGTACTCCGGCGTGGCAAGAGGAGATGTCGGGGGTGCCACAGGAGCAGTGTGCGCGTATTGCCCGGGAGTTCGCTCGCAACGCGGAGTTGACGGAAGGCCGGTCCATGATTGTCATGGGTGCGGGTACGAATCACTGGTATCACTCGGACACGATCTACCGTACGTTCATCTCGCTGTTGACGTTGACTGGATGCCAGGGCAAGAACGGCGGCGGGTGGGCGCACTATGTGGGACAGGAGAAGGCTCGTCCGGTGACCGGGCAGCAACACATGTCCTTTGCGTTGGACTGGCAGCGGCCAACCCGCCACATGGCTGGCACGGCGTTCTGGTATGTGGCCACCGATCAGTGGCGGTACGACGGGTTTGACGCCGCCGAACTGATGTCTCCAGCTTCGGGCAAGCGACTTGGGCGCTCGTCGTTCGCGGATTGTCTGGCCCAAGCCCAGCGGCTTGGGTGGACTCCGGGACATCCCGGTTTTGACCGCAATCCGTTGCAGATTTGCGACGAGGCGGCAGCGTTGGGTCAACCCGTTGCGGACTATGTGGTGGATCAGTTGCGAGAAGGCAAGTTGAGGTTCGCGATCGAGGACCCTGACGCCCCTGAGAACTTCCCGCGAGTGCTCACGCTGTGGCGGTCAAACCTGATCGGCAACTCGGCAAAGGGCAACGAGTACTTCATGCGGCACCTGCTTGGAACAACGGATGCCGTGCGGGGTATGGAAACCCCGGAGGAGATGCGGCCGAAGGATATTACCTGGCGGGAGAATGCAGCTCGTGGGAAGTTGGATCTTCTGACCACGATCGATTTCCGTATGACCGGTTCGGCGCTGTTCTCCGATATCGTTCTTCCTGCTGCCACATGGTATGAGAAACAGGATCTTTCCACCACGGATATGCACCCGTTCGTGCATGCGCTCAATGCCGCGATCACGCCGGCGTGGGAGTCGCGTACTGACTATGACGCTTTCCTCGTGATTGCGGACAAGGTCTCGGAAATGTCCAAGGTGCACCTAGGGACCCGCACGGACGTTATCGCAGCACCCCTCGCGCACGACACCCCGGATGAGATGGCTCAGCCGCACGGTGTCGTGAGGGATTGGAAGACGGGTGAGATCGACCCGATCCCGGGCGTGACGATGCCGCGTTTGGTCACGATTGAGCGCGATTACACCAAGATCGGCGAGAAGATGCGCGCTGTGGGCCCGTTGATCTCTACTGCAGGCACGACAGTCAAGGGTGTGACGGTAGTGCCGGAGTCGGCCATTGAACATCTGGCTAAACTCAACGGCGTTCAGCGTGAAGGCGTAGCCAAGGGGCGTCCGCGCCTTGAGTCCGCCTATCACTTCTGCGAGGCAATCCTCGCCCTGTCCGGAGCAACCAACGGTGAGGTCTCTGTTGCGGGGTTCAAGGAGTTGGAGAAGCGGGTCGGTAAAAAGATGCATGACCTTGCCGAGGAGAACGAGGAACGTAAAATCACGTTTGCTCAGGCGTTGAGCGGGCCGCAGCCAGTGTTCACCACGTATGAATGGTCCGGTTCGGAGAAGGGTGGGCGTAGATACTCGCCGTTCACGATCAACCTTGAAAAGGAAAAGCCGTGGCACACCATCACGGGCCGTCAACACTACTTTGTCGATCACGACTGGATGCAGGCGCTCGGCGAGCAACTGCCCGTGTATCGTCCGCCATTGGACATGGCTCGCCACTACGGCGACCAGGGATTCACGGACGGCAAGGGCACAGGAGTCACGGTCCGGTATCTTACCCCGCACTCAAAGTGGTCCATTCACTCGCAGTACCAGGACAACCCGTACATGCTTGGCCTGTCTCGCGGTGGTCCGGTGATCTGGATGTCTGTCGAAGATGCGGCGGAGGCCGGTATCAAGGACAACGAATGGATTGAGGCGGTAAACCGCAACGGTGTCGTGACGTGCCGTGCGGTGGTCAGTCACCGTATGCCGCAGGGCACGGCGTACATGTACCACTCCAAGGACCGGAACATTGACGTGCCCAAGACCGAGACGACGGGTAAGCGCGGAGGCATCCACAACGCGCTCACCATGATCATGATGAAACCCTCGCATTTCCTTGGTGGCTATGGGCAGTTCACCTATGCGTTCAACTACTACGGCCCGACGGGTAACCAGCGTGACGAACTCACCGTTATCCGCCGTCGGTCACAGGAGGTTCAGTACTAATGCGTGTCATGAGTCAAGTTGCGATGGTCATGAACCTCGACAAGTGCATTGGTTGCCACACCTGTTCGGTTACGTGTAAGCAGACGTGGACGAACCGCGATGGCGTCGAGTATGTCTGGTTCAACAATGTGGAGACCAAGCCAGGGCTGGGCTATCCGCGTGGGTATGAGGATCAGGACCGGTGGCGCGGTGGTTGGCAACTCGACCGCAGGGGCAAGCTCCGGCTGCGTTCCGGTGGTAGGCTGCGCAGGCTCGCAAATATCTTTGCGAACCCGGATCTGCCTTCGCTGGATGACTACTATGAGCCAGCCACCTACGATTTCGATCAGCTTGTCACTGCCCCTGCGGGCGATGACGTTCCGGTGGCCCGCCCGAAGTCGGCCATTACGGGCAAGGACATGAAGATCGAGTGGGGTGCAAACTGGGATGACGACTTGGCCGGTTCGCCAGAGATCGCGCACCTTGACCCGAACCTCAAGGGGATGGCGGACAAGGTCAAGATGTCCTTTGAGCAGACCTTCATGTTCCACCTACCGCGTATCTGCGAACACTGCCTGAATCCGGCCTGCGTCTCTGCGTGCCCGTCCTCGGCAATGTACAAGCGGGTTGAGGACGGTATCGTCCTTGTGGACCAGGACAAATGCCGTGGTTGGCGGATGTGTGTATCGGCCTGCCCGTACAAAAAGGTGTACATCAACCACCAGACTGGAAAAGCGGAAAAGTGTACTTTCTGCTTCCCCCGTATTGAGGCGGGCATGCCGACGGTGTGCGCTGAGACCTGTGTGGGACGACTGCGTTACATCGGCATTGTGCTCTATGACGCGGATGGCGTGGAGGCGGCAGCTTCAGTGAAGGATGACTCTGAACTGCTTGATGCCCAACGCAACATCATTCTCGACCCGTTTGACCCGGAGGTTCTGGCTGCGGCCCGGGCGGAGGGAATCCCGGAGGACTGGTTGCAAGCCGCTCAGGAATCGCCGATCTACAAGCTCATCCACAAGTACAAGATCGCGTTGCCGCTGCACCCTGAGTACCGCACGATGCCGATGGTCTGGTATGTGCCGCCGCTGTCTCCAGTGCTGGACGTGACCGAGGAACTTGGAGCTGACAACACGAGTGCCGACGAGGTGTTCCACACGATCGCTTCCCTGCGTATCCCGATGCAGTATCTTGCCTCGATCTTCTCTGCCGGCGACGTTGACGTGGTGGCTGGTGTCTTGATGAAGCTGGCCGGAATGCGTACCTACATGCGCAATCGGACTGTGGGCGGGAAAATCAGCACCGACATCATCGAGAAGATTGGTATGAGCGGCGAAGACATCGAAGAGATGTATCGGCTTCTTGCCATCGCAAAGATGAGTGATCGCTACGTGATCCCGAAAGCTCACACCGAACGCGCTGCGGAGATGGCCTCGTGGGCGTCGGGTTGCTCGTTGGACGGTCCTGGTGGACCGGGTATGAGCGCGGCTGCTACGCGCGGCGGAAAGGTTTCCCTCACACTGCAACGTAGGAGGCCACAGTGACTGCGCCGACTACCGGACGTAAACCGGTCGCCATCCCGCTGTTTCGGCGTTCGAAGCGCAGGGATCTGGTGGAGGTTCCTGGACGGGCTGACGTCCTTGCGCTCATCTCGGTTCTGCTGGGTTACCCGGATGAGGAGTTCGATGGCCTACGCACCGATCTGGCCCAAGCGGTGGCTGCCCTTCCGTCCTCTGCCGCAGCCACCTTGGTTCAGAGATTTTGGGAGCAGTTCTCCCAAGTCGAGCCGCAAGAGGCCCGCCGCCACTACGTGGAGACCTTTGACCTGCGGCGTAACTGCTCGCTATTCCTGACGTACTACCTGCATGGCGATACCCGGCAAAGGGGCATGTCGCTGCTGATGTTCAAGCAGCGATACCGCGCCTACGGATTCACGCCGCCGGAGAACGAGCTCCCGGACTACCTGCCGATGGTTCTTGAGTTCGCGGCGACAACTGGTCCAGGCGTCGGGGAAGGACTGCTCCGCATGCACCGCAGTGGGCTTGAAGTCATCCGTACCGCACTGCGTAAACGGAAGACTGCGTACTCGCTGCTGTTCGATGCGGTGGACGTACTACTCGGCCCAATTACGCAGAAACAACTCGATGAGGCCCGGCAACTTATCAGCGCCGGCCCACCGCAGGATTCCATCGGCCTCGAATCACCCCTTGCTGGATATGGCCAAGCAGGTGCGAATGTCCCGTTTGGTCCGCCTGCCTACACCTGCTCGGAGAGACGAGAACCCAAATGAACACCTTCCTCTACGTTGTTTTCCCGTACGTGTGCCTAGCCATCTTCATTGTGGGCCATATGTGGCGCTACCGATACGACCAGTACGGATGGACCACGCGGACCAGCCAGGTACTCGAAAATCGGTGGCTTCGTCTGGGATCGCCGCTGTTTCACTTTGGAGCGCTGTTCGCCATTCTCGGCCATGTCGGAGGGTTGTTGATCCCGCCCTCGTGGACCCGATTCGTCGGTATCTCCGATCACACCTATCACGTGGTCGCCGTTGCTGCCGGAACAGTTGCCGGAATCTTCTTGAGCGTCGGGCTCGTCATTTTGTTGATTCGTAGGTTCTGGTATTCCGAGCGCATCAAGGTGGTCACCACCGGCTGGGACTATGTGCTCTATATCCTGCTCACAGCGGAGATCTTTGTGGGAATGTGGCAGACCGTGGCCATCAACGTGTTTGGCGAGGGCTATGAGTATCGCGGAACCATCTCGGTGTGGTTCCGGCAGTTGTTCATCCTACAACCGGACAGCTCACTCGTCTCGGGGGCACCGTTCTGGTATCAACTGCACATCGTGCTTGCCTGCCTGATGCTTGCGGTGTGGCCGTTCACCAGGTTGGTGCACGTGTGGTCGATCCCGATCATGTATATGACACGACCGTTTGTGGTGTACCGCCGCAGGTTCGAGCCGGATGTCTCCCCGACTCTCAAGCAGCCGGTCAAGCGGTGATCGCGTTGAGGTGCAGTTCTACCAGGCAAGGGCCAACACCTCAACCACCTCCTGCTCACCGACACCGCCTGGAGGGATGACCGCTACCGCATCGGCGTTTGCCAGTCCACGCATCATCCCAGAGTTCAACCAGGGCAACTCCGTGACGAAGATAGTCCCCGACTGGTTCTCAACGGTCACTGGAACCAGACGAGTGTCGTGGGCGGGTGCTTTGAACGGCGTGCTGGTCAATGCACTGGTGAGTTCTGGCAGCGGCATCCCCAACAGTCCACAGGCCAGGGGCCGAACCAGCGTGAGCATCCCACCCAAGGATGCAGAGAGGGGGTTGCCAGGCAGGCCGACGAAGAACTGATTGCCTCGTTGCGCAAGAAGATTGGGGTGCCCCGGTCGCATGGCAATCGAGTCGATGACCATCTGTGCCCCAACCGATGTAAGGGCACTGTGTAGGAAGTCCTTTGGGCCAGCGGCGGTGCCACCGGTCGAGATGACCACCCTCGCGGTGGAGGTGGCCAAAGCCTCGGTTGTGGCTTCGAGCGTGTCGGGGATAAATCGGAACCCTGTCACCTCAAGCCCAAGCAGAGCGGCATAGGCCGCGAACTGTGGCTCAAACGCATCACGCACCTGACCGGAACGTGGAATACCGGACCGCAGGACCTCGTCGCCAAGCACTAGGATTTCACACGAGACGGCGCACCGTACCTCAAGGGTGTCATAGCCCGCCATGGCTGCAAGAGCGGTATGGGCGGGGGACAAGCGGGTTCCTGCGGGCATCAAGATCTCGTCCCGCTTCGCCTCGTCACCGGAAGGACGCACATGAGAATTCGCGAACGGCTCAGCTTCGTGCGTGGCACGCACGAAACTACCTACACCGTCACCAAACATCTCCGCAAATTCGCGCCGTACCACACCGAACGTTCCAGCGGGAATAACCCCGCCCGTTGCGATGAGGACAGCAGCGTCTGGCGTGAGCGTGACCTGCGAGACGTGCCCCGCCAGAGCATGCCCATCCAACACCCGCCACGGCCCACGGCTACCGCCAACCGCCCAACCATCCATTGCCGATGTAGTGTCGAGAGGAAGGTCGATGAGTGAACGCACATCAGTGGCCAGGACCCGACCTACAGCATGTGCAACCGGAACGTGCTGCGAATGTAACGCCGCCGCAACAGTATGTGCGGTTTGATGAGCGACATGCCACGTAGGCTCGATGAGGGGAAATTCGCTTGTCACAATGACCAATACTGCCAACGAACGAGGAGAAAAGTAAATTGGATAACACGTCCGATCGCCTCACGCACGTGACAACCGCAGGGCACGTACACATGGTTGACGTCGCCCACAAAGAAATCACGGAACGTATCGCTCACGCGAGTTCATTCGTGGCATGCAATGCGGAGGCTGCTCGACTCCTACGCAACGGTGAACTCAAGAAAGGCGATGCTCTCGCAGTGGCACGCGTCGCTGCAATCGCAAGCGTGAAGAAAACCCCGGACCTCATCCCGCTGTGCCATCCAATTGCCATTACCGGCGTGAAAGTTGAGATCACGGTCCAGGACGAGGGCGTACGCACCCAAACGCGAGTGACCACAACCGACCGCACCGGAATCGAGATGGAAGCCCTCACCGCTGCAACAACTGCCGCGCTGAACATCATCGACATGATCAAAGCAGTCGACCGAGGCGCGCATATTGCATATGCGCGGGTGGATCATAAGGCGGGCGGACGTTCGGGTTCGTGGACGCGCTCAGATGATGGCGCGCCCATTACCGACGAATCGGCGACTTCCAACAACCCACCCACTTCCAGCACCTCGTCTATGTCCGGTGCCTTGCCAGCGTCCAGCGCACCACTGGTCGGTGTGGTGACCGTGTCTGACCGTTCCTACGTGGGCACCCGTGAGGACCTCACTGGCCCCGCAATCACCGAACATGTGCTGGGATGGGGCCACCTCGTCGAAAATCGGCTGATACCAGACGACATCACACACATACGCACCGCCATCACAGACCTACAAGCTGCCGGGGCATGGCTGATAATCACCACCGGAGGTACCGGAATCACCTCACGCGACCTCACCCCACAGGCAGTCACCCCGTTACTCAGCACAACACTTCCCGCCCTCACGAGCGCGCTACAGAACAGCGGCATCGGCAAGGCACCCGGCGCTCTCCTCAGCCGGTCAATCGCCGGTCTCATCAATCGCACCGCCGTGGTCACCCTGCCAGGTTCCCCAAATGCGGTGCGCGACGGCCTTGCGATACTCGACACCGTCCGAGAACACCTATACGCCCAACTGGCGGATACCGATCACTGAAGGAACGTTATATGACTGAAGAATCCGTCGTGGTCCTCACCTCCATCACCACGGACGAACTGAACGTGACCCACCACGAGAACCTCGTGGCGGACCCGCGCATGGGCGCAGTCGTCTCATTCGGTGGTGTCGTTCGCAACCACGACTCACGCGCTGGAGTAACCAGACTCGAATACGAAGGACACCCGCAGGCCGCGAAAACACTCCGCGAGATTGCCGACGACATGGCCCTAAAATTCCCCGGCGTACGGATCGCAGTCAGCCACCGGGTCGGCGCCCTAGAAGTCGGGCACATCGCGCTGGCCGCAGCAGTCGCCTCCGCCCACCGCGCCGAAGCCTTCGGCTGCTGCGCTCAGCTCGTTGAGGAAATCAAAACTCGACTACCCATCTGGAAAAACCAATTCTTCGACGACGGAACCCAAGAATGGGTAGGGTCCCTATGACCACGGCCCCATCACCGACCGTGCGCGGCGACCAACTACTAGTGGACACCTACGGACGCAGACACCGAGACCTACGCATCTCACTGACAGACAAATGCAACCTACGATGCACCTACTGCATGCCCGAAGAAGGCATGGAATGGCTCGCCAAAACCCAACAACTCACCGTTGACGAACTCGTACGCATTGCCCGAGTGGCAACCGAACACGGAATCGACGAGATCCGACTCACCGGAGGCGAACCACTACTCCACAAGGACGTGCTCGCAATTACACAACGACTAGCATCACTTAACGCCACCCCCGAAATCTCAATGACCACAAACGGTCTACGCCTACACCTACTCGCGGGGGGACTGCGCGACGCAGGGCTCACCAGACTCAATGTCTCGCTCGACACCCTCGACGACGCCCGATTCGCAGAACTCACCAGGCGCTCGCGGTTAGGCGACGTGCTGCGTGGGCTTGATGCTGCCGATGCGGCAGGTTTCACGGGAACGAAGATCAATACGGTGCTGATGCGGGACGTGAACGATGACGAGGCTCCGCGACTGCTTAACTTTGCGCTCGAACGGGGCTACGAACTGCGTTTCATCGAGCAGATGCCACTTGACGCCGGACACACGTGGACCCGCGAGCGCATGATCACCGCCGATGAGATCTTTGCTCAATTGTCCCAGCGGTTCACCCTTGAGCCGGTTCCGGCGCGTGGTGCTGCTCCCGCCGAAAGGTGGTACGTGAACGGCACGTCCGCAACCGTTGGGATCATCGCCTCTGTGACTCGCCCATTCTGCGGAGCCTGCGATCGTATCCGGCTCACGTCTGACGGGCAGGTACGCAACTGCTTGTTTGCCCGCGAGGAACTGGATCTGCGCGATGCGATCCGTTCGGGTGCCACCGATGAGGATCTTGCCCGGATGCTTGGCGTCGCTGTGGCAGCCAAACTGCCCGGGCACGGTATCAACGATCCTGGTTTTATTCAGCCGGAGCGTGGCATGTCTGCGATTGGCGGTTAGGCCGTTTTGTCCGCCAGTGTCTAGCCACCTGCGAATGGCGGTAGGACATCTACGGCGACATTCCTGGTGAGTGGAAGTTCGAAGTCTCGACCGTCTTGGCGTAGTCCGTCCAAGAGGTAGGAACTGCGTGCCACAACCTGTTCGAACTCGGAGCCGTGCTGGTTGATGGCCTGTGTCCGGGCGTCGGCGATGGAGGCGGCCGTGAAGGTTTCGGTGTGGATTCCCTGTGCCGCTGCCCGTACCGCAGCGTAGTAGGTGAACGTCACCGTGTATTGACCGGTGTTCATCGTGACTCGCTTGTTGGGGCTGGCACGAGTTCACGGATGGCGGCGATGATCTCGCGTGCCTTGTTGTTGTCGCCGCCTGACAGGCCAACGGCAAGCCCGACGTAGTACGTGGAGATTGGGCCGGCGGGGCGGGCGACGTTGTGCGCGACCTCGCGGGTGAGGTCTAGCAACTCGACGATTTCGGGTTCGAGAGCTGTTTCTGTACCGAGTTCAAGGGTGGTGGCAAGTCGTTGTGCCCACTGGGCTACGGTGACGTTCATTGTCCTGCTTTCTGTGTGCGTTGGGTTTCCATGTTTTGGGAGTGGAGCAATCGTTCGAGCGTGTTACGGTCCGCCGTGGTGTCAACGTCCAGGCTTTCGAGGTCACTGATCTCGAGTGTGGCGGTTCTCAGTGATTGTCTCAGCAATCGAAGTGGTGAGTTTTCGATGCGGTTGTCAGCGCGTAGGCGTTTCAGCGCGTAGTCGGCGGCGGGTCGGTCGTAGACGGCGATGAGGGGTTGCGGGTAGCCTGCACTGTCCTGCGCCAGAACGGCATCGCAGGGTTTTCCCTTCTCGCGTAGGGAGATCAAGTGTGCAAGGAGCCTGGGCAGTGCACGACCGGCAAATGGGGCATCGCAACTTAAGACAGCGCAGTGCGTGGCTTGGCTGCGAAGCGCGGCGAATCCGGCTGCTAGTCCTGCGAGTGGGCCTGAGCCTGGAGGGTCCTCCACGGTCCAGTTCACAGCGTTGCGTGGGTCAAGGTCACGGCGCGGGCCGACTATCACGGTCTCCACGCAGTGTGGTGCTGCCTCGCTGATGACGTGTTGGAGGTAGGATTTTCCGTCCACCTGCAGGAGGGCTTTGTCGGTTCCTCCCATTCGTTGGCTTGCCCCGCCTGCAACGACGATGAGGGCCATGGTTGGGCGAATGTGTTGAGACGCCATGTTTAGGCTCCGTAGAGGCGTAGTGCTGTTGCCTTGATGCTTGCCCTCACCGTTGTTCCTGGCTGGAGCGCAAGGTGGGCAACGGACCGAGTGGTGATATCAGCGCGAAGCGGGAACAGGCCTTCGAGTTCGACTCTGGCGAGGGAACCCATGACCTCGATGTGGCTGACGTGCATGGTCCAGTGATTGCGTGTTGAGACCAAATCGGATGGTGAACTGGTGGGCAGTTCAAGGGTTACGTCGGTGGGTGCGCAGGACACAAACCGGCTGGCGGTGGGTGCGTAATCGAGGTGCACCTCGCATGGCGTCGGGGCGGAGGAGTCCATCGCGATGATCGCGGCGTGAGAGTCAGTGTTTGCGGCAACTGGAATGAGGTTGAGTCCAAGGAACTCTGCGGCAAAATGTGAGCGGGGGAGAGAAGCGACTTCACTGACTGATGCGAACTGCACTAGTTCTCCCGCTTCCAGCACCGCGATGTGGGTGGCAAGCGCAAATACGTCGAGCACCTGGTGGCTGGTGAATATGAGGGGGAGGTCGTGCTCGGTGGCATATCTGCTCAGGAGGCGACGAGACTCTGAGGCGGCACCACTGTCCAGATTCGCAAACGGTTCATCGAGTAGGAGCGCTCCGCCTTCAGAGGCTAGTGCGCGGGCGAGGGAGACGCGTGCGGTTTGTCCAGATGACAGTGTTCGAACACGGCGGTCACGCAGATGTTCTATATCGAATGCCCGTAGGAGTTCCTGTGTGATGTTGTGTGCTGCGGTGCGCGTCCGCTTCACTTTGGCGACCTGTTCGACGCTGCGGTGCACAGTAAATGAGGGAACAAGTCGTGGTTCTGGGAACAACATGGGTATGCCGCGCTGCCAGGCGTGAACCGAGGTTCGTGCGGTGTCGGTGAGGAGCGTGCGGTTGTTGATACTGATGGTGGTGCCGTGCTCAGCGGCATCCAATCCTGCGAGAATTCGTAGGGTCGAGGTCTTTCCGCAACCGTTTGGGCCCACGAGGGCGACCCGCATTCCTGGTTCCACGTTTAAGGAGATGTCTAGTGGGAGGTTCCGTGCGGCGTTTCCGGTGATTGTGCAGTTCAGTGTCATAGAACCTGGTCCCTTGTGCGCATTCGCAATACTCCAAGGATGATGCAGGAAATGAGCAGCATAGTGGCGGATGCGGTGAGCGCGGCGTCGAGGTCGTATCCGAGAAACTCATTGATGGCGGTGGGCAGGGTTTGGGTGTGTCCCTTAACAGCTCCGGCAAAGGTGAGGGTTGCCCCGAACTCGCCGAGGGCGCGCGCGAAGCCAAGGGCGATGGAGGCGATCGCCGCGGGCTTGACTGCTGGCAGCACAACCGAGAAGAACGCCCGAAGCGGGGACATTCCATAGGTCAGTGCGGCTTCGAAGTGTTTGCCACCGAGCGTTGTGAACGCGGATTCCATGTTGGTGACCAGGAACGGCATGGCAACAAATGTCTGAGCTATCACGATTGCCGCAACGCTGTAGGGGATCTGTATGCCGAAGGCCTCGAACCAGGTGCCGATCCAGGAGCGTCGGCCAAATGTGTACAGTAGCGCAACCCCGGTAACGACCGGGGGAAGCACGAGCGGCAGGGAAACGACTGTACGCACGAAACCGCCAATTCGACGCGTATTGTGCGCCAGCCACCAGGCCGTTGGCACGCCAATCACCGTTGCGATCAGAGCCGCGGTAACGGCTGTGGTCAGTGAAAGCGTGAGCGCATCACGCACGGACGGTTGGGCGAGCACCTGAGGTACTCGTGCTAGCGGTACGCGGACAAGCAGCGCGAGGAGCGGTACGGCGAGAAATAGGCAGGCGACTGCCGCGCTGAGCCCTGCCCAGCGCGGCAGCGCGGTCGAACCACGCCGCGTGCTTTTACCGCGCAGCGTGGTCGAATTGCGCAATGGGGTGCGTGCGACAGGTTGCATTACTTCTGTGCTTCTCCGAAACCGTAGTTGGCAAGAACCGCCTGGCCCTCTGCGCTCAGCACGAAGTCGACGAATTCTTGCGCCGTGGCCACATCGCTTGTCGGTGCGATTCCATATGTGGTCGCGGGGAACGTGAGGTCAGGGATATCAGCAATCACAGTGTCTACATTGCCTGTGGCATCGGTTGAGTAGACGAGGGCGGCATCGACCTGATCGGTCAGTAGCGCCGCAAAGGTGTTTGATACGTCTGACCCTTCGGTGCGGATGTCTAGGCCGAGGTTGTTGGTGGCGGCGAATTCACGGGCGAGGATGCCACACGGTGCGGTTTCGACGCACTGGGCGATGCCCACGCTCTCAAGTTCCTCGCGGGTCGTGGGCGCATCTGTGGTGTCGGAGCGGACCGCGACGGTGAGTTCGTTGGTTGCGAATTGTTCGAAGTCGGTGATGTTTGCCTCATCCATTGCGGCAAGATCCGCGCTGGCGAATACGTCTCCCGCGTTGCCCTCGGCGATGCCCACAGCGAGTGCGTGCGAGTTGCCGAAGTTGAAGTTGACTTTGATGCCCTCGTTCGTCTCAAAGCGCTGCCCCAGTTCCTCAAATGAGGCGCGCAGGGATGCGGCGGCAAAGACGGTTATTTCCTTGGGTTCATCGGCCGATGAGGAACACCCCACTGTGGTGGCTCCCAGAGTCAGAGCGACGAGCAGGGCAACAGCGGCGCGCCGCGCATTGATGATACGAGTGGTTTTCACTGGTGATTTCCCTCTGTGAGGGCAGCAAGACCACCTGTGAGGTGGCTTACCTGTTCTCTGTTGGATGCTGTCAGGGCGGCAACCGCAATCGCGGAACGCTTTCCCGAGGCGCAATACACCAATGTTGCCGGTGCCTGGGGCACCTTGGCGGGCTCCGCGAGGAGTTCATCAAGGGGAATGTTGAGCGATGCGGGAATGGCGAATTCGCTATGCTCAGCTCGAGTTCTGACATCGAGTAAGAGCGTGTTCTCAGGCAGATTGGCGACGACCCGGTCAAGCGGATCTTCCGCCTCGCCACCCAGCGCCATGCCGTCGCGCTCAGTGTCCGCATCCGCACCGCGGATGCTGGATGCACATCCACCTACAGCGACGGGCTGCTGGAAGGCATCTGACTCGTCGCCAATGGGAACACTGCAGGTGGGGCATTCAGGGTTCCTTGCCAGCGGCAGATACTGCCAACCCGTGGAGAGCGCATCGAGTACAGCAATCCTGCCCGAGAGCGGCGTGCCGATTCCCAACAGAATTTTGACGGCTTCCATCGCCTGGAGCGTGCCCACCATGCCAGGTAGAACACCGATGACACCGCCCGAGGCACACGACGGAACCGTGCCGGGCAGCGGTGGACGAGGAAACAGACAGCGATAACAGGGACCATCGTTGTATCCGAACACGGACACCTGCGCGTCGAACTGATAGATCGCAGCCCATACATACGGAACACCTACAGCAACGCAGGCATCGTTGAGCAGATAGCGAGTCTCAAAATTATCGGTACCGTCAATAACCAGATCCACATCAGACACCAACTCGTGCACGTTGTGTTCGGTGAGGCGCTCACTTATCGCACGCACTGTGACATCTGGGTTCCGTGTGCTCAAGGCACGATGCGCGACCTCTGCCTTGGGTTGATCAACATCAGCGGTCGTGAACAACACTTGACGCTGCAGGTTGGAGAGGGACACGGTGTCGTCGTCGATGACCGTGATGCTGCCAACCCCCGCAGCAGCCAAATACGTCAGTACCGGAGCGCCCAATCCACCCGCACCGACCACGAGCACTCGAGAAGCAAGGAGATCTTGCTGACCGGCAATACCTACCTGCGGCAGCGTGAGATGCCGTGCATAACGTTCAAACTGGTCGGGACGCAACTCAGGGGTGTTTCCCTGTGTGTGTTGTGCAGGCATCAGCGGAGGCATACGGACAGTTAAACAGGATAAAAACGAGAAAAGTAGTGAAAAAGGTCCTAGATGTGGGTCCTATACGAGGGTTTTACGTCCATGTCACGCGCCGGAAATGCTCAAGATGGGGTAAGGGTGTGCAGCCAGTTGAACCCAATCCGCGATGCGCTAAATGTCAGTGGGTCGCGATAGTTTAGAAACATGCGTCCTGACTTAGAGATCCAGCGGGCAAACACCCAGTTCGAAGTTGTTTCTGAATTCCAGCCCTCAGGTGATCAGCCAACCGCAATCGCGGACCTGGCCGCACGCCTACGTGCCGGTGAGAAAGACATCGTGCTGCTCGGTGCCACCGGTACCGGTAAATCGGCAACCAGTGCCTGGCTGATCGAGGAGGTGCAGCGTCCAACGCTGATCATGGCTCCCAACAAGACCCTTGCAGCGCAGTTGGCAACCGAATTCCGCGAGTTGCTGCCCAACAACGCCGTTGAGTACTTCGTCTCGTATTACGACTACTACCAGCCCGAAGCGTACATCGCGCAAACGGACACATACATCGAGAAGGACTCCTCAATCAATGAGGAGGTCGAGCGGTTGCGGCACTCGGCCACGAACTCGCTGCTCACACGACGTGACGTCGTTGTGGTCGCATCGGTATCCTGCATCTACGGTCTGGGTACCCCTCAGGAGTACGTCGAGCGCATGGTGCAGATCGATGTGGGCGATGAGATTGACCGCGACGAGTTGCTCCGTCAGTTCGTCATGATGCAGTACAGCCGCAATGACCTGGCGTTTACGCGCGGGACGTTCCGCGTCAAGGGGGACACAGTCGAGATCATTCCCGTGTACGAGGAACTGGCCATCCGGCTGGAGTTCTTTGGCGATGAGATTGACGCGATCTACACGCTGCACCCGCTGACGGGTGAGATAGTCACCCAGGTTGAGACGATCCATATCTTCCCAGCCACCCACTATGTCGCAGGCCCAGAGCGCATGGAGCGCGCAATCAACTCGATTGAGACGGAACTGCAAGAGCGCCTGGCTGAACTCGAACGCCAGAACAAACTCCTCGAAGCCCAGCGTCTGCGCATGCGCACCACCTACGACATTGAAATGATGCGGCAGGTTGGTTCCTGCTCGGGTATTGAGAACTATTCCCGTCACATCGATGGTCGTGATGCGGGCACCGCCCCGCACACGCTGCTCGACTACTTCCCAGATGACTTCCTGCTCATCATTGACGAGTCCCACGTGACCGTTCCCCAGATCGGCGCCATGTTCGAGGGAGATATGTCCCGCAAGCGCAGCCTGGTCGAACACGGGTTCCGGTTGCCAAGCGCGATGGACAACCGTCCGCTGAGGTGGGAGGAGTTCGTCGAACGTATCGGTCAGACCGTCTACCTGTCGGCAACCCCGGGAGACTACGAGCTCGCGCTTTCGGATGGAACCGTTGAACAGATCATTCGGCCAACTGGACTCGTGGACCCACAGGTCACCGTAAAGCCCACCAAAGGACAGATCGACGATCTGCTCCACGAGATCAACATACGCGTTGAAAAGGACGAACGTGTTCTGGTGACCACCCTGACCAAGAAGATGGCCGAGGACCTGACCGACTACTTCTTGGACAAGGGAGTGCGCGTACGCTATCTCCACTCAGACATCGACACCCTACGCCGGGTGGAGTTATTGCGCGAACTACGCCTCGGCGAATACGACGTACTGGTGGGAATCAACCTGCTGCGCGAAGGGCTCGACCTGCCAGAGGTATCGCTCGTAGCCATTCTTGATGCCGATAAGCAGGGGTTCCTCCGTTCCCCGCGCTCCCTGATTCAGACTATCGGCCGTGCCGCACGTAACGTTTCCGGTGAGGTGCACATGTACGCCGACTCAATCACCCCGGCGATGGCCCAAGCGATTGAGGAAACTGAACGCCGCCGCGACAAGCAGATCGCCTACAACAGAGAACACGGTATTGACCCCCAGCCACTGCGCAAGAAGATCGCAGACGTCACGGACATGCTGGCTCGCGAGGACATCGACACCCAGGAACTGCTGGCCGGCGGATATCGAAAGGCGGTGGACCGCAAAGCTGCCGATTCTGCGGTTGAGAAGGCGTTCACTGTGTCCGCAACCACTGATCTCGGTGAACTCATCAAGCAGTTGACCGAGCAGATGCATGAGGCCGCTGCGGAATTGCAGTTCGAGTTGGCAGGGCGCCTGCGCGATGAGATCTCAGACCTGAAGAAGGAACTGCGTCAGATCAACGAAGCCACTAAGTAGTCTCCGGCACTCCCGCCTAACCTTGAGTGGGAGTGACCGAGGTCGCACTCAATTACCGCCATTCGGAATAACGTTTATGCGCTGTGTGTTGGATAATTGAACGTGTTTGAAGGGGAGTATCCCACCAATTGCAACTCCGTCATCACGGCAGTCCCGACGGCTGACCCGGTATTGCAAGCCTTAACAGTCCATCACCACGCGGTGAATTGGTGTGCGCGTTAAGGCGGGAGAGACCTTCGGTGCCCGAGCTATGTACCGGAGGTTCTATTGCTAGATACCCAACACATGATCCTGTGGATCGTGACAGTAACCCTTATCATCGTCATGCTGACCGTCGACTTTGTCGGTCACGTCCGCAAACCACACGCTCCCAGCCTCAAAGAAGCTGGGATTTGGTCTGCCGTCTACGTTGCGATCGCGATCGTCTTCGGATTTATCATCTGGGGCGTGATGGGGTCGACCGCCGGAGTCGAGTACTTCACCGGCTACGTCACCGAAAAGTCGTTGTCGATCGATAACCTGTTCGTGTTCATCCTCATCATGACCGCATTCCGGGTGCCACGTGAGGACCAACAGAAGGTCCTGCTCTTCGGAATCGTCGTCGCGCTGATCTTCCGCACCTTTTTCATCCTGCTCGGCGCAGCAGTTATCGAGAACTACTCGTGGGTGTTCTACATCTTCGGGGCATTCCTGATCTGGACCGCGATTCACCAGGCGATGCCGCAGGAAGACGAGGAGTACAAGGAAAACGCGTTGGTTCGCCGACTGCGCAAGGTGCTCCCACTCACCGATGACTACGTGGGCGACAAGGTCTTTGTGAAGGTTGATGGTCGTCGCATGGTCACGCCCATGCTGATCGTGATGGTAGCGATCGGTTCCGCTGACCTGCTCTTCGCAGTCGACTCGATCCCAGCAATCTTCGGTATCACTCAAGACGCATACATCGTGTTTGCCGCCAACGCGTTCTCGCTGCTCGGCCTGCGTCAACTCTTCTTCCTCGTGGACGGCCTGCTTGAGCGACTCGTGTACCTCAACTACGGTCTTGCCGTGATCCTCGGGTTTATCGGAGTCAAGTTGGTATTGCACGCGCTGCACGTCAACGAACTCTCGTTCATCAACGGTGGACAGCCTGTTCTAGGCGCTCCAGAGATTAGTACGATCACCTCGATGCTCGTCATCTTTGGAACGCTGATCGTGACCACGATTGCATCCCTTATCAAGTCACGCAAGGACGATCGGGAGAAACAACTCATCGACTCGTGAGGCTCACAGTCGTTGGGAATAGGGCCGTTGGTGGGCGCACAGCGCCTCGGCGCTAGAAGCATCTCAGAACTAGAGATGCCCTCGGCACCATAGATACGACCATAGATACGGAGGGCTGGGTGTCTACGCTTCACGCGCGGCCACCCAGCCCTCCGTCCGTCACACTGACTGTCTACGCACATCAGCTAGATGCTGGAACGTAGCCGGATCGTCGCCAAGCAAACACACACCGAGCCGAGACGCACAATCAAGCAGTCCGGGCAGTTTAAGACTGCGCCCATTTGCCAATCACGATCTTCCACTCGACCACTGCGCGGTCCACTACCAGTCCTTGCAGCCAGAATGGATCCTGCGACAACAACTCAAGCGCCGCATCGGCATTCTCAGCGCGCACGATGATCAAGGCGCCGGACATGTCGCCTTGACTCACAGGTCCCGAGGCAAGAATCGAGCCAGCCACAGCGAGAGCGCCGAGGTACGCGCGGTGTGCTGGGCGGTGCTCGTCAAGCGCCGCCGTATCAGATGAGTAAACATAGGTGATCGCGTAGGTGTTCATACGTGAATCTAACCACAGAGCGCTTCGCTGACGATGAAACGTCTCGTGATCCATCGGCGTAAATCCGCTGCCTACCTGCGCGAGTATGTGGCTGGGCAAAGGCGGTGCGAAAAATCGAACATACAACATACTTCGAACATATGTACGATATAGCCGGTTGTCGCATAGAATGGCACGGTGACTGATCGCTTAATTGTCCAGGGTGCCCGCGAACATAACCTGAAGAACATCAGTATTGATCTTCCGAGAGACCAACTGATCGTGTTCACGGGCCTATCCGGCTCCGGTAAATCCTCGCTCGCCTTTGACACCATCTTCGCTGAAGGGCAGCGACGCTATGTCGAATCCCTGTCCGCGTACGCGAGACAGTTCCTTGGACAGATGGATAAACCGGATGTGGACTTCATCGAAGGGCTTTCACCGGCGGTTTCGATCGACCAGAAGTCCACAAACCGCAACCCCCGCTCGACCGTGGGCACCATCACCGAGGTACACGACTACCTGCGTCTGCTCTTTGCACGGGCCGGCACCCAGTTCTGCCCCGTCTGCCATGAGCGAATCACCGCCCAGACACCGCAGCAAATCGTGGACCGCCTCATGGCGCTAGAGGAGGGCACCCGCTTTCAGGTTCTCGCACCCGTCGTACGCGGACGCAAGGGGGAGTACCAGGAACTCTTCGCCGAGCTACAGAGCAAGGGATTCGCTCGGGCCCGCGTTGACGGTGAGATCCACCAACTGTCGTCCCCGCCAACACTCGAGAAGCAGATCAAGCACACCATTGAGGTCGTGGTTGACCGCTTGGCAATCAAACCGACGATCAAACAGCGTCTGACCGACTCGATTGAAACCGCTCTCACCGCTGCGGACGGTCTCGTTATCGTTGAATTCGTTGATCTTCCAGCCGACGACCCTGAACGGGAACGTCGCTTCTCAGAAAAGCGTGCCTGCCCGAACGACCACGAACTAACACTCGATGAGATCGAGCCACGCACGTTCTCCTTCAACGCGCCCTACGGTGCCTGCCCTCAGTGCACGGGTATCGGTGTTCGCCTTGAGGTAGATCCGGATCTGGTTATCCCGGACGATGAGAAGTCGATCAACGAGGGCGCCATCGCGCCGTGGGCGGGTTCCTCCTCGGAGTACTATGACCGCGTGTTGATGGCACTCGCTGAGGAACTTGACTTCTCCCTCAACACCCCGTGGAAAGACCTGCCCGCCAACGTGCGGAAGGCCATCCTGCACGGCAAGGACTTTAAGGTCCAGGTCAAATATCGCAACCGGTGGGGACGTGACCGAGCCTATACAACCGGCTTCGAGGGTGTCATCGCGACGATCAAACGGCGTCACGAGGAAACAGACTCGGAGTGGTCAAAGGACAAGTACGAGGCCTTCATGCGCGAGGTCCCATGCCCAACCTGTAAGGGCACCCGACTCAAGCCCGAGGTGCTCGCGGTGAAGGTCGGGGGCAAATCCATCGCGGAAATCTCAGAGATGTCGATCAAGGAGTGCAAGCCATTCCTTGACGCCTTGGAACTCACCGAGCGTGAGGCCAAGATCGCTGCCGCCGTTCTCAAGGAAATCCAGGACCGCCTGGGCTTCCTGCTCGACGTGGGACTCGACTACCTGACACTGTCACGCGCAGCAGGCACCCTGTCCGGTGGTGAGGCGCAGCGCATTCGCCTTGCCACGCAGATCGGCTCGGGACTCGTTGGCGTGTTGTACGTACTGGACGAGCCGTCGATCGGTCTGCATCAGCGAGACAACCGCCGCCTGATCGACACCTTGACCCGGCTGCGCGATCTTGGCAACACCCTCATCGTGGTTGAACATGACGAGGACACGATTCGTACGGCTGACTGGATTGTTGACATCGGACCGGGTGCGGGGGAGCACGGCGGTAAGGTGGTCCACTCCGGCACGTATAAGCAGCTGTTAAAGAACACGGAATCTCTGACCGGTCAGTACATCACTGGCGCTCGGAAGATCGAGCTGCCAGACGCTCGCCGACAAGTGAATCCTGCACGCCAGGTCAAGGTTGTCGAAGCGCGCGAAAACAACCTGCAAAACGTGTCCGTTGACTTCCCATTGGGTGTACTCACCTCAGTGACCGGCGTTTCGGGCTCCGGTAAGTCCACACTCGTGAACTCGATTCTCTACACGGTCATGGCGAACAAGCTCAACGGCGCACGTCGGGTCCCAGGTCTCCACCGTCGCGTGGAAGGACTCGAGCAACTCGATAAGGTCGTGCACGTTGACCAAGGCCCCATCGGTCGTACGCCACGGTCGAACCCAGCCACCTACACCGGCGTGTGGGACAACATCCGCAAGCTGTTTGCCGAGACGAATGAGGCAAAGGTGCGCGGTTACGGGCCTGGCCGCTTCTCGTTCAATGTGAAGGGCGGACGCTGCGAGGCATGTTCTGGTGATGGAACCCTCAAGATTGAGATGAACTTCCTGCCGGACGTTTATGTTCCCTGCGAGGTGTGTCACGGCGCACGCTACAACCGCGAGACGCTTGAGGTGCACTTCAAGGGCAAGAACGTCCAGGAAGTCCTTGAAATGCCGATCGAGGAGGCAGCCGAGTTCTTCTCCGCCGTTCCAAGCATCGCACGTCACCTCCACACCCTCGTGGACGTCGGTCTTGGATACGTGAAACTTGGCCAACCTGCCACCACCCTGTCCGGTGGTGAGGCGCAGCGTGTGAAACTGGCGTCAGAACTGCAAAAGCGTACTTCGGGCCGGGCTATCTACGTGCTGGATGAACCTACAACCGGCCTGCACTTTGAGGACATCCGTAAGTTGCTGCTCGTCCTACAAGGGCTGGTGGACAAGGGAAATACGGTTCTCGTTATCGAGCACAACCTCGATGTCATCAAGAATTCCGACTGGGTCATCGACATGGGGCCTGAGGGCGGTTCCGGAGGTGGGACTGTGGTTGCCGAGGGTACTCCAGAACAGGTCGCCCAGGTTGCCGCCTCGCACACGGGAAGGTTCCTCAAGGAGATTCTGGACAAGGACGGCGTGGTACCGCTTGGTGAGATGGTTCCAGAGGTTGGGGCAGCGCGTCCCCTCAAGAAGAAGACCGCGTCATCTCGTGCTACCAGGGTCAAGAAGGCATCCTAAATGGCAGACCCGTCAACCTACCGTCCAGCGCCCGGGGAGATCCCAACCAGCCCGGGCGTCTATCGGTTCCGTGACAAAGACGGTCGGGTCATCTATGTGGGCAAGGCCAAGAACCTGCGTTCGCGTCTGTCTAATTACTTCCAAGACCTCTCCGTGCTGCATCCACGGACGCAAACCATGGTCACCACGGCAAGCGCCGTGGAGTGGACTGTGGTCAACACCGAGGTTGAGGCGCTCTCGCTCGAGTACTCCTGGATCAAGGAGTTCGATCCGCGGTTCAACGTCAAGTACAAGGATGACAAGTCCTACCCATATCTCATGGTCACGATGTCCGAGGCGGTCCCTCGGGCGCAGGTGATGCGCGGTGCCAAGAAGGCAGGCAACCGCTATTTTGGCCCGTTCGGGCATGCGTGGGCGATCCGCGAGACCCTGGATCAACTGTTACGCGTGTTTCCTATCCGCACCTGTTCGAGTGGCGTGTACCACCGAGCCCAACGTTCGGGGCGGCCCTGTCTGCTCGGATACATTGATAAGTGTTCCGCGCCGTGCGTCGGACGGATCAGCGAGGAAGATCACCGTCAACTGGCGGAGGACTTCTGTGACTTCGTAGCAGGCGACACGGGACGGTTCATCAAGAAGATCGAGGAGCGTATGCGCGCTGCGGCTGCGGAACTCGACTTCGAGACGGCTGCTCGGCTTCGAGACGACGTCAACGCGCTCAAGCGCACACTTGAGCGCAACGCGGTCGTGCTGTCAGACGCGACCGACGCCGATATCTTTGCGCTGCACTCCGATGAGCTCGAGGCTGCCGTGCAGGTGTTCCATGTGCGCGGTGGGCGTATCCGAGGGCAACGTGGCTGGATCGTGGAAAAGGTCGAAGACCTGAGCGATGCCGCACTCGTTGAGCGCCTATTGCAGCAGGTCTATTCGGAGGCGCCCGCGGGCGTGCAGCATGAGGACGTGAAGCAGCGCCAATCAGCCGTTCCACGTGAGGTTCTGGTACCAGTCCTCCCCGAAGACCTCGCCGAGATCACCACCTGGCTTTCCGATATCCGGGGGAGCGCGGTGACCGTGAAGGTGCCGCAGCGCGGCGAGAAGGCCGAACTCGCCAAAACGGTTTTGACCAATGCGCAGCAGGCGCTGGCCTTGCATCGCACGCGACGGTCATCGGATCTGACCACCCGTTCGCAGGGCCTCAGAGAGATCCAGGAAGCCCTCGGACTCGACTCTGCGCCGCTACGTATCGAGTGTTACGACGTCTCCCACAATCAGGGCACCTATCAGAGCGCCTCGATGGTGGTTTTCGAGGATGGCTTGGCCAAGAAGAACCAGTACCGCCTGTTCAACGTGCGCGGCCCTGAAGGGGAGGGAGCACGCGACGACACGGCAGCGATGTACGAGGTCATCCACCGCAGGTTCAAGCGTTACCTCAAAGACCAGGAACGGGCTTCAGAGGACGAACTGATCGTATCCAGCGGCGAGATTTCCACGGACGAGGATGAGGCACTGGCCCAGGACCCGAAGCGGTTCGCCTATGCCCCCAGTCTCGTGGTGGTTGACGGTGGCCAACCACAGGTTGCTGCGGCGCACCGGGCACTGGTCGATCTCGGCATCACGGATGTGGCACTGTGCGGTCTGGCGAAACGCCTTGAAGAGGTGTGGCTACCAGACGATGACTATCCGGTGATACTGAAACGCAGTTCGGAAGGCCTGTACATGCTTCAACGCCTGCGCGATGAAGCACACCGTTTTGCCATCACCGCGCACCGCAAACGCCGTTCCGCAGGTATGGTGAACTCCGCGCTCGATGGCATTAAGGGTTTGGGGCCAGCCAAGCAGAAGGCACTGCTCAAGCATTTTGGTTCGGTCAAGAACCTCAAGAAGGCCACGGTCCAAGACATAGCCTCGGTGCCAGGGTTCGCGCAGAAAACGGCGCAAAGTGTGTTCGACGCGCTGCACGTGGGGAAAGACAAACCTGTTCTGGTGGGTGCAGACAGCGTCCCCGAAGTAAGCGAAGCCGCAGATCTCGAATAGCCTTCCAGCTCCCCCGAGATGCATTCCACATCAACTCAACTCCTTGCAGGAGGGGTTGAACCTCGGGCAACCTGAGCCGCGCCGAGCGTTGCTCAGGAGCACAGGGCGGATAGTTTGGCATGCTTGTGTCATGACGCATGAGCCCAACCCCTTTACCGTCCCGCAAGGTATCCCGGCCGTGGACGCAGCAGCGCATGGACCTCAATCGCAGTTTTCCGAGGTCCTGATCGTTACCGGCATGTCTGGAGCCGGAAAGTCGAAAGCCGTTGAGGTACTGGAAGACTTGGACTGGTATGTGGTCGATAACCTCCCGCCCAAGATGCTTATCCCACTTGTTGGAATGATGACGCACACCGGATCCACGATCTACCGTCTGGCCGCCGTCGTCGATGTGCGTGGGCGGGAGTTCTTCCAGGATCTTTACGATGTGCTCCAGAACTTCAAACAGGCGAATGTGGTTTTCCGGGTGTTGTTCCTGGATGCCTCGGATGAGGTCCTGGTGCGTCGATTCGAGCAGGTGCGCAGGCCCCACCCATTGCAGGGCGATGGCCGTATTCTTGACGGCATCAGAACGGAGCGGTCACAGCTCGCGGTCCTTCGAACTCGTGCGGACTATTTCATCGACACCTCGAACTTGAACGTGCATGACCTAGCGCGTGAGGTTCGTGCGACCATCACGACGGATCAGGAAGACTCGCTACGGATCAACGTGATCTCGTTCGGCTTCAAGTACGGGATTCCGTTGGACGCAGATCATGTGGTGGACATGCGCTGGTTGAAGAACCCGTATTGGATCGATGAGTTGCGGCATCTGACTGGGCGTGACAGGCCGGTGAGTGACTACGTGCTTGGACTTGAGGGTGCAGACGAGTTCATCGACCGCTACATTGCCGCGCTTGAACCGGTGTTTGCGGGCTATCTGAATGAGGAGAAGCGCTATGCCACCGTTGCCGTTGGCTGCACTGGTGGCAAACACCGGTCGGTCGCGGTGTCTGAGGAGATCGGGCTTCGACTGCGGGAACGTGGTTTTCGGGTTGCGGTTGCGGCTCGTGATCTGGGTAAGGAGTGAGCGTGCATCCGTCTGTTGTCGCATTGGGCGGCGGCCATGGTCTGGCTGCGTCCCTTTCCGCGTTGCGGTTGATGACGGAGCATCTGACTGCCGTTGTAACGGTAGCGGATGATGGTGGTTCATCGGGCAGATTGCGCCAGGAACTGGACGTTCTGCCGCCGGGTGACCTGCGTATGGCGCTAGCGGCTCTGTGTGATGACTCGGAGTGGGGTCGCACGTGGCGTGACCTGTTGCAACACCGGTTTTCCTCGCAGGGCAGCTTGAACAACCATGCCGTGGGCAATCTGCTGATCGTTGCATTGTGGGAACTTCTCGATGACAAGGTCAGCGGACTCGACTGGGTCGGGCGATTGCTGCGGTCGCGCGGCAGAGTCTTGCCGATGGCTGCTGTTCCGCTTGAGATCGAGGCGGACATGCTGGTGGGTGATCAGCAGTTCACCGTGCATGGTCAGTCGTTGGTCGCTTCGACAGCAGGCCATGTTGAGCAGCTCCGTTTGGTCCCGCACAATCCGCCTGCCTGTCCGGAGGCGGTGGAGGCGATCATGGACGCTGACTGGGTCGTGTTGGGGCCTGGGTCGTGGTTTAGTTCCGTGATGCCTCACCTCTTGGTCCCAGAGATCTCCCGCGCACTGCATGACACGGGCGCGCGTAAGTGCGTGACGATGAACCTGGGCACCTCGGTGTCTGAGACGCTCGGGATGAGTGCCGCCGATCATCTGTCCGCGTTACGCCATCACGCACCCGACCTCCGAATCGACGCGGTTTTGGCTGATCCGTCGTCGGTCGACGATACGGATCTGCTTGTCGACGAGGCGGCCAAGCTGGGCGCTCGAGTGCTGTTCCGGCAGGTCCGGGTGGGTGACGGAACGGCACGGCACGACTCATTGCGTCTGGCCGCCGCGTATCGGGATGTTTTTGACGATTTCCTAGGTGATGTGGGACTAATCTCGTCCTAACCCGTCACGCGATGTCCACTTCAGTGGCAAAATTGCTGTATGGCACTTACCGCTCAAGTTAAAGATGAACTGGCCCGCCTCAAAGTGGACAAGACCAACTGCCGCAAGGCTGAGGTTTCTGCGATGTTGAGGTTCGCTGGTGGGCTGCACATCATCTCGGGCCGGATTGTCATTGAGGCTGAACTCGATACTGCCGTAGCCGCGAACCGGCTACGGACCACCATCGCCGAGGTGTATGGACACCAGAGCGAACTCATCACCGTGTCCGGTGGCGGCCTGCGTCGCGGTGCCCGGTACGTTGTGCGGGTAGTCAAGGATGGTGAATCGCTGGCACGCCAGACAGGCCTCCTCGATTCACGTGGGCGTCCTGTACGAGGCCTGCCACCGCAGATTGTCTCCGCGGGCGTTGCCGAGGCGGAGGCCGCCTGGCGTGGGGCGTTCCTGGCGCACGGCTCTCTCACAGAACCAGGCCGCTCGTCGGCAATCGAGATAACCTGCCCCGGACCGGAGGCTGCCCTTGCGCTGGTAGGTGCTGCGCGTCGCCTAGGTATTACCGCGAAAGCACGCGAAGTGCGCGGTGTCGACCGTGTAGTCATCCGCGACGGCGAGGCGATCAGCCAACTCTTGCAGCGTATCGGCGCCAAGGAAGTCCTCGAGGTGTGGGAGGAACGACGCCAGCGCCGCGAGGTCCGCGGCACGGCAAATCGGCTCGCCAATTTTGATGACGCCAACCTGCGCCGCTCCGCCCGCGCCGCCGTTGCGGCTGGTGCGCGCGTCGAACGTGCTTTTGAGATTCTTGGCGATGACTTGCCTGAGCATTTGCGTGAGGCAGGGGAACTGCGCCTCGCTCACAAGCAAGCCTCCTTGGAGGAACTCGGCCAACTCGCTGACCCGCCCCTTACCAAGGACGCCGTGGCTGGCCGGATCCGCCGTCTCCTTGCCACCGCAGACAAAAAAGCAAAAGAACTGGGCATCCCGGACACCGAGGCTGGACTGTCATCGGATCTGCTCGATGTCTGAGCATTCTGCGCCAAGCAGCGGCTGAAGCGACTCGATGGTTTCACGCGGATATAGCACGATACGCTGTGCCACGATTTGGGCATGTGGTCAGCGTCTCACAGCCTGACATGGGTGAAGAAACGGCAAAAACTCCACCATTTTCCGCCCCATCTCGGAGTTTTATGACGCGGACCGTAAAAAATCTGCTCTGGGGGACCATCGTCCTCACGAAACTTAGAAAAACGGTATAGGATT
>DALZEF010000018.1:56243-61334 GCA_031979385.1 Timonella sp. | reverse complement strand
CTCCGCTACAGGAGCAGACTCGGTAGCGGGTGCCGGTGCAGGCTCAGCGGCAGGAGCTCCAGTGCCGGAACCGGAGCCATCGCCGATAACCGCGAGTACCTGGCCGACCTCTGCGTCTTCGTCTTCCTGAACAAGGATCTGCTCAAGAACACCCTCGAATGGGGATGGAACCTCGGTGTCGACCTTGTCTGTCGATACCTCGAGTAGTGGCTCGTCAACGGACACGGTGTCGCCGACGTTCTTCAGCCAACGGGTCACGGTACCTTCGGTAACCGATTCACCGAGAGCAGGAAGTTCAACGTTGTTGGACATTACCTCTCCAAATTTCTAGCAGTGCGATGCGATCAGTTGTGCGCGTGGAGAGGCTTTCCTGCGAGGGATAGAAATGCCTCGCCGAGTGCCTCGTTCTGCGTTGGGTGCGCGTGGATGAGCGGTGCCACGTCCTCTGGGTATGCCTCCCAGTTGACGATGAGCTGACCTTCACCGATGAGTTCACCAACGCGTGCACCGATCATGTGAACACCAACGACCGGACCGTCCTTCTTGCGGACGAGCTTGATGAAACCTTGGGTGTTGAGGATCTTGGACTTACCGTTACCGGCAAGGTTGTACTCGATCGACTCAACGTTGTCTGCGCCGTACTGTTCCTTGGCCTGTGCCTCGGTGATACCAACGGAACCGATTTCTGGCTCGGAGTAGGTCACGCGTGGGATGCCGGACTCAACGATCGGTGCAGGGTTGAGGCCCAGGATCTGCTCGGCTACGAAGATTCCCTGCTGGAATCCGCGGTGTGCGAGTTGGAGACCTGGAACGATGTCCCCGACTGCCCAGATGTTGCCAACGCCGGTGTGGAGCTTTTCGTCGGTGATGACGAAACCGCGGTCGAGGGTGACGCCCTGTGCCTCGTAACCGAGATCTGCGGTGCGTGGGCCACGGCCGATTGCGACGAGGAGGTATTCGGCATCGAAGGTCTTGCCGGATTCGAGTGTGACGTGCACGCCGTTCGCATCCTGGGTGACGCTTGCGAAGCGGTCGCCGAGGTTGAAGTTGATGCCGCGCTTGCGGAAGGCACGCTCAAGGTTCTTTGAGATTGCCTCGTCCTCGTTTGGCACGAGGTGTGGCAGGCCCTCAATGATCGTGACGTCTGCGCCGAACGACTTCCACACGGATGCGAACTCGGAACCGATAACGCCACCGCCGAGGATGATTGCGGAACCTGGCACGTGCTCCATGGCCAGCGCGTGCTCGGAGGTCATGACGCGGCCTTCGATGGTGAGGCCTGGAAGAGTACGCGAGTAGGAACCGGTTGCGAGCACGATGTGCTTACCGGTGATGCGCTGTCCGTTGACCTCGACTGCATCCTGAGCCACGAGCTTTCCGTAGCCCTCGATGAGGGTGATCTTGCGGGATTTCACGAGGCCCTGAAGACCCTTGTAGAGACCGGAGATAACGCCCGACTTGTAGCTGTTGACGCCAGCCATGTCGATTCCGTTGAGGGTCGCGTTGACACCGAACTGATGTCCTTCGCGTACGTTGTCGGCAACTTCGGCTGCGTGCAGGAGAGCCTTGGTGGGAACGCAACCGTAGTGGAGGCAGGTTCCACCGAGCTTGTCTGCTTCGATGAGTGCAACGTTTTGTCCGAGCTGTGCAGCACGAAGTGCGGTGGCGTAACCACCACTTCCTCCGCCCAGGACGACAATGTCGAAGTCGGTGCCGTGAGTTTCGGCCACGTTATGCTCCTTAAGCACAAGAGATATGGGTACTGTCCCATCTTTGCACTATCCGGGCGGTTGCTAAAGCGCAAACCACTGCCTTTCGTCCCACTTCACGTGTGATTCTTGAGACATAGGCAGAATTTCTCGTGTCTGTGCCGTGTTTTTCTTTCCGCGGGACCTTCTCTACGGGCATAATCGCTGGTTCGCTCCCGTATGGGCCGGACAGGGGTATCCTTCCTTGCATGGGTTTTTTCTCGAGGCTTTTTGGTGGTTCGTCTAGGACGGCGGGACCAACGTCCACCCCAGATGCTCCCGCGGATGGCGACTACAAGCGTGCCGTGTACCAACATTTCGCGCAGTTCCATGCGTCGCGGGTTGGCGTTGAGGCGTATCTGGAGCCTGCGAACCCGAACGAGCCGACCTCGTTGCTTCTCATCGCGACCACAGGGGAGTGGACACGTCGCCGTATTCCCAACCCCAAAGAGGGGTACACGCTTGCGAAGGAACTGGGTATCCCCATCTATGACGTGAACTTCACGGGCTATCCGCAGCGCATGCGGGACTGGAATACGGCGCAACGCGCCGCCAAGAAGAAGCTCTGACCCAGCCCTAACAACATCGATTATTGACGACGAGACCTCACCGCACAGCGCGGCTCACCAGCCGTGTTTAGTGGCTCAGGTGCCCAGCGTAGTTACCTCCACTAGTGAGTCAAAAACGGTTGTGCCTATGCATGAATGATGCATAGGCACAACCGTTTTTGACTCACTGGTACCCTCAACGCGCTGTGGTCTGTCTGGATCGCCGTTACCAACATGGCTGGGCGGCCTCGGAACTCCGGGGCCGCCCAGCCATTGTTGAACCTAGCGATTACGATGCGTTCTCAAGGAATTTCAGCATCGTGCGCACACCGTGTCCGGTGCCGCCCTTGGCGGTGTAACCATAGGCGCCGCCGCTGTTGTAGGCGGGGCCGGCGATGTCGAGGTGAGCCCACGGGCGCCCGTCCGTGAACTCCTTGAGGAAGTGACCGGCCACGAGCATGCCACCCCAACGCTGGCCCATGTTCGCCAGGTCCGCTACCTGCGAGTCGAGTGTCGGGCGCAGTTCCTCGGGCAGTGGCATCGCCCAGAAGGATTCCCCCGCGTTCTGGGCGGCGTCGAGGACATCAGAGACCGTGCCGTCGGAGCCCATGACCGCGGAGACCCGGTTTCCGAGTGCCATCATCTGCGCTCCGGTGAGGGTTGCGATGTCGAGGATGGTATCGGCGCCGTCCTCGACTGCGGTGACGAGACCGTCAGCGAGGACCAGGCGACCCTCAGCATCGGTGTTCAACACCTCGACGGTTTTTCCACCGCGGATGGTGATGACGTCGGATGGGCGGGTTGCACTTCCGGATGGCATGTTCTCTGCGAGGCAGAGGTAGCCGGTAACCGATACGTTCAGGCCGAGCTTTGCGGCGGCGAGCACGGTGTGCAGAACCGCTGCGGCGCCAGCCATGTCAGACTTCATCTCCTCCATGCCAGCGGCTGGCTTGATCGAGATTCCACCTGAGTCGAAGGTTATGCCCTTACCAACGAGCGCGATCTTGCGTTTCGCCTTGGAGGGGGAGTACGTGACCTTGACGAGGCGTGGGCCGCGGGTGGAGCCTTTACCCACGCCGAGCAGACCGCCGTAGCCGCCAGCAGTCAGTGCCTTCTCGTCAAGAACTGTGACCTTGACGCCGGTGCCCTTTGCCGCAGTCTTCGCGATGTCTGCGAAAGCAGACGGGAACAGGTCGTTTGGTGCCGCATTCACGAGGTCGCGGGCGCCGTGCACAGCCTGGGCGATGACCTGGGTGCGAGCCAGGCCCTTCTTTACTGCCGCTTGGCCCGCGAGGGGAGTGACAACCTGGATCGAGCCGACTGGCGTGCCCGAGGTTGCGGCTTCACCGGTGCGGTAGGTGCGGTATGCGTATGCGCCGAGTTGTGCGCCCTCGGCGATAGCGAGAACTTCGGTTTCCTCTTCGGCGGGCAGGGCGAATGCCGCAGACGCCACGTCAGTTAGCGTGCGTGCCGCGGAACCTGCCGCACGACGCAACTGCTCCTCGCGTCCGCTGTGGTTCTCGCCGAGGCCCACGAGCACGACAGTCGCCGCGCCGTAGCCTGCAGGCGCTGGAACGCGCGATACGCTGTCTGCCTTCGCGGAGACGCCAAGTGCCTTGAGGTTCAGGTCGTTGAACGCCTTCAGGTCAACGTTTGCTGGTCCCACGATGGTTGGGGTGGAATCGACCGAATCAACGCCGAGTACAACGGCTTCGACTTTCAGTCCTTTTGGGTCTTTGTTTGTAAAAGTAAGTTCAGCCACCCCCTAATCCTAGCTGTTGTCTTTGGGTTCGCCGGGTTCGCTCCGGTAACCTCGAGGTGTGTTTCCTGTATTGAGCGCGTTAGTTTTCATTTCCGCGGCCCTTGTGCTCGGGTGGGCGCTGTGGTTTGTGGCCAAGGACCGGCCGGTCATCTTGAAGCAGTTGTTTGCGGCAGGCGTGGTTGAGGCGGTTCTGTTCGTGCAGACCGTGACCTGTGCGATTGTGCTCATGACCTCGCATCGCGATCTTGAGGCGTGGGAGTTCTGGGGTTACGTTTTCACGATTATGATCATCTTGCCAGGCGCTGCCGCGTGGGCCTTCGCTGAACGTACCAAGTGGAGTTCGGTGGTGTTGGCAGTGGCTGCCATCACCGTGATTTTCCTGCAGTACCGCCTGATTGTGCTGTGGGGTTGATTTTCTTATTGCCGACGATCCGGTTGCGTTCCTCTAGATAGGCGTACGCTGGGTGGTTGGCAGGTTTGTTGTTTGTTGCCTGCCTGCACGGTGAGTGCACGCAGGTGTTTGAGCTAGGGGACCAAAGAGGATTATGTCGCTGAGCGGTGCGAGTAGTGATAGTGGTTCGGATGAGCCGCAGGGTAAGAAATCGCTTGAGGAACGGTTGAACGACCGGTTGGACGCTAGTTCGGGGCGTGAGCCCGGGGTGGGATCGACTGGCCGTGGTTTCGGACGCATTCTCGTTACGGTGTATGCCATTTTGGCGATCGCGGCGACGGCGCGTGGTGCGTGGCAGTTGATTGATCACGGTCACGAGGCTCCGTTGGCCTACTCCCTGTCACTGCTCGCTGGAATCATCTACATTGTGGCGACTGTTGCACTCGCAAAGGGCAGTGGCGTGTGGCGTCGTGTGGCCTGGGGTGCGGTGGTTTTCGAAGCTGTCGGCGTGCTGGCTGTGGGTATTTCGACCCTTGTGTCGAGTGATGCTTTCCCTGATAAGACGGTATGGTCCAACTTTGGTCAGGGATACGGATACATTCCGCTCGTGCTGCCGTTTGTTGGCATATTCTGGTTATGGAA
>DALZEF010000018.1:0-56143 GCA_031979385.1 Timonella sp. | reverse complement strand
GACTTCCGCCGGACGTCAATCCGTAGGTACCGACGAAGCGTAGCGAGTTGGTGGCAGAGGTTGACGGTAGGTGTGAATCTGACCGATGAGTACTGAAGACTTCCGCCGGACGTCAATCCGTAGGTACCGACGAAGCGTAGCGAGTTGGTGGCGGAGGTTGACGGTAGGCGTGAATCTGACCGATGAGTACTAAAGACTTCCGCCGGACGTCAATCCGTAGGTACCGACGAAGCGTAGCGAGTTGGTCCGAGGACACCCGTTACTACTGAAAAGGTTCTTGTGATTTACCAGCAGATTTTCAAGCATGTGTTCTCGAAGATGGACCCGGAGAAGGCACACCACTTGGTGCATACGGGGATAACGGTTGTTGGTAGGACTCCGATTCTCGCAGGTGTGATCGAGGGTGCGCTTGCCCCGTATCTGACCCGTGGCGAGGGCGTGCGGGTGTTTGGGCGGAGGGTTCCTGCGCCGTTCGGTCTGGCAGGTGGCTTTGACAAGGATGCGAAGGCCGTGCGTGGCTTGAACATGCTGGGGTTCGGGTTCGTTGAGATCGGTACGATCACCGCGCAGGCCCAGTCGGGTAATGAGAAGCCTCGTATGTGGCGTGAGATTGAGATGCAGGCGCTGCGCAACCGCATGGGTTTCAACAATCAGGGTGCTGATGTGGCTGCGGCGCAGTTGCATCGACTTCGTTCGACGCCGAAGGGTCGTTCGATCTTTGTGGGCGTCAACATTGGTAAGACCAAGGTGACTGCGTCGGAGGATGCTGCGGAGGACTATGCGTACAGTGCTCGGCTCCTTGCGCCGTATGCCGACTATCTTGTGGTGAACGTGTCCTCTCCGAACACTCCTGGGTTGCGGGATCTTCAGAACGTTGACGCGTTGCGACCTATTCTGTCTGCCGTGCGTGAGGCCGCAGACGCGGCGACCGATGCTGTCAACAAGGCTCGAGTGCCACTCTTGGTGAAGATCGCTCCCGACCTTGCGGATGATGATGTCCGTGCGGTTGCAGAACTTGCTAAGGAGTTGGGACTCGCGGGTGTTGGCGCAGTGAATACCACGATCAACCATGACCTTGGCCCGGGCGGTTTGTCGGGTAAACCGGAAATCGAGCGTGGGCTTGAGGTTGTGCGGATTCTGCGTCAAAACCTCGACCCTGAGCACGTCATCATTGGTTCGGGTGGTATCTCTACGGCTCAGGATGCGCGCCGTTATCTTGACGCGGGTGCGAACCTGGTTCAGGGGTACACCGGATTCATCTACAACGGTCCACTGTGGGCTCGTAAGATCAACCGGGCGCTTCTTGGCCTGTAGGCCTTTTCAGCGAGAGTGTACTGTCACGCACTTTTGTTAGGGAGAGTGCATGGAAACATGCTCTTGTCTGGGAGCCGCCAACCAGAGTGAAGCGTCGAGGACTCTCGTGTGAGGATTTCACACGAGAGTCCTCGCGCTTGGGCCCAAGTGTGCGCCGCTAGAGTGTTCTCCCGGTCATCTACATGAACCAGTTCACGACCACATCGCCGAAGAACCCAAAGAGTATGCCCCACGCGATGATTGAGATGGTTTGGAACAGATACACGCTTGATCTCTTGGCGCCGAGGGCCACGAGCGCTGGCGCCGTGATCTGGCTTGCCACAACTAGCGGCCCTAGCAGGCACACGCCAGGAACTCCGAAACGGTTGAGGTACTTCGCTATCTTTTGTTGCCGCGGGGTGAGTTCTTTGTAACTGGCGCGGTTCTTGGTTGCCGCATCACGGATACCACTTGCGGTGGCTATCACGAGGAACGTGCTGATGATGTTGCCCACCACTGCCGCGGCAACGGCAAGTGCGGGTGGCACACCGACAATGACACCGAGAAAGCTCCCCAGGTAGGACTCGATGAATGGAATCGCCCCGGCGAGGAGCAGCACTCCTCCTTGCTGCCATGGGTCGGCGCTGGCCGCCGTTTGTGCCAGCCAAGTGAAAATGTCTGTGACGAAGTCGAGGTTCACGGGGTTCTCCATCTCGTTGTGTGTGGGTAAAGCCGAACCCTTGCGGTGCGGCCACTGCTTTCAATCGTGAAGGAGAAGACCTCTTGGCCGTAGTGACCGTGTGTCATGGAGATATATGACGCCACGTCACTACCCTGGCACGGTGACGTCTAGGAGCATGGAAAGAATCATTGAGGTCGTCTACCGCTGAAGTCTTATGGGGCACCGGAGAGCATACCTAGACGTGAATTGTTTGAATTGGATGGATATATGAACCGTTCCGATGCACTCATGCATGAGGCGCGTAGCACGTTGAATCGGAGAACAACGCGCAGCTATATGGTCGCCGCAGGTGTGACTGCGGCTGCAGGTTTCGTCGGCACCGATAGTTGGTTTGCCGCCCTTGCAGTAATGCCGAGTCTGGCACTGTCTTTCATGGTGTTGCTGACCGGGTGGGCTCAACCTGCACATCGAAACCTCATGCTCGCCTCAGGAGTCGTTGGTGCTGGAACCCTTGTGTGGACGGCATTTACCCACGCGAATCTCATGGGTGCTGTGGGCATCACGATCACTGGTGCCATGTGGGTCACTTACCGACGAGTCCGGGGTCAACTGCAGGTCATTGTTCTATGTGCTCTCGTTATTTCGGTACTTCTCGTGGCGCAGCTCCCCGATGTCGGAGCGGAACTTCAATCCATTTCCGTGATGAGTGTCGTGGCGATTGCCTGGGCGAGCGCGATTGTGGAGAGCGACGATCAGCGCAAACTGTTTGACCTACTGGAACGTACAAAGGACGCTGAACGCGAGGCGTCAATTCTGCGTGAACGCAACCGGTTTGCAGCAGACCTACATGATGTCCAAGGTCATACACTGCACGTCATCAAGCTGAAGGCTGCGGTGGCGGCACGACTCCAGCATGCAGACCCGGAACGAACCGCACGGGAACTGGAAGATATTGGACGTCTCACCGCTGAGACAATCGAACAGGCCCGTCACCTCGCCAACTCGATGCATAACCTCGTGTTGACCGCGGAACTGAACAATGCGCGCGAACTACTCACCGCTGCGGGCATCGATACTCAGGTGGAATACCTTGACGATGAGTTGCATGTGGGTTCTGGTGAGAACCAGGGTTCGCTTGCATTGGTCCTGCGTGAGGCGACCACGAACATTCTGCGTCACGCTAGACCAGCGCGAGTCGTGATCATGGTTGGCCCAGATATGCTTGTCGTACGCAACGATGGAATTACGCCGAGTCAACTGAGACCGTTACGTGGGCTGGCCACCTTGCAGCAGCGGATGAGAGACGCTGGCGGCACACTCTTGATTGAGTCGGATGACACGACCTTCTGCCTTCGTGTGGTCTTCGAGGAGGCGGCAGAATGACGATCACCGTTCTTTTGGCCGATGATGAGGGGCTCATCCGTACCGCGCTCGCCACTCTGTTGCCGCTTGAGGGTGACCTGGAGATCCTTGCCGAGGCGAGTGATGGGTCTGAGGCGATTCAGAGGTTTGATGAGTTGCAGCCAGATGTCGCACTCTTGGACCTAGAGATGCCCGAGAAGGATGGACTCGACGTCGCCAAGCACATCCTCACCAGTTCACCGGGTCATGCGGTGGTTATCCTTACCCGACATGCCCGCCCAGGTGTGCTGCGCACGGCTCTTCGGTTGGGTGTCCGAGGGTTCCTCGGCAAAGATGCTGATCCGTCCCTGATCGCCAAAGTCGCGGCTGAGGTCGCAGCAGGTGGACGATACGTTGACGCTGCGATCTCCGCGCAGGCTCTCATAGAGGACTGTCCGCTCACGGAGCGCGAACGCGATGTGCTGCGCGTTGCCGGCGAGGGTTATTCTGTTTCCGCCATGGCCCAGATCCTGCACCTTGCACCAGGAACTATCCGCAACTACCTGTCGAGTGCGATCGGTAAAACCCACACGACGAATCGCCACGACGCCGCACGGCATGCGCGCGAGCATGACTGGCTGTAGATAGGCGCCTTAAACGGGCTATGGGATGGAAACGCAAATGCGTTTCCATCCCATAGCCCGTTTTTAAAGGTGTTACCTCATCGTTCCCCTGGCTGATCAGCGAGGGTCTGCTTCGGGTCGCGGTTCACATGGTCGCCGAGGATCTCATCGATCTTGGCCATCAGCTCGGCAGGAATCTCGACGCCGCCAGCCTTGACGTTCTCTGCGATCTGCTGCGGACGCGAAGCACCAATGATTGGCGCTGCGACATTCTTGTTCTGCAAGACCCACGCGAGGCCAAGTTGTGGAAGGGTGAGTTCCAACTCCTCTGCGACAGGCTTCAAATTCTGGATGCGCGCAAGCAGATCGTCGTTCATCTTGGAACGGATGAAACGCGAAACACTCTCACTAGCCGCGCGAGATCCAGCAGGAGCCTCTTGACCTGGAAGGTACTTTCCAGTGAGGAGCCCTTCAGCCAGTGGGCTCCACACGATCTGGGAGAGGCCGAGTTCTTCAGAGGTTGGGACGACCTCGTCCTCGATGACGCGCCACAGCATGTTGTACTGGGGCTGCGAGGAGATCAGTTGGAATCCGAGTTCCTTTGAGTACTTGTGCGCTGCGCGGATCTGGTCAGCTGTCCACTCAGAGACACCGATGTACAGTGCCTTACCTTGACGCACGATGTCCGCGAACGCGAGCATCGTCTCTTCGAGTGGGGTCGAGGCATCGTAGCGGTGTGCCTGATAGAGGTCGACGTAGTCCGTACCGAGTCGCTTCAGAGAACCGTTGATCGATTCCATGATGTGCTTACGGGACAGGCCTGTGTCGTTGTGTCCGCCTGGACCTGTCGGCCAGTAGACCTTGGTGAGGATTTCGAGCGATTCGCGGCGTTGACCCTTGAGAGCATCACCGAGAACCGTTTCAGCAACAGTGTTTGCGTACACGTCAGCGGTGTCGAAGGTTGAGATCCCCGCGTCGAGTGCAGCATGCACACACTTGGTCGCGGTTTCGTTTTCAACCTGTGAACCGTGGGTGAGCCAGTTGCCGTAGATGAACTCCGAGATCTTGAGGCCGGAGTTTCCGAGGTATTTGTATTGCATAGCCTTAGCCTATGTCACTACATCAAACTTAGATTGAAAATCAGGCTGGGTATTCGCCGTGTTTCACCATTGGCTTAGGAAGCCGTCCGCGACGGAACTGGAATGCACGGGTAACGGCGTACATCATGAGGCCGCGGGTGTTCAGAACCTGATCCCCAAACTTGTTCACTAGGCGTTTCTTGAGTTGACGCCACAGGACGAACGCATCCACGACCGCGAGGATAACCGTGAGATACATGAGTGCGAGTCCGACGATCGCAATCCACGGCGAGAGGCTGGACAGCAACGTCATCACAAGGAATACGAGCGCTGCATACAGGAAGTATTCGCCGATGCCACGACGAGCATCCACGAAATCACGAATATAACGCTTGACTGGGCCGCGGTCACGGTATGGCATATTTGCCTCGTCCCCGCTCTTGAGCGCAGCGTATTCGACATCTCGAGCAGCGCGTTCCTTGACACGCTGAGCCTTCGCGGCAGCACGGCGATCAGATGGCACAAGCGGGCGACGCTTGGCAGCCTCTGCCTCTGCACGGCTCGGCGTGGGGCGGCCCTTACCACTGGACTTGTGGTTGGCCTTGTCCAACGCCTCCTGAACGGATGAGGATTCGGTGATAGCTGGCTCGGGCTTCGGTTGCTTCTTTGGGGAACTCACCCCCATATCTTATGTGAGCGGGCACGGCTAAACGAATCTCACCTTTCAATGAGGTCACGCTCATCGTGAACATAGCGAGGGGATTGCCTTCACAGGAACCGAGTTGGGTGTGTGGTACGGAGTAATCTGGTGTGGTGAGCCAAAAGCAACAGTATGAAACCAAAGTCCAAGAACTCTTTCCAGCCCTGCGCGCGGATCTCGAAAACCTCGTGCGAATCCCCAGCGTCTCGGCGGATGCGTTCGATCAGGAACATGTCGCACGTAGTGCCGAGGCCGTAGCAGGTCTGTTGCGCGCCGAAGGGATTGAAGATGTCCGGGTCGTGACAGCCGGGCAGAGCCGTCCGGCGGTCATCGCGCGTATTCCAGCGCCGCAGGGACAGCCAACCGTGCTCCTGTACGCGCACCACGATGTGCAGCCTCCCGGGGACTCGGCTACGTGGGAGACCGATCCATTCGAGCCAACAGAGCGCAATGGTCGTCTGTACGGCCGTGGTGCAGCGGACGACAAGGCTGGAATCATTGCGCACCTCGGCGCGCTCCGGACGCTCGGCTCCGACTTGGGTGTTGGCGTGACGCTGTTCATTGAGGGCGAAGAGGAGATTGGTTCTCCGTACTTCACTCAGTTCCTGACCGAGTTCCGCGACGAACTTCGCGCGGACGCAATCGTGGTCGCTGACTCGGCGAACTGGAAGGTCGGCGTACCAGCACTGACCACATCGCTGCGTGGCCTCGTAGATTGCGTGGTTGACGTTGAGGTGACAACTCACGCCGTCCACTCCGGCATGTTTGGTGGACCGGTTCTCGACTCGTTGACCCTGCTGTCACGTCTGATCGCCACTTTGCACAACGATGAGGGCGATGTTGCGGTTGCGGGTCTAACCCACGCCGCGCAGCCCAGCGTTGACTACGATGAGGTTGATTTTCGTGCTGATGCCGGTGTGCTTCCAGACTTCCAGCTCGCTGGTACCGGCCCGATCACGGCTCGTTTGTGGACCAAACCGGCTATTTCGATCATCGGTATCGATGCGCCAACCGTGGCGTTGTCGTCGAACACGATTCAACCTAAGGCGAGCGCCAAGATCTCCATGCGTATCGCCCCGGGACAAGACCCGGATGCGGCGCTCGTGGCATTGCGGGACCACCTAGAGGGCCATGCGCCGTTTGGGGCGAAGGTTACCGTTCACGACGGTGAGTTGGGTAAGCCCTTCTTGGCTCCGGAAGACACCCCAGCTATGGTGGCCGCCCGTAACGCGTTCGAACAGGCGTGGGGTGTTGAACCAGTGGACACCGGAATCGGTGGCTCTATCCCATTCATTGCGGATTTGCTTGAGGTCTACCCGGATGCCGAAATCCTCGTCACTGGTGTTGAAGACCCAGACTCGCGTGCACACGGAGCGAACGAGTCCGTTGACCTTGCAGAGTTGCAGAAGGTTGTCTTGGCTGAAGCTCTCCTGCTCGCGGGCCTCAAACGTGACTAAGTAACTACAGCGTTCGAAAAGAGAGAGCGACGGTGCCCATCACCGGGCACCGTCGCTTTTTTGAGTTGTGGAACTAGTTCTTCTCGCGAAACAGGACGCCAGCGGCATCCGCCCATAACCTCATATCGTCAGGTAGCGGGGGAGAATCCATCGTGGAGCCGAGCGCTTCGAGTACCTGCGCAGGCGAGGGCTTAGGCCCCTTACGGGCGAGGAACCGCGCTGCGATCCAGGCTTCGGTGTAGACCACATCGTCGCGTTTGATGACCTGCGAGACGTAGCAGATGCGCTGATCCCAGCCAACGACTCGCGTCTCGATGTGAGCTTTCTGCCCGAGCCTCAAAGATGCCCTGTATTTGACGGAGGAGGCGGCAACGACCGGGTACCAGCCGAGTGTGTTCAGGGTCTTCATCCCACCCATGTCCGCGATCATGTTTGACCGGGCGGCGTCCATCATCGCCAAGTACTTGGAGTTGTTGACGTGCATGTAGATGTCGATGTCACCAAGACGCGCACGCACATTGGTGATTGAGGTGTCTAGAACGCCGAATCCGGGGATTGGTTTGCGGGGGAGGTACGTTGCTAAAGCGAGATCAATGTTGCGGGTCACGCGTATCAGGTTATTACAGCCCTGGCAGTGCCAGCATCTGGTCGAGCGCAACACGTGCCCAGTGGGCGTCGTCCTCATCCACGACGATCTGGTTGATTTCCTGTCCTGCCACGAGCGATTCCATTGCCCACACGAGGTGTGGGAGGTCAATCCGGTTCATGGTGGAGCAGAAGCACACGGTGTCATCGAGGAAGTGGATGTTCTTGTCGCTGTGCGCGTTTGCGAGACGGCGCACGAGGTTGAGTTCGGTTCCGATCGCCCACGAAGATCCTGGTTCGGCTGACTCCAGAGTCTTGATGATGTATTCGGTCGACCCAACATAGTCGGATGCAGCGATGACCTCGTGCTTGCACTCGGGGTGAGACAAAATGTTCACGCCTGGAACGGCGGCGCGCATGTCCTCGATGTTCTTGAGCGAGAAACGGCCGTGTACGGAACAGTGTCCACGCCACAGGATCATGCGGGCACGGTTGAGTTCCTCCTGGGTGAGTCCGCCGTTTGGCTTGCGTGGATCGTAGACCACGCAGTCATCGAGCGAGAGACCCAGTTTCAGCACGGCGGTGTTGCGGCCGAGGTGCTGGTCTGGCAGGAAGAGGACCTTTCCGGTGCCTTCGACTCCGCCGACCTGATCGAACGCCCAGCGTAGGGCGACCTCGGCGTTGGATGACGTGCACACGGTTCCGCCGTGGCGGCCGGTGAAGGCCTTGATCGCGGCGGTCGAGTTCATGTAGGTCACGGGGATCGTCTGCTCGGCGATTCCGGCGGCCACAAGGTCGTCCCATGCATCCTCAACCTGGTTGATCGCTGCCATGTCCGCCATCGAGCAACCGGCAGCGAGGTCGGGAAGGATGACCTTCTGGAAGTCTGAGGTGAGGATGTCCGCGCTTTCCGCCATGAAGTGCACACCACAGAAGATGATGTACTCGGCCTCGGGGCGGGCGGCCGCCTCACGGGCAAGCTTGAAGGAGTCTCCGGTCACATCGGCGAAATCGATGACCTCGTCGCGCTGATAGTGGTGACCAAGGATGAAAGCGCGGTCGCCGAGGGCAGCGCGGGCCACGCGAGCGCGTTCGACCAGGTCGGGATCACTCGCTGCGGGCAGGCCACCGGCGCACTCAACGCCGCGTTCGGAAACGAGGTCGCGGTTCTGCCCTAGGAGGAGCAGGGCGGGCGACTTGGTGGGCTCTTGGAACGTGGTGCCTAGCAATGTACTCACCCATTCATTATCCCATATGTGGGCTAGGACCTGATAAGCGGATGGGCGCAGTTGCATTACGATTCCGCAGGGCGCGAGCTGAGGCGTTATGGTTTTTCACATGCGGGTTCTCATCATTGCCGACGAGCCAGTCGATCAGTCGGGGCAGTTTGTCACCTCTCAACTCGTTTCCTCGTGGCAGGATGCCGCCCTGCACACCCAGGTGTTCGGGCTTCCCTTTGCCTCTGACACTGCGTCTGTGCGTGCCGTGTGGCAGCATCACGCCGCGACGCGTGGCGGCTTCACCCAGACCGCGTTGGTGATCGCCTACCCGCAGATGTCGCGCTGGCAGACATTGCTTGCCGACGAGTTGGTCACGGCGGCGCGGTCGGGTTGCTCTCGGGTGGTGGTCGCGTTACCACGGTATGCCTATCCCGACAGCGGGGCAGGGTTGCTGTCGAAGTTGATTGACCGGATCGGTGCGATGGTGTTGCCTGCCAGCGAAATACTCGCGGACCCCGAACTCTACGATTCGTCTGTATATGCCGTGGCTGAGTTCCTGGCGGATATGGACGTGATCGTGACCTACACCGAGAACGCCCCGTTGACGGGCATGCATGGCATGTCGGGCACGGCCGCTCTGCTGGGCGATCTTGAGAGCAGCGAAGCGCAAGAGCGCGAGCGCATCAACTCAGCGTTGTTGTTTGGGTTGGGGAAGATAGGGCAGCCGTTACATACCCATGAACCGTCGCTACTGGTTGGCGGTACACCCTCAACCGAGAACTACAAAGGCCTCGCACGACACGATGCTGCAGGAGCGGCAGGCGGTGCAGGCTTCGCGTTGCTCGCGGCTGGAGCCCGAGCGTTGCCGCTCAGCCGCGTCCTGGCCGCACAGTTCGACCTACCGCAACACATCGCCGCCAGCGACCTTGTCGTCGTCAATCAGGAAGTCCTCGATGGGCGTACCCAAGCAAACTCGACCCTCGGCATTGCAACGGAACTGGCAGCGCAGCATGCGCTGCCAGTCGTCGCGATCACTCGGGAACAGATCATGAGCACTCGTGAACTCGCCGCCGCAGGTATCTCAGGCAGTTACGTGTGCAACGACACCCAACTCAACGAAACCGCCGCACGGCTGGCCAGATCGTGGACACCCAACCGCTGAAACGGTGATATACCTCGCTTAGTGTCCAGAGAAGGCCTCAACCGCACTACAATATTTCTCGACGCAGGAATAACCGCGCCCGCTGTGAAGTTGGAACCTAATGTCTTGAACGACACATCGGTGATGTGGACAAACTACGCGGAACTGCATCCGACACTTTCGCAAGCACAACGGAGAAAAAGATGAGCGAAACGACTGACATCGCAACACACGGCGTGCTGCTGACCGACTTTGCTGCTGGCAAGATCAAGAGCCTCCTCGAGCAGGAGGGACGCGATGACCTCCGTCTGCGTGTTGCGGTTCAGCCAGGCGGTTGCTCCGGACTGATCTACCAGCTCTACTTCGACGAGCGTCTGCTCGATGGTGACCACGTACGCGACTTCGACGGCGTTGAGGTGGTCGTGGACAAGATGAGCGTCCCCTACCTCGAGGGCGCGACCATCGACTTCGCCGACACGATCGAGAAGCAGGGCTTCACAATCGACAACCCGAACGCAGGCGAAGGCTGCGCGTGCGGTGGTTCGTTCGCCTGATCGAATCTTCTAAATCATGTGGGCTGCTCTCAGATCTCTGGGAGCAGCCCACTTTTGTTTTCAGGTACGTGTGATGGTCACCGTGTAACGGACACTCCACGGATCATCCGTAAACGCCGGCTCGGAGCACCTGTGTCCCTTCATGCGGGCCCACGAGGTGATGTCGTACTCGGCTGCTGGGTCCGACGAGACGATGTCGATGTCATCGCCCGGCTGTAGCGTGGCCGCCAATTTGGCCATCTTGATGATCGGTATGGGACAGCGCAGCCCGATCGTGTCGAGGTTGTGGGTGGTCATAGATCCTCCGCTCCCATGAGAGAGCGCACCGAACGTACCGCGCGGGGGAGCACCTCAATAAAACGGTCCACGTCCTGTTGCGTGACGTCCCAATCGAGCGCTACCCGGACATTGCCGTGCGTGAGCACACCCATCGCCGCCAGCACGTGACTTGGATTCAAGGTGGCCGAGGTGCATGCGGAACCGGAACCGACCGCGAAACCGTGCTTGTCGAGTTCCGATGTGATTGCTTCGCCGTCCACGTACAGGAACGAGAACGTTGCGAGATGCGGGAGCCTATCGTGCGGGTCACCCACGACCTCAGCATCTGGGATGTGCGCCGCCGCTGCTCGGATCTGGTCGATCCATGCCCGGTGTTGGTTGGCGCGGACCTGCCGTAGCCGTTCAGTCTCCGAGAGCGTCACTGCCGCCGCAAACAGTGCCGGCAGGCTCGCACCGCCGGGAAACCAAGAATCCTGGTCTTCTGGCCAGGTGCGACGTGTACGCGTGCGTGGCTTGAGTGCGAGGATGCCGATGCCGGAACCCGCACCCCAATCTGCTGGATTGGCCACAAGGGCATCCCAATCGGTGCGCGCTGGGGCAGCAAGGTGACCGATGGACGCCGAGGCATCCACGAGCACGGGAACCTGAGCTGTGCGGGCAAGCTCCGCGATTTCACCAACGGGTTGAATGGTACCCACCTCATGGTTCGCCTGTTGGAGAGCCGCGAACGCGGTCGGTTGTTCCTTGAGCGCGCGCGCGAAGCCGTCCGCCTCCACACGTCCCCGGGAATCGACCTCAATGAGCGTGTGCTCCCCATGGAACATCGCCGCGTTGATGAGAGCTGAGCGTTCAACCGCACCCATGACCGCCATGTTCGAGACACGTGTCCGGCCTGCGTAGAGCGCAGCGACGGCTGTGTGTAGAGCGGATGTCGCCGAGGGAGCAACATGGATCTCATCGGTACGCGCTCCGAGCACCGCTGCAATCGTCTCGCGAGACGCATCGAACAGAGAACGGGCCCTGCGACCTTCCGTATGCAGTCGACGGTGGTCCGCCCAACCGTCCTCAAGCGCTTGCAGGTAGGCAGAACGTCCCAATTCAGAGATACGCGCGTTTCCCCCCGCATCAAAGTTGGCACGCGCCACAATGGTCTCAGAGTGCGAGCCATGAGTGGACGAGTCTGCGTTATCGAACACGGAGGGAATCATGCTGGTTTTCTTTCCTTATGCGGTCTCAGGAGGCCTGTCGGCCGAAGGGCCAACGCGTTGTCCACATGGTGAACCGTCGGTTTCGTGCGACTTCACAATAAAGTGAAGATTCGGGAGAGACAGTCAGAACATCCACCGGATAATGACATCTCGGTGGAATCTGTGGCGAACTTTGTCCCTTGCGGTAATTCTCACACGGAAACCGGGGGTTTGATTGTTCCACTAGCGTGTTTGCACGATACGCTAACACTGTCGAGGACGAAGGTCCCGTGTTGACCCGCCCAGGCGACGGCACAGGGACGTGAAGTGAAAGGCCCCCCTTTGCGCTCGCAAAATAATAAAAGCAGTGCTCGCATGAAAGGCTTGTTGCTAGGTGCAACAGGCCTTATCGTGCTGACAGTCTCAGGGTGTTCCCCAGAGGCGCAGCGTGGCTGGATGCCAGGCTACGAAGATGGCCCCGTCACCAACATGACTGAACGCATCACCAACCTCTGGGTTGGTTCATGGATTGCGGCGCTCATCGTTGGTGTACTCGTATGGAGCCTCACAATCTGGTGTGTTGTCGTATACCGGAAGCGTAAGGGCGACAACAAGTTGCCAGTGCAAACCCGATACCACCTGCCACTCGAGATCCTTTATACGGTGGTTCCCATCGTCATGGTCGGCGTGCTGTTCTTCTACACACAACGCGACATGGCCGCAATCCGTGCCACCGACGCCACCCCAGAAATCAGCATCGAGGTCTACGGTAAGCAATGGAGCTGGGACTTCAACTACCTAGACGATGACGTCTACTTCTCGGGTACTCACGTGGCCAACGTCGGTGAGCTCGAGGGCAGCCTCGGAGAACGCGGCACCCATGAATCGCTCCCAACCTTGTACCTTCCGGTCAACAAGACCGTTGAGTTCACCCTTGTCTCACGCGACGTGAACCACTCGTTCTGGATCCCCGCGTTCCTGGACAAGATGGACATGATTCCGGGCCGCTCCAACACCTGGCAGGTCATCCCACTGCGTGAGGGATACTACGCCGGCAAGTGCGCGGAACTGTGCGGCGAATACCACTCCGGAATGCTCTTCCAGGTCGCTGTCGTCAGCGAGGAAGAGTACGAGGCAAAGATGGACGAACTGCGTGAGCAGGGCAACGTTGGTCGCCTCGGGGAAGAACTCAACCGTTACAAGCACTATGACGCACAATCTGAGGGGAGTGAGCACTGATGGGCGCTACCACCCCAGAACACGTTCCAGGTCTGCGTAACGATCGCCAAACCCTTGGCCGTACTATCGTCAAGTGGATCACATCAACTGACCACAAGACGATCGGGTACATGTACCTGATCGCATCGTTCATCTTCTTCTGCATCGGTGGCCTGATGGCTCTTGTCATCCGCGCAGAACTCTTTGAGCCAGGCATCCAGATCGTTCAAAGCCTCGAACAGTACAACCAACTGTTCACCATGCATGGAACTATCATGCTGTTGCTCTTCGCAACGCCGCTGTTCGCCGGATTCGCCAACTTCCTCGTACCACTGCAAATCGGTGCCCCAGACGTCGCGTTCCCACGCCTTAACGCCTTCGCGTTCTGGCTGTTCCTCTTCGGAGGACTCATCGCATGCGCAGGCTTCTTCACCCGTGAAGGTGCAGCCTCCTTCGGCTGGTTCGCATACACGCCACTGTCATCCACCACCTACAGCCCTGGCTCGGGTGGAGACCTCTGGGTCTTTGGTCTGGCACTCGGTGGTTTCGGTACGATCCTTGGTGGTGTCAACTTCATCACCACGATCATCACGATGCGTGCACCAGGCATGACGATGTTCCGTATGCCAATCTTCACGTGGAACACCCTCGTCACCTCGATGCTCATCATCATGGCGTTCCCACCGCTCGCGTCCGCGCTGTTTGCACTCGGCTCGGATCGTCGTCTCGGCTCGCAGATCTTCCTCCCCGAAAACGGTGGGCCGATCCTGTGGCAGCACCTCTTCTGGTTCTTCGGACACCCCGAGGTGTATATCATCGCGCTACCGTTCTTCGGCATCGTCTCTGAGATCTTCCCGGTCTTCTCGCGTAAACCGATCTTCGGTTACAAGGGTCTGATCTACGCGACAATCGCCATCGCAGCGCTCTCCGTTACCGTGTGGGCTCACCACATGTACGTCACCGGTGCGGTCATGCTCGACTTCTTCGCGTTCATGACCATGCTCATCGCGGTACCAACGGGCGTGAAGTTCTTCAACTGGATCGGAACCATGTGGCGTGGAAAGCTCACGTTCGAGACGCCGATGCTCTGGTCAATCGGATTCCTCGTGACCTTCCTCTTCGGTGGTCTGACCGGTGTGATCCTTTCGAGCCCAGTGATGGACTTCCAAATCTCGGACTCCTACTTCGTGGTGGCGCACTTCCACTACGTGGTCTTCGGAACCGTTGTGTTCGCAATGTTCGCAGGCTTCTACTTCTGGTGGCCGAAGTTCACCGGACGCATGCTCAACGAACGCCTTGGAAAGGTTCACTTCTGGCTGCTGTTCTTCGGCTTCCACGCGACCTTCCTCGTGCAGCACGTGCTCGGTGTCGAAGGTATGCCACGCCGTTACGCAGACTACCTGCAGGAAGACGGGTTCACATTCCTGAACCAGGTATCCACCGTGGGATCATTCGTCTTGGCGGCATCCACCCTTCCGTTCCTATGGAACGTCTACATCACCTGGCGTAACGCGCCAAAGGTAGAGGTGGACGACCCGTGGGGCTTCGGTGGATCACTCGAATGGGCAACCTCATGCCCACCACCACGCCACAACTTCGTATCCCTTCCACGTATCCGCTCCGAGCGCCCAGCCTACGACCTGCACCACCCAGAGGCCGCAGCGATGGACCACCCAGTATCGCCGCAAACGCCACTGGACCACATCTATGGTGAGGCAGAGCGCACGGGCCAGGAAGAAGTTCTGGACCAGAACCCCGAGTCGAATGACGACAGTGGAAAGGAGAGCTGACCATGAAGATCGAGGCAAACCTCTTTAACCTTCTGATCCCGTTCTTCATCGTGATCGCTGTGATCTACGGCTTCATGACCGATTGGAACGAATGGGTTGGTTTCACCTGCTTGATCCTCACCGCCGGTCTTGTGTTGATGGTGGGTGTGTATCTCTCGCTCGTAGCTCGTCGGATTGACCCACGTCCATCCGATGACCCCGAAGGCGAAATCGCTCAAGGTGCAGGGCCCTACGGCTTCTTCTCACCTTGGAGTTGGTGGCCAATCGTTCTCGCCGGTGCAGCATCGATCTGCTTCCTTGGCGTTGCGATCGGCTGGTGGATCTTCGGAATCGGCGCCGTATTGAGCGTTATTGCTCTGGTGGGCTGGGTATTCGAGTACTCGCGCGGAATCCACTCGCACTGATCTGAGGCCGCTTTCGCACTCGACAGATGGGAGGGCCTCCCCGGAAACGTCCGGGGAGGCCCTCCCATATCTATTTCCTTTTGGCGGCTGGTCGGACTATGGGCAGACGTGTCCCCTCAGCCCTCACCACCCAAGGTCTACAACCAAGCTCATTCACACGTTTTGGTTTTAGCCTCTACTTCGAACGCTCACGCACGTTCACTACCCATGGCCTGCGGGAACCCAAGTTCTATACCTCTAGCTCTACCAAATCGAGGCTTCGACGTTGCGACATTCTCTGGCGATATCGCCGAGGCAGCCGCAACGTCGGGGCATCGGTCGTGGGCCCGGTCCGGAGTAGGAACTTGAATGCACAGTGAGCCCAGCAGGCAGAGAACGTTAAGCGGGCAACTATGTGGAAAGCACGCTAACCGATACGTAGGAGAAACGAAAGAGGGCCCCTGAATGGTTTCAGGAGCCCTCTAGGCGCTTCTGCGGGTTAGGGTCATTTCTGGCCGACAAACCCTGTCAGGCAGGCGTTTATGCGCGCGTCATCACGCAGGAAGGATAAGCCCAGCGGTCTGGGTGCGTGCACGGGCGAAACGTTCGCCTGCGTCCTTCCAGTTAACGATGTTCCACCATGCGGTGACATAGTCTGCACGCACGTTCTGGTAGTCGAGGTAGTACGCGTGCTCCCATACGTCGAGAAGGACGATTGGGGTCAGGCCCAGTGGGATGTTTCCCTGCTGGTCGTACAACTGGACGATGATGAGCCTCGAGCCTACGGAGTCCCATGCGAGGATTGCCCAGCCGGAACCCTGAACGCCCGCGGCAACAGCAGCGAAGTGCTTTTTAAAGGCCTCGAAGGAGCCGAACTGCTCATCGATTGCAGCTGCGAGGTCGCCCTCAGGCTCGCCACCCTCAGGGGAGAGGTTCGCCCAGAACGCGGTGTGGTTTACGTGTCCACCAAGGTTGAAGGCGAGGTTCTTTTCGATCTGGTTGATCGCCGAGAAGTCACTCTTTTCACGTGCTTCCTCGAGTTGCTCGAGTGCGGTGTTGGCACCGGTGACGTATGCGTTGTGGTGCTTCGAGTGGTGCAACTCCATGATGCGACCGGAGATGTGTGGCTCAAGAGCGCCGTAATCGTAAGAAAGTTCTGGCAGCGTGTACACAGCCATACCCTGTACCTCCAACTAGTGGTGTCTTCGATCGGTTGATCGAACGATCTTTAGTTACAACAAGGAGGCCCGCGATCCATTCCCACGAAATTCGTAAGAAACTGGATCGCGGGCCTCCTGGCAACCTTGCCTCCAAACTACTTGAAGGCGTCGGTCGCGTCCAACGTTCGAGCGTTTATTAACCTAATGGCTAACATAACGCCGCATGTTAGTGGCCACCCTCGTGGTGGTCGTCCGAAAGTTCGGATGGACGCACTGGCTCAACGCGGTCCTCATAGAAGAACCTCGAGAGTTTCTGCCAGCGACGGTCAGCCTTGTAACCCTTGCGGCGGACGCCGCGCGAGTCTTCGGCTGGTTCAATCTCAAGTGGCGCGTGGGCATCGTAGTTGACGCGCAGCCAGCGCTCCTGCTCGTTGAGCGGGGTATGGACCTCAATGGTCTCACCACTTGCAAACTGGTAGACGTTACCGGATTCGTGTCCGTGCAGTACGAGTTCGCGGTCCTTGCGCTGTAGCGACAAGCAGATGCGCTTGGTGATCCAGAACGTCACCACTGGGAGGACGAACAATAGGATACGCAGCGCCCACGTAATCGAGTTCAGCGACATGTGGAAGTGGGTTGCAACGAGGTCGTTGGAACCTGCCACCGCAAGAACTATGAATGCGGACAGGAATGCGACGCCGAAAGCCGTACGGGTCGGCACATTACGTGGACGATCCAATACGTGGTGCTCGCGCTTGTCGTTGGTTACACGTGCTTCAACGAACGGATAAACGGCGAGGAACGTAAACAAGAGACCTGGTACGACGACCGCAGGAATCAGGATGTTCAACGAAAGGGTGTAGCCGGCGATGATGTACTCGGTCTGGCCGGGCATCAGTCGCAGGGATCCTTCGAGGAACAGCATGTACCAGTCAGGTTGCGCGCCCGCAGAGACAGGGGACGGGTCGTAGGGGCCGTAGTTCCATACGTTGTTGATTGCCATGGTTCCACCCATGAGGGCGAGAACACCGAAGACGATGAAGAAGAATCCACCGGCCTTCGCAACGTAGACAGGGAACAATGGGAAGCCAACAACGTTCTTGTCGGTACGTCCACCACCCGGGTACTGGGTGTGCTTGTGGAGCACCACGAACAATAGGTGCAATGCGATCAGCGAAAGGATCAGTGCAGGCACAACCATCACGTGCAGGGAGAACAGACGAGGGATGATGTGTTCGCCTGGGAACTCTCCACCGAAGATGAAGTAGGACATGTACGAGCCGATGATCGGAATCGACTTCACTACACCGTCGGTGATACGCAGACCGTTACCGGACAGAACGTCATCTGGCAGCGAGTAACCGGTGAAGCCTGCCAGAAGCCCCAGGATCATCAGCAGGAAGCCGACCATCCAGTTGAGCTCACGTGGTTTGCGGAACGCACCGGTGAAGAAGACGCGCATCATGTGGGTCACGATGGAAGCCATGAACAGCAGTGCGGCCCAGTGGTGTACCTGACGCATCAGGAGTCCACCTGGCACCTCGTAGGAGGTGTACAGAGTGGATGCGAAGGCCTCGGACATGAGGCGCCCGTCCATCGATGCGATAGGGCCGTGGTAGGTGACAAGGCTCATTGATGGAACGAAGAACATGGTCAGGAAGAATCCTGAGATGAGCAGCACGATAAACGAGTACAGCGCGATCTCACCCAGGAGGAACGACCAGTGGTCAGGGAAAACCTTGCGAGCAAATCCCTTGACCGCTACTGCAATGTTGGTCCGCTGGTCTAGGTAGTCTCCGGCAGCTGCTGCCTTCTTGGCGGTAGGTGTTGTCACTTGAGACGCTCCCAGTAGCTAGGACCGATAGGTTCATTGAAGTCGTCCTGTGCGATCAGGTAGCCCTCGTCATCGACGGTGATAGGCAACTGAGGTAGTGCACGCTTTGCCGGACCGAACACAACCTTTGCGCCATCTGCTACGTCGAAGGTGGACTGGTGGCATGGGCATAGAAGGTGGTGTGTCTGTTGCTCGTAGAGAGCCACGGGGCAGCCAACGTGGGTGCAAATCTTGGAGTAGGCGACGATTCCGTCGTAACTCCAGGACTTGCGCTCCTCTGTTTCCTTGAGGTCTTTGGGATCGAGGCGCACGAGGAGGACAACGGCCTTTGCCTTCTCGGTGATCCAGTGGTGGGACGAGCGCTCTTCTTCGGTTGCCTCAGGAATGATGTGCACAACGGAACCGAGAGTGACATCGGAGGCCTTGAGTGGGCGTCCGTTCGGGTCCGTGGTCAGACGGGTGCCCCGCCTCCAGATGGTGTGACGGAACTTGGACACATCCCAGTCGCCACCCACCGAGGAAACCAGTGGCACGGCGATGGTCAGTGGGAACAGGGCGAGTGCCGTTATCATCGTTCCCTTCAGAACGGTACGGCGCTCAATGTTTGCGTCCTTGACACCCTGGGTCAGTTCTGCAACTGCTGCTTCGCGGTCTTCAGGCGTTGACTCAAGGGGGTGACGCTCATCGATGACCTCATGGTCGGACATGAGGGCCTTGGCCCAGTGAACTGCTGCGGTACCGATACCCAGTAGAGCGAAACCGATGGAGAGTCCGAGCGCGAGGTTGGCGTTGCGTACAGACTCGGTGGTTCCCTCTGGACGGATTGCGAAGAAAACCACGATCGAGGCGATCGTGCCGATGATCGAGATCAGGAAGAGGATCGAGACCTGAAGTTCAGCGCGCTTGGCGGCCTTCGGATCTTTGTCGCTCATCCGCTCTTTGTGCTCGGGTAGGCCCGGGTCAACAAAGCGGTCTGCGAGGACGTCTACCCCTGAGTCGACGTGGCTCTTGTTCTGTTCACTCATGAGGATTTAGCTCCAATCCATACGGCGAATCCGATGAGCACGCCCATTCCGACGACCCATACCCAGACACCCTCGGAAACTGGTCCGAGCGAGCCGAGGCCGAGTCCACCTGCGGATCCGTCACGCTGCTCTACGACGTAGGCGATGATGTCGCGCTTCTCTTCTGGGGTCAGCGTCGCGTCGTTGAATACTGGCATCGACTGAGGGCCAGTGAGCATCGCCTCGTAGAGGTGGGTTGGAGTGGTGTCCCAGAGGGCAGGAGCGAACTTTCCTTCTGAAAGTGCACCACCGGCACCGACAGCGTTGTGGCACATTGCGCAGTTTGTTGCGAACAGCGCGGCACCGCTTGCTGCGTCACCGAGTTCTGGGTCAACGGCGTCTGCGGATGGAATGGAGGGGCCAGGGCCGAGAGAAGCCACATACGCGGACAACTGACGTGTCTGGGTTTCGTCCATCTGTACTGGCTTGGCCGGTGCCTGAGGCGCAGTGGACTGCATGGGCATGCGTCCGGTGCCTACCTGGAAGTCAACGGCTGCAGCACCGACACCGATCAGCGAAGGAACGGTGTCGGTTCCTTCTGCGTCTGGTCCGTGGCAGGTTGCACAGTTGGCCAAGAAGAGCTTTCGACCCTCTTCAATATCTTGAGTTGTCGCAGTATCCGCGCTGGCCGAGCTTGGTGCGAACGCTGCGTAAGCAGCGCCGACAACAAGCAGCGCGAACATAACGAGCACCACCGGCATGAAGCGGTGGTGTCGGCGGGCAGCGAGTGCCTTCACGAATCGATCCTCGTCTCGCTATGGGGGGGATGAGTGGTTAGTGCGGTTGAGCACTCGAGTGCTGCTATGCGCTCCAGTGCTTGTTCCTGCTACTGCAGGATGTAGATGGCGATGAATAGGCCAACCCACACAACATCGACAAAGTGCCAGTAGTAGGACATGACGATGGAGGTGGTTGCTTCATGGTGTCCGAACTTCTTCGCGGAGAACGAACGGCCAAGAAGGAACAGGAATGCGAACAGTCCGCCGAGGACGTGGAGTCCGTGGAAGCCTGTGGCCAAGAAGAATACGGATCCGAATGGGTTGTTCGAGATGGTCAGGCCGTGGGACACGAGCTCTGCGTATTCGAAGACTTGGAGTGCGATGAAGACGCTACCCATGATGAAGGTCAGAGTGATCCACTCGTTCATGCCCCACTTGGTGACCTGGAGGAGCGAGCCAGAACGTACTGGCTGGAAGCGCTCCGCCGCCTTGACGCCTGCCTCGCAGACGAAGGATGAGGCAACCAGGATGAGCGTGTTCACGGCGGCGAACGGCACGTTCAGGTGGCCTACGCCCTCGCTCCACTGCTCAGCCGGAATCGTGGCACGGATGGTGAAGTACATCGCGAAGAGGCCCGCGAAGAACATGAGTTCGCTCGAGAGCCACACGATGGTTCCAACCGACACTGGGTTCGGACGGTTCACAGTTACGTGATGTTGTGCTTTTGGAGAAGCAGTTACAGTCGACACAAGGTCCATTATGGCTGATGTTTGGCTCTGGGTGGGTCCAAAGACCCAGCAATTCGCGGGTTGAATCTCACAATCTGCAACGTTTTGATAAAACTCGCCGCTCCTTGTGACGAATCAAAAACAAGTGTCACTAAACTTGACCGGGTTGTGGGCTTCAGTCCTTGCTGAGCGCCAGCATCTGAGATAGTGATATTGGTAGCAGCGCCGCTCGCGCTGACCCCTCGATAAGTGAACGTGAGGTTGCAATGACCAGCACCCCCGGGGCTAAAGGTCCCCTTTCTGTCCTGCTGTACTCGAACGACTCGGATGTGCGCGCGCATGTGCGCAATGCGCTGGGCGACGACGTTGACGGGGTGGAGATCCGATGGCAGGATACCGCGACCTTCGGTGCGCTTGACGAACTTGTGAAGAACCAGAGGTTTGACCTGATCATTCTCGACGGTGAAACGCACAAGGTCGGCGGTATGGGAGTTGCTCGCGAGTTGAAGAACTCCGTGTATGACTGCCCACCAATCCTGCTGCTGACTGGGCGCGCCCAGGATGCCTGGCTCGCGTCGTGGTCGTTGGCCGATGGGGCTGTTCCTCGTCCACTTGACGCGTTTGAGTTGCAGGATGCTGTGCGTTCGCTGCTCACACAAGATGTGGTTGCCGCGGAACGCTGATGGCTGAGGGAACATTCACGTGGCCGGAGTTGACGGCTGCGTTACTCCGCCATGAAGACCTGTCTGCTGATGCCACTGGATGGGCTATGTCCACGATGATGGCCGGTCAGGCGAGCCCTGTCCAACTCGCAGGCTTTCTGATTGCTCTTCGGTCGAAGGGGGAAACCGTTGAGGAGATGGAAGGTCTCGCCGCGGCGATGATTGAGAATGCCGTTCCCTATCCTGACCTCGAGTCGGCGGCATCGGCTGTGGACATCGTTGGCTCAGGCGGCGACCGACTGCACACGGTGAACATCTCGACAATGGCCTCGCTTGTCATCGCTGCGACGGGTATCACCGTGGTCAAGCACGGTAATCGTGCCTCCTCGTCCTCATCCGGGTCCGCAGACGTTCTGGAGGCGTTGGGGATACCGCTGGATCACAGCCCCGCACGCATCGCTGAGATCGGTCGGGAAGTGGGTATCACCTTCTGCTTCGCGCAGACTTTCCACCCTGCAATGCGGTTCGCAGGTCCAACGCGCAAGGAGTTGGGTCTGCCAACAGCGTTTAACTTCATCGGGCCGCTCACCAATCCGGCCCACCCAAGGGCTGTTGCCGTGGGCGTCGCCGATGCTCACATGGCACCGCTGGTGGCCGGTGTTTTCGCGCGCCGCAAGACGGAGGCTCTCGTGTTCCGTGGTGCGCTCGGCCTCGATGAGCTCGCGGCGATCGGTCCCGTGGATATCTGGACTGTCTTCGACGGGGAGGTCGAACAGCACAGGATTGATCCTGTGGCCGATCTTGGGCTGCCCGAGATTTCCGTTGATGACATCAAGGGCGCATCTGCGCAGTACAACGCACAAGTGGCGTTGGAGTTCTTTGGTGGTGCACCAGGAGCCGTTCGCGACACCGTTCTATTGAACGCCGCCGCAGCGATTGTCGCCGACGGTACTCTTGCGGGCGTGCGTGACGGTTCGCTGTCCCAGAACCTCAAAAAGGCGATGGACTACGCCGCTGACGCGATTGACTCGGGCCGGGCCCTTCGGGTCCTTGAGCGCTGGCGTGAGGTGGCGAGCGCGTAATCCCGTCTGGGTTCAGATATGCGTTGGGGAGCAGTTCAGTAGAACTGCTCCCCAACGTTTTGTGTGTGTTGCCTGGTTTTTCGTTCTACTTGACGACGAGCCCACATCTCCCAGCGCGCATGGATGTTCTGCGTACGCGAGCGCGCCGGAAGCTGAGAGGACCAACCTGAGCGCGGTGATCGTCGTCAATGAAGAGGCCAGAGTCGGCCTCCGCCAAAGTGCACTCACAGTGGCGACTTCGGTTTCAGCGTGCGCAAAAGCGCACGCACATGTCCGCGGGTGTGGATCACGTAACTCTCAACGAGAGGGGTGACGTGGTTCGCAGGCTAGACCCCTATGTCGAAGGCCTCGTCGAGGTCCCTGCTGGAGAACTCGCGGAAAGCCAGGTAGGTCCGGGTGCGCTGTACGCCAGCGATCTTCGAGATCTTGTCGGCAATGACATCCGCAAAGTCGTGGTGGTCGGGAACCTTGACGATCGCGATGAGGTCCACTTCACCGGTCACCGAGTACACCTCCGACACGCCATTTACCTCAGCGATCTGCGTGGCGACTTCTGGGATCAACGCCTGTTCGGTGTCGATCATGACGATAGCGGTTGGCATGGTACTCCTTCGCAGTGTGCGGTGGATGGGTGGTGCATTAAACCCACTCTAACCGGGATAAACGCCACCGTTCGGCCACGACACCTTCCAAGGGGTATATCTGTGTGCTTCCCACGCTGGAGATCGGGCCGAGCGGTGGCGTCCATGGCCACGCGGCGTGCTCTTTAGTCGATGCGCTGCACATCCTTGTAGAGTTCATCCACCTCACGTGCGAAGTCCTTCAGCACGAGGTTGCGCTTCACCTTCAGCGACGGGGTGAGGTAATCGTTAGCGACGGTGAAGTCGGTGTCAAGGATTGAGAACTTACGGATCGACTCGGCCCGAGATACTGCGCGATTCGCGCGGGCGACTGCCTGATCGAGTGCGGCGAGTACGTCAGGGTTGGTCTTCGCCTGTTCCAGCGTGAGCGATTCAAAGCCACGTGCGGAGAGCCAGTTCGGTAGCGCCTCCATGTCGATGGTGATGAGGGCTGCGATGAATGGTTGTGCGTCACCCACAACGACAACTTGGCTGACGAGAGGGTGCGAGCGCACCCGATCCTCAAGGACAGCCGGAGCGACGTTCTTGCCGCCGGCGGTCACGATGATTTCCTTCTTACGGCCAGTGATGCGCAGGAAACCCTCGTCATCAAGTGAACCAATGTCACCGGTGCGGAACCAGCCATCGGCAAACGCTTCCTTGGTGGCTTCCTCGTTGTTGCGGTACCGCACGAAGACATTGTGCCCCTTGACCAGGATCTCACCGTCCTCTGCGATCTTTACAGCGGTGCCAGGAAGGGGTGGGCCAACGGTACCGATCTTGATGTTCTCGGGAATGTTGACGGTGACTGGAGCGGTTGTCTCAGTCAGGCCGTAGCCTTCGAGGACGACGAGGCCAACACCGCGGAAGAAGTGTCCAAGACGCTCACCCAGCGCTGCACCACCAGAGACGGCGTACTTGCAGTCGCCTCCCAGAGCCGCACGGATCTTCTTCAACACCAAGGCATCGGCGATCTTGTGCTGCAGCGAGATCGCGAGGCCGGGACCCTTGGGCTCATCGAGTGCTCGGGAGTACGAAATCGCAACGCGGGCGGCCCAGTGGAAGATCTTGCCCTTGCCGCCTGCGACTGCCTTCTGCTCGGACGAGTTGTACACCTTCTCGAACACGCGCGGAACAGATAATAGGTACGACGGTTTGAACGTAGCGAGCGCCGGAAGGAGATCGGCCACGTTCGAGACGTGCCCGAGAACCGATCCACCGGGCACAACCAATACGTGGATGAAACGTGCGAAGACGTGTGCGAGAGGCATGAACATCAGGGTGCGGCGTGAACCGTACTCAAGGAGTTCCTTCATGCGCTCAGAGGCGTTTTCCGAGAGCTCATAGAAGTTACCGTGGATCAACTCGGCACCCTTTGGGCGTCCGGTGGTTCCCGAGGTGTAGATGATGGTGGCAAGAGAATCGAGATTCGCAATGCCACGTCGTTCAGTCAGATCGGAGTCAGGGACCTGAGTCCCACGCGCCGAGATGGTTGCAAGGGCATCATTGTCGATAACGAGAGTTTCTTCGAGAGAAGGCGTGGATGGCCTCGCTTCGGCGATGACGTCGGCAAGTGCTTGAGTTTCGGCAAAAATCAACTTTACTTGCGAGTCGTTGACGATCCACTCCACCTGCTCAGCGGAGGAGGTCTCATACAGCGGGACGCTGACAGCGCCGGCTGCCCAGATCGCCCAGTCAAGGAGGGACCACTCGTAACTGGTACGAGACATGATTCCAACGCGTTCGCCCGGGCCGATGCCGCTCGCGATAATGCCCTTGGCGACAGCCTCAACTTCCTTGTTGAACTCAGCCGCTGTGATTTTGACCCATTGGCCGTCGACTCCCTGGCGTTCCATGAGGGCTCCATGGGGCGCTGAGGAAACGCGTTTCGCGAGGAGATCGTTGAGATTCTTTCCTCGGTCAACGGTTACGAGCAGCGGTGTTGAGAATTCGTCCATTCTGGCTCCTTTGGCAGCGGGCGATATGCGCGGTGACATGAAACTGGTGCGATGTGCATTGAGCGGTAGAACCTGAGTAGGCTTATCACACTGTGCTTTTACGCAGTTAAGACAGTACCTAACCCTTGCGAGTTATGTCACTGTCACTTCCGAACAAAAACTAGTCACATTAGGGATAGATTATGCACGCCATTGGCGTTGACATCGGCGGTACCAAGATAGCTGCGGGTGTGGTTGATGAGCATGGAAACATCCTCGCCCAAACCCGCATTGCGACCGTAGCGGATGACCCGGCCAGCATTGATGCCTCGATTGCAGCGGTCTGTAAGGAATTGTCGCAGGAATACACTATCGGCGCCATTGGGCTTGCGGCTGCTGGGTTCTGCAGCCCTGACCGTTCGAGCGTGCAGTTTGCCCCTAACATCACCTGGCGTGACTATCCCATCGCGGCAAACGTGCGCGAACTCATCGGAACCGATATCCCCATCGTCGTTGAGAACGACGCGAACGCAGCAGGCTGGGCCGAGTTCCAGTTTGGAGCCGCACGCCACGTCTCCAACATGTTGACTCTGACCGTGGGAACCGGTCTCGGTGGCGCAATCGTCATTGATGGACAGCTTGTGCGCGGTGGCTTTGGGGTTGGCGCTGAGGTCGGACACATGCGCGTTGTGCCCAATGGTCATCTGTGCGGCTGTGGGCATGAGGGTTGCTGGGAGCAGTACTCCTCGGGTTCCGCACTTGTGCGCGAGGCCCGTGCCGCCGCTATCAAAGAGCCTGCCGTCGCCGCATCATTGATCGAGCGGGCCGGTGGGGACGTTAGCCAGATCAACGGACCGATTGTGACTGCAGCCGCGCAGGATGGTGACGAACTCTCGCTCCATCTGCTTTCGGAACTTGGCCGTTGGATCGGCGAGGGCGCGGCATCCGTTGCGGCCCTGCTCGACCCGGAGATCATCGTGCTTGGCGGGGGAGTGGCCGCAGCGGGCGAACTTCTGCTCAAGCCCGCTCGCGAGGCCTTCCTGGAAGCCCTGCCAGCGCGCGGACACCGTGCCGAAGCGGAGTTCGCCATTGCGCAGATGGGCAACTCTGCCGGCATCGTCGGCGCTGCGGATCTCGCGCGACGTTAATGCCAAATGGGACAGGTGCCACGTGGCACCTGTCCCCATCAAGTATCCAAACTGTCAGACTTGGGCTCCGCCATCGGAGTCCAGGGCAGATCGTTCGGTAGGCATTCGCCAGATGAGCAGCGCAACGCCACCAACGAACATGACCGCCAATGCGATGATCGCAAGACGCAATTGGGTACCGGTGAATAAATAGGTGATGAACAGGCCAACGATGCCAAACAGTGTCAAGAACCAGCCAAGATTGCGGGCAGGATCACGGCTCAGCTCAAAAGCGGGGTCCGGCTGCTGGAACGCGTCCAACTCGTCGAGGATCACGTCATCGGCAGCCCAATCCCGAGGTGTGCCAGCGACTACAGGCCCTGCCGACATCTCATCTGACGTCGTGTCCCGTCCTGACCATGCTGCCGAATCAACCCATGGAGCACGCGGGAAATTGAGGTCATCTTGGTTGCTCACGGTGCGTGCGGTTTTATCATCGGCGGATTCCGTGGAAAGATCAGATAGTTCAGAAACGATTTCATCGAACACCTGCGCTGTCAGTTCAGGATCGTTGAAGTAGTCTGAACTACGGAAGGATTGACCCTCGGCCTCATCGGGTTCTTGCCCGCCTGGTATCTGGGGTTCACGATTCGCCATAGTTACTACTCTAGTTGGTGTGGGCATGCACGAGCGTGTCTGAGGAGGCCCTTTGTTTTACTGGTTGATGAAACGAGTGTTCGTGGGCCCCATCCTCAAACTGATGTTCCGGCCCTGGGTCAAGGGCTTGGAGAACATCCCAGAGCAGGGCGCCGCGATCATCGCGGGTAACCACCTTGCGGTGATCGACTCGTTCGTACTGCCGCTTGTGCTTGACCGCGAGATCGTCTTCATCGGTAAGTCCGACTATTTCAATGGAAAAGGCCTCCGCGGACGTATGGTCGCTGGCTTCATGAAGAGGGTCGGCACAATTCCAGTTGATCGCTCCGGTGGACGCGCGTCTGAGGCCGCACTGCGTACCGGTTTACGCCGACTCGAAGAGGGTGGGCTCTTCGGGATCTACCCAGAGGGCACCCGATCACCAGATGGACGGCTTTATCGTGGTAAAACCGGAGTCGCCCGTCTCGCACTCGAGTCAGGGGCACCGGTCATACCCGTTGCCATGATCGGCACAGATGTTGCACAGCCGATTGGTCGCCGCATCCCGAAACCCGTACGAATCGGTGTCATCATCGGCGAGCCGATGGACTTTTCACGCTACAAGGGCATGGAAAGCGACCGCTTCATCCTGAGATCCGTCACCGACGAGATCATGTACTCCCTTATGAGCATTTCCGGCCAGGAATATGTAGACATTTACGCTGCAACGGCAAAGGCGCGCATTGCAGCAGGTGTTCCCCAAGATTCAGAACCTAAGGGCCCCGCAGCCCCAGGTGGTCGTCCGGTACCCGAGGTTCAGGTCCCGGAACCCCCGGAAACAGGAAGCGGAACGCCAGTAGACTAGGTTTTGGATTTTTGCTGATTGCACCGCACGCGGTGCGAACCGCACATAACCCTGCATGAGCCTGTCAAAAGGCAGGAATCCGTGAACTACACGAGCATGCCGGGTCACTCATGTCACGAACAGTGTCGCCTTGAAATCGGCGACTCAAGGAAGAGGTTGTAAGGATGACGGTACGTCGCGTCGCCCTGCTCACTGCAGGTGGATTCGCACCATGTCTCTCGTCCGCAGTGGGCGGTCTGATCGAGCGTTACACCGAGATCGCACCAGAGGTCGAGATCATTGCCTACCAGTACGGCTATCATGGCCTGCTCACCGGCAACAAGATCGTTATTGACGAAGAGGCCCGCAAGCAGGCGGGTATTCTGCACCGCTTCGGTGGTTCGCCAATTGGAAACTCGCGCGTCAAGCTCACCAACGCTGCTGACTGCGTCAAGCGAGGGCTTGTCAAGGAGGGTGAGAACCCACTGACCGTTGCTGCCCAGCAGCTCAAGTCCGATGGCGTTGATGTGCTCCACACCATCGGCGGCGACGACACCAACACGACCGCCGCGGACCTGGCTGCATACCTGGCTGAGAACGACTACGGCCTGACCGTTGTGGGCCTTCCAAAGACCATCGACAACGACGTTGTGCCCATCCGTCAGTCGCTGGGCGCTTGGACCGCTGCTGAAGAGGCCGCTCAGTTCGCGTTCAATGTCATCGGAGAGCACCGCTCCGGTCCACGCATGCTGATCGTGCACGAGGTTATGGGACGCCACTGTGGCTGGCTGACCGCCGCTGCTGCCGCTGAGTACCGCAAGTTCCTTGACACGCTGGAATGGGCTCCGTCTTTGGGCTTGACCCGTGAACGCTGGGACATTGACGCTGTGTTCCTTCCGGAACTCAAGCTCGACATCGATGCTGAGGCTGAGCGCCTCAAGACAGTGATGGACTCCAAGGGCAACGTCAACATCTTCCTCTCCGAGGGCGCGGGCATGCACGAGATCGTTGAGCAGCTTGAGGCTGCTGGTCAGACCGTCGAGCGCGACCCCTTCGGCCACGTCAAGCTCGACACCATCAACCCCGGCCAGTGGTTTGCCAAGCAGTTCGCCGAGAAACTTGGTGCCGAGAAGGTTATGGTCCAGAAGTCGGGCTACTACTCGCGTGCTGCCGCGGCAAACGCTGAGGATCTGCGCCTGATCAAGTCGATGACCGACCTTGCTGTTGAATGCGCACTTCGCGGAGAGGCGGGCGTTATCGGCCACGACGAGGAGCAGGGCGACCGCCTGCGCGCGATCGAGTTCCCGCGCATTGCCGGTGGCAAGGCATTCGATGTGAACCAGGCATGGTTCGACGAACTGCTCGCTGGCATCGGACAGTCGAAGGTAACCGCCTGACATGACCCTCGTGAATGACGAACGGCTTCTGAGTGGACTGGACAACTTCCGGTCGTTGCAGGCTGATCAGCAACCCGTCTGGCCAGATGAGCAGAAACTCAACCAGGTGACAAGCGCACTTGGTCAAGTGGCGCCGCTCGTCATTCCACAGGAGACGGAAACCCTCACCCAGCGCCTAGCTGCCGCTGGGCGTGGTGAGGCGTTTCTGCTCCAAGGCGGCGACTGTGCTGAAACCTTCGCTGAAGCCAATGCGGATCGCATCCGCAACAAGATCCGCACGATCCTGCAGATGGCGGTGGTGCTGACGCATGGCGCGTCGATGCCGATTGTCAAGATGGGGCGTATGGCTGGCCAATACGCTAAGCCACGTTCATCGAACACGGAGACTCGTGACGGCGTTACTCTGCCGTGCTACCGAGGGGACATGGTGAACTCGTTTGAGTTCACCGAGAGCACCCGTACACCCAACCCTGAGCGGTTGATGCAGGGCTACCAGATAGCTGCCGCAACCACGAATATCGTTCGTGCATTTACCACGGGTGGATATGCGGATCTTCGCCAGGTGCACGAGTGGAACCGTGGTTTCATGGAGAACCCGGCGTACAAGAGGTACGAGGCCACCGCCGCTGAGATTGATCGCGCGATCAAGTTCATGGACGCATGTGGAGCTGATTTCGACCAACTGCGCACGGTGTCGTTCTTTGTGTCGCACGAGGCGCTCCTGCTTGATTACGAGCGTGCAATGGTTCGTATGAACCCGATTTCAGGTACGCCATATGATGCCTCGGGCCACTTCCTGTGGATTGGGGAGCGTACCCGTAAGATCGATGGTGCACACGTCGATTTCCTGTCACGGGTATCGAACCCCATTGGTGTGAAGCTCGGGCCAACGACCACTGCGGATGATGCCTTGGCGCTCCAGGAGAAGTTGAACCCGGAGGGTACACCTGGGCGTTTGACCTTCATCACGCGTATGGGCGCGGGAAATATCCGTGGTGTTTTGCCGTCGATCGTTGAGAAGGTGCACGCTGAGGGTTCGCCTGTCACGTGGGTGACCGATCCGATGCACGGTAATACGATCACCTCGGCAACCGGTTACAAAACCCGTCGTTTTGACGATGTCTTGGATGAGGTCCGCGGCTTCTTCGAGGTGCACGAGGCCATCGGTTCGGTTCCGGGCGGCTTGCACGTCGAGTTGACCGGTGACGATGTTACCGAGGTGTTGGGCGGTTCGGAGAAGATCGACGACGAGGGGCTTGCGCAGCGCTACGAGACGCTCGTTGATCCACGTCTCAATCACCAGCAGTCTCTGGAGATGGCGTTCCAGGTGGCCGAGATGCTGAAGAAGCTCAAGGCTTCTTAATCCAATCACGTCAGTGAGGGGTGACCGCCATATGGCGGTCACCCCTCACGCGTTTATGCACAGGTGGAGCGTCATCACGCGGATATCGCGGTGTTGGGCGGGAAGGGGACTGGGGCGTGAGCGGATAGGTGAGTTCTGCCTAGAACTCGGTGAGTGTAATCGTGGAGCCCTTGGGTATCTCGGTGTCTGCCTCGACATCCTGGAGTCGGATCTTTCCGAAGAATCCGCCCATGTACTTGTTGATTTTGACCTTGAAGCCCAGGTTTCGAAGTATTTCCTCGGCTGCTGCGGTGTCTTCTCCGACGACGTTGGGGACGGCGACGAGTTCGGGGCCTTTTGACACGACGATCGATACCTTGTCACCGCGGTGCCCTTGCGTTCCTTGAGCGGGGTCCTGAGAGATCACGGTTCCCTGGGGAACTGTGTCTGAGAACGCCTCGGTGACATCGCGCTTCAGTTCCTCGTCCTTGAGGATGCTCAGTGCTTCCTTCTCGGTCTTTGATACGACCTGTGGAATCGAGATCGGTTCTGGTCCGTTGGACACGGTCAGGACGATGGCGGTGTTGTGGGCGAGGACAGTGCCCTCCTTCACCGAGAGCTCCATGACGGTGTCCTTCTTGATCTTGGTGTCATAGACCAGATCATCGGAAACGTTGGTGAAGCCGGCCTCGCTGAGAGTCTCCTTGACCGCGTCCGCGTTCTCACCCACCAGTTCCTTGGGAACCTCGATCTCTTTGATGCCGAGCGAGACGGTAAGTGTGACCTGGCTGTTCTTCTTCACACGTTCGCCGCTGGCAGGCTCAGCCGAGATGACATCGCCGGCTGGCACCGTGTCATGGTGTTCCTTGAATACCCGCGGCTCCAACTCCACAGTCCTGATCCTGTCCAGAGCATCTTGTTCGGGAACAGCCTCGATGCGTGCGGGAACATCGGTGTAGGATCCTGGACCGATGTTCTCCCACCAGTACCATCCTCCATAGGACGCACCACCTAGACCGAGGAGCACGAGTAGGGTCACGACGATTCTCAACCCGCGACGAGGCCTGCGGGGCGGTTCCTCGGGAACCATCAGACTCGTTGACGGTGGTTCTTCCGGTGTGCTTCCGGAACGCACGTAGGCGGTCTGGCCGATGGGGAGTGCGATGGTGGTTCCGCGCACTGAAAGTGGCACCGTCTCGGTGGACACCTCACTCGGTGACGATGGAGATGACGAGGATGACGTGGCAGCTATGAGCGCGCCGAGGTCTTCATCCGGTGAAGGTGGTAAGGCATGGTGTGGTTGCTGTACGGCGTGGAAGTTCCGTGAGGAATCCTGGTGCTCGTACAGCACTGAGTCATCCGACTCGCCCATTTGTGGGGGTAACTCGCCTGTGTCCCCACTCACCGCAGGCATCGCGGCGGTTTCAAAACCGGTCAGGTCCTCGTATGCCTCAACGGCTGGCATGGCAGCGGTCTCAACACCCGTCAGGTCCTCATATGCATTGGTGGCGGCGATAGGCTCGGCAAGTTCGTCGGGCAGCGGTACGGGGGGCATTGCACGCTTCGCGAGCAGTGCTGGCTTGAGCTGAGTCTGTACCCTACGCAGTTCGCGTAGTGCTTCGGATGCGTTGGTGGGTCGCTGGTTCGGGTCCTTCGCCGCGAATCTCGCCACGAGGTCATCGACCGGTTCAGGAATCCACGCAAGGGTATTGGAAACTCGTGGTACGACCGTGTTGATGTGTTGGAATGCGATGTGTATGGGGGAATCCCCGGTGAAGGGCTGTCGTCCAGTCAACATCTCGTAGAGCATGATGCCGACTGAGTAGATATCGGTTCGGGTGTCTCCCACACCGTGGGTCACGAGTTCCGGCGCCAGATAGGCCACGGTGCCGAGCACGGTTCCGGTCGTGGTGGATGTCACCTCGGTGACGGCGCGTGCCAAACCGAAATCGGTCAGTTTGACCTCGTTGTCCTTGGACAGCAGTACGTTCTCAGGTTTGACGTCACGGTGCACGAGTTGGTTGCGGTGTGCAGCCGCGAGGGCATCAAGGATGTCCTCGGTGATGGCCAGCGCCTCAGCGAGCGTCAGAGTGCGTTTCGACTGGAGGAGTTGGCGCAGATCGCTACCCTCAACAAACTCGAGGGTGAGGTACGAGACTTCGCCGTCAACCCCCTGGTCGTAGACAGCTACGAGACCAGGGTGCGTGACGCGTGCGGCCGCACGGGCTTCGCGGCGAAACCGAGCGACAAAGGCCTGCCCCGACGTTCCCTCAGCGAGATGTGGGTGCATGATCTTGAGCGCGACCACACGGTCCAGCCGCCTGTCAGTGGCGCAGTAGACCGTCGCCATACCTCCTCGGGCCACCCGACTGCGCACCAAATAGCGGCCATCAACAAGTTGGCCGATCAGCGGGTCGTTTACAGTAGTAGCCACAGAGAACAGTTTAGGGGAGACAACACGTAAATCTTCGGATTGTTTGCCACCGATCCGCGCAGGAATCGTGGAGATAGAGTCATATCCTGTGTCGCACGAGTGCGGCACCCGAGGGCTGAGTGGACTGCCTCACTGCAGATAGAGCCGCAAAACTCTGGCGATCTGGTGCGTCCCGCGAGCCGGTCCAGCCGCTCACTGCCCATGACAGGCGAATCGTTAGACGCCATGGGGACTTTCACCTAGCGTGACGAGTATCCCATACAGCGAGTGAGACCATGCTCCAGATGGGCAATCTAGGGCGCGGTAAAGTGGTGGACGTGAATACTGAAGAATCCAACATCGAGGCAAACGTTGAGAACCTCGTCGAGGTGTGGCTGACCGGGCCTGATTTTGCGGAAGTTCTTGGGACCACCCCGAAGGTCGTGCGGTCCGCTCTCGCTGATGACCGTGTTGTCGGGATCAAACGTGGCAAGCCGAAGGTGCTCATGATTCCTCAGGATTTCCTCATTCCCTGGTACATGGCAAACCCAGCCGATCAGAAGGCTGATGATGGAAGCGGCAAGCAGATCATCCTGCCGTCTTTGCGCGGAACCGTGATTGCTTTGCGTGACGCCCAACTCGATGACGCCCAGATCATCGAATGGCTGTTTTCGGTTGAGGACTCGTTGGGCGAGCGTCCGATCGACGTTCTCAAGGCCGGTAACAAAAGCGCGGTGCGCCGCGCAACTCAGTCGTTGCTCTGGTAGGCGCGTGACGGCGATCATGCACCCGAGGTGACATGCCAACGCAGGTGAGGGGTCGTCGTTAATCCAACAAACGGGTGGGGCCGGAACTCAGAAGTTCCGGCCCCACCCGTCTGCGTCGTCAGAAGTCGCGTTTGAGCGAGTAAGCCGTGATCCTGCGCAGCATGTCCACACCAACCGGGTTAAGGCCCGGACCCTCAAGGTGTGCGAGTCCCTCTGCGCTGAGGGTCTCTACCAGTTCCTGGGCGGCGACAACCGCTCCACTGGACGAGATGAGTTCGACCAACTCGACGATCTGGGCATCGGTGAGGTTCGGGTTGCCGAGAGCGTCTTGCAACTGTGCGCGATGAGCGCCATCAAGCCGCGACAGCGCCTCGATTACAAGGACGGTGCGTTTTCCCTCACGCAGGTCGTCGCCTGACGGCTTACCGGTGGTCGCCGAGTCCCCGAAGGTCCCAAGCAGATCATCAAGAAGTTGATAGGCGACGCCGATAGGTTGCGCAAACCGCTCAAGCCGGGTGAGGGTCTCGGCGCTCGCTCCAGCCAACGCGGCACCAGTCAGTAGTGGGTAGGTGACCGTATAGGAGGACGTTTTGGTGGCGATGATCGCGAGTGCCCGCTGTTTTGCGGCTTCGAGGTCATCGCTCCACGGTAGGACCTGGGCGTGAATATCCATGAACTGGCCAACCGAGACGACGGTGCGCATCCGGTCGAAAAAACCATGTGCTGTCAGGCGACCTGCCTCGGGGAAATAGTAACTCGCGGTGCGGAACTCGTTCTCTGCGGACACGAGACTGAGGTCTCCGAGTAGAATCGCCGCAGAAATCCCATACTGGCCGGCGTCACCGACGTAACCGCGAGTTCGGTGCTCCTCGCTGAAGGACACGTGCGCCGTAGGGTTGCCGCGACGAGTGTCGGAGCGGTCCATGACATCGTCGTGGAAGAGAGCGGCAGCTTGGAACAACTCGAGGGCTGCACCGATGCGGTAGAGCTGGTTTCGAGTGGTTTGATCAATGTCGCCCTCATGGGCGACTCGATAGCCCCAGTAACAAAAAGCGGCACGCAAGCGCTTGCCGCCCAATAGAAGGACCTTCCACGCGTCGATGAGGCTGGAAGCGTCTGCGCTGAGGGTGGCAAAGGCGTCGCCTTGCTCGTGCAGGATGTCGCGCAGTCGGTCCTCGACTCCGGAGCGTAGATCGTCGACGTCTACAAGAGCGCTGCCGGTGGCTGTCGCGTGTGCGTTCGGAGGAGCGGTGTTGGTCATGTGCCATCCTTTGAGCAAAGTTCTTAGCTCCAGCCATCCTACGTAGTTTCTTTGCTCTAGTGGCTGTGATTGCGGGGATTAGTGTGTATCCACACACTTCGAGGTCCGTTATTGTCCACAGTTTTGACAGGTGTGGCAGGCTCCGGGAGCCTCCATCCTGCACGTGCCGCGCAGGATGGAGGCATGACAAAAACGCTGAGAGTCTCTGACCCATCCGAACTTCTGTCCCTTATCCCGTATCAACTTGGCTTTGAACCCGCTGACTCCGTCGTTCTGGTCTCGTTGCGTGGACCACGCAAACAAGTTGGAGCGGTGGCGCGAGTCGATGTCGGTGATCTGTTGGGCCCTCATAAGGAGCAGTGCGCAACGGAGTTGATCAACCACGCGATTGCCGACGATGCTTCCGCGCTCGTGGTGGTCGGCTACAGCAGGGAGGAGGATCCGCTGGGCGATGGGCCCGGGCCGCAGTTTTACTCGCTGTATGAAGCGATGGGGTACCTGGCGACCATGGCGGCTGGCCGCGTGCCGGTCATCGAATGTTGGGTGGTCACCGATGCGCAGTTCGGCCACTTCAGAGTGGACGGCGAGTGTGTCCGCGATGGCGCAGGCATCTATTCCAATGGATTCGCGGAAGCTCTGCACCGAATCGCGTTGAACGAGCCAGAAGCGTATGCCGACTGTCTCGGAGTGCCACTCGAGGAGGTGCACGCTGCTGTTGAAGGAATCCTCGAGAAACGGGCTGGCGTGGGTCACCGTGAAGACTGGCCCACGATTGAGGTGTGTCAAGAGCACGCCCATCCCATTGAGCGCCTCGAACAGACCACAGTGGCCGCACACATGGTCTTCGAGGGGTGCAGGACTGACCCATCACGTGAAAGTCTTGGAAAGATAGCACCCGCAGAACAGGACTCACAGGCGCAAGTGCGCGAAGCGTACGAACAAAGCCTCGTCGAACAAGCAACTGAAAAAGGCTTCGACTGGCAGGACGAGGCGCTGGAGATCTGGTTGAATGCGATCCATCCGGTGAAACCAGTCCCGTTAAGCCTGTCCCAGGCTGGGATATTGACCTGTGCGCTTGAGCGTATTCCTCTGCGCGATGCCGTTCTCATCAGTTTCACGTCTCTTGGCGCTCACGGTGCCCGCGAGTTTCTTGCACAGTACGTTGACGCGAACCCTGAGCAGCGAAAGGTGGATAGCATTGCGCGTCGTGCAATAGGGGAGATCACAGACCCGAGTATCGCCCGGCGTCCGGATATCGGACACACCGAGGCCGTGCGCAAGGTGCTCAGTGAGCTCGTGTCCTTGACGCCGCCGGAACGCCATACCCCAGCACGCACCCTTCTAGCGCTTCTTGCCTGGTGGCAGGGCAACTTGACGCTTGCCCGGAGGCACCTCGAAGAGGCCGGACTGCAGCCCGGCACCTATGGTCTTGCTGATCTCATCGCATCCGCAGTCGACGCTGGTCTTGCACCGGGATGGTGTCGTCAGCAGAACGTGGCCTAGGTTTCCAAGTGTCGTGGGACGCAACTGGTGGCTCAAACCACTACGATGATTTGAGCGTATCAATAGGGAGGGTAAGGGATGATTGTCGTTGGCTATCTAGCAACCAAAGAGGGTAGGCAAGGTATAGCGAGCGCTCTCGACGAGGCCGTACGGCGCAATAGCCCGGTCACCATCGTCGTGAGCGAGAAAGCGAGTGGGCTTGCACCCGAGGCTTTGGCGCAGCGACAACAGGAACTCGACGAAATCGCTCAAGACGCACGAGGGCGATCGATCGATCTTGATGTTCGCGTGCTCTCGCAGCGCCACGATGTGGCCGAGGATCTCGTTGCAGTCGCCACCGAGACTGAAGCCGAGGTCATCGTGATCGGCCTACGCAGACGCTCACCCGTGGGCAAGCTCATCCTTGGATCGAATGCACAGCGAATTCTGCTCGACAGCCCATGTCCAGTGCTTGCAGTAAAGACTGAGCGCGGGCGCTGAAACTCAGCACCAGCCCAGAACATATAAGGAGATGGACACACCGCACGGAATAAATGTGACCAACCCAGCGTTATGACGGCGCAAGGGCAGTGAACCAGCACTGCCACCCGTAAACGACGAACAAGAGAAGTCTCCTTATCGCGCATTTAGGTGTTGTCACACTTAAAGTGCGAGACAAGTTTGCGTAACCAAGTACAATATAGGTTCGTGGGTTTTGCTCTCCGGCCGAACCCCTCACTCGCCTGTCCAAGATGCCGAAAGGTTTTTCGTGGCGCTCACCTCGACAAACAACGCGCTCCCACGCGAATTCGAACACCCTTCCATGCAAGCATTGATCCACGCTGGATCCGCAACCGGCAAGGTCGACTCTGAAGTCTTCCGTGTTGCGTGCGAGCAGGCGGAAATCGGTGACCCTAAGCGACTCAAAGCAGTCTTTAAGGCACTTGTTCTTGCCGGAATTGAAGTAGAGATGTCCGGACCTGGGGCGAAGGTTGCGGCTGCAACCAGCACCCGGTCGACCAGCGCAACTGCGCGCGCGGTGAAGAAGTCTGCTCCCGCGGATAGTTCTGACGCCGCCGAAACCAGCGATGGTGATGCGACTGCTTCGCAGCCTGCCGTCAAAAAGGCTGCGCCTGCAAAAGCACCAGCCAAGCGTGGCCGTAAGAAAAAGGTGGACCCCGTTGACGAGGCCGTGAACTCGGACAGCGAAGAGGTCCCCGAAGACGACGAGGCTGCAGCCGAGAAGGTCGACGCTCAGCCCGAGGTCGAAGAAGCAGGCGGATTCGTCTACTCTGACGCCGACGACGATGACGCTCCAGCCCAGCAGGTTGTCACTGCCGGTGCTACCGCAGACCCTGTGAAGGACTACCTCAAGCAGATCGGTAAAGTCGCACTGCTGAACGCCGAGCAGGAAGTCGAGCTTGCCAAGCGTATTGAAGCGGGCCTCTATGCGGAAGAGTTGCTCAACGGCGACGAGGAACTCGAGCGCAAGTACGAGCGTGAACTCAAGGCGATCTCGCACGACGGACGTCGCGCGAAGAACCACCTACTAGAGGCGAACCTTCGCCTCGTTGTCTCGCTCGCTAAGCGTTACACCGGACGCGGCATGCTCTTCTTGGACCTCATCCAGGAAGGTAACCTCGGCCTGATCCGTGCGGTGGAGAAATTCGACTACACCAAGGGGTACAAGTTCTCGACCTATGCAACGTGGTGGATCCGACAGGCGATCACCCGCGCAATGGCTGACCAGGCCCGCACCATCCGTATTCCAGTCCACATGGTCGAGGTCATCAACAAGCTTGCACGTGTGCAGCGTCAGATGCTCCAAGACCTTGGACGTGAACCAACCCCAGAAGAGCTGGCCAAGGAACTCGACATGACCCCTGAAAAGGTCGTTGAGGTCCAGAAGTACGGTCGTGAACCGATCTCTCTGCACACACCACTTGGTGAAGATGGCGACTCTGAGTTCGGTGACCTCATCGAGGACTCTGAGGCCGTTGTCCCAGCCGATGCGGTGTCGTTCACTCTTCTCCAAGAGCAACTGCACCAGGTGCTCGACACCCTGTCTGAGCGCGAAGCGGGCGTTGTCTCGATGCGTTTTGGTCTGAGCGACGGCCAGCCAAAAACCCTTGACGAAATTGGAAAGGTATACGGGGTCACCCGTGAGCGCATCCGTCAGATTGAGTCCAAGACGATGTCGAAACTGCGTCACCCAAGCCGTTCCCAGGTCTTGCGCGACTACCTCGACTGAACGGCTCGTCGACAAGCACTTGATAAGGAGGGTGTGGCCCATGGCCACGCCCTCCTTTTGCGCCTGTTGACTGGCAACGCTGTCTTGTGGCCTATGATCCTGACCAACCCCGGCCCATTAGTGCGTGTGAGTGCATTCCCAAACCTGAGCAACGTTGTCCGAGGCGTTGTCGGCAATATAAGCAAAACAAACGGGGCTGCGTTTCCCCGAAGGAAACACAACCCCGTTGGTAGTTTCGGTGAGTTATCGCGAAACGAAACTCGCTGACCGCCCTATACGGCAGCCTTCGCGCCGGAGCCGTGCTCGGCGAACAGACGCTCGGTTTCGTCATGAATCTCAGTGGCAATCGCGGCGAACTTGTCCGAGTGAGCGCGAGCGTGGTGCGCGCAGAACAGAAGTTCGCCAGCCTGAAGGACAACGCGCACGTAAGCCTGAGCGCCGCAGCGGTCGCAGCGGTCCGCGGCAGTCAACGTAGCGGTCGGGGTGGTGCTTGTGGTTTCTTCCATGCCTACATCAAACCATCTTGCGCGCGGAAAGGGACCCCCTAAAGTGGCTCTTTCGCCGCAGGCGTACGAAAACACACGAAGTCACATTTCCTCCTCACCCAATCTCACGTCCCACCCCGGGTGTTTTGGCGTTAAATGTCGGTGAGGCGCACTAAGATTAATCCTCGTGACCACACCTGCATCAGAATCCAACTACTCGGCGCGCCATCTCTCGGTTCTCGAAGGACTTGAGGCTGTACGGAAGCGCCCGGGCATGTACATCGGGTCAACCGACTCGCGCGGTCTCATGCACTGTCTGTGGGAGATCATCGACAACTCGGTTGATGAGGCGCTTGCCGGTTACTGTGACAAGATCTCGATCGTGCTGTACGCGGACAACTCCGTGTCGGTTGAGGACAACGGCCGCGGTATCCCCGTGGACATCGAGCCGAAGACCGGACTGAGCGGCGTTGAGGTCGTGTACACGAAACTTCACGCCGGAGGCAAGTTCGGTGGCGGCTCCTACACCGCCTCGGGTGGTCTGCACGGTGTGGGTGCATCCGTGGTGAATGCGCTGTCATCACGCCTCGATGTTGAGGTAACGCGTACGTCCAAGGTGCATGCGATGTCGTTCCGGCGTGGTGAACCCGGTGTGTTCGATGACCCGAAAGCCGGACCGTCTCCGGACTCTGAATTTGCGCCGTTCGTGGATCGCTCCGAACTGCGTATCGTGGGTAAGACCAAGCGCGGACTGACTGGTACCAAGGTACGGTACTGGGCAGATCGTCAGGTGTTCCCCAAAAGCGCGATCTTCAGTTACGACGAACTGGTTGCGCGTGTCCGCCAGACCACCTTCCTTGTCCCCGGCTTGGAGATCACGCTGCGCGACGAACGTGGCATTCCGGGAACACCAGGGGAGAACGGGCCGCACGAGGAAACGTACCTGGCAACCGGTGGCTCGGTTGACTTCGTTGACTTCCTCGCGCCAGACGCCCCGGTCACGAACACCTGGCACTTCACCGGAACCGGTTCCTTTAAGGAGACCGTCCCAGTTCTCGATGACAAGGGCCACCTGGTGTCGCAGGAAGTGGAACGCACCTGTGAGGTGGACATCGCGCTGCGCTGGGGCACTGGCTACGACACGACCGTGCGCACCTTCGTGAACATCATCTCCACCCCGAAGGGCGGAAGCCACCTATCAGGATTCGAAGCCGGATTGCTCAAGGTGATGCGCAAGGCCGTTGAGACCAACGCCCGCAGACTGAAAATCTCGTCGAAGGACGGCGCGGAACGAATCGAGAAGGACGACGTTCTTGCCGGTCTGTCCGCTGTGCTCACCGTGCGTTTGGCTGAGCCGCAGTTTGAGGGGCAGACAAAGGAGGTGCTTGGTACCGCACCGGTCCGCGCGATCGTCTCTCGCGTGGTTGAATCCAGTTTCAAGGACCTATTCTCCTCTCCGAAGCGCGACGATAAAACTCAAACCTCTCTGCTTCTCGAGAAGATCGTCTCGGAAATGCGTGCGCGTGTTTCCGCCCGCAAGCAAAAGGAAATCTCGCGGCGCAAGAACGCACTCGAGACCTCGTCACTTCCTGCCAAACTGGCGGACTGCCGTACCAACGATGTTCAAAAGTCTGAACTGTTCATCGTTGAGGGTGACTCTGCCCTCGGCACCGCAAAGCTGGCCCGGAGTTCCGATTTCCAGGCACTCCTGCCGATTCGTGGAAAGATCCTGAACGTTCAAAAGGCGTCCGTCTCTGACATGCTACGCAACGCGGAGTGTGGGGCGATCATTCAGGTGATCGGGGCCGGCTCGGGTCGGTCATTCGACCTTGATGCCGCGCGCTACGGAAAGATCGTGCTCATGACCGATGCGGATGTGGACGGGGCACATATCCGGACCCTTCTGCTCACTCTGTTCTTCCGGTACATGCGCCCGATGATTGATGCTGGACGAGTGTATGCGGCGGTTCCCCCGCTGCACCGCGTTGAGGTCATCGGCGCAGGATCGCGGAAGAACGAGTTCATCTACACCTATTCCGAGGCCGAACTACAGTCCACATTGGCCAAGCTCCGCAAGGCGGGTAAACGCTACAAAGACGACATCCAGCGGTACAAGGGTCTCGGTGAGATGGATGCTGATCAGCTTGCGGAAACCACGATGGATCCACGCCACAGGATGCTGCGTCGCGTGACGGCTGAACATGCACAGCGGGCCGAGGAGATCTTTGAGCTTCTCATGGGCTCAGACGTGGCTCCGCGCAAGGACTTTATCGTTGCTGGTGCAAGCGCGTTGGACCGTTCCCGGATCGACGCTTAGCCGAGGTCTGCAGTCCGGCCGGTTTGTGTTTCAAGGACGCAAAATCTCTGCGGTATCGAAGGAAACAGATCACACTGCAGTCAGTTTTCCAAAATTTTAAGAAAACTGTGCATAGACTTTAGGTATGGACAGCATCGAAGAACTGCCGCCCCTGTCTCAACGCGTTCCAGAGGTATCACTGCCGGAACTCCCTCGCGACCTCGGGCTTGCGTGGCGTCCCCTGACAAGAGAGGATGCCCGGCAGCTTGCCGACCTGATCGCAATCATCGAGGAAACCGATGCGTCACCGTTCCGTACCTCCTACGAGGAGACAGTTGAACTCTTCGAGGGAGACTGGAAGAACTTCGACACGGACACGATTGTTGCGGTGAACGCCAAGGGCGAGTTTCTCGCGTATGGGCTGCTCCACATCTACCCGGGGGATGACACCCTCACACGCGTGTTCCTTGACGGTGGCGTGCATCCCACAGCTCGTGAAGTGGGCATTGGGCAGTCCTTGGTGGATTGGCTGACGGCCAGGGGCCAGCAGATGCTTCGAGAGGCTGATACGCGTCTACCAGCACGAATCGCGGCTTACGTCCAGGACAACGCTCCGCATAACTGGACGCTGTTCGAAAAGGCAGGCTACGAGGCACGGCGGTTCTACAAGACGCTGCGTCGGGACCTGTCCAAACCGATTGAACCGATCTCGATTGGAAGCCACCTCAAAGTGGTGGGCTACGACCTAGCCTTGGATGAAGCAGTACGTTTGGCGCACAATGACGCATTCCGCGATCACTGGGGTTCCCAGCCGCGCACACCGGAATCCTGGGTCCAAGGCCGTTCGATGTTTAAGCCTGAGTGGAGTTTCATCGTGCTGGACGAGACCGCGCAGACCGTTGAGGGCCATCCAATGGTGGCAGGGTACATCCACGTGGGCAAATATGAGCACGACTGGGAAGTCGCAGGCTATTCAAGTGGCTACATTGAGTTGCTTGGTGTGCGCAGGGACTATAGGGGGCAGAAGATCGCCCTGGCGCTTATCACGGAGGTGATGAGACTCCTGCACGAGAACGGTATCGAGTATGCGGAACTCGATGTGGACTCGGAGAACCCCAGTGGAGCATTCGGAATCTATACGAATCTGGGCTTCGAGGTCACGACGGGGTCGCGAATGTTCTCGCTTGAGTTCTAGATAATTTCGCTAGACATTACCTCTAGCTCGTACTGAGAGCGTCGAGACGAAGGTGGGGCATGCTATATCAGCGTGCCCCACCTTCGTCTGTGCGTCACAGCAGTTATCCGATTGCGAATATAGGTTGTTCGGCGGGTGTTCCAGAACCATCGCGGCGTGTGTCAATCTCAGGCAGCGGAATGGGAGCACCCAACTGACCGCATGCGCGAGCTGGGGCAGTACCTGCCCAACCGAGGAGGAGGGTGTCTTCTCCCTTGAGGAATCGTTGGGCTCGAACGCCTCCGGTAGCGCGGCCCTTGGCCGGGAACACGTCGAAGGGGGAGACCTTCACAGAGCCATTCTCTGTTCCAGGAAGAGCAGTGGAACTTCCGGCCACCGTTACCACAACACAGTCTTCGTCGGGGTTGAGCGCGCCAAAGAACACGACGGAAGCACCTGCACCAAGTTTGATGCCGGACATGCCTCCCGCGCTACGGCCCTGTGGTCGCACGTTGGAGGCAGAGAAGTGAAGAAGGGACGCGTCAGAGGTCATGAACACGAGTTCGTCACTGTCGTCGACATGGGTGACCGCAACAACCTCGTCGCCTGGCTTGAGCGAGATGACTTCCCATTCGTTTGCCTTGGACTGGTCGCCTTGAACGACTCGCTTAACAACTCCCTGACGGGTTCCGATGCTCAGGGTTGGGGCGTCCTCAGTGAGGGATGCGATACCGACGACCCGCTCATCTTTGCCCAACTCAACAAGCTGAGATACCTCGATGCCTCCGCTGAGTGAGGGAGCGCCCTGCGTGGGAGGCAGTGTGGGCAATTCGAGCACGGACGCTCGTACTAGGCGGCCCCGGTTTGTGACCAGACCGATCTCGGCCCTACCTGAAGCAGGAATCGAGTTACGTAATACGTCGTTCGGAGTGCGTTCATCTGATATGACCGGCTTAGCGTCATCCGCGCTGCGGGCGATCAGGCCGGTTGCGGAGAGCATGACCCAGCAGGGGGTGTCCTCGATTTCGAGGGGAGTGGCTGTGCCTTTACGACGAGTGCTTGGCGAAACAGCCTCCGACCCGGCGGCATCACCACCGGCGGAGTCAAGCAGAACCGTGCGACGTGGGGTGCCATAGGTCTTGGCCACGTCTGCCATTTCCTTGCCGACCAGCGCGTGCAACACGGTGTCGTTGGACAGAATCTCCTGCAACTGGGCGATCTCCGCGGCGAGTTGTTCGTTTTCCTTCTCGAGTTCGATCTGGGAGAACTTGGTCAGGCGGCGAAGACGCAACTCCAGGATGTACTCGGCCTGTGGTGTGGTCAGGTCGAATACCTGCATCAGCCGGGTTCGGGCGGTCTCGGAGTCCTCGGAGGTGCGGATGACCTGGATAACCTCGTCGATGTCTACTATCGCGAGGAGTAGGCCCTCTACGAGGTGTTTGCGTTCTTCGCGCTTGCGTAGGCGGTACTTTGAGCGGCGGCGTACCACATCAACTCGGTGATCAACCCATACCTGCAGCATCTCTTTGAGACCGAGGGTCTGCGGTTGACCATCGACGAGAGCGACGTTGTTGATGCCGAACGAGTCTTCGAGTGGTGTGTGCTTGTAGAGAGTTTCCAGAACGGCGTCTGGGTTGAACCCGGTCTTGATCTCAATGACGAGTTTGAGGCCGTTCTTGCGGTCCGTGAGGTCGGTGACCGCCGAGATACCGGTCAGCTTCTTGGACTGAACGCCATCCTTAATCTTTTCGATGACCTTTTCTGGACCGACCATGTACGGAAGTTCGGTCACCACAATGCCCTTACGGCGAGGTGTGATGTTCTCAACCTTGGCGGTTGCACGGGTGCGGAAGGTTCCACGACCTGTGCGGTAGGCGTCGCGGATGCCCTCGAGTCCGACGATACGTCCGCCACCTGGCAGGTCAGGACCGGGAACAAGCCGCATGAGGTCCTCGAGCGAGGCGTTCGGGTGCTTGAGCAGGTGCCGTGCCGCAGCGATCACCTCAACCAGATTGTGTGGGGCAAGGTTGGTGGCCATGCCCACTGCGATTCCTGAGGCCCCGTTGACAAGGAGGTTAGGAATGGCGGAGGGAAGTACCTCGGGCTGTTCGAGCTTGTTGTCGTAGTTGGGGACGAAGTTCACGGTTTCTTCGTCGAGATCCGCGGTCATCGCCATCGCCGCAGCAGCAAGTCGGGCCTCGGTGTAACGCGGTGCTGCCGGGCCGTCATCAAGCGAACCGAAGTTTCCGTGACCGTCCACAAGTGGCAGGCGCAGCGCAAATGGCTGTGCCAATCGCACGAGGGCGTCGTAGATCGCGCTGTCGCCGTGCGGGTGGAGCTTACCCATGACCTCGCCAACCACGCGGGAGCACTTGACGTGTGCGCGATCTGGGCGAAGTCCCATGTCAGACATCATGTAGAGAATGCGCCGCTGAACCGGCTTGAGACCGTCACGGGCATCTGGAAGCGCTCGCGCGTAGATCACCGAGTAGGCGTACTCAAGGAATGAACTCTCCATCTCCGCCGTGACATCGATGTCCACGATGTTCTCGGTGAAGCCTTCGTCGAGCTCGGCGCTCACTGTCTTGCGGGCCATTATGGTGGTGACTCCAGAGGTGAATGGGCAAGTGACATGTCATATTGTCCACTGCGTTGGGCGTACAGGACAGCGTGGCGCGCACACGAAATGCTCACATTTCATGGGCGCACGCGAACCCGCACGTGAATTGGCAACAACGCAACGTTACCCGCCCAGTAAAACACGCACCACTGACATCCAAATCACCACTGCTTGGTAGGCGCTGACGATACGCTAAGAGGCATGAGCGCTAATGACCCGGTAGATGAGACATCGTATCCGGCGCACTGGGAAGCAGATGTGGTGTTGCGTGACGGTACCACCACGCACGTGCGCCCGATTCGTCCAACTGATCGTGACGCTCTGCAGGACTTCCATATGGGCCAGTCTGAGCGTTCGACGTACATGCGGTTCTTCGCGGCAATGGAACGACTCTCTGAGAACGACCTAACCCGTTTCACTCAGGTGGACATGGTGGACCGGGTCGCCGTGGTCGCAACCACCATGAGAGAAGGGGCCGAAGCGATCATCGGCGTGGCACGCTTCGATCGCTTGGAACACGGTGATGCTGAGGTCGCGTTCAACATCTCGGATTCTGCTCAGGGGCGGGGCCTGGGATCGGTGTTGCTCGAGCACATCGCAGCAGCCGCCCGGGAGCGGGGCATCCGCCGGTTCTTTGCCGATGTATTGCCGCAAAACGGACGTATGCTCTCGGTGTTCCGAGAAGCTGGCTACAGGCAAGTCCAGCATGAGGAGGACGGGATTGTCGAGGTCACCGTAGACCTCGACCCCACGGAGCACTCGTTGCGGGTGATGGCGGAACGCGAACACCGGGCGGAGTCGGTGTCGATGCGTCGGCTCTTCTCACCGCAACGCATCTTGGTGGTCGCCTCACTGACCGACGAACCAACGCCTGAGGAATTGCGTCTTGCCAAAGGTGCTCTGGCATCAGGGATCGGCGTCAAGGGCGATGAACCGGTCTATGTGCTTGGTATGTCACCCGTGCAGATCCGCGATGCGCAGGAACGGCATGGCCTGCACGACAACTTCGTCCACTTTGCTTCGCTCGCACAGTTGCTGGACAGCGGATTGACCTTTGACATCGCAATTCTCGCTGTCAGCGACACGGCTGTTGCTCCGTTACTGAGCGAGTTGAGTGAGATTGGTGTGCACGGGGTCGTGCTACTTGCCTCTGGTTTCGCAGAGACTGGGCGGCACGGATTGGCCCTACAGCGCGAGGCGATCAGGATCGCGCACTCCTCAGGGATCAGGATTATCGGCCCTGCGAGTTATGGCCTGTTCTCAAATACGGCGCAGCCGCCATTCAACGCATCGCTGGCGCCCACACGACCTAAGAACGGAACGATCGGTCTGTTCACCCAGTCGACAGCCATTGCCGTTGCGCTGCTGAGCATCGCGAATCGCCGACGTCTGGGTATCTCAAACTTCCTAGCGGCGGGTAACCGCGCCGATGTGTCCGGCAACGACATGATGCAGTTCTGGTTGACCGACAATGAGTCGACATCGGTGGGCCTGTACCTTGAGTCGATTGGTAACCCGCGTAAGTTCTCACGCATCGCCCGCCGCCTGTCACGCCGCAAGCCGATCGTAGTGGTGACGGCAGGGAAGTCAGGCTATGTCGTGCCACGCGGACATGCAGTCAGCCCCACGGAAGCACCGAAGAAGACCCTCGAACAGATGCTGAAGCAGTCGGGAGTCATTCACGCCCGCAACATGCACGAGATGGCCGATGTCCTGCAGTTCTTCGCCTACCAGCCGATCCCACAGGGGCGTAGGCTTGGGATCCTCGCAAGTTCCGAGGCGCTCGCGGCGATCGCAGCCGAGGCAGCCCAGTCCGCAGGGCTCACCGTAACCGACCAGGTACATGTGGTGCGTTCCATGGAGATCGAGAACAACCTTCAAGGTGCCCTGGAATCGCTCTACAGTTCGGGACAGTGCGACATCGCGCTCATCGCGCATGTCCCCACTCTGGGCGAGTTCCCGATTGAAGCCGCAACCCAGGTTGCTCTCGCAGCCGCACAGTCACAGATCCCAACGGTCGCCTCAGTACTCGGATTGCATGGCATCGCGCCAGAACTCACGATTTCCATTTCCGACGAGCCGGGCGGTTCCAACGACACCACAACTTCCAGCAGGGGCACGCGGGCGTTCTCTGTCCCCGCGTACTCGACGCCGGAGGACGCTGTACGCGCCCTTGAGCACGTGACCGGGTATGTGGCCTGGTTGGAGGAAGACCACGGTTCGGTCGTGTACTTTGATGGAATTGACAAGCATCGGGTCGAGGACCTACTCAAAGGCGCGCCCAACGGACTCCTGAACCAAGAGGACACGGCAACAGTCCTTGCCGCCTACGGAATCAAACTGTGGCCCGTTGGGCGAGCACACACCCCGGAGGAGGCATGCGCGCTCGCGGAGCAGTTTGGTTATCCAATCGCGCTCAAGTCAACGGCTGCGGCCCTGCGCCACAGGTACGATCTGGGCGGTGTGCGACTCAATATCGCCAGTTCCGAGGAACTGGTTCAAGACTTCGATGAGATGGTCAACGATCTCGAACGACACCTTGGTTCGCGCGAATATGTGATCTCCCAGGGCTTCGACATCCAGGCAATGGCCCCTTCCGGGGTTCCGTGTGTTGTCCGCTCACAGGAAGACCCGCTCTACGGCCCCGTGATCGCTTTCGGTCTGTCAGGAGATGCATTCGACCTACTCGATGACATCGCCTATGGCATACCGCCTCTCACCGCCACCGACATCTCCCAGATGGTCCGCAGCGTTAAGGCATCCCCGAAACTCTTTGGGTACAAAGGGCTGCCGCTTGCTGACGTTGCCTCGCTTGAGGAACTGATCGCCCGCGTCTCGCTGCTGTCAGACAATCATCCACGGATTCGAGAACTGGAACTCTACCCGGTGATCGTCGCTGATTCCGGTGCCGCCGTTGTCAGCGCGCGCCTAACCTTGGGTGAGGGCCAGCGGAAAGACGGCCTACGCCGAGCGATGACTTCAGCAAACTGACAGTGTGCTGCCAGAAGCACGTGTGTCTGTTCAGAACTCTGTCATTTTTCGTGGTGGGAGTAGATACTGGGTGTATGCCGTAGTCAGGCTGTATAGATCCTGCTAAACAGAAGGTGGTACCCGGTGATCCTAAAAACCAAGAGGACAAGATCCGCAGCGTTGAGTGTAGTCGCGGCGTCTCTTGTGCTTGTGTTCGGTGCGACGAGCGTTGGCGCTGTTCCCGCGTACAGCGGTGGATCTGCCGTTGGAGCAGTAAACATCGGAGTGCGCACCAAGCCGAAGCCAAAGGACCGGGGCGAGTTATGGGAATGGGACGCTGGCTACCACGGCAAGGTGAAGAAGGGCACTTCGAAGAGCCGAAACTCTGCCGCGAAGGTTAAAGGAGTTTCGAAGGTCCGCTCGGTCCACCAAAGCCTAGGGACTGTCTACGTACTCAAGAAAAACGGCAGCGTCTTGACATGGGGTGCCAACGACTTCGGACAGCTAGGTAACAGCACGAAGAAGGACACCCGAAAGCCCGCCAAGGTCAAGGGCTTGCCCAAGATCAAGACTCTCCATCAGCGCGGTGGGACAGCCTACGCACTCAGCAAGGACGGCAGAGTATGGACGTGGGGAAAGAACACGTACGGGCTGCTCGGCGACGGCACGAGAAAGAACCGTTCGAAACCCGCACGGATTAAAGGGCTTTCCAACGTCAAGACGCTGTTCTTCAGTTACTCCAGTGTTTATGCCCTGAAGGAGGACGGGACTGTATGGGCCTGGGGAGAGAACCAACTTGGAAACGGGAAGAAGAAGGGCAAGCAGTACACGCCGGCGAAGATCGAAGGGCTATCCGGGATCAAGACGCTCGAAATCACTGAATCCGCAGTTTACGCACTCGACAAGAAGCGGAACGTGTGGGCTTGGGGCTCCAACTCCCAAGGCCAACTAGGGGACGGTACGACGAAGAACCGTCTGCGGCCCGTGCCGGTTAAAGGCCTCTCCAATGTTGCGAACGTTCGAGTTGACGGGTCCTCAATCTATGCGCTGAAGGCTGACGGGACCGTATGGTCGTGGGGGCAGAATTCTTGGGGGCAACTTGGTCACGGGAATGAACAAAACCAACCCACTCCCACACAGATTGACGGGCTCTCCAACATCGCGCAGATCCATGCTGCTGGCAACGCCGCATACGCAGTGAAGGCCGATGGAACGGTCTGGGCCTGGGGAATGAACAACTCTGGGCAACTTGGTGACGGCACTAAGCAGACCAGGTCTGTGCCTCAGCGTGTGAAGGGGCTCTCCGGGGTCGAAGATATCTACACGGTAGGCGAGTCAGTTTTCGCCCTAAAGACCAATGGCACCGTACGCGCTTGGGGAGATAACTATCATGGACGGCTAGGCGATGGGACATATAAGACTCGGACGAAGCCAGTGAAAGTGAAACGACTCTCAGGCGTGGTCGACATCTACACGAACCATGAGGGCTTCTTCTACGCGCTCACGAAGAAAGGGTTCCTGTGGCAGTGGGGTCCAAGCAACCTTGAAGGGTTAGATAACGAGAGTCCCGTGACCATCTACACCGAACCGGTGAAGATAAGGAACCTCAAGGGCGTCACCTCTTTCGAGGACGGTTTCGCGATCACGCGCTAGTTGCCATGGTCGATGGGGCGAAATTGTTCCGGGTACACAGGTTATGTGCGTGCACCCGGAACAATTTTGCTCCATCGGTATTCGCTAGTGGTGCGCTCCGTCTCCTGTGGACAGTTTCAGGACAGCCGCGGCACCGACGTAGAATTGATGGGTGACTTTTACTGATCAGCGCAGTGCGCTCAATGCCTCCCTCGACCGCGCAGGATACTACCCGGCACTGGTGAGCAGTGTTGTGCAGACCGCGCTCGCAGGCGACTCGATAAGTGCTCACTACGTCCACGTTGAAACTACGTTCGCGGGGCCTGAGGTCAGGCGCCACGTCACCGTATTGGTTCTTACCGAACGCAGACTCATCATCGCGCATGTTGATGATCATGCAGGCGATGGTCAGCGCGGCGAACCTCAGTCGATGGCTGCCGCGACCACTGAATCAGTCGTTCTGTCCGCCGTGCGCTCGGTGGTGCTCACACACGCAGTTGCGAACCCGGAGAACTATCGCTCCGGCGATGCCCCACTTGAAGTGTCGCTGGCCATCGGCTGGGGTGCAGTGTCGCGCATCGATCTCGAACCAGCAGCCTGCGGTGACCCGCACTGCGAGGCGGATCATGGCCTGACCGGTCAATTGACCTCAGACGATGTCATGCTTCGCGTGAGTGCGGAAGCTGAGGGAACGCAGGCTGTGAACGACCTCGTCGCCTTTGCACAGGCACTGACGGCGGTCACCGGTCGATGACACGGCCTCAGACGGGCGCTTCAATGCAGGAGTTTCTTGCGGAGCACGGTCTCATTGCCCCGTCTTACACGGGACGGAGCCTAGCCACGCTTGTGCCTTCCATCGCGCAGTCTCTCGGCCTGGCCTCAGAAGGCTCAATGGAGGCCGATGGATGGGGGATCAGACCAACTCGGCACGTGTGTCTGATCGTGGTGGACGGGCTGGGCGCGCTCAACCTAGCCGAGTTCTCCGCCGACGCCCCATTCCTCAACGAATTGGCGTCTGACGCCACGACCGCGAGCACAGGATTCCCCAGCACCACGGCCACCTCCATGAGCATCATCGGAACGGGCCGAGAGCCGGGTAGAACCGGCATCGTCGGATACTCGGCGATGAACCCGGCAACTGGCGAGAACGCGAACTTCGTTGCCTGGCGGAACCTACCTGCCCCACATGAGGTCCAACGCGAACCGGTCCTGCTGGAAAAAATCGCTCAGAGCGGCCTCCCTGTACGCTCGATCGGTCTGCCACGCTACAACGGATCCGGCATGACCGTTGCTACGTTGCGCGGCCCCGTTTACGAGGAGGTGCACTCACTGCGAGACCATTTCGACCGTGCTCTGCTGCATTGCGCGACACCAGGACTGACGCACCTGTACTGGGCCGACATAGACAAGGTAGGCCATCACCACGGTGTTGGCTCGCCTGAATGGCGCCAAGCGCTGCGTGACTTTGACCGCGAGCTTGCCCGATTCGTCGCTAATCTCCCCGCTGAAACCCAGTTGGTGCTCACAGCGGATCACGGCATGATCAATGTTGATCCCAAACAACGTATTGATGTGGCGCAGCACTTCGCGCTTGCGCGAGGACTGCGCTGCCTTGGTGGGGAGCCTCGGCTCACGCACGCTTACTTCAACTCACCGGGTGCCGCTCACAAAGCCCTGCCTGCGTGGCAGGGCACCGTAGGCGAACACGGAGTGGTGCTCACTCGAGACCAAGCCATCGATCTCGGGTTGTTTGGTGAGGTGGCGTCCCACGTGCGCGACTGGATCGGACACGTGATCGTGATCGCCAAGGGCCGAGCGACCATAATCGATAGTGAAACCATGAGTCCTTCTGCACTCGGACTCAGGGGCGTTCATGGCTCTCTCACGGAAACTGAAGTGACAGTGCCCGCAGTCATCTATGTGGCCTGAGACCGGCTCTACTCGGGCTTGGCCCCAAACATGATCTCGTCCCAGGTGGGCATGGGGGACCGGCCTTTGTTCTTGGACTTCTTGGCTGTCGCCGAGAGATGTTTGGCATCGATGTGCTCTCCGAGTAGATCGCGGTCATCCTCGGCAGGCGCATCCGTAGGGGTGGATGGCCCAGGGCCTTGATCATCTGAGAGCAACGCTGGTGCGTTCGACGGCTCCGCGGAACTTAGGGCACTCAAGGCGCTTGTCATCGGAGCGCGGTCTTGAGGGGCCCAGGTGGATGAGTTTCGCCGTACGGTTTCTTCGCTCGGCGTGATATCACGTCTCAGCGGGCTAGCGGCATCAGCAACATCCGGCGCGCTGAGCGCCGAAAGCGAAGACACCGCCGAATGAGCCGATGCGGGGGTTGTGTCCTGCTCTGACACCTGATCGTAGACCACATCCGAACCGCTTGGAGTGCGATCTGGGGTGTGTGGCAGTGAATACACCTTCCCCTCAGTGTGGCGCAGGGGAGTGGGCTCTACGGCGTTGCCGTCGAAAGCGATGGGTGTGCGGGTCCCTCGAACGCTGTTAAGCCGGTCGAGGAGATCCTCCGTGGCACCGGAGGGGCTTGCAGCACTTGGCGTCAATGGACGTGGGGTGACTGCCTCGAAGTCGAACACAGCCTCCTGCACAGCGGCCAGGTGACGACGAGGAATCGGTTCGTCAGAGATGCGGGTCTCCGAAAGCCACTTGGAGTCCTCATCGATAGCCGTGACCGACTTGGAGGAGGACTTGTACATCCAACGGGCCACTCGAATGTCGTTGTCCATGTCAAAGGTGACGGTGACGATCCAACCGTGACCGGCACTCTTGTAAGCGTCCCATGCGAGGTCCATGGTGTTGACCTTGCGTGAGGCAAGTCGATCAATCACGATCTGGCCGAGCGTGGGGGAATCCGATTCTGGGCTGAGTCGTACCTTCTGCGCGTTTTCCGCGACAAACTGACGTTCGGCGAGAACCGGCCCGTCGTAGCGGTGCACATACTCAAGCGGGACGTTGGATTTGGCGGCGATTTCCTGGGCTGTCATGCCGGAACGGATACGGGCTTGAATTTCACGCGGGGGAAGGGCCCCTTCGTGATCGGCCTTGGCGGCCTCCATCCCCGCACGGTCCAGACGGATCGCTGCGCGGAGCATAGGTGTGATTCTCAAGCGATAGTGCTCGCCGTTGGGTGCTACGACAATGAGTTGTTCGCTGTCCTCACTGAGCCCAATGAATTTGAGGTCCCCAGCGAAATTATTGTGCATGTCCCTCTCCACCTTTCGTCGTGCCCTAACATTTTCCCCCGACAAGCCGCGAAACCCTGCGCATTTGGGTCGGTGTGCCGCATGTGTGAGCGCTTCGTACCATCTTGGCTCATAACGTGCCGTTACGTCCTTTACCGGTAGTTCGCGCAGAGCGTAAAGCGCACGTTAATGCGGAATTAATCGTATTGTGCTCGGGATCACCTCTGAACAGAGGTGCATTGGGGGGAAAAATGTTGGAAAATCCCATCGCTACCATTTGCAATTCCGGGGAATAAAACCGGGCGCTCATGCGTAGTTCTTCGGCGGAGCGTCCAGAACCTTGGGCGACCAAACACAGCAAATGCAACGGAGTGTGAACCCACACATGGCAACTGACTACGATGCCCCTCGTAAGAATGAAGAAGACATCAGCGAGGACTCGATCGAGGAGCTCAAGGCACGTCGTTCGGACAAGAGTTCTGGCGTTGTAGACGAAGATGAAGCGGATGCAGCCGAGGGGTATGAACTACCCGGAGCGGACCTGTCGGGCGAAGAGCTCGCGGTTCGTGTGATCCCACGTCAGGCTGACGAGTTCACCTGTGGATCATGCTTCCTTGTGCACCACCGCTCCCAACTCGCCTACGAGAAGAACGGTATGCAGATCTGCACCGAGTGCGAGTGAGCCACGGCTGACACTCCACCTTTCGCATGTCTTGACTCGTTTGTGGCCGAAACCTAAAAGGTTTCGGCCACAAGTCTTTGGTTTCCGTGAGACTTCCGCAGTTCAGCATCGCGGTAGAGTAATGGTTTGTGACTGTAGACCAACCTGAAGTGCTCGTAACACTGCTCGACGATGCCGCGGACATCCCCGCATACGCCCACCCTGGCGATGCCGGCGCGGACCTCGTGACAACTGAGGACGTGGAACTCGCTCCATTTGAGCGCAAACTCGTGGGCACCGGTATCGCGATCGCTCTGCCCAATGGATACGCCGCATTCGTCCACCCGCGTTCCGGCCTCGCCGCCAAGCATGGCCTGACCATCGTGAATGCCCCAGGAACCGTGGATGCTGGATACCGTGGAGAGATCAAGGTCTCCCTGTACAACAGCGATCCGCGTACCCCAATTGTGTTGAAGCGCGGTGACCGGATTGCCCAGCTCGTGATTCAACAGGTTTCTCGGGCAAGGTTCCTACAAGCGGATGCCCTGCCTGGTTCGCACCGCGGTGACGGCGGATTCGGCTCCTCCGGTGGCTGGAAGGCCAGCGCGCAGTAACGGCGCGACAAATTTTCCCACCAGCGAACTCGTGGCACGTATTACGAAAAGGTCACGAAACCAGATAGGCTATGCAGAGTCATCGGCTGTCTCGCCGGTCGCGATCCAAAGGAGTAACCCAGTGGCGTTGTTTCGACGTAACAAGAATTCTGTTCCCGCAGAACCAACTGTCGAGCAGGCACCTGCACCTCAGCCCACCAAAGAGGCAAAGACAACCGTGAGTGGCCCCTTTGACGCGGCAGACGTTCCTGAACGAGGGGAACGCCTAGACTTGGGCGCGATCTGGCTTCCCGGTCGCGAGGGCGCGGAACTCCGCATGGAGGTTGATCAACGTACTCAGCGGGTCACAGGAGTGGCTATCGCACTCAACGGTTCGATTCTGCAACTGCAGGCTTTCGCAGCACCTAAGACGTTGGGTATTTGGGATGAGATCCGCGAGGAAATCGCGAAGTCCATCGCAAACCAAGGCGGGCAGGTGGATGAAGTGCCCGGCAAGTTGGGGCGCGAACTCTTGGTCAAGCTTCCGGTGAAGATGAAGGACGGAAACCCGGGGATCCAGCCTGCTCGGTTTGTTGGCTTTGACGGACCGCGCTGGTTCTTGCGCGGCGTGTTCTCTGGCCGTGCCGCATTCGACCTAGAGGCGGCGAAGGAACTCGAATGGATCTTCCGCAACGTCGTTGTAGTCCGTGGCAGCGAGCCTCGCCCACCACGTGACCTGTTGACGCTGACTCTCCCAGGACAACGTCCAGTTCCGGTCCCCGCGACACCTGAGGCGGATTTGAACCCGCTCAAGCGCGGCCCGGAGATCACGCAGATTGGCTAGTTAGGGGCAATGCGGCTCATACGTGAACTGTTTGCGTCGGCTGAGCAGGTGGACGCTGCTCAGGAGCGGCTTACTGCCGCACGGGAGCGGTCCGCTACCCTCATCGAGAACGCCCATGATCGTAGTCGCGCGACCTACTATGGCGTGGTGCGGTCAGTGGTGTTCAATCCCGAACTGAGCAAGGTTCGCCTGGAAGCAGAGTTGTATGACGGGTCCGGCGCCCTGGCGCTTGTGTGGCTTGGTCGGCGACGGATCGCCGGGATCGCGCCTGGGACTCGAATGACCGTGACTGGAATGGTCACCATGGTCAATGGTCGGCCGGTTATGTACAACCCTCGATACGAACTCAAAGCGAAAACTGGAGACTAGCCACGTGAACCCAGACGACCAGAATCCCGACACACCTGCGGTACGGACCAAGCGTCAGCCAACGCAATGGCCGGAAGGCTCCGAAAACAAGGGGTCGCGCGGTGTGCGTGCGCTGACATCGGATGAGTTCAATGCGCTTGATTCGGTCGGTGGCGTTCGCGGACTCGTGGAGTCCGTGCTGCCAGGGCTTGCGTATTTGGTCTTGTTTATTGCAACCCGTGATCTGAGGGTCGCGTTGATCGGCTCCCTGTCTATTGCCGCGGTCATGGTGATCGCGCGGTTGATTCAACGCACACCCGTCACGATGGCGTTTTCGGGTATCTTCGGAGTGGCAATCGGCCTATATGTTGCATGGAAATCGGGCGATGCTCAGGACTTCTACGTGTGGGGTCTACTGGTCAACGCCGCGTATCTGCTCGGCATGCTCGTTACGATCTTGATTCG
>DALZEF010000017.1:39864-62427 GCA_031979385.1 Timonella sp. | reverse complement strand
AACTATCGAGTGCGCGCCAACCCCCAACTCCGTACTGCTGTTCCACCCCGAACTCATCGTTCGGAACTCAACCGGAACATCGCCAGCTGCTCGTCTTGCCGTGTACCAGGGCATGAACGACAATCACTGACCAAACACAGCCTTTGACAGGGCCGTGACAACCTGCAACGTAGCCCGCCTCGGTGGGAGACTACGCAAAATCGAATCAATTCGAATGGAGTAACCGTGTCCCTGACACTCACCACCACCTCGCCGGACGTCAACGTGTTGCATCCGGCTACTAGCGGCGCTTCCGAGTGGTGGCGCAACGCCGTTATCTATCAGATCTACCCACGCTCTTTCGCTGACGGTAACGGTGATGGTGTCGGTGACATCCGCGGAATCATCAACCGTCTGGACCACCTCGTGGATCTTGGCGTTGACGCTCTGTGGCTCTCCCCGTTCTACAAGTCCCCTCAGGCTGACGCCGGGTACGATGTCGCGGACTACCGCCAGATCGACCCACTGTTTGGTGACCTGGACGACTTCCAGGAGATGGCTGACAAGGCTCACGCGCGTGGTCTCAAGGTGATCGTTGACCTCGTGCCGAACCACACGTCGGACGACCACGCCTGGTTCCAGGAGGCAATCAAGGCGGGTCCCGGTTCTGCAGCGCGTGACCGCTACATGTTCCGTGACGGTAAGGGCGAGAACGGCGAACTTCCACCAAACAACTGGCAGTCCATCTTCGGTGGACCGGCATGGACCCGCGTGGATCAGCGCTGGAATGCGAGCGAGGACGGCGTAGACGACAAGCAGTGGTATCTGCACATGTTCGACACCCGTCAGCCAGACCTTAACTGGGACAACGACGAGGTGAAGGAAGATTTCAAGTCGATCCTGCGCTTCTGGCTTGACCGCGGTGTTGACGGTTTCCGTATCGATGTGGCACACGGCATGGTCAAGGCTCCGGGCCTCCCGGACTGGGATGGCGTCACCGGAATGGTGGACGGCACAAAGAACGAGGGCGCAAGCCAGGTTCAGACCGATGGCACACCAGACGAGGATGGCTCGAACGGTGGCGGAAACTCCGGTCCGATGTTTGACCAGGACGGCGTGCACGACATCTATCGTTCATGGCATGAGGTTCTAGAAACCTACGAGGGCGACCGCTGCCTTGTCGCGGAAGCCTGGGTTGAGCCACTGTCCCGCCTTGCCCTGTACGTCCGCCAGGACGAGATGCAGCAGGCGTTCAACTTCTCCTATCTCACCACCAAGTGGGATGCGGCTGCGCTGCGCACGGTCATCAACGCGTCCATCCGTGAGAATGACGTTGTGGGCGCGCCAACGACCTGGGTGCTCTCCAACCATGATGTGGTTCGCCACGTCACCCGCATGGGTCTGCCTTCGGTGATCGAGGGCAAGGAGATGAACCCGAACGGCGTTCGCGCTACCGAGCCTCAGCCGGACGTTGAGCTTGGTCTCAAGCGTGGCAAGGCCGCAACCCTGCAAATGCTCGGTCTGCCTGGTTCGGCCTACCTGTACAACGGCGAGGAATTCGGTACACCGGATCACACTGAGATGCCGGACGAGTTCCGTCAGGACCCTGCGTTCGAACGCAAGGGACGTACCGAGGCTGGCCGTGACGGTTGCCGTGTGCCTCTTGCGTGGGAAGCTGACAAGCCAGCCTATGGATTCTCCGAGACTGGACTGACTTGGCTACCTCAGCCGGACACCTACAAGGCCGTGGCTGCAGACGTTCAGAAAGCTACCGAGGGCTCGACCTTCAAGCTGTATCAGCAGGCTCTACGCCTTCGTAAGGAGCACAACCTTGGTCTGGGCTCACACGCCTGGCTTGCCGACTTCGTAGATGCCCCCGAGGTTCTCGCGTACCAGAACAACGATGTCATCGTGCTTACCAACTTCGGCGATACACCGGTTCAGTTGCCTGAGGGTTCGCAGGTTCTCGTGTCCAGCGCACCTGTGGTCGGCAACGTTGTTGAACGTGACGTATGCGTCTGGATTCAGGCCGAATAGCCTGTAGTTCAATCACGTGAGAGGGGCGGTGGCTCAGTTCCGATGGAACTGAGCCACCGCCCCTCTCGTGTGTTCAACGTGCACTCGCACTTCTTGTCTTCGTTTGAGAGTGCACTTATCCGCACTCTGATGCATTGCGGGTGGCTAGTTGGTAACTCTCAACGACGCACAGCACGTGCACTCTCATTGCAGTCGGTGAACTTCATGTGGCAGATTGTCGACGAACCGGACAGCACCGCGGCTTCCTACTGACCCAGCCCGGCTGGATCAGGACGCGATCAGGCGACAGCTCGACTCGTCGCCAATCTGCATGGCTGAGTGGATCAGCGCTGCTGACCTACGGTCAGCGCAAGCACACCATAGGACGGAATCTCACCGCTCACAGTGCCGTCCTCGGCAACGGTGTGGGTCGGGTTCTCACAGACATCATTCCAGGCCGTTCCCGCACCACCGTCGCAGTATTCGCCGGCGGGCAGCGTGGTCTGCCAGGTGCCCGAGATAGGGTCGATGCCACGGTTCACTGCAATAAAGGACTTGCCTTCCCGCGCAAAGGCGAGTCCGTCGTTCTCGCTCCATTCCTCGACAACCGGTGCGGCGCCAGCGTAAGCCCGCCACGCCACCATGTTGCGAATGGTGGGCCAGTCCTGTTGGCAGGTGTAGTCGCCGTCCGTGTACTGCTGGTCAACGCCCGTTCGTTCAGTGCACTGGGCAGAGAAGATCGTGCCCTCAAGCGGGTCCATCACCGCACCCGCGTCGTGGTCCGTGAAAGCGTAACCGCTATAGAGTACCGGGGTTCCGTACGGGCTGGCCAGCATTAACGCCGTGAACACTTCGTACTGTGGATCCTTGTAGGTCAGCGTGGAGTTGTTGCGCTCCGTGTCATGATTCTCCACGAACGTGTAGGCGGACTCGCTTGGCGCATAGGTCGAGCGGGTGCCAGCCTTGAAGAATGATTTGAAGGTCGAACCCTTTTGGAGCGCCTTCATGTCCTTGCCCCAGGAGAACTCGAACACCCCGCCACTATCAAGGTATTCCTCCGGTTGGATCGGCTCACCCGCGCCACGGATCACTTCCTGAATGATCGTCGGTTCCCCATCGAGTTTCTCGATGACAGCGGCGATGTCCTCGGCTGGCATGTGCTTGGCCGCATCGATGCGGAAGCCTGCCACGCCGAGTTCGGTGAGGTGGTTGAGGTAGTCCGCGAGCGTGTTACGCACCTTCTCAGACTCGGTCTTGAGATCTGCGAGGTTCACGAGTTCACAGTTTTGGACCTCAAACCTGTCCGTGTACACGGTGATGTCGTTGTTGAGGCTGCCGCAGTCGTGGAAGTCCTCGCGTGTGTAGATGCCCGGGTATTCGTAGTGTTCGTACGTGCTTCCAGCGGTTCCCTCCCCCGGGGTTTCCTGCCCCGTCATGTGATTGATGACGGCATCGGCGATGATGTCGACTCCCGCATCTTTACAGGTCTGCACCATGTTTGTGAACTGTTCCTCGTTTCCAAGGCGAGACTCAACCAGATAGGACACGGGCTGATAGCTGGTCCACCACTCTTGCCCCTGGATGTGTTCCTGAGGCGGTGAGGTGAGCACCCAGCCAATTCCGGCAGGACCAAGACTATCCGTGCATGCGGTTGCGATTGAGTCCCAGTTCCATTGGAACATCTGAATTCCAACGTCAGGATCGGCCTTTTCAATCTGTGGGGTGTTGTCCGCGCAGGCGGAGAGCGCAAGCAGCATCGCCGTGACGGCTGCTATTTGTTTGGAGAAGTGCATGAAATCAACCTTGAAAATCTTGCAGTGGTTTTCTGCAAGGGTAGGCCGGTTGTTTCCGCTGTTTCCATTGCAGCCGGTCACAAAACGCTAACGATTGTAACGGCCTGCAGGTTGATGGGCGCTCAGCCACCTGAAATGGAGAGTTCCGCTTCCTCAAGTTTCTTACGGAACTCGTCGCTCAGCTCGCGTGAGTCCAACCAACCTTCAGGAAGATGTGGGCGCTTCGGTGAACCCGCCCGCCCCCTCTGGCCTTCGGCGGCTTCACCCGGATACGGCGCCTCAAGGTCGAGGCGATCCAGCTTCTCCCGCAGATCCTTGAGTGAATCCACCAGAGCCAGACCATTGCGCGCCTCGCCCCCAACCGCATAACCCTTGAGGTACCACGCCATATGCTTGCGCAGATCACGCAGACCGCGGCCCTCGTCCCCAAAGAAGTCCACCATATACTCGCCATGCCTGTAGATAGTGTCCGCAACGTAACGCAGTCCGGGGCGCACACGCTCGGACCGGCCCGCAAATGCAGCGGTCAGGTCTGCGAACAGCCACGGGCGTCCCTGGCATCCGCGACCTACCACAACGCCGTCGCAGCCGGTTTCCTCAACCATCCGCAACGCATCCTCGGCCGACCAGATGTCGCCGTTGCCAAGTACGGGGATGGTTGTGACCGCCTGTTTCAGTTCCCGAATGGCTGTCCAGTCCGCAATCCCTGAATAGTGCTCCGCCGCAGTACGCGCATGCAAAGCCACCGCTGCAACGCCGAGTTGCTCAGCGATCTGTCCTGCTTCGAGGTAGGTGATGTGATCCGAATCGATGCCCTTGCGCATCTTGATCGTGACCGGCACGTCGTACGGTGCAGCGGCAGTCACGGCGGCGTCAACAATACGCTTGAACAGTTCAGTCTTCCAAGGCAACGCAGAGCCGCCGCCCTTACGGGTCACCTTAGGTACGGGGCATCCAAAGTTTAGGTCGATGTGGTCGGCACGGTCCTCACCGGCGATGATCTTGACGGCCGCGCCAACCGTCGCTGGGTCTACGCCGTACACCTGAGCCGAACGTGGAGTCTCAAAGTCCTCAAACGAGACAATGCGCAGTGACTCCTCATTACGCTCAACCAGCGCCCGGCTCGTAACCATCTCGGCAACGAAAAGCCCCTCACCCTGCTCACGGCACAGGCGACGGAACGCTGTGTTGGTTACTCCCGCCATGGGCGCGAGAACCACAGGAGTCTCCACCACGTGCTTGCCGATCACGAGCGGCGGCAGAACGGGAGTTTCAGTCGTTTCGGGTGCGATAGTCACCCGTCAATTCTCCCATTCCAGCCGATCCGCTTGGAGGCTGCGGGCCGTAAGTTTGCCCACACTGCCCAAGGGATGTCAGTTGTAATATGCCGATGGTTGTTCCACCACAACTTCAGCGTCCGAGGCGATCAGCGTACCGTCAGCGGGCACGATACGCTGCTTCACCACCACGTAGGACTCCTCACAAGGCCCTTGACCCCAGTCTTTGCCAATCAGTGCAATTGTGTCGCCACGATATTCCGCACTCTCAATGACCGGTGAGCAGCCACCAGCACCGCCAGCCGTGTACACCACACCGCCGTCCTCAATGGTTACCTCGTAGTACGCACCCGACGCGAAGGAAGTTTCAATGCTGCTTTCCAAATCGGTGATGACAAAGCCTCCAGTCTCCGCTGGCAAGGAGGCATCTGCGTCCGCGTCGTCGGACTGTCCTATCGCAGTCTCGTTGAGGACAAAATCGACGTCGTTCGAAATTGGTTCCCCATCGGCCCGAGCGATCTCCTGCTTGTATGGACGATAGTCCATCGTGCATGGCTGACCCGAGTAATCAAACCGATTGAGGGTAACCGTTGACCCTTCAAGGCTCGCGGTCTCAATAATCGGCTTACAGGAACCTGACCCTGCCGATTCGTAGATGACCGTTCCGTCAACAACACGTGCTGTCCAGTCCTTATCGCCGGGAAGCTCACCGATCTGTGCGTCCTCGATGTCCGTGATCACAAGTTCCACTGAACCTTCGGTTTCGGTATCCACGGATTTCGCGCCTAGTTCTGGTGTCGAGTTTGAGCAGGCGGCAAGGGTGAGCAGCAGCAAAGTTGAGATAACCGCGGTGATAGTACGATGTGCCATCTTTCCTCCTGAGACGACGTGCATAGCTAATTTTCAGCTTCTCCTGTCTGTGTTCCCCACGTTCTCGAACTTACATCCGGGACGCAGATCACACTCGGTTCGGCAGGGCCCTCGTCCACCTCAATCAAGATCGCCCAGTTTCCTCCCTCTTCAGGACCGCCTCCCCTACCGACATGGTGATTTTCCGGTAACAAGACACAAGAAAAACCACCCTAATCCCGGAAAATCACCATACGAGGTGGCTCGAACTATCGGGCAGGAACGGCAAAGCGGGGTGTACCCACAGTGGGCACACCCCGCTTGAGATTGCCATGTCCCAACGCTGTTAGGGCGCTGGAATCATGCACTTGGGCGTAACTTAGGCTCCGATGAGACGAGCAGCCAGGAAGGAAACGACCTGGTCAAGGGCAACGCGCTCCTGTTCCATCGAGTCGCGGTGACGGATGGTCACGGCATTGTCTTCGAGAGTGTCAAAGTCGACGGTGATGCAGAACGGCGTACCGATCTCGTCCTGACGGCGGTAACGGCGACCGATGGCACCTGCGTCGTCAAACTCAACGTTCCAGTACTTGCGCAGTTCAGCTGCAAGCGCCTTGGCCTTTGGCGACAGGTCTGCGTTACGGGACAGAGGCAGAACGGCTGCCTTGATCGGTGCGAGACGTGGGTCGAGCTTGAGTACGGTGCGCTTGTCCACGCCGCCCTTGGTGTTTGGGGCCTCGTCTTCGGTGTATGCCTCAACAAGGAACGCCATGAGGGAACGGGTCAGCCCAGCGGCTGGCTCGATCACGTATGGGTAGTAGCGCTCACCTTCGGCCTGGTCGAAGTACGACAGGTCCTTACCTGATACCTCGGAGTGGGTCTTGAGGTCATAGTCGGTGCGGTTGGCGATACCCTCAAGTTCGCCCCATTCGCCACCGGTGAAGCCGAAGCGGTATTCGATGTCGACGGTGCGCTTGGAGTAGTGCGAGAGCTTCTCCTGTGGGTGCTCGTACAGGCGCAGGTTCTCTGGGTCTATGCCGAGGTCAACGTACCAGTCACGGCGGGCATCGATCCAGTTCTGGTGCCATTCCTCGTCGGTTCCCGGTTTCACGAAGAACTCGAGTTCCATCTGTTCGAACTCGCGGGTGCGGAAGATGAAGTTACCCGGGGTGATCTCGTTGCGGAACGACTTACCGATCTGTCCGATACCAAATGGCGGCTTCATGCGCGATGCGGTCTGGACGTTGGAGAAGTTCACGAAGATGCCCTGCGCGGTTTCTGGGCGCAGGTAGTGCAGGCCTTCTTCGTTGTCCACCGAGCCGAGGTAGGTTTTGAGCAGGCCGGAGAAGTTCTGAGGTTCGGTCCACTCGCCCTTCTTGCCACAGTTGGTGCAGACGATGTCGTTCATGCCCTCGGGCTTGCGACCCTTCTTGAACTCGAATTCCTCGAGGAGGGTGTCTTCGCGGTAGCGCTTGTGGCAGGCGGTGCACTCAACGAGTGGGTCGGTGAACACGGCAACGTGGCCGGAGGCTTCCCAGACCTTGCGCGGAAGGATGACCGAGGAGTCGATTCCGACGACGTCCTCACGTCCGCGGACCATCGATTGCCACCACTGGCGCTTGATGTTTTCCTTGAGTTCGGCTCCGAGTGGCCCGTAGTCCCAGGCGGAACGGGAACCACCGTAGATTTCACCGGATTGGAAGACGAATCCACGACGCTTTGCAAGCGAGATGACGTTGTCGAGACGTGAAGGCGCAGCGGCCAAGATGATCACTCCATCAATTAGATACAGCCCCGCGTGGCTCGCGGTGGCGAATGAAGCGCATGGGGTGCAATGCGTTCCATGCAAGTACACAAGCCTACCGTGTTATGCCATGTAATACCTAGGGTCTTGGCTTGTGGACGGTATCGGGCTGACGGGCGCATGGATGAGGGTGTGACGAACGACGTTTTGACGTAGAACCCCATAATTATTGATAATGGATCTCATGAACATCAAGAAGCGTTCCCTGCACGTCCTAGCCTTGAGCGCCGCCGCCGCGCTCGCGCTGAGCGCCTGCACCTCCCCATCCTCCGAAGAGAACGGACAGGATGCCAGCACGTTGAATGTGCTCGCTTCGTTCTACCCGCTGCAGTTTGTCACCGAGCAGGTCGGCGGTGACCTCGTCACCGTGGAATCTCTCACCCCAAAGGGCGCCGAGCCGCACGACCTCGAACTCTCTCCAGCGCACACTCGCTCCATCTCGAGCGCTGACCTGATCGTCTACCAAGCCGGTTTCCAAAAGGCCGTCGACGAGGCGATCGAGGCACGCAACCCCGAGCACGTCTATGACGCTTCAGTTCACGCGGAAGGCCCCGTATCCGACGCCCACGATGAGGGCGACGCCGACGATCACTCAAGCGATGATGAGCACGTAGACCACGACGGCGATGGCCACACAGATGAAGAACACGCCGACTCGCACGACGGTCATGACCACGGCGCAACCGATCCACACTTCTGGCTCGACCCCACGCTACTCGCGGCCACTGCGCAGGACATCGCCCACGAACTGAGCGAGCTCGACCCCGACAACGCCGCAACCTATGAGGCGAACGCAACCACACTCGTCGCCAATCTGACTGCGCTTGATGCGCAGTACGCAGACGAGTTGAGCACAACCTGCCAAAACCGGACGATTGTTGTCACCCACGAGGCATTCGGGTATCTCGCAGCCGCGTATGATTTCAAGCAGATCGGCATCTCGGGAATCGATCCCGAAGCCGAGCCAAGCCCAGCCAAGATCCGCGAAATCCGTGCCACTATCGCGGACACCGGCATCGAGACCATCTTCTTCGAGACCCTCACCAGCCCGAAGGTCGCGCAAACCCTAGCAAGCGACCTGGGTATTGAGACAGCCGTACTCGACCCCCTCGAAGGATTGGTCGACGACACGCAAGATTACTTCTCCGTCATGCAGTCAAACCTGGCTGCCCTTAAGGCAGGTATGCTCTGCGAATGAGCCGCAATATCATCATGAGGGCCACCGATCTGCACGTGCAGATCGGGGCCAGCCACATCCTACGCGGGATTGACTTTGAGGTCGGTGAGGGCGAGGTTGTGGCGCTGCTCGGAGCCAATGGCTCCGGTAAGTCCACGCTTGTACGCACGCTGACGGGAATCGTTCCAGCAACAAGGGGTTCGGTCACACTTTTCGACGAGCCCCTTGGTAAGTCTGTCCCGTGGCAGCGCCTCGGGTACGTGCCACAGCGTGTCGCTGCCGCGACGGGCATGGGCTCGACCGCAGGAGAGATCGTCACATCGGGACTGCAGTATGGCGGCCGTCTGCGACTGCCGCGCGGACACAGGCAACTTGCGCACCAAGCGCTTGGCCAGGTGGGTCTTGAACAGAGCTTTGACACCACCATGGCGCACCTTTCAGGTGGCCAGCAACAACGCGTGCTGATCGCGCGCGCGCTCGTGCGCAAGCCAGACCTGCTGGTCCTCGACGAACCGGTCGCCGGGGTGGACCGCCCCAGCCAAGTTGCCTTCGCGCAGACATTGGAGCGTCTTGTCGCAGACGGTAAAACCATTGTTGTGGTGCTGCACGAACTCGGTGAGTTCGAACCGCTCATCACCCGCACCGTCGTGCTGCGGCATGGCAAAATCGTGCACGACGGCGCGGCGTTGCGTGCTGCAGACCATCACGCGCATGATGACCACGAGCATGTCCACCCGCATGAGGGATTCACCCCCGAGGGTTCGCCGCTGATCGCCGAGACAGGATTCGAATCATGACATTCTTTTCTGAGATCGCGGCTTTGTTCACCGACCCGCTCATGCAGCGCTCGCTGATCGCTGCGTTCATCGTGGGCCTGGCGGCCCCGGTCATGGGCGTGTACCTCGTGCAACGAAAGCTGTCCCTGCTCGGTGACGGCCTCGGTCACGTGGCGCTCACCGGTGTCGCCCTCGGCTGGATCATCGGTGCGGCAATGGGACTCGTGGAGCGCGATGCCCTCGCCATCCCCGGTGCCGTGGTTGCGGCGATTATCGGTTCGGTTGCGATCGAACTCGTGCGCGAACGCGGCAAGACCTCCGGCGATGTCGCCCTGGCGATCCTGTTCTACTCGGGTATCGCAGGTGGTGTCGTGCTCATCGGCCTTGCCGGTGGAACCAACGCGAACCTCATGGCCTACCTGTTCGGTTCCATCTCAACGGTCACACAACTCGACCTCGTGCTCATCGCGGGGCTTGGAGCGGTCATCATCGCTGTTGGTGTTGGCCTGCGCTCCCTGTTCTTTGCGGTGTCCCACGATGAGGAGTTCGCCCGCGCATCAGGCCTTCCGGTGCGCACCGCCAACCTGGCCATCGCCGTGATCGCAGCATTGACCGTCACCGTGTCGATGCGGGTTGTCGGCCTGTTGCTTGTGTCCGCGTTGATGATCCTCCCCGTGGCTGTGGCCCAGCTCATGACCGCATCATTCAAGACCACGATGCGCATCGCGATGGTCATAGGTGTTCTCGTGACGGTCGGCGGACTGTCCATCACCTATTGGGTTCCGCTCTCCCCTGGCGCTACGATCGTAGTGTTGGCTGTTATCGTTTACGTCGTGGTTGCACTCGTGCGGGCAGCCCTGACCAAGTCCCAGCACATCGGCCACGACCCACACCCTGACGTGCCAGATGATGTAGCGTGGGCGGAAGCAGGAATCAAGGAGCCAGATACGTGCAACGAATGACCAAGCAGCGTGCAGCGATCGCTGAACTGCTTGCCGCAACCCACGACTTCAAGTCCGCGCAGCAACTTCACGACCTGCTACGCGAAAACGGTCACTCCGCAGGTCTCGCAACCGTCTATCGAACCCTGCAGAACCTCGCCGACGCCGGAGAACTCGACGTGCTACGCACCTCCGACGGCGAAATGCTGTTCCGTGAGTGCGAACGCAGCGAACACCACCACCACTTGGTGTGCCGTTCCTGCGGCAAAACCCTCGAGATCGACGGCCCCACGGTTGAGGACTGGGCACAGCGTGTCGGCGCCTCATTCGGGTTCTCCAACATCGAACACACCATCGAACTGTTTGGCACCTGCCAAGCCTGCATGGAGTGATCCACCCCGATGCCCTCAGTTGACGACACCCCGGTCATCCAGCTTTTCCTGTTCTTCTTCACCGTGGTGTTCATCCGCACCCAGGTGTTCTACTGGATCGCCCGGTATGTCAGCTACATGTCGCTCAAGCGGGCGGACATCAAAAATCCCCGCATGCGCCGTATCGCAGAGTCCATCCGGCGCACCGGCGAGGGACGTGGATCTCGCACGCTCGAACGCTGGGGGCTGCCCGCGGTGTTCTTCTCGTTTTTCATGACCGGCACAAAGACGATCGTCAATGTTGCCGCTGGCCTCGCCCAGATGCGCTTCTTCCTGTGGCTCTGGCCGATGTTGCTCGGCTGCATCGCACACGCAGTCATCTACGCGACAATCGGTTGGGCTGCCTGGACGGCGGCTTTGACTGCTGCAGCAGGTTCGCCTATTGGCGCTACGGCGATTCTCGTGGTTGTCGTTGGGATCGTGTTCTCCGTTGTGCGTGTGCGCGGTAGGCGGCGTGTCGCCGCGGCGGCTGCTGTCTCAGCGGCCGCTTCGACTGCGCCAGAGTCTGATGTTTCCGTCAACACCGCGACCGCTCAGAGCCACCACTCAGCAGATCCCCGCTAGGGTACGGTTTTCTGTGTTTTCGCCTAGTTTTCTAATAGGCCAAACGTAAAAACCGTACCCTCACCTACGCGTAGATTCGGGTTCAATCAGCCACGGGTCACAGGTTTATCAACGGCCCCACCATAACGACGGTCTCGCTGCGCGTAGATCTCGACGGCACGCCATAACCTGCGGCGGTCGAACTCCGGCCATGGCTCATCCATGAACACCATCTCCGCATAGGCGGACTGCCACAGCATGAAGTTGGAGATCCGCTGCTCCCCCGACGAACGTAGGAACAGGTCAACATCCGGTAGGTCCGGCTCGTCAAGATATCGGCCAATGGTCTTCTCATTGATCCGGTTGGGATTAAGCCGTCCTGCTGCCACATCCCGAGCTATCGCGCTCACGGCATCGGCAATCTCGGCTCGGCCCCCGTAGTTCACGCACATGTTGAGCGTGCACGTGGTGTTGTGCTTGGTCATCTCCTCGGCCGTTTCGAGCTCCTTGATAACCGATCGCCACAGCTTTGGCCTGCGTCCAGACCATCGCACACGAATGCCCCACTCATTCATGATGTCGCGGCGACGACGCAGCACGTCCTTGTTGAAGCCCATGAGGAAGCGCACTTCCTCGGGTGAACGCGACCAGTTCTCCGTCGAAAACGCGTACACCGATACATGCTGAATGCCTATATCAATGGCTCCTGCCATCACATCGAGCAGCGCCGCTTCCCCGGCCCGGTGTCCCTCCGTGCGCGGCAGCCCACGCTGGTTGGCCCAGCGCCCATTTCCGTCCATCACGATGGCAACGTGCTTGGGCACGAACTCGCGTGGAATGTTCGGGGCAACTTCGCCGGACGGGTGCGGTGGCGGCGCAACCGGGGTGCGTTGATTCATGAGATCTACTGTCCTACTCGGTCAACCATGCGCAGCGAGCGGATGGTGCGTTCTAGGTGAAATTGGCAGAATGCGGCCACAAGACCGCTTGCTTCACGACGAGTCCTCACGTCAGTGCGCAACGCCGCGTCCCAGTCTCCGCTCAGTAGGGCGGAGAGCAACTGGAACGTCTCTGGCGCTGGCGACGCCGAACCTGGGGCACGGCAGTCCTGGCAGACTGCACCGCCTTGAGGCAGCGAATAGGCACGGTGTGGCCCCGGCGCACCGCAGCGCGCGCAGTCCTCGAAAGATGGAGCATAGCCCGCCACCGCAAATGACCGCAGGAGGTAGGAGTCCAGGATCAGTTCCGGTGGTTTGTTACCCACGGCGAGAGTACGTAGCGCGCCCGCAAGTAGCCAGTACTGTTGCGTGCTTGGTTCGTGTTCTGCGACTACCAGCCTGTCTGCGGTCTCAAGGATCGCTCCGCCGACCGTGTATTTGGTGTAGTCCTCGCAGATTGCCTTGGCATATGCGCCAATCGTGTCAACCTGCGTGATCATGTCGAGGTTGCGGCCCTCATTGAGCTGCACGTCGATGTGCATGAAGGGTTCGAGCCTGGCACCAAACTTCGAGGAGGTTCGGCGTACGCCCTTGGCTACGGCACGGACCTTTCCATATTCACGCGTGAGCAGCGTGATGATGCGGTCTGCTTCCCCGAGCTTTTGAGCGCGCATCACAATGGCATCGTCACGGTACAGCGGCATGCATCTATTCTCTCACTTCAGTACCTGCGCCCCTGCAATCATTCCACAGCCTCCACCCGAATATCACCAAACCTCACAGAACCACACCACTTGTCACCCGCCAGTCAGGCCAAACGTCCAGATACAACACGTCTGATCTCATACCCATGGTGGATGCCTTCTCGTAGTTGCTCACCATAGAGTATTCGCGCCCCACAAGCCTTCACTGGAAGATACTCCATATTTCATACCGCGGGAAAAGTCACTGCGACCCACGTGAACCAGTAGTCAGGACATATCTGGCTAGCGAGATAGTGTGCGTTTGACTCAATGTGTAGAAAATTACTTCTCTGTGAGGGTCAACTACCCTCACAGAGAAGTAATTTTCTACACGTTCAGAGCAGCCAGGGCATGATGAGTGCGCCCAAAGCACGTCTGGGGTGCACAACAATGGGCGGGCACATCGTCTCGCTTCCTTCGCCCGCGACCCAGTCAAAAACTGTCGTAGCGAGCCATCGTGCCTAACTACGACAGTTTTAGGTGGGTGGCGGAACCTGACAGATGGGCGAAGGGTACAAGGCAGGTGGATAGCAAAAGGGCGTGGGACCAAACATGTGTTTGGCCCCACGCCCTATCTAGGAGACGTGCTTGATTTCACCCATCACCCAGGACGGAGGAGGTTGGGCTTAACCGTCAGTTCTGAACCTCGGCCTGGTGGCTACGTCCCTCACGATTGACCGCGGATACGATTGCTTTGAGGGAGGCCGTGGTGATTGATGGGTCGATACCCACGCCGTAGAGAATCTCATCTCCGACCTTGCACTCAACATAGGCCGCCGCCTGGGCATCGCCGCCCTCAGACAATGCGTGTTCAGTGTAATCCAGCACCTTAACGTCCACGCCGTGCCCCTCGAGCGCAGCGATAAACGCCGCAACAGGACCGTTTCCAGTGCCCCGAAGGGTAAACTCCTCGCCGTTATCAGTGAGGTCCACCTCGAGCGTGTCGGACTCACCATGATGTGAACTAACGCGGGTGCCCTGCAACACGAACCGACCCCAATTACTCAGTTCCTCGCTCGCGGGATCAGCCGGCAGATACTCGTCTACAAAAATGTTCCAGATGTCGTTTCCACTGACTTCTCGGCCCTCAGTGTCTGTCACGTTCTGGACCACGCGGGAGAACTCGATCTGCAGGCGGCGTGGCAGGTCCAAGGAGTGCTCAGTCTTGAGCAGGTAGGCGATGCCGCCCTTACCAGACTGGGAGTTCACGCGGATAACCGCCTCATACGAGCGGCCAACGTCCTTCGGGTCAATCGGCAAGTACGGAACCGCCCAGACAAGGTCGTCCACGGTCTTGCCCGCAGCATCTGCCTTGGCCTGCATTGCTTCAAGACCCTTCTTGATCGCGTCTTGATGCGATCCAGAGAATGCGGTGAACACGAGGTCACCGGCGTATGGGTGCCGCTCGTGGACTGGGATCTGATTGCAGTACTCGGCAGTGCGACGGATGTTGTCGATGTCGGAGAAATCTACCTCCGGATCGATTCCCTGCGAGAACAGGTTCATACCCAACGTCACGAGGTCGACGTTTCCGGTGCGCTCGCCGTTCCCGAACAGGCACCCCTCGATACGGTCAGCACCAGCTTGGTAGCCGAGCTCAGCGGCAGCGACCGCAGTACCCCGGTCGTTGTGCGGGTGCAGCGAGAGCACCACGTTCTCGCGGAAGGCAAGGTGGCGGTTCATCCACTCAATCGAGTCGGCGTACACGTTCGGCGTCGCCATCTCGACCGTTGCGGGCAGGTTGATGATGACCTTGCGGTCAGGGGTTGGCTCCAGTACCTCGAGGACGGCGTTGCAGATTTCAACCGCGAACTCGAGTTCGGTTCCCGTGTAGGACTCGGGTGAGTACTCGTAGTACACATCGGTGTCTGGGATGGTGTGCTCAAACTTGCGGCACAGCTTCGCACCTTCAAGTGCGATGTCGATGATGCCCGCCTTGTCCTTGCGGAACACCACCTCTCGCTGAACAATCGACGTGGAGTTGTACAGGTGCACGATGGCCTGTTTGGCGCCTTGGAGCGACTCGAAGGTACGGGCGATGAGGTGCTCACGCGACTGGGTCAGAACCTGGATGACAACGTCGTCTGGAATGTGCCCGTCCTCGATGAGGAGGCGGACGAAGTCGAAGTCGGTCTGTGAGGCGGAGGGGAATCCGACCTCGATTTCCTTGTACCCCATCTGAACGAGAAGTTTGAACATGCGCAGTTTGCGCTCAGGGTCCATTGGTTCGATGAGTGCCTGGTTTCCGTCGCGCAGGTCTACCGCGCACCAGCGAGGTGCCTTGGTGATGACCTTGTCCGGCCAGGTGCGGTCTGGCAGATCAACCTTGATCTGCTGCTGAAACGGGACGTACTTGTGTACGGGCATTCCAGATGGTTTTTGTGCGGATGTCAAAGCGTGCATTGTTCGCTTTCCTTCGTGGGTGCTCTGGGCTTGTGGAGGGGATGAAAACCCTGTTAGCCGGCACAACGACCACCGCGACGAGTGACCGGCTTACTAAGCCTCGTCGCGGCACAGAAGGAGTAGGAAAGCCCGCTTAATGCCATGCACGTTTTCTACTGTACATCTTCCGCCACGCAAACGGGCGCCCATTCCAAAGAACGGGCGCCCGTAGGTGTCGTGCTGTCAGTGTCCGCGATGCGCGAGTGCGGCGTCCACTGCCGGATCACCGAGTTGACCGAGCCACTCAATCAGCGCAGGGTAAGTGGACGGGTTCTTGGCCAACGCAGGGCGCAACTCTGGTGCGAGTTCCGCGATCTTCGCCAAGACAATTGCCGGTGTTGCCGGATCCAGAGCCTCAGCCTCGCTATAGCCGTGGGTTGAGACGGTGGATCCAGTCGTGGCCTCCTCGAGTCCCAATACCTCGCTTCGAGAGATGGCCTCCGTCGGAGCACCTTCCGAGTTGCGACTGTTGGCCGCACGCGAAGCAGTCACCGTTGCGTCATCGGGGACCTCTCCAATCACCTGCGTTGCCTCGCTGTGTGGACTAACCGAACTGTGCGGGCTCGCGGACTGAACCGAATCGGTATTCTCACCGCCCAGCTGGTGGATGCTCGTGCGGGTCACGCCGACCGGCGCTGGTTCTGCGGCCCCAGGTGCGACTGGCTCGGAGAGAGCAGGGGCACCGCCTGTCGTTGGAGAGAACGCGGAGTCACCGGACACAGGGGACGAAACCGAGGTCTCACGCTGCTCCGAGGAACGCGTCGCTGGCGCGTCTGGCGAAGCGCCCACAGGACCGTTTACCGGCGCGACAACATCCACAGCGTCCGTAGCACCAGCAGCGGGAGCAAAGGAATCACTGCGCCGTCCAGCCGGTGCGGACGAGACTCGTGTTGGTGTCGCCGGTGAACCATTGCCGGGAGCCGCAAGCACCTCAGCACGTGGCACTACGCTTGCCGCCGTCCATTCATAGGTGTCACGTCGCGGTTCCGGGCGGGTCTTGGAGGCTTCGGCGAAGAAATCACGCGATGCCTTGTTGCCGATGAGAGCGTAGGCACCGATCGCTGGGATGGTGAGGAGCAGGAGTAGTTGACCGATACCCAAGCCTGTAAACGGTGACAACGCAGTCAGAACCAGTGCGAGGATGGCCGAGAGCACCAGCGCAATGGTGATAGGGGCGCGTGATGTGCCAGGGTTGCGGTTGAACGAACGCAACGCGATGAGCGCGACAACAACGATGACCACACCGGTGAGTGCCGCCGCGATGTTGTCGGCAAGGAATCCGTCACCATACGCGCGGAGTTCATCACTGGGCACGAGCACTGCATAACCTGCATGCACAAGTGCGAACAGGACGCCGAGAAGCGCCATCGTGCGTAGCACGATGGCCGCGAGGTCGAGACGCTGTTCGAGGTCGCTGCTGCGCCGTGCCACCCGTGCAAAGGCCGGTGCGGAGACTACGGCTGCAAAAGCCGGGAACAGGAAGAGCCCCAGCCCCACAGTCAGTGCCACAGGATGCGTTGCCAACGGCCCATAAAATTGCGCGGTTTCAAACTTCGGGACAACGCTGGCTGGGTCCTTCGCGGTGAGGTAGAGGAACGCCGTGATCGCTATCGCATATCCGGTGGCAAGCGAAATCCAGGCACGCGTGTGCTTGAAGACTGCCGCGAGTGCAGGTACCGCGACAGCAGCTCCACCTGCAAGAACGAGGACGAAGGTCAAAACGAGTGCGGTCGCTTTACCGTCCGTCTGCGTTGCGATGAATATAGCGGATCCGATGTACCCAATAGCGATGAGAGCAGCAAGGATAAGCGCGAAGAAGCGTGCGGTTGAGGCTGGGCTACGGTCACGATCAATCGGGCCGAGTTCACTCGCACGCGCCTGCGCGCTCAGCGCCACGCCTGCCCCAGCGAGAGCGAAGGCCGCACCAATCCCGAAAGGGGCGTCGTCGGTGAACAGGTGCGCGCCAACCGCGTGCCACAGGTAAAGCAAGACAAACGGGACAGCGAGCAGGAGACGTATAGCCCTGGTCCGCGCGACGGTCCAGGTGGCGGGAAGCAGGCCGAATCGGGCAGCGTACGGGAATACGAGGGCAATCGCGGAGATCGCGATCGCGCCGATGAACAGCGCGTCCTTTTGCGGAGCGTCGGCTGCTAGATAGCTTGTGGGGAGCACCAGTGAGGTGGCAAAGAGCAGGAGTGCGAGTACGTCGCGAACGTAGTCGCCCTCTGGCACCGAAGCGAACCGCTCCTTCAGACTCGTGCGTGGGGTGTCGATCGCGCCTGTTGGCGCTGACAGGTTGGTCATAGGGCTTTCCTCCGTTTGTGCTTTGGCTCGTGCCCCACACGCGCTTCACGCGCTTGCACGACACATGCTTTGGCAAGTGTTCCCTCCTGCCATTGCGCATGCGTGGCAGGACGGATAGCCGTAAATCCAGGCAGACTAGAATCCGAGGCGTTGCAACTGCTTCGGGTCTCGCTGCCAGTCCTTGGCGACCTTTACTCGAAGATCAAGATACACGCGAGCACCGAGTAATGCCTCGATTCCCGCACGGGCTTGACTCCCCACATGCCGCAGGCGTGAGCCACCCTTGCCGATGACGATCGCCTTCTGAGAGTCGCGTTCCACGTACAAGGACACGTGTACGTCCACCATGGGCATACCGTCTTTTTTCTTGTCGCGCTCGTTAATTTCATCCACTACGACGGCGAGTGAATGCGGCAGTTCGTCGCGAACGCCCTCGAGTGCGGCCTCGCGGATGAGTTCAGCGATCATCACGGATTCCGGTTCATCGGTGAGTTCGCCGTCGAGATAGAATTCACCGCCCTGCGGCAGGTGCGAAACGAGGACATCGGAGAGGGTATCAACCTGGTAGCCGTCCCGCGCTGAGACCGGCACTATGTCCGCGAAGTCTCCGAGTTGGTTCACGTCCAACAGGTGCTCGGTCATGCGTTCGCGATCCACGAGGTCCGCTTTTGTGACGACAGCGATGATTGGGGTGCGGTGTTTCTTCTCGTTGATTTTGGCGAGTTCGCCCGCTATGTAACGGTCTCCGGGCCCGATCTTCTGATCTGCTGGAAGGCAGAACGCGATCACATCCACCTCGGAGAGGGTCGATTTTACGAGGTCGTTGAGTCGCTCACCGAGCAGCGTGCGTGGACGATGCAGTCCCGGTGTGTCCACGAGGATCAATTGGGCGTCTGGGCGGTGCACGATACCGCGGATGGTGTGCCGGGTGGTCTGCGGCTTGTTGGAGGTAACGGCGACCTTCTGCCCTACTAGCGCGTTGGTCAGGGTCGACTTTCCTGCGTTGGGTCTACCCACAAAGCACGCGAACCCCGAGCGGTGTTCGACATCCAGTGGCTGGTTTTTCTGCGCCATTACGCATCCTTTTCTGCGCGGCCCGAGCCGCGCTGGTCTGACGGGTGCTGCCCCGCTGGTTGGGTGACGAGTTCTCCGGACTGACCCGGCTCGTCGGAAATGTGTGTGCTTTGCTTTTCGACGAGCACCGAGATGAGTTGTTTTCGGCGGCCCGCAAACTGGTCGGCAGAGATTCGTAGGTGCTCGACCTCCGCGGACGCCCCCGCCAGCGGAACCTTGCCGAGCGCCTTGGCGAGAAGACCTGCAACCGTGTCAACGTCCGGGTCATCGAGTTCCATGTCAAAGAGTTCGCCAAGGTCATCGAGTGAGAGCCGAGCAGGGACGCGGTACACGCCATCGCCCAGGTCCTCAATGCTTGGTGCCTCTGTGTCGTGCTCGTCCACCATCTCCCCCACGATCTCCTCGAGGATGTCCTCGATCGTGATCAGACCCGCAACGCCACCGTATTCGTCTACAGCCATGGCGATGTGCTGATGGGTTGCCTGCATCTCGCGTAGGAGATCATCAGCAGGCTTGGTCTCAGGGTAGAACCGGATAGGTCGCATGACATCTGCAACGGTCTTGGAGTCCGGGTCCGAGGAGTTGAGCAGAACGCGCGCCGCATCCTTGAAGAACAGCACACCCACCACCTCATCGGTAGACTCGCCCACAACCGGAACGCGGGAGAAGCCGGAACGTACAAACAGGTTCTGTGCTTTGGCGAGCGGCGTAGCGGCCTCAATAGTGATCATGTCAATGCGCGGGACCATGACCTCGGAAACCCGGGTGTCGTGCAGTTCGATCACAGAGCGGAGCATGTCGCGTTCCTCCTGCTCGATGATCGATGAGTCCTCAACCCGCTCGACGAACTGCCTCAGTTGATGCTCGGTCTCCACCTCGGTTGGAATACGGGCCGCACGGGTCAGCGGACCAATCCATCTGAGCGTTCGGTACGCGACCAACAACAGCAAGGACAGCGCGGACAACACGCCTGCAGGATTGTGGCGGCCAAGCGTGCGCGGAGATATCCGCACCAGCAAAAGAGCCACCACCACGCTTGAGAGCACCGAGAGGAGAACCACCAGCCACCACTCGTCGAAAAACGCGGCATAGGTGACCGTGATACACGCGGTAGCGAACATCTCCGCAACCATGCGGGCAAACGAAGAAATCGCGGCAACCTGTGCCCGATTCTCCGCGAGCAGAGCCAGTCGTCTAGATCGCTCCGGTTTCTTGGCGCTGGCTTCCGCGAGCGCCGCACGCGATACCCCGACCACGGCGACCTCACCCGCCGACAGCAGCGCTGCGAGCGCGATACCGAGTATCGCGCAGACGATGAGTGCGCCGACCGGGGCATCGCTGAAGAGGTTCATGAGTGTTTCGAGGCCAGGAAGGTGAGCAGCAAGTGACGTTGAAGTGTGAACATTTCCTTTTCCTCCTCGGGTTCCTGATGGTCATATCCGAGAAGGTGCAGGATGCCGTGGGTCGTGAGCAGCAGCAGTTCCTCAATGGTTGAGTGGCCTGCAGCCTGAGCCTGGGTCACAGCAACCGCTGGGCACAGCAGAATGTCGCCGAGCATGCCCTGTTCGGTTGGGTCCTCGGGACTGCCGGGAACCAACTCGTCCATCGGGAACGACATGACGTCGGTTGGTCCCTCGATATCCATGAACCGCACGTGATAGTCACTCATGGTGTCGGTGTCGACCAACTTGATGGACAGTTCGCACAGGGGGTGGATGTGCATTGCCTCGAAGACGAACTTGGCGAGGTCGGCAAACTCAGCCTCATTGACTTCGTAGTCCGACTCGTTGATGACCTCAATGCTCAATTTCCTGTGCCTTTCTCCTGTGCGCCGTGACGGGCCACGCTGCGTGTACTGGTGCGAGGCTGGTGTCCCGCGAGTGAGGAAACATCCCAGCGCTCGTAGGCACTGACGATGTGGGATACGAGTGAGTGTCGGACAACGTCTCCTGCACCGAGGTGGCAGAACTCGATATCCTCAACACCGGACAGGATGTCCTCGATGATACGTAGCCCGGATACGGTCCCACCTGGCAGGTCGATCTGGGTGACGTCACCGGTCACAACCATCTTGGAGTTGTTGCCCAGACGGGTGAGGAACATCTTCATCTGTTCCTTTGTCGTGTTCTGGGCCTCGTCGAGGATCACGAACGCATTGTTGAGGGTGCGACCGCGCATGTACGCCAGTGGGGCGACCTCGATAGTGCCCGATTCCATGAGGCGGGCGATAGCCTCGGGATCGATCATGTCCCGCAGTGCATCGTAGAGCGGGCGGAGGTATGGGTCGATCTTGTCAGTCAAGGAGCCAGGCAGGAACCCGAGCCGTTCTCCTGCCTCAACCGCTGGCCGGGTCAGCACGATGCGGTTGACTTTCTTGGTCTGGAGCGCCTGAACCGCCATGGCCATGGCAAGGTAGGTTTTACCGGTACCTGCTGGACCGATGCCAAAGGTGATCGTGTTGGTCTCGATTGCGTCGACATAACGTTTTTGCCCCACGGTCTTCGGGCGGATCGAGCGTCCCTTGTTCGTGAGGATGTTGAACGACAGGATGTCTGCGGGCCGGGTCGGCACGGCATCGGTAAGCATCGCAATCGATCGAGACACCACGTCAGGGGTCAAGGGCGTGCCATCCGAGACAACCTCGATCAGTTCCTCAAGGAGTTGCACGGCCAGCGTCAGGTCAACCTGCGGACCGGAAATGGTGATGGCGCTGCCCCGGACGTGGAAGTCCAAGGATGGGAAGCCCTGTTCGATTGCGCGGAGTACTGAATCCGCGGGGCCTAGGAGCAGCGAGATGGAGATGTCCTGTGGAACCACGATCCGGTGCTCGGCAGATAGTTGAGCGGAATCGTGGTGTACGTCGTGTACAGCCATATGTTTGACGGGGCTCCTAGGCGTGAGGTGTATGGCACTGGCAAGTTTCAAGTTTACGTCCGTGGCCACCGCTATGCGGACTCAATTATCAGATCCGTTAGGAGCATCACCAAACTTTCTCGGCTGCTGCACCTGGTCCCACAGCACGCACACCCCACTTCATAGCCTCGATGGGACTATTTTGGCCCGGGTGCCCTAACTTTTCATACGCACCCGGACCAAAATAGTCCCTTCGGTCTTCTCCAACCGCATCCGCTGTGCAGCACGAGTTGGATCTAGCCCACGTGCAACTAGTTGCGTGGGATACCAGAGAATACCTGCTGCCGGGAGGCGATGCGGGTCAGGCGGGGTTCCAGCCAAGCTTCGTGCCACCCAGAACGTGACCGTGCACGTGGAAGACACTCTGGCCAGCGTTTGGGCCGGAGTTGAAGATGAACCGGAACTGACCATCCGCATGCTCCGACGCAACCTCATCCGCGAGAGACACCATCTCCGCGAGGAGTTCAGGATCCGCGCCCGCAACTTGGGCAACGTCGCCGTAGTGTCGCTTGGGCACGATGAGAGCATGCAGTGGTGCCTGCGGGTTAATGTCGCGGAATGCG
>DALZEF010000017.1:6936-39854 GCA_031979385.1 Timonella sp. | reverse complement strand
ACGGTCAGTCTCCGCGATAGTCTGCGACGTCAACTCACCGGCGATGATCTTGCAGAAGATGCAGTCTGCTGTGGGGTTGTGAGAGTTAGCCATGTGCCCACGATAGACCGTCAAACGCCCGACCTGCTCGCCGAAACACCGTACCTACTCAACACGGATCGCGGTGAACAGCACCCAGCGTGAGTTACCAGCGCCCCGTCGAATGCGACAGGACCGAGAGCGCCACCGGACCGGCAGTGGATGTACGTAACACGTGTGGGCCTAGTCGTCCGAGCACAGCACCTGCCTGCGTGAACGATTCGACCTCACGCTCCGTCATGCCGCCCTCAGGACCCACGATCAACAGAACACGCACCGGAGTACCGTTCCCGGCGGGTAGTTCAACTGCTCCAATCCCCGTCGATGCTTCTTCATGGAGCACAACCGCTGCTCCGCCATCCTGAACAGTCTGCTCGATGAGTCGGGTCAATGCCCTCGAATCCACCGGCTGCTCGACAAACGGCAGTCGAGCCCTGCGCGCCTGCTTGGTTGCCGCACGGATCGTTGCACGCCAGCGGGCGTGTGACTTTGCCGCACGTGGACCACGCCACACAACAATCGAACGATCAGCCTGCCACGGTACGACACCGTCGACGCCGACCTCGGTGCTCGCCTCAATCGCGAGTTCGTCACGGTCTCCCTTGGCAAGCGCCTGCACGAGCACAAACTCATGCTCGGTGGGGGGTTCAGCGTTCACCGCGTCTACTCGAAGTTCAAGGTGCCCCTGGCTCACCAGTTCGATCGTGGTGCACAGGCGCATACCCTTACCATCCACGATGTCGATCTGCTCGCCAACCTGACGGCGCTGCACCACTCCAGCGTGACGGCCCTCCTCACCGTCGAGGGCGAAGACCGAGCCGGGCGTGTACGCGGAGAGGTCCTCCCCCTCAGCAAGAAATACCGGTGCGCTCATTTCAGTTAGCGTCCGCTCAACTTCTCTTTAAGGCGTGAGAACACACCGTTGCTGTTCGCCGCAAGGCGGCCTGCGGGACGCTCCTCACCACGCAGCGAGGCGAGTCTTTGCAGCAACTCAATTTGTTCGTCGTCAAGCCCACTCGGAATGGCCACGTCAATGGTGATGTCCAACGAACCGCGGCCACTGCCATGCAGGTGACCAATGCCCAGATCGCGCAGAGTGATGATCTGACCAGGCTGCGTGCCCGGTGCAAGGTCGACCTCGCGAACGCCATCGAGAGTTTCAATCTCCAAGACCGTGCCGAGCGCAGCAGCCGTCATCGGCACCTCAACCGTGCATGCAATGTCGTCACCGTGCCGGGTGAAGATGGGGTGCTTGCGCTCCCGAATTTCGAAGTACAGGTCCCCGGCCGGACCGCCAGCAGGTCCGACCTCGCCCTGACCGGACATCTTGATCCGAACACCGGTTTCGACACCAGCGGGAACATCGATCTTGATGGTACGGCGTGAACGCACGCGACCCGAACCGGAGCACTCCGAGCATGGGCTCGGGATGATCGTGCCGTAGCCCTCACAGACGCCACACGGAGCGGTTGTCATCACCTGTCCGAGGAACGAGCGAGCCACGCGCTGTACTGTTCCTGAACCATGGCACGCCCCACAGGTGGCCACGTTGGTCCCCGGCGCGCAGCATGACCCCTTACAGGTGCCGCACAGGACAGCCGTGTCAACCTCGATGTCCTTTGTGACGCCGAATGCCGCCTCAGACAGATCGATATCGATCCGCATGAGTGAATCCTGGCCACGGCGAGCACGCGGGATCGGGCCACGTTGCTGCTGACCGCCACCAAAGAACGTCTCGAAGATGTCCTGGAAGCCAAAGCCGCCACCCATGCCGCCACCACCTGGAGCGTTCGGGTCCGCACCCATATCAAACTGTTGACGCTTGTCAGGGTTGGACAACACATCGTAGGCGCGCTGAACGTCCTTGAACTCCTCCTCAGCATCCGGCCCAGCTACATCTGGGTGGAGTTTGCGAGCGAGTTTACGGTAGGCCTTCTTGATCTCCTCAGGAGACGCGTTACGGTCAACACCGAGGGTGGCATAGTAGTCGTTCACGAAAATCTCTCTGTGTGTTCTTTGGTGACAGGTTCTGTCACGGATCAACGTCTGGGGCGCGGGATTAGTTACTCAAAATTCGTGTGAGATAACGAGCAACCGCACGCACCGACGCGATTGTTCCTGAATAGTCCATTCCCGTTGGCCCCAATGACCCAATGGCGCCAAGCGGTTGATCCCCCGAACCATAGGCCGCGCGCACGACCGAGGTTTCGTAGAGACCAGAGTTTTGGGTTTCATGTCCGATCCGCACCGAGACACCAGCGGAATCATCAGCCATTTCGGACAGTAGCTTCAGCAGAATGACCTGTTCCTCAAGCGCTTCAAGCACCGGGCGCAGATTGGATACCCCGTGGCGGGCGAGGTTGGCGGTTCCTGCAAGTACGATACGGTCATCGTTTTCCTCTGCAAGAATCGCGGCGATAGCGTCAGCAATCCGACGCAGTAGCATCCGGTCCGCTTCCTGCACGGAGGAGATGAGGGTTTCAAGTTGAGCGGGAAGTTCGCTGTAGGGACGTCCCGTCACCGCTTCGTTGAGTGACCGCTTGATTCGGGACAGGGCTTCCTCATGCTCGCGAGCAGCGTGGTCCTGCGGGAAATCAGCGGTGTCACTCACGCGTAGCGCGCCAGCGGCCAATTCGCTTGGCTTGATCTCCACGTTGCGTTGTTCCACGCGCCCCGTGTCGGTGATCACCACGAGCAGCAGCCGGGTCTGGTGCAGCGGAACCAGTTCCAGATGGCGCACCGTGGACTTGCGCAGCGACGGATACTGCACCATCGCCACCTGTCCGGTGATCTGCGCGAGTAAACGTCCGGCCCGATGCACCACATCGTCCAAATCCACAGCACTGTCCAAGAACAACTTGATCGCGTTGCGTTCAGCGCCTGACAGCGGTTTCACCTCAGAAAGCTGATCAACAAAGGTCCGGTAACCCAGATCCGTTGGCACGCGGCCAGCAGAGGTGTGCGGTTGCGCAATCAATCCGGCTTCCTCAAGCAGAGCCATGTCATTACGGATAGTCGCCGAGGACACGCCAAGCCCATGACGCTGTGCAATCGCCTTCGAGCCGATTGGCTCTCGGGTTTGCACGAATTCCTCGACGATTGCGCGAAGAACCTCCAGTCGGCGCTGTTCCGCTAACACGTTGTCCCTCCCGTCTGCTCTAGCACTCCATCTTAGCGAGTGCCAATTTAGGTTTACCAGTAGCCAGGCGTGATTCGCGCTACCTCTCTCGCACAGCGAACGTGCGACGTACTTAAAGCGGACTGGACACATTCTCACATCGATGGGCTCAAATTGGTCCGAGTACGCAGACAAAGTGCACGCATCCGGACCAATGTCAGCCCATCCAGATGGCGTGCGCAGACAACACCGGAAACACACGTGTCACGCGCACGCCCCTGCCCTGGCACACGTTATGGTTCCTAGGTGAGTTTTGATCGCTATTCCAACGATGTTCTAGGCAAAGGCTCTCCGCGCGCCCACACACCCAAAGCAGCCAAGGAGTTCCCGGCTGACCGCGGAGTCGTGGTTGAGGAAGTCACCACAGGATGGGTTGGAGCTGTTGTGCGGGTGGAGAAGTCCGGCGGAATGCACGTTGTGGTTCTTGAGGACCGCAAGGGCAAGACCCGGACCTTCCGCCTCGGCCCAGGCTTTTGGGTTGACGGCGAACCGGTCATCCTCACTCCCCCACGTAAAACCGCTGCTCCTGCTGCCCCGGCTCGTACTGCCTCCGGTTCTGTTTCTGCCGGACCGCGCAGGGCACGTGTCGCTCGTGGTTCACGTATCTGGGTCGAGGGCAAGCATGATGCCGAACTCGTGGAAAAGGTGTGGGGCGATGACCTACGCTACGAGGGTGTGGTGGTGGAACTCCTCGAAGGCGTGGACAACCTTGCCGAAGCCCTCGAAGAGTTTGCCCCTGAACCCGGCCGCAAGGTTGGCGTGCTCGTAGACCACCTCGTGCAAGGTTCCAAGGAATCTCGCATAGCTGCGGCTGTCATCAGCAGATTTGGATCGGAGAACGTCAAGATCCTTGGCCACCCGTACGTCGACGTGTGGGAAGCGGTGAAGCCCGCCCGGGTTGGTTTGGACGTATGGCCCACCATTGACCGCAGTGTGGAGTGGAAGGTTGGGGTGCTGCGGCATCTAGGCTGGCCACACAGCACTCAGGCAGATGTGGCGCAGGGGTGGCAACGAATCCTCGGTACCGTCCGGTCATACACTGACCTTGAACCCGCGTTGCTTGGTCGGGTTGAGGAACTCATCGACTTCGTCACCGCACCCTAGACCGGTGGCGCACATACGTCAGTCACTCGTGACGATCACGATTGTTGTGCTTGCGCGCTGAGAGCGGGACCTCGTACAGAAGTAAGAACATCATGGCACCGGTCCCCCCAACAACTCCGAGCATCTCAATTTCAAGCTTGAAGTGCAGAATCAGTAGGACGGATACAGTTAGCCAAACTACAATCCTGAGGAGCAGAACCTTTGAGAAACGCGGTTTAGCGATCATTTGCACCTACTGTCTTTGTATTGTGCCCGGAATCGGAGTGTTACTGACTTGACGGTCTGTCGAATGCGAAAGGCGCCCGATCCAGCAGTAGCGTTCCGACCACTAGCCCCAACAAGAATGGGTAACCTGGTGAAGACCAGTCTGGGTAACTGTTGGAAAACACTAGCGTAATGAACGTCAGCGCAGCACCAGCGCCAATGAGAATGACGAGCCGGTTGTTCTTCAGTCGGCGTGCAGCGTTACCCGCAATCCCGAGTATCGTGCCACCAATTATCGCCAACGCGAACACAAATATCGTCACTTGCAATATCCTCCTGCTTCTTTTCCAGAGTATGGCTACCACACTGCGATGGAAGCGCGACCGCGGGCAGCCTTGCCCGGTTCCTAGCATTCGCATGGTGCACGCGCACGCCACGCGCCAGTTCCTGTGACACGAGCGCTCTGACGTTAGCGCAGGTCAGCAGTAGAATGCAATCGCGTTGATATAGCCCAGAGATAGGGGAATCTAGTTAAACGCCTTACGCAGAACACCGGAATTTCCCGCATCAACACGAAGGAAATGACACTTGAAACATAAAACACAGCACCTAACCAGCAGTTATGCGCATCAGCGCTGGTCAACGAGGTTTTCAACTAATGGAAAACCTTCCACACGGAAATCATTCCTGACCAGCGAAAACTATCCAACTGGATATTATCCACATGCTGGGATCAATGGGGCTGCGGAGACACGAACCAGGATGCCCGTAAACGTGAATCCGATGTTGCGGCCATGTCGGAGCTTTCACGTAAAAAAAGCGAAACAGCGCCGACAGAACCGCAACATCGTTTAGAGGACAACTCTGGGGCCAACCACCTCATCGGAAGTCAGGAGCATCCACACACTCAGGTATGCAGCAATCAGGCGTTGGCAACCTTGAGCGCATCCACGACTACCTTGGCGTAACGTTTGGCTCCCTTTGGGCCGGGGTGAATGCCGTCGCGGGCGAGTTCCTTCTTGTGCTTCTTGATCGCTTTGCTCCAGTCGGCGACCACGACGTTGTCGTGCTCTTTCGCCGCTTCCTTGAGCATCTTGTTGGTGTCCTTGATCCAACTACGGTCGGCGTGGCCCGTCACGAACACGACCTTGCGTTTACCGGCGACCTTGAGGATGGACTCAATATCCTTCTCGCGTGCGGTCGAGTTGGTTGCCAGCGCCACCACCACGAAATCACGCAAGTCATCCTTCTTCTTGAGTTTGCGCATGATCTTCGGGGCATCGCTCAGGAACCGCGACACCTCGGCATCGACATACGCCCCCTTGAGCGATGTCAGGAGTGGATCAGCAGAGGCAAGTGTCACTGAATCACCGATGACGGTCACCTGCTTTCCCTTCGGCTTCTTGCCGACGAGTCCAGCAGATTCCTTGTCCGGTTCAGATTCCTTCGGGGTGGTTTCCGTACCCGTGCCTGGGCTAGGAACGTCTGTCTCCTGTGCATCAGGTTCGGCAGCAGGGTTGTCCTCGCCATCTGATTGGGAAGAGCCTGGATCGTTGTGCCCCGCAGCACCAGATCCATCATCCACGGTGTCGCCGTCCTCTTCGAGGTCAGCGAAAAGTTCCTCATCGCTCACATCATCCTCGCCAGATTCATTGACACCGCGTTCGGCTTCCTCCTGAGCCTTACGGATCAGATCGGCGCCATCATTGATGCTTGCCTCGATCGAGTTTTCACTCGGCACTCGGGTCAGCGCGGCGGTTGAGCCTCCGACAACGGCAGCAGCGGCCACCACAACCGCCAAAACGCCAGCCACCGCGCGACTACGGGTTGCGGAGACAGCCGCCGGATCGTCGGAAATCAATTCGCGGGGCGCGGTCACCGCGGTGACCAGGCCGCTCAACCACCCGCCCAGCCGAGTGAGCGAACCGCGCACGCCATGGCGTAGAACCGGTTGCTCAACAAAGCGGTACGACAGTGCCGCAGCAATAACCGTTACCACGAGCGCGACTAAGAAGGTGAGAGGCGACGAATCAGCGCCCGCAGCGCGCTCGGAGGTGAGGAACGCGACGATGACCAGAACCGGCCAGTGCCACAGATACAGCGCATACGAACGCCTACCCACCCACGCAAGTGGTGCGACCTCAAGCGTGCGGGCGGCACGCTGATTGCACACGATCACCGCTATGAGCATGACCGTCGCAACATCGACCGCGAGTAGACCGCCGCGGAATGTCAGCGCGTCAGAGAACTCAAGCGCAACCGAGGCATAGCCGATCACGCTCAGCGCGACCAGAGCGATCAGACCGTGGACAACTCGAACAACGGTTTCAGGAGCCTGCTGCGTGAAACGAGCCGCCAGTGGGATACGACGGGGCCACCCAAGTTCAGGATTCGGTACCATCACGAACGCGAGAACCGCGCCAAGCATCAACCCGAACAGGTGGGTATCGGTGCCGAAGTACACGCGTGACGGGTCTTGCCCTGGGGTGAACAACAGAAACATCAGACCAGCCGAGACAACCGCGAATAGGGAGGTCACACCTACGATGACGGCACGCGAGCGACGCTGCGACAAACGTTTGGTCCAGACGAACCCAGCCACCACCGCGAGCGGCCACAGCACATAGAACTGCTCCTCCACCGCGAGCGACCACAGGTTGTTGAGCAGCGCCGGCGTGAGAGCGGCCTCGTAGGTTGAGCCTGTCGCGATGTATACCCAGTTGCTTGAGAAGGTGAACGCACCAAGCAGTTGGGCATGCAAGCCGGCCAGAATATCGCCACCGATGGCACCGGCGATCGGAACGATCACCGCCAGCATAAGTCCAAGTGCGGGCAGAATACGGCGGGCGCGGCGACGCCAGAATTCCTTGAGAGATATGACGTTACGTGCCTGCCATTCCTGCACCAGCAGCGAGGTGATCAGGAAGCCAGACAGCACAAAGAAAACGTCCACACCGATGAATCCACCGGGCAGCAGCGATGGCGAGAAGTGATACACCACAACGAGCAGCACGGCAATCGCACGCAGCGAGTCTAGGCCATAGAGCCGGGGTGCGCGATGCACCGTGGTTCTCGCGGGGTTGGACAAACCGGCGTCCCCGGTCTTCCCAGTTGGAACACCGGACGCAGGAGTTAGTACAGGTGGTTCAGTAGCAGTCACAGCACGTTATTCAGAAAGGTTCATTAATCGGTCAGGTCACGGATAACGGTGTCTGCGAGGAGACGCCCGGTGCGTGTGAGTTTGAGTGTTCCCGCAAAAGCAGGTTTCGGCTCAACGAGTCCAGAAGCGATGTGCGCGGCAACCCGTTGCCTGGCTTCTGAGGAGAGCGCGGCAGTGGAAAGGCCTTCACTTAACCGTATCTGGAGCATGATGCGTTCCAGGTGAGCTTCGACCGGGGTCAGGCGTTCTCGTCCGGCTGCCGGCGACTCGCCGGACTCAAGGAGTGCCGCATAGCGGATGGGGTGTTTGACATTCCACCAGCGCATACCGGCATCTGGCTCAGTATCCCCTGTTCCAGGTCCACCGAGATATGAGTGTGCTCCGGGACCGATTCCCCACCAGTCGTCGCCGCGCCAATACGCAAGGTTGTGTTCACAGGCCTTGAGTCTGCCGTCCACACGTTTGGCCCAGTTCGATACCTCGTACCATTCGAAGCCAGCAGCGGCCAGCAGGCCGTCCACGAGTTCGTACTTCTCGGCTTGGTCGTCTTCGCTGGGGAGCTCAAGTTCACCGCGTCGCACCTGGGCAGCCATCTTGGTGCCCTGTTCAACGACCAGAGCGTAGGCGGAGATATGCTCGACGCCGGTTTCAAGGGCAGTCTCAACCGAGGTGCGCCAGTCTTCAAGCGACTCCCCCGGGGTGCCATAGATCAGGTCAAGGGAAACATCGAGTCCAGCGTCACGAGCCCAGCGCACGACATCCGGGATACGCGCTGCATCATGGGTGCGTTCAAGGGTCGCCAGCACGTGCGGCACCGCGGACTGCATACCAAAGCTCACGCGGGTGAACCCCGCATCGGCGAGAGTACGCAGGTATTCGGGAGTCACGGAGTCGGGGTTCGCCTCGGTTGTGACCTCGGCGCCCTCGGTCAACCCCCACGCGTCCTTGATACCGCCGAGGATCTTCGTCAGATGAGCGGCAGGCAGCATCGTGGGGGTGCCTCCGCCAAAGAACACCGTGTTCGCGGTACGACTGGGTAACCCGGCACGGTCCATCACATGGCGTGCGAGGTTGATCTCCTTGAGCGAGGTGTCGGCGTAATTGACCTGGCTCGCGCCGCCGCCCAACTCCGTTGCGGTGTACGTGTTGAAGTCACAGTAACCACAACGCACCGAACAGAACGGAACGTGCACATACACGCCAAAACCGCGAGAATCCGCGCCACTGGCCACCCACGAGGGGAGTGAGCCGTCCTGTGGCACGGACTCTCCATCAGGAAGTGCTGGTGACATGTCACCTTTCCTTGTAAAGAACTGCTGGCGGGCTACTTCTTCTTGGAGTCGCCCTGCTCACTGGTAAGAGCGGAGATGAAGGCTTCCTTTGGCACCTCAACGGTTCCGATCGTCTTCATGCGCTTCTTACCTTCCTTCTGCTTCTCAAGCAGCTTGCGCTTACGGGAGATGTCACCGCCGTAGCATTTGGCGAGAACATCCTTGCGCATTGCGCGAATCGTCTCGCGGGCGATCACCCGCGAACCGATAGCCGCCTGGATCGGGACCTCAAACTGCTGGCGCGGGATGAGTTCCTTGAGCTTGGCACACATCTTGACGCCGTAACTGTAGGCGGCATCCTTGTGCACGATGGCCGAGAAAGCGTCCACCCGCTCACCTTGGAGCAGGATGTCCACTTTCACGAGCGCAGCCGATTGGGCGCCGTTCACGTCATAGTCAAGCGACGCATACCCACGGGTGCGGGATTTGAGTGCGTCAAAGAAGTCGAACACGATCTCTGCAAGTGGCAACTGGTAGCGCATCTCCACGCGATCCTCGGACAGATAGTCCATGCCCTGAAGGTCGCCGCGGCGTTCCTGGCACAACTCCATGATCGCGCCGATGTACTCAGATGGCGCCAGAATCGTTGCCTTGGCCACCGGCTCTTGAACGTCCAGGATCTTTCCGCCAGGGAATTCAGACGGGTTCGTCACCTCAACCCACGTCTTGTCCTCGAGTTGCACGTCATAGATGACGTTCGGGGCGGTCGAGATCAGGTCGAGGTTGAACTCGCGTTCTAGGCGTTCCCGCACGATCTCAAGGTGCAGCAGACCGAGGTAACCAACGCGGAAACCGAAGCCCAGTGCCACTGACGTCTCAGGCTCATACACGAGCGCGGCGTCGTTCAGTTTCAACTTGTCGAGCGCGTCACGCAAAACCGGGTAGTCCGAACCATCAATTGGGTATAGACCCGAGAACACCATCGGCTTGGGGTCGGCGTAGCCGCCAAGAGGCTCCTCGGCTGGCTTAGCGTTGTTTGTGACCGTGTCACCAACCTTGGACTGACGCACGTCCTTCACGCCGGTGATGAGGTAACCCACCTCGCCAACACCGAGGCCCTTGGTTGGGATGCCCTCAGGAGCTGAAACGCCAATCTCCAGCAACTCGTGCTGTGCCTTGGTGGACATCATCTGGATGCGCTCACGCGGGTTCAGCTTGCCGTCAACCACACGCACGTACGTGACCACACCACGGTAGGTGTCGTACACGGAATCGAAGATCATCGCGCGCGCTGGCCCGTCGGCCTCACCAACCGGGGCCGGAATCAACTCAACGATCCGGTCCAGCAGGGCCTCGACGCCCTCCCCAGTCTTACCCGAAACCTTGAGGACATCCTCAGGGTCCACGCCGATCAGACCGGCGAGTTCCTCTGCGTACTTTTCCGGCTGCGCGGCTGGCAGGTCGATCTTGTTCAGAACGGGGATGATCTGCAGATCGTTCTCCATTGCCAGATACAGGTTCGCAAGCGTCTGAGCCTCAATACCCTGCGCTGCGTCAACAAGGAGAATCGCGCCCTCGCATGCAGCGAGCGAGCGAGACACCTCGTAGGTGAAGTCAACGTGTCCGGGGGTGTCAATCATGTTCAGTGCGAATGGCTGGCCATCAACTTCCCACGGCATCCGCACAGCCTGGGATTTGATGGTGATTCCACGCTCACGTTCAATATCCATGCGGTCAAGGTACTGAGCACGCATGGCGCGGGCGTCGACAACGCCAGTCAACTGGAGCATACGGTCTGCAAGGGTCGACTTACCGTGGTCAATGTGCGCGATGATGCAGAAGTTGCGCAACAGATCAGGCGAAGTCGCCGCGGGCTGAATGCGGGCCAGATTGGCCGCCGATGGGATGGGAGTCACGCCGTATATTCTCCCATGTTCGCGCCCTCTTTCTTAAGCAGAAACGTATGATACCGACCACCTATCACCCCACCTGCGGGTTTTGTGTGCCCGCTCTTCCCAGTTAGGTTTGATGCGTGGCTAAGAACAAATGGACAGATCTGCTCGGCACGCTCGGGCGCATCGCCCTCGATGTATTCGTTGACTCAAAGAAGAGCAACACCTCGCACAAGCCAAAGGGCACCACCTCTCCGCGCGGCACAGGCTCCCCCGTGCCGAGCAAGCCCAAGGCCTCCGCATCGTCGTCAAGCAAGAAAAACGACGCCAAACCGGAATCCAGCGCGAAACCGGGTCCACGCAAACCACTGGAACGCACCGGCGCAACTCCCCCACTCAGTGACACCTACCCCGGCGACTTCACCGGCACAGTCACCCCCGAATACTCTCCCGCACTGGACGGAGACGCCGATCCCGGTGAGATCGTGTGGACCTGGGTGCCCTATGAGGATGACTTCAACCAGGGCAAAGACCGCCCCACACTCATAGTTGGACGCGATGGTGACTGGCTACTTGGCCTCATGCTGACCTCGAAGGACAAGAGCAAGGCCCGGTACGGCGACTGGCTCGACATAGGTTCTGGACCATGGGACAACCGAGGGCGAGACTCGGAGATCCGCCTCGATCGCGTTATCCGCGTCCATCCGGGCCACATGCGCCGTGAGGGTGCGGTCATGGATCGCGTCACTTTCACAGGCGTTGTGAAGGCCATGGCTGCAGTTCGCCGCTAGTTGTTCAGATAGGGCCGTCCCGCACTGCATGACGACGATCTAAGCGGTTGGCACCGTAACATCACCTTGAGTTGGAAGTCGGTGGGCTGTTTTTGGTCCGGTGTCCCAGAAAATTTCTGGGACACCGGACTAAAAACAGCCCTTTGATGGTTGGGTGAGGCTGGGGAACCTGAGGTGATCGGCGCAGCGTGGGCTGGAATGTCGGCGAAATCACGGCACCGCGCGGTTTGCACTCTTTCATCGCGCCTGGCGGGTTGGTAAGATTTTTCCTGTGTGTCCGTCAAGGTCGGCGGGCACCGTTCCAGAGCCTCACCACGGGTTCCCCACCCCAGTCCCGGCGCTGGAATCGCCTTCTACGACCTATCCGCTCGCCGAATGGCGAACAAAAAGAAAGTCCTAAAGTGGCAAACATCAAGTCCCAGATCAAGCGCATCCGCACCAACGAGATCGCACGTCAGCGTAACAACGCTTACAAGTCCGAACTCAAGACTCTCGTCCGCAAGGTACGCGAGGCTGTAGCGGCAGGCGACAAGGAAGCAGCTTCTGCTGCACTCGTTGTTGCCTCACGCAAGCTTGACAAGGCAGTGTCCAAGGGCGTCATCCACCGCAACCAGGCAGCGAACCGCAAGTCCGCTCTGGCAAAGGCAGTTGCCGCTCTGTGAGTTTCAATCGCTGACGCACGTTAGCGATTAGGCTTTGGGCCGAAGGCGCCCACAACAAAGGTGTCATCCCAGTGTCTCGGGATGGCACCTTTGTTCTGCCCACAAACAAGGTCACTGCCCGCCTGAGAACCATGATCGTGAGGCCAGGCTGGAAGGTAACCTGCTCGTCGGCAATGAGTATGTTGCTGCCACTAGACAGCAAAGGTCTGGTGCGGACATCCGCACCAGACCTTCACCCCTCTGATTCACGACGCCCCTTGCCTCCCAGCGCGCAATCGCTCAGGGGCGACATGGCTCTGGCTAGCGAACCGAGGCGGAGCGCAGTCCGAGATACTGCCCGACAGCCGCGGCCACACCTATCGCCAGGAAGCCAGCCCCTACGCGGACCAACGTAAGCGACCTGAAGATCGCCCCAAGTTGAGGAGCAAGAATCACCAGCAAAACAGCCACCGCGAGAATGAGGGCAATCGCGAGGATCATCGGGCCCTTCGCTCCCACCTTCACGAACAGGGCACCGAATACGCCACCGATGCTCAGCGAGAAGAATGCAACTGTGAACATCATCCATAGCAGGATCGGCACGTTACCCGACCCGAGTATGTTCACGTTGAACACGTATGCGCTCACGAACCAGCCATCCGTAAGGCGCTCAAGGGCGAAGAGCACAAGCCCAAGCGCCGCGATGTAGGCAGCCTGTAACAGGAAAAACAGTGCTGTTCCGGCGGTATAGGCTTTTCTTGTAGTACCCAAAGCCATACCGAACGGGAATGTGGAGGCGATTGCCTGGACTCCCAGATACACAAAGAAACCAGGGAAACTCCAGAACGCACCGCCGTTGTTCTGGAAGCCCTCTTTCCACTCAGTTGAATCCGGATTCAATCCGACCCGCTGCATAACCAGCGCGACCAGGATCGAGACGATCACCACAAGTGCCATGATGATGATCGGGACCACGAAGGAAATCTCGCGCTTAATGTAATGGAGTCTCGTCACCTTCAGTGCGTCGTTCATCATGCTTCCTCTTCCGGTGCGTAGACGTTGCCGATAGCGGCAACGAGGTCATGGATTGGTGCTGGGCTCAGCGTGACACCGAGCGCTGTCGCACGGTCGCGCAGTTCAGGGGTCACCCGATCAAGCACGACCGTGCTTGCAAGGCTGCCAACGGTGCGGGTGCTCAGCGTGTTCAACCCCTCGCTGAGTTCCAGGACCGCCGCTGTGTGGCCGGAGAATTCGAACGCCTTGGCAGACAGGTCATCGGGGCTCGCATCAAGGACGATCCTGCCCTTGTGGAGGACCACGACCTGATCAAACATCGCTTCCATCTCCTCAACCAGGTGGGTCGAGATGATGATGGTCCGCGGATGGGCGCTGTAGTCCTCCAGCAGGATCTCGTAGAACCGACGCCGTGCGGAGATGTCGAGACCGAGATAGGGCTCGTCAAAGATCGTGATCGGCGCCCTGGATGCCAAACCGATGATGATTGCGATGGCTGAGAGCTGTCCTCGGGAGAATTTCTTCACAGGGGTTTTGAGCGGCAGGTCAAACTGCTTGATCAGTTGTTCCTCTAAGTCGCTGCTCCAGTTGGGGTGGAAGATCCGCGCCGTGCCGATGGCGTGTTTGAGGACGTAGTCATCTGGGTAGCGCTGATTATCACGCACAAACGAGGTGTGATTCGCGACCACGGCGGATTCAAAAGGGTGTTCGCCCTGAACCGTGATGGAGCCGGCAGATGGACGATCATGTCCCGCGATCAGCGACATCAGGGTGGTTTTACCGGCCCCATTTGATCCCAACAGACCACAGATGGTGTTCTGCCTGATGGTCAGATTGACGCCGTCCAGTGCGCGAACCCGCCCGTAGGTTCGGGTCACATTTTCTACTGCAATCGCCACAGAGTCGCGGCTGGCACTAGCGTGTAGGTCAGTCATTGTTGTATTCCTTTGCGATCAGTGTGGTCACGGTGTCCAGTGAGAGTCCGAGACTCTTTGCATGAGTCACAAACGCTTTGAGTTGGTCCTGTGTGAAAGCCATTTCTCGGTCTTTCCGCACGATTTCACGCGCTCCAGGGGCAACAAACATTCCGATGCCTCGTTTCTTGTACAGAATTCCCCGGTCCACGAGCAGGTTGATTCCCTTTCCTGCGGTCGCGGGATTGATCCGCAGGAAGAGCGCGAGTTCGTTGGTGGAGGAAACCTGCGATTCCTCCGGTGAGGCGCCGCTGAGGATGTCATCGCAGATCTGATCGGCAACCTGTTGGAAGATCGGTTTCGATTCATCTAGCACGTGAACCTCCTTGGTTCATTACTCATGTAACTAACCTACGAACCTCAGGGGATCTTGTCAACCTAGACCCCATCTCGATGGGCTGTTTTTGGCCCGGATGCATGTAAAAATTCAGTGCATCCGGAACATTTTTGGTCCATCGGGTGATCGACGCCCCACACTTTGGCGAATAGACCCAAACCCTGGCCAATCACATTCCCAGAAACACGACCCCATACGGGCATGACAAAGGCTGGACGGAATCGCATCAATTCCGCCCAGCCTTGTCATACCCAGCGCGCGTTAATGCTCGCATTGGTTTCCACGTTCGAACCTGCAACCGGTGCAAATACCGGTCCAAGGAACTGGCGATCGTATCCGCCCGACTCGCCGATGGTGATATCGGTCGCCTCAGTGAAGTGCCACAGGGTATGAGCAGCGAACGATCCAGATGCTGAGCATTGCCGCGAGTTTTCTTCCGAGGCGCTGACCAAGCACCTTCTTCGGTGATGGTTTCAAGTCCATCGTCCTTTCGATGGGTTGAGCCGCGATCGGGCCAAGAGTTGCACCTGAACTTGCAACGCCCGACCTACGTTTATCGGCCGTATGACTGGCAAATCACCAGAACCGCACGCTCGACGGCAAACACGGGGTCGCGCCCCTGGCCCTTGACCTCTGCATCGGCTTGAGCAACGGCTTGAATGGCTCTGGCGATCCCATCCGGAGTCCAGTTCGCCAGTTCCTTACGGGCACGGTCCGCTTGCCACGGAGCCATACCCAGATCGGCAGCCGTACGGCCCGAACGCAACGCACCAGCCTTAGCGAGAGTCCGCACTTTCAACGCAAGTGCCGCAACGATGGGCACCGGGTCAGCGCCTGTCGCCAGTGCGTGACGAAGCAGTGAGATCGCGTGGGCTGTCTGACCGGCAATCGCGGCATCGGCTACCTTGAAACCGGTGGCTTCCACCCGGCCACCGTAATATTTCTCCACCATCGACTCGTCAATGGTCCCAGAAACATCACCGATCAGCTGTTGGCAGGCAGAGGCCAGTTCGCGCACATCCGAGCCGAGTGCCTCAACGAGTGCGCGCACCGCTCCTGCAGTTGCGCGCCGCCCAGCGCGTTTGAATTCTTGAGCGGCGAACGAAACCTTGTCGCCATCCTTTTTTAGAGCGTCACAAGCAACGACCGGTGCGCCAGATGCCTTGATCGCATCGAGCATTTTCTTGCCACGCACTCCCCCGCGGTGGGCAATCACAAGCCACACGTCGGGTGCGGGCGGATGCCCGACATAGGACACAACGTCGGTGATGAGAGCATCCGTTGCTGCCTCCGCGTTGTCAATGACGATGAGTCGGGCCTCGCCGAAAAGGGAGGGGCTGGTGCGCAGTAGGAGCGTTCCATTTTGATAACCCGCTCCGGTCAACACGGTTCGCTCAACCTGCGGGTCCGCTTCACGCGCCGCAGCTGTCACAACCTCAATCGCACGGTCGACAAGTAACCCTTCGGGTCCTTGAATCAGCACCACGGGCGCCAGCGGAGCCTGCTCCCACGTCACTGAGCGCGCAGCGGAGGAACGTGAACCTGATGAACGCGAAGCAGTTGCCATGCACTTAGGTTTTCATAGGCAGCCGCCAACAACAAACCACCGGTCCGCTTGGCTGTACACCCCAAACGTTCCACATTCAGCGGTGGTCAGAATGTGACTCCCAACCCGCGTATACAGGTCAGTTGCCGCACGGGCTGGATGCCCGTACGAGTTGTCCTCTCCCACGCCAACGACCGTCACCTTGGGGGCGAGTACGCGCGCCAAGGTATCCGACTGGGATGCAGAACCATGATGAGCCATTTTCACAATTTCATAGCCCTGATTGGCGACGATTCCCTCCTGCCCCTTTTCCTCACCTTCGTGCATGGGCGCGTTAGATTGCGCAACCTGTCGGTCGCGCTGGGCAGGGTCGGCTGATGTGGCTAGGGTAAGTTCACCGAGATGAAGTGCGAGCCGTTCTTGGCCCGGCTCCTCAAGATCGCCTAGGAACACCGCTCGCCCACCATCCTGAAGATCAACTTCCACGACCAGGCTGGCATCATTCATGACATTGACTCCTGTACTCGCCAGCCGTTCGAGTAGAGCCACCTCCGCAGGTGTAGGCCACATGATCCGCCAGCTCTGACTATCATCCGCACTTTCCATGATTGATCGCTCGGAAATAGCAGCGATAGGCACATCATGGCGTTGCGCAATATCGAACACATACGCCACGCCTGCCGATTCAGCCACAACGGGGCCGGTGATAATCTGCCCAACCTCCGTCTCGTCGAGAAGCGTTCCAAGTGAGCCATAGTGGTCGGCGTGAAAGTGGCTGATGAATACGATGTCTATGCGTGTGATCGCAAGATCACGCAAGCAAGCCCGCAGTAGACGGTCCTGTTCCCCAACATCGAACATGTAGGTGCTGCCGTCCGCACCGCGGGCGAGAAAGGCGTCACCCTGCCCAACATCGCATCCAGCAACCTGCCACTGACCCAGACCACCAGGGTTTACAACATTGATAAGCCAATACGGACGCAACACGAAGAGCGTTGCCACCATGACCAATGCGACGTACACGTCGCCAACTCGGGTGAGCCATCCGCGCTGATGGACGATAACACCGCGTACGCGGGAATGGTGCAGTCGGAGACTCAACGGAGTGCGCCATCCACGGGAAAGATCCTGCCGCATGGTGGTGCGCGATTCTGCGCGCTCTGCGTGACGTTGGGCTCGACTCAATCGTCCAGTGTTGAATGCCCACATCCACCACACGAGTCCTGCGCTCAGCGCGGTCAACAACAGCGCACCAGTCGCGCCCTCGGGCCACGACAGTGCCGCACCCGGCAGCCCTGCAAAGAACGTAGCGCATGCAGCGATCCACCAGGTCGCACCGCTCGCAATGTGCGCGGATACGAGCGCCGCCGTAGGTGCAAACGGTGCGAGAAAAGTTGCGGACAGTCCGAAGATGGTCGCCGGAGCAAGCGCTGGCGCCGCAGCCACGTTCGCCGGAACCGAATACAACGACACGTACGGCTGCAAGAACAACAAGATCGGGCCAACAGCAAGTTGCGCGGCAATCGGAACAGCGAGGGCGTGAGCAATTGGTCTTGGCACAAGCGGATCGATGCCTCGTGGCCGATGTAGGAAACGAGCAAGCGGTGAACTACCCAGAATCAGCCCTGCGGTCGCGGTGACAGAGAGCAGAAACCCATAGTCGCTCGCGTTATACGGGTCATAGAGAAGCAGGGCGAGAGCACCAAACGCCAATGCGGCAATGCCCTGCGAACGTCTCTTGAGCGCGAGTCCTGTCACCGCGACAAGTCCCATGGTCAGTGCGCGCAACACGGCACCGCTCGGATGGACAAGCGCAACAAACCCGAGGCAAACCATCGCGATGATCACGACCCGTGCTGCCCGCGGGAGAGACGATGCAGCTGCCTTTATGAGCAGGAAGATAATCGCGAAATGCGATCCTGATACCGCCGTGATGTGTGTCAGGCCTGAGACCTTCATGGCCTGGTCTAGATCGTCCTCCATCTCCCGGGTATCCCCTATCGCAGCGCCAGGGACAAGCGCTCTCGCCTGTGGTGACAAGGGTTCAACAAGGCTGTTCAGATTGGAACGTAGCCGATTCGTGGCTGCCGCCAGACCACTTGGCGCATGAAGTTCTCGTGCGGGTTCGTTGACGCGGAGCAACGCTTGCGTACGTTCTCCCGGATTGGTGGCACTGAGTTTGCCGCTGAGTTCCACGATGCTCGCATACGTTGGCCCTTCCTCGGCCGAATGGCTCGCGAGCACTCGGATCTGTCCTGGGGTCTTCACCTCCGCACCGTTGGCGGTGAGCAGATACACCTCGAGCGTGTATGTGGATGATTCCTGCGTGAACCGTGCCGTAGAGCGTTTGGGATCAGATGTCACCCTGCCCACGACTGTTGCGTGGAGTTCCGCGTCCATGATGTGCCGAAGCTGACTGGTTTGGACCACATATGCTTCGTACCCCACACGTGCTGACACAAGGGCCGCTGCGAAAAAGAACAACACAGCAGTCAGATAGGCCGGATTCAGAGCTCTAGGTCCAGTCGGCGAGCGTCGGTGTGCTGGCTGCGGTTGCTCATCGAGTTGACTGTCGCGCTGGGCGTACCATCCGACAATCCACATGACCCCTGCCAACACACCCGCAGACGCCGCGGCCAAGACAAGTACCGTCCATGGCAGACGCAATCCAACAAAAGCCACCAACCATGAGAACAATGCAATCGGAACCAGGCGAAAGTCACGTGACACGGCTACAGCCCATCAACAGTCACGAGGTCCTGAAGTTTACTCATCATCGCAGGTCCGATTCCGGACACTGACCGCAAGTCAGTAACCGTGGTAAAGCCGCCGTGCGTTTCCCTGAACTCAATGATTCGCTGGGCAATTGCGGGTCCCACCCCTGGAAGGGTATCGAGTTGCTCCGCAGTCGCGGTATTGATGTTGACTCTGCCTCCACCCGAAGCGGCTCCAGCACCAGTTGGGTTAACGGAGGCTGCGGTGCTGTCCTGTGAAGCCTGCCCATCCAGCGCTTGGCCGTTCGCAGTATCCATTGGCGGAGGCAGTTCACCAGGTTTCGGAACAAGTAGTTGCTGCCCATCGATGAGTGGGCTCGCCAAATTGATCGCGTCCGTGTCCGCTGAGTCGGTGGGTCCACCAGCCGCCTCAATCGCGTCGTATACCCGAGCATTCATAGGAAGCTCATACAGCCCAGGGCTGACTACCTGCCCTGTAACGTGAACAAACACGGTGAGTGCTGACGGTTCTCCAGCGTCCGCAGGTGTTGGACCCTCCTCAACTTCGTTGCGGCCTCCTTCACCTGGATCGGCTTCGATGTGAGAGCCCTCTGCTTCCGCAGCCACATTCCCACCGCGCAACCCGTCCGTCGCTGCCTCTTCTCGCTGATGTTGCCCAAGTTCTCGGGAAACCTCAGCACTGTTCCATGACTCGAGGCTGAGCACTATCGCCACCATGACGGTGATCAGCAGGATGAGCGATACCCCAGACCTGAGCGAGAGTTTCCAGCGTGACCTGCGCTGCGCCGCTGCCATGCGGCCATCATGCTCAAGCGGATGCCCATGCAACCCCGTATAGGCTTCCACGACGCGTCGCTGGACCGCTGTCGTCACGGGAACTTTTCCTGGTTCCGCGTCTGGCACCTGCCACGTCAGAGATTCCAATCTCTCGGCCACAGGCCGATCATCACCGATGGCAGATCTGGGGGAACGAGGGAGGGTATCGTCGGCAATCGAACTCGCGGGAACACCGCGACCCGACAACTCACCTGAGGCGAGACTCGTTCTTGGATCTGCGGGAACCGGGGCGGCAAGGCGTTCAAGCCGGGTTTCGATGCTTTCGGACACACGGCAACACTGTCATGTGCTCCACCCCCATCGGATCCATCGCGGCGTCAAACAGTGGATAACGAGTCTGTCCAGCACATCCCGACAGTTTGTGAAAACAGATCACGCGTAGGTGACGGCTAGCATCCCTGGGCCGACGTGAACGCCAAGAACCGCGGAGGCAGGGCTCACATATATGCGGGCGGACGTCTCCTGCCTGAGTTTCTCCGCGAGCTTATGGGCTCGGTTCGGATCGCCGAAGTAATGAACGCCCAGCTCTATGGCACCAGAGTCCGCTGCCTCGATGGCTCTTGCGTGTAGGAACCTGATCGCGTGCGAACGACTACGTTCCTTGGACACAACCTCAATATGTCCGTCATCGTTCATTGCAAGAACCGGTTTGAGGCCAAGCACCGTGCCCACGGCAGCGGCAGTCACCCCCAGCCTACCGCCACGTCGCAAATGATCGAGCGAGTCAACCATGAAGTAGGCTCCCGAACCTTGCATAGCATCTTTGAGCAGGGAAACAATCTCGCGAGCAAGCATGCCCTCACGTGCAGCCCGTGCACCTTGGAGAACGGTTAACCCCAACGCCATCCCCGTGGTTCGTGAACTAACGATATGGACCTTGCCCGGCCATTGAGTTGCCACTGCTCGCGCTGTGTCCTCGGTGCCAGAAAGAACCTGAGGGATGAACATACCAACGACATGGGCGTAGCCTTCGGCAAAAGCCCTGGAAAACACCTCTTCGAAAGCAGAGCGTGGCGGCTGCGACGTTGACAGTTCAACATGACGTTCCACAAGTTCGGCGCAGTGTTCCGGGAGTAGTTCCGCGTTCTCCTCAAAACTCTCACCACCATGGATAACGTGGAGATTCACGATCTCTAGGTGCGGGGTAGACCGCAGTTCCTGCGGAATAGAAGCGGTTGAGTCCGTAACAATCAACGTTCTCTGCTTGCCAAGGTGAACGCTTTCCCCCACTACTCCTCCATCATTCTGAACCTTGACTACTTCCGGCTGTTTCTCCGCCAGCTAAGTCGCCGATAAGCGCACGCAGCGCCTCACGTGCATCATCCAACGGTATGCGTTCCTGCTCGATTCGGCGATAGGGAGCAGGATTTGGCCCGGTCACGACATCGAAGGCTCTCTTCTCATTCGCCTCAAGGCTGAGATGCCCAGTTATCTTTCCACATAGAACAAGACAACTGACTGCTTTAATGTTCTGGCTGTCTCGACGAGGTACGTATGCTTACTCCTGTACACCCACCGAAGCAGGTTCCCTTTCGGTGCTTGTACCAGTGTCACTCGCTCCAGTGTCGGAGTTGAAACGCACCGCAGAGTCAGCGGCAATCGCTCCCCGCAGGTGTGTGTGCCCCTCGGAGTTCTTCACGGTCTGAATCAACAGGGCCATGTGCGGTTCAAGTGCCGACACCTTATCGAGCGGCGCACCAACGATGAGTTGGAACCCAAGTCCCTGCCATGCGGTGACAGCGCGTCCGGCAAACCGCGAGTCCGCCTTAATGAAGGCCTCGTCAAGGAACACAGGTGCATAGCGTGGCCGCTCCGCATCCGAGTCACCAAGTTGGTAGCGCAGCGCCGAACCCACGATGAAGGCGACAAGTTCTTGGCTTTCACCACCGGATTTACCGGCGATGTGGTCAAACACAGACACCTCGTTACCCTGCAGGTCAACCTTGAGCGCTTCAATCCGCACGTGCTCACGCACGTCAATGAGTCGACGACGTTCGGCAGATTCGGGGCGGATACGCGCCAGTAGATCAGCGATCTTGCGATACCGTGCTTCACGCTGCTTGAGGGTCTGCTCACCCTCAACATCGCTCGCGAGTTCACGCAGTTGCTTACGGAACGATTTGATATCCAACGAGTCGGTGGACTTCGCGGAGATTCGTAGACGATGCTGATCGTCTTGGAACGGAAGCTCCCACAGGATCTCATTGACCGGTGCCATACGCACCCGAATCTGGTCGATTGCTTGGGTCATCTGTCCATTGAGGCGAGTGAACTCCTGACCAGACAAACGGGTAACGTTGCGGTTCCACTTTTCCTTGATTGCATAGAGTTTCTGGTGCTCCAGTTCCTCAAGGATACGGGCGTAGTCGTCAAAACTCTTGTCTGGGTCGCCACCGAGATTCGGGTTGGGCCACGTTTCACGGAACCGATCAAAGATACGGACGAGTTCGTTCCCAGCGGTTGCCGCCGTACTGTCAGCGGTGCTGTGATCGTGCTTAATATCGATCAGCACGAGATCAATGGCCCGTTCAAAGTCCTTGAGCGTGCTCTGCCAGTTACCGTCCGACACCCGGTTGATGTGATCCAGTAGGTAGGTTTCTTGAGCCGCAGACACTTCGAAACCTGCGTCTTCGGCAGCTTCAATGGCATCTTTTGCCGCATCTTCCATGTCCACGAGATGCCCGTATTCAGCTTCAAGCGCTTCCATGCTGGCCTCGGCGCGGGCAAAGACCTTGCGCTGGCGCTCAAGTTCGGCGAGGAGTTCTTTCTCTTCCTTTTTCAAGGCGGCCAACACGTCGTTACCGTCAATCAGCGCTGACAGTTGCTGGTGTTTCGCTTCAACTGTGGATTGTGCGCCAGCAACGTCAATGCTTGGCCACGAGAAGTCGATCAGTCGCCGGAATGCTTCGACCCGAGCCTGCTGAGCATCAGAAGCTGAGGTAACCGACTCAACCATTGCCCGTGCATCAACGATCTTGCTGTCCAGTTCCTCCAACCGTGCCGCGAGTTCCTTGATCCGACCCTCGTTGGAGAAACCGATCACGGAGCGTTGACCCTGACCACCGTGTGCTCCGCGCGCACCCTGCGAAATCTGGCCGCTCTTAGTCAGTGCCTTCTTGTGCGCACCCAACTCGGATGCATCGGTAACGCACACAAACCCGAACTGCTGATCTAGGCGTTCAATGAGCCACCCGGTGAATCCTGTGTGCTTGTACTCCAAACGCCCCGGGAGCACGTACCTGTCAGTGGGTTCGTCAATGCGAAGCCCTACTTCCACACCCTCGAACGAGACTCGACGCTGTGTGCGGATCGCATTGATCGCGATCCGGAAGTCGGACAGCCGATCTTGGTCCACTAGGATCGTGGTGGCGAAACCACCAAGCGCCAAACCGATAGCATCGCGCCAGCCCTCATATTCTGGACGCACGTCGATCAGTTCGCCAACGAATGGGAGTTCTTCGGGTGACACTCCCATTGCATCTGCAAAGAGTCCGCGAGCTTCCTGCAGCTCAAACGGAATGTTTCCCTTGACCGTGCGCAGCAACCCGATCTCGTGCTTGGTCTGTTCCCGGTCTTGTTCAAGAGATTTCAGCACGTGCATCGCATCGTACTCAGCCGCACGGCGACGCTGTACTGCGCCTTCGGCCTCATCGATCTCTTGTCCGGCCATGCGCATCATCGAATCGAACTCAGACTTCTTCGTGATATCGAGTCCAGTCACGGCAAGGTGTTTATCAAACTTTGCGCGTTCCGACTGCGCGGCACTCAGAGCGTTCTCAGCCGCTTTAACCTCACGGTTCAGAGCCTCGATCTGGTCGCCACCGCTCTTACGCTGGTTATCGCGCACGATCTCGAGTTGCGCGTCATGCGAGGAAATAGCAGCGCCTGCAGATACCTTCGCTGCTTTGGCCTCGGCGTAGGATGTGCGATTGTCGTTCTCTTCAACCGTGATCAGGTCAAGGGAGTTTCGGTCCCGCCACAGACTGAAGGCCGATACTGCACCGTCATTAGTCGTCCCGCTGCCCTGCAATGCATCCAAATCATTGATGAGTGCAGCTTTTTCCAGCGCGGCTTGACGTTTCTCGCGCAGTTCGAGGATTGGGCGCAGCATCGTGACCTGCTCTTCGGCGCGAATCATCTCGGAACGCACCGCGGTCAGCTCGTCAAAGTGTGCAATCGCATCATCTGCGATGCGGAACGTCTCTGGTTCCTCAAGAACCATCTGCTTGTATAGGGCATCGACGGTTGAAATCTGTTGACCGGCCTGAATACGCGCAAGAAGTTGTAGAGCCTTATCGCCGTCACCGTGTGCACCAATACCGAGCACAGACTGGAGTTTCGCGATAAACGCAGAATCGGTGTCGAGTACCTGCATACCCAGCGTGCCAGACAAGATACCGGGCGCAAACTTCCCTACCGCATACTGCTCAAGAACCCGCAGGTCGATGGAGCCGCTGATGACTGCGCGGCGGAATGTGCAGTCCTCGTTCTTGGTCGCGCCCTTGGGCACATAGAAGATACGGACCGCAGTGAACAGTTGTTTCGACTGGTCCCGCCAGGTCATGGCGATCGCGGACCACGTGTCGCTCTTGTCGCCACGCAAAACGGTGTCTCGCAGCGTATCGGTGTCGAGATCGCGCTGGTCATCCACCTTTCCACGAACGTAGGACAGGATGTTGCGCTGGTCCTTGGATCGTGCGCGACCAGTCGTTGCCCCGTTTGATGCGCCATTGAACGGCGTGGTGTGTGGCATCATCAGCGCAATGTATGCGTCGAGCAGCGTGGACTTACCGGTACCGGAGCCACCGGAGATGAGCGTTCCGTCTGGGTGGAATGGGACCTGATGGTATCCGTGGTACCCACCCCAGTTCACCATCTGCATCGACAGCGCAACCCACTGCTGCCCGGTGGATGCCTGCGGAATGAGCCCAAAGAGAGTGTTGTCAAAGGTCATTGGTTTCGGTCCCCTACTTCCCGCGGGTCTACGGCATCGGACGTGTCAACACCACTCAGCCCATCAAGCACGCTTGGCTCTTCATCAGCGTTAGGCACATCACCTGCAGCGTGCTTTACGTCAGCACCTACAGCTTCGTTATCACCAGCAAGTTCAACCAATGTCTCATGCATGCCGGCCTTCTCAAGATCAAACCCGACCTCTTCAACCACGACTGAGGCCACCAGGTCGTTCTCAAGGTCATCGTCTTCGCTGTCGTCAGCCACGGACGTTACACCCGCCGCTAAACGCTGCTCGATCCATGCGGTCAACTCTTGAATCCGGTCGAGTGGCATGAGCACCTCGATGATCGGTGAGATCCGGTAGCGTTCCTGCGATGCTTCTTTCAGGATTCCTTCACGAGCCAACTGGTCGATCCCTTGACTGACCTCACGCTGGCGCAGCGCCAGGTTGGTTTCGTCTGAGGCGAAGAAACTCATGGCGTGGTTAACCAAGTCATCGTGGTCAACAAAAGCTGCGCCTTCGCCCATACCCACTTGCTGGCGGAACGTGGAGCGCAGGTAGATCAGGATGACCGTTTCGGCACGCCGGTAGGAGTCGTCGCGGAGAAGGATCGGGATGCTCAGTTCTTCTTGACGCACCTGCGTTTTGTAGGCAACCCCGTACTCGCGGTCCACCACGAGTTCGAGGAACATGTCATGAAACCGTGACTCAAGCAGGTTCTGGTGCTTAAGGATGGTGTCCCACGCCCATTTATCTTCTGCTGCCTCGATGAATCGGCGTTGCAACAGCAGCGCTAACACTCGCCGCGCGTCGTATTCGAGTTGCCCCTTGTCGCCGGGGAATAGGAACGACTGGTCTTCTTCGAGTGCTGGAGCCTCATTGAACGCGCCGAGAGATTGCCCGTCCGTACCCCGCACAGTCTCCGCTATCTGAGCAGCAACCGCATTCTGCTCAGCGTCAGTCTCCTGCACCGCATCCACGGATTCCTCTGCGTTCGAGGAACCCGTGCCACCAACCATAGTCGCCCTAGTGTCTGTGAACTGCTCAGTCATTGGTGACCTCTATCGGTAGGGAGTCAGGCTGCACATCGTGCGCTGGAACGCGTGCGGGGTGGTGAATGGTTTGGCGCGGAACGATGAACTCGCGGGTCGTTCCGTCTGCTCTGATCGCGATGACTCGTTCGAGTGGCGCAGGCTGCTGTTCGACGCCGCCGGACTCGAACCTGCCAAGTTCAAGGTCTGGCTTGCCACTCGTTTCACCGGATGCAGCAATTTCTTGGTACCCGAGAATCTCGACGGGTCGTTTCAGGTTGTCGGATCCCTGGGTAAACGCCTGCGCCACGGTCAGTTCACGGTCTGCCTCGTCAAGCAGCGCACTCACATGTTCGAGCAGTTCCCGATGCCGCGGTCCACCCATCGCAATGATTTCTTCGAGTTCCAGCCCGGAGATTTCCACGTCCGAGTTCTGCGCAATCGCCTCCGGTGGAGCATCGTCATGGAGGTCGTGCAGCCCGGTGCGCAACCGCCCAAAGTTGGCACGCTCAAACCGGGTCAGAGCCTCAACGGGTTCGCCTCGTCCGGTTCCTGGGAACCACTCGGTCAATGCCAGGACCGCTGATCGGAGGGCATCGTCCAGTTCGCGATCTCGCAGCGGATTGTGGTTCCTGATCTGGGCGGTCAACGTGCGCGAAGCACGCTGTTGTTCGGCGAGTACAACGCCGAGTGCCTCAAGAACTGTGGACTTGATGGCTCGGAATGACTCGCGCTCACGCGAACTCAGTTCCCTAGCAAACGGGTGCGACAAGATCGCCTCAATCGACGCGTCCAGCTGTCCCAAGAGCTCATCGCTTTTCAAGAGCTCCAGCGCACCCGTGAACGCCTTGCCCTCGTTGGTTTGCTCCAGCAGATTTTCAGAGGCCGCCAAGTATTCGGCCAGCACCTCACCGGTGGGCCGCTCGTCCTGCCGTAGTTGTGCAAGAATCGTTCGCTGTAGGTCCTTGATTGACTCAGCCACGCGCGTAAAGTCCGCAGGCAACTCACGGACCAGGTACTTCACGTTGTCAAACTGCTCCTCCATGCGTTCCACCGAGGTCGGTTCGATCTCGCCGCCCGCTTCGAGGCGCTTCTTCTCCGCCGTGAGGGTCCTGATCTGGGCATTTAATGCCCGGATACGTTTTTGCCGGTCAGGTTGGGCATCGAGGGCGAAACGTTCGACGGTATCAAGCAGCGTACGTATCCGGGACTCGGACACATACGAGCGTTCCCCTGCAGACCGCGACACGAAATCCAATGCTTCCTGAGCGTTCGACGTCAGCGCATACTGCTCCTGCCCGCTGTCATTCACGGACCGAACCAGCCACCTGTCGCGAACCCAGTTCGATGCCAACTTGCGCGCCGACATCTCAGGGAGGGAATCGTCGTCAAGCAAGCGCAGTTCCTCTAGGTGATCCGACACTTCAATATGGAACTGATCAGCGGGAACACTCTTGCGGTTAGGGCCAAAAATAGCCGCGAACAACGCTATGACAACCGGTGCGTAGGTCTTATTGAGGAGCGCGAGCGTGGGCCGCGCGAAGGCACGCCGCGCAACTGCGATCTCAGAACTTACAACACCCATACGGGACCTCTCGGAGAAGTAAATCAGGCCGTGTCCGACTCTACCCGGACCTGCTGACAATGCACACGCCCGCTTTCACGCGAGACGCTCCGGGTGCAGAATCGCGATTCTGCACCCGGAGCGCGGTTGCTAAAAGAATTTCTTTAACGCACCCATTGCCGACGACACGCACTCCACGGTGCAGCCGCCAGTCCCAGCGTGTGGGTTATACCAGCAAGTCCTATTACTCGGGAACGATGTTCACGAGCTTTGGAGCACGCACGATGACCTTGCGGATACCCGCACCGGCGAGGGTGCGCTGCACTCCAATATCGGCCAATGCGAGGGCTTCCAGTTCGGCGTCGGTTGCGGATGGTGACACTTCGGCCTTACCGCGAACCTTGCCCTTGACCTGGAAGATGCACGTGACGGTGTCCTCCACCAGATACTCGTCGATGGCGGTCGGGAAGGGCTGGTATACAACCGAATCGGAGTGTCCGAGCTTGGCCCACAGTTCCTCAGCGATGTGCGGCGCGACGGGCGCAACCATGATCACGATACCCTCCGCAGCTTCACGCGGTACGACATCCAACCCGGTCAGATAGTTGTTGAGTTCGATGAGCTTGGCAATTGCAGTGTTGACGCGCATGCCCTCCATCTCCTCGGCAACATCCTTGAAGGCGCGGTGCAACTTGCGCTTGGTCTCAAGGTCGGCTTCATCCTCGGTGATGGCGAGTTCGCCGGTCTCCTCGTTCAACACGTTGCGCCACAGACGCTGCAGGAAGCGCTGCGCGCCAACCACCGCACGGGTCTCCCACGGACGGGACAGGTCCAGTGGACCCATCGACATCTCGTACACGCGGAAGGTGTCGGCGCCGTATGCCTCGTACATGTCGTCTGGGGTGACGATGTTCTTCAGCGACTTGCCCATCTTGCCGTACTCGCGGTTGACGGGTTCGCCGTTCCAGGTGAAACCGGACTGCTCATCACCCTCCACCTCGGCTGCTGGTACATACTGCCCGCGCGCGTCGGTGTATGCGAATGCCTGAATGTATCCCTGGTTGAACAGTTTGTGGAACGGCTCAACTGAGGAAACGTGTCCAAGGTCGAACAGCACCTTGTGCCAGAACCGTGCATACAGCAGGTGCAGCACAGCGTGCTCAACACCGCCAACGTACAGGTCGACACCACCGGCTGCGCCAGCGGACTCGTTGTGGTCTGGGCCAAGCCAGTACCGGTCGAGATCTGGTGCCACGGGCACGGTTGCGTCCGCACCGTTGTTTGTAGGGTCGAGGTAACGCAGGTAGTACCAGCAGGAGCCAGCCCAGTTGGGCATGGTGCTGGTTTCGCGGCGGTACTTCTTTGGGCCATCACCCAGGTCGAGTTCCACGTACACCCAGTCGTCGTTGCGTCCGAGTGGTGGCTCCGGCGAGGAGTCCGCGTCTTCTGGGTCGAAGGTGCGCGGCTCGAAGTCCGGGGTGTCCGGCAGTGCAACTGGCAGCGCGGAGTCTGGCAGCGCGATGGGCTGGTCGTTTTCGTCGAACACGATGGGGAACGGTTCGCCCCAGTAACGCTGGCGGCTGAACAGCCAGTCACGCAGGCGGTACGTTGTAGTGCCGGTTCCGAATCCCTTGGCTTCGAGCCATGCGATCATCTCGGACTTGGCAGCGTCAACGTTCTTGCCGTTCAAGTCCAACTCGTCGTTGGACGAGTTGATGACAGCGCCGTCTCCGGTCCATGCGTCATCACCAGAAAAGCCCTCTGGTGGTTGCACGGTGTAGATCACGTCCAGGTCGAAGGCCTGCGCGAACGCGAAGTCACGCTCGTCTCCTCCGGGAACAGCCATGATCGCGCCGGTTCCGTATCCCATGAGGACGTAGTCGGCGGTGAACACTGGCACCTGCGCACCGTTGACCGGGTTGGTGGCGAAGATACCGGTGAATACACCGGTCTTGTCCTTGGCACCGGCTTGACGCTCCACAGCGGTTTTGGCCGCAGCGGCCGCCTGATATGCGGATACTGCCTCGGCTGGGGTGGCGTACCCACCGGTCCATGCATCGCGCGTACCTTCGGGCCAAGCATCTGGAATGTGCTCGTCCAAGATTGCGTGCTCCGGTGCAACCACCATGAAGGTGGCCCCGAACAGAGTGTCTGGACGGGTCGTGAATACGGTCAAATCCTCGCCTGCGGCGGTGAACGTGACGTGGGCGCCTTCGGAACGGCCAACCCAGTTGCGCTGCATCGACTTCACCTTGTCCGGCCAGTCGATGTGCTCCAGATCATCGGTCAACCGGTCGGCATATGCGGTGATGCGCATGTTCCACTGGTTCATGGCGCGCTGGAAGACCGGGAAGTTGCCGCGCTCGGAACGTCCCTCAGCGGTGACTTCCTCGTTAGCCAAAACGGTTCCAAGTCCCGGGCACCAGTTCACTGGCGACTGCGAAACGTAGGCGAGGCGGTATTCGTTCAACACCGCGCGCTTCTGGGCAACGCTCAACTCGGACCACTGCGCGCCCTCGGCAACGTCCGCAACCGCAGGAACCGCACGGGTTCCAGCAGCGAACTCTGCTTCAAGTTCCGCAATGGGGCGTGCCTTGCCCTTGGTGCCAAACGGGTTGATTGCTTCGGCGTCATACCAGGAGTTGAAGATCTGCAGGAAGATCCACTGCGTCCAGCGCACATAGTCAATATCAGTCGTGGCGAACGAACGACGCGGATCGTGCGCCAATCCCATGCGGCGCAACTGGCGCTTCATGTTGGCGATGTTGTTCTCCGTTGCCACACGTGGGTGCTGTCCGGTTGCAATAGCGAACTGCTCGGTTGGTAACCCGAACGCGTCAAAGCCCATCGCGTGCAGCACGTTATCTCCGCGCATGCGGCGGAAACGACCCACAACGTCGGTCGCGATATAGCCGAGTGGGTGTCCCACGTGCAGACCAGCACCGGATGGGAACGGGAACATGTCCATGACAAAGAACGACGGGCTCTTCGGGTCCGCGTGCTCGCCCTGACCGTTGGCTAGACCACCGGCAGGGTCAGCGGCGAAGTAGGTGCCGCGCTCGTCCCATAGGTCCTGCCACCGCAACTCGATCTCGGAGGCGAGTTGAGCGTTGTAACGGAATGCAGGTTCACCATTGCTTGGCGCGCCGGAGGCGCCCGTCAAAGTCTGGTCTGGAGTATTCACGCGTTCCAGTTTACAGTCGCCGATACCTGCTCCGGGCCCATTTTCCGCGTGATGAAACGCATGTGTGAGCCACATTGACGACGAGCCCTCGGCTTCCATGTTCTGCTTACGTACTGCGAAACGTGGTTCGAGGCAAACACACAACCGTCAGGAGTTGATGTACTCGAGGATCACTCCACCCATACCGAGCGCAATCCACACAAGCACCAGCACATAGAACACGGGAAAGATCAGGTGTTTGTCACGCATCAAACGCGTACGCAGGCCATCTGACACCTTGAGGTGACGTTCCTGCGCGGCCCGAACGATCTGATACCAGAACAGCGGGATCATCGCGGCCCACACAACCATGCAGTAGGGGCACAGGCGCTGCAACGTGTGGATGGAAGTGAACATGAGAAACACGATCATCGCCATGCCAAGAGCGGTTCCGGTCAGCAGCGAGAGCCAATACCACCGAGGCAATCGCGCTCCGGCCACCAGAACGACACCGGAGGTAATCACCACGGTGAACGCAAAGACACCGATGAGCGGGTTGGGGAAACCGAAGATCGCTCCTTGAGCCGATCCCATCGCGTCGGCGCAGTCAAGGAACAGGTTGAACGTACAACTGGCCTCATGATCAGGGTTGGCCAGTTTGAGGTACTTCTCAATCGACAGCGCCATCGAGGCGGCAAACGCGATGCCACCCAAGACAATGAGCAGCCACCCGAAGGTCCGATCGCTGATACTCCTAGAGGCTTCAAGTTCCTCAGAAAAATCGAATTCCTCATCAAGATCGTGCTGGCTCGCCTCTGACACGGCTTTCTCCTCAGTGATTCGCGGGATGCACGGATGTTTCTGCGATGCTCTAAGCTGTCGGTGCAAACCCCTCCGCTCCGCTGCTGAACACGCGCCACAACTCACAGTAGAGGCTATTTCTGGAAATCGCCTGATGGCAAGGCCTGCACTACCCCGGCGGGTGACAGGTCAGATGGAAGGTGTCACTCAGACTCGGCGAGCAACGCGTCCAAGTCGCGTGGTTTCTTTCTGGGCAGGAACAAGGCAACGAGTGCGAAGCCGATGACAGTCAACCCAAGTCCGAGCCAAGCGAGTGAGGTGTAGCCAAGACCCCAGGTAATGAACAGTCCACCGAGGAAGGCACCGTTCGCATTCGCGGTGTTGAGTGCGGAATGGCACAGCGCCGCACCGAGCGACGGGGCTTTGGGGCTCAGATCCATGAGGAGACCCTGCAGTGGCAGTGCGAGCAACTGCGACGTGAATCCGACCGCGAAGAGTGCAATCAGCACGAGCACCACGTGTTCCTCCACGAAGCCGAGGAAGATCAGGGATGCCGACGTTGTGATGAACCCAGCCTGGACCGTGCGCACCACGTTGATGTCCATGAGCCGTCCGGCGAAGAACGTTCCAAACGTCATACCCAGACCAAACAGCGCGAGAACGAACGGTACGTGTTCTTCAGCCATTCCGGCCTCGTACATCACGAGCGGTTTGACGTAGGAGTATACGGTGAACATGCCGCCAAAACCGATTGCAGCAGCCACGAACATGGCCCAGAGGCGCCCGTTCTTAAGCGCCTTGAGTTCGGAGGCTGGGTTCGCCCCTGGCGCTGGTGGCACCTTGGGCAGCAGCATGACCAGTGACACGACCGTGATGAGGCCAAGCACACCCACGATGACGAATGCCGCCTGCCAGCCGAGGTGCTGGCCAACCCACGAAGACAGCGGCACACCGATAACATTCGCGATGGTCAAGCCACCGAGCATCATCGACATCGCATGGCCGCGACGGGCCTGTCCGACCACAGCCGTGCCGACAACTGCTCCAACGCCGAAGAACACGCCGTGGGGTAAACCTGCGATGAAGCGCCCAAGGATGAGCAGGCCCATGCTTGGGGCAAGAGCCGAGAGGATATTCGCAATTGCATAGGCTCCCATGAGCCATGCCACTAATGTCGAGCGGGACATCCGGGCGGACATGACCGCTATGACCGGTGCCCCGATGACCACGCCGAGCGCGTACGCGGTGATTGCGTGGCCAGCGGTCGGAATCGACACCTCGAGGCCGTCCGCGATGTTGGTGAGAATACCCATGGTTGCGAACTCGGTTGTCCCGATGGTGAAACCACCGAGCGCGAGTGCGAGGAGGGCGAGTTTTTGCTGCGTTGGGGTGCTCTGGGTTGAACCCGAGCCATGTTGCTGAGTCACTGGGGTGTTACTTCAATCCAGACGGCGTGCGCCGCCAAAAGTCCGAGGGTGAGTGGTTGAGGATCGCTGTCTGAGTGCCGACGCCACTCGATGTTCATGACGCCGACGGCGTCGTTTCGCTGCGTGATCGTGACGATGGTGTCGAGCCCAAACCCGAGTTCGGCGAAGTAGCGCAGAACCTGAGGGTCTTCGTCGGAGATTCTGCTGACCGTG
>DALZEF010000017.1:0-6926 GCA_031979385.1 Timonella sp. | reverse complement strand
GTCTGCCCCTGTTCGAGGTTGGCGAGGGGTAGCGCATTGGGGCGGTCGTGGACGAGATCCTTGCTGGGGATCGGGTCTCCGTGCGGGTCCCGCGTGGGATATCCAAGCCGGGCATCGATGCGGTCAATCATGAGATCCGACACCGCATGTTCGAGGACTTCCGCCTCGTCGTGGACTTCGTCCCACGTGTATCCGAGTTCGGAGACAAGGAAGGTCTCGATGAGTCGGTGCCGCCGGACCATGTCGAGCGCATGTTGGCGCCCAAGTTCAGTGAGTGAGATTGCACCGTACCGTTCATGGTCGAGCAATCCCTGAGTCCCGAGACGGCGCACGGTCTCAGACACGGTCGAGGCACCGACTCCCAGGCGTTCCGCCAGGTCCTTGGTGGTGACCGGCTGATCTGACCATTCTTGGAGGCTCCACACCACTTTGATGTAGTCCTGACCTACAGAGGTCAACTCTGTCTTGGACACGTGTCTCCTCAGTGTTCGGGCCCGGTCGGTGCACAGTTGTCGTTGGATTATTTTTTGCCCGTAATGCCGGAGATATTCGGGCACTCGGACGAAAGCCATCCATCGAGCAAGCGCGTGCTACGTTCAGATTAACCGCCTGACGTTTCATTCCGGGTGTTTAACCGTCAGTTGGACTGGACTGTGAATCCGTTTCAGGTTGTTCCGCATCAGTGTCTTCGACGCCGGAGCTGTCCCCACCCTCCAAGTCTGCTGGATTGGCCTGCTCACCTGATTCCCCGCCAAGGTGCATGCCCTCGAGGTCATCCGGATTGATGGGTAACTCCGGGTAGCGCAGACGTGGGCCAGCATTCGCGGAGCCATTCGTGTCCACGGTGATGACCTGGTAGTCCACGATTGTTCGGCTGTTGCGGTCGAACCGCAGTACGGTCATCTCGGCGACACCGCTGAGCGGCCCAATAGTCGCTTTGCCCTGCACGGCACCAGCGGTTGAGGCGCTGACGTATTGGATTCCCTTACCCACCTGAGCCGGACCGATCTGGCTGTGCATGTGTCCCGATAACTGGTAGGGAACGCATCCGTTCTCAAGGGTCACTGCGCCCACTGCGGGAGTGTGGATCAGTAGAATATCTGCGCCGTCGTCCGACTCGCACGAGGTTTCAGCAAGCCGCGTCCCTGCATCATGGTAGGTTTCCTCGCCCACCAGCATTGAGCCCTGTCCGATTCGGGTCGCACGAGGGTCGGAGTCTCCAAGGAACCGTATCCCCTCGACCTCGACGATAGATCCGTCCAGCACGATTACGCCCGCCGCGCGAGCCTGCGCTCCCGTGATCTCTGAGTCATGGTTTCCGTCAGACTGAACCATGACGGCGCCCTGCGGTACGGCGCTGGCAAAGGTTTGCATGCAGAAGCGTTCGACATCGGTTCCGTTCATCGTGGTGTCGCCGCCGTTGAGGACAATCTGCGCACCCGATTTCTCTGCAACGGTGCGGATGAGCGGTGCCATTCCGACGTTGCAGTGCAGGTCCGAGATGAGCAGCATCGTGACGAGGTCTTCAGGAGCGTCTTCGCCGTATCGGCCAAGGCCGCGGTCGGTGGCATCCTCGATTGCTGCGCGCCAGTCGTAGGCGGAAGCGAGTTGGACATTGGCTTGGGCGTAGAACTCCTGATTGTCGTTGTATACGTCAAGGAGCTGTCCACCGTATTCATCGATGACGCCCGAGAGCCGTCCGGTGATTCGGGTGCCCTCAAGTCCGGTTCCCGCCAGTACGGCTGTCTCACGTCCGCCGATCGCCTGTGACTCACGCTGGGCGGCTTGGGTGAACACGGCCGCGCCCACTAGGCTCAGAACCACAAACCCCGCGGTCAGACCCCAGGTTGCGCGCGCTGCACGGTAGGCCAGTTCACGACGGCGCGAGAACCCCGCGACGTATGCCATGACGGCAAGAGCCGCACCAATCCCGACTGCGAGCGCGAATGCCCGTTTCACCGCGTTCTGAACGAGTAGCCCTGTGACGACCTCGATCGTCTCCTGCGGTGCTGCGAAGAACTGTAGGTAGCTGTCGAGGTCTTGGTTGAGTGCCTGGAGCGTGCTGCCACCCTCGACAGTCGTGAGTGAATCGGGGATCTCTCCGATCCGCACGTGAACGCCCAGCGATAGTGGCAGTGGCGAGTCCAGCACGACTGAGCCGAGTGGTCCAGCATCGGCTGTGATGGCCGAGTCGATTGTGACCTCATAGGTCGCATCGTGCGGCCCGAAGTTAGCCGACGCACGCGCTGTGATGACACCGAATACGACCGACACGAGGAGGACGGCCGCCACGGCGAGCGCATACCGCAGGGCACGTGGTGGCGCGGTTCCGTCGTGGTTGAACCGCGCCCACTTGCGTAGTCCTCGCCAGGTACTGTTCAGCGCAGGCGCAAGGGCGGTGCGTAGCCAGTTGGTTATGGGGGCGGTGATGCCGTGCTCGTGGTCAGCCATACGGGTGACGGGATCCTTCGCGAAAGCGGGGTAAGTTGTCCAGTCACCTATTGTCGCAAATTACGCTGCCGTGTGCGTGACTGAATGAGTCAGAGGTGGGGCGCCAAGCACGCGGTGCCATTTGTTGGCGGGTAGGTGTGGTTCGAGTTCGGCCAGTCCTGCCGCGTATTTTGAGATGGACACGGGCCTGATTCCTGCACGCCACAACGCTTTGTCCGTGGTGGTTGCGTGTCCTTCTGACTTGGTTTCAATGAGTACCAGCCGCGGATGGGAGCTCGTGCGCTCGCCGCGCACGCAGGCCAGGTCAGTATCGATTGTGATCCGGGAGTAGTCTGGTCCGAGCAGGGTGGAGCGCCGGTAGCGGGTGGTCAGTGACGGGATGAGATTGGCGACGAGTTGGTCTGGCTCCTGCACTCCGCTGCGCTCCAGCGTGGTGGCGACGAAGCGACGTTCCTCTTGGTTGAGGTGGTTGCGTGCATGGTCGTGGACCGCGATTCGCTCCTTAATGGTGTGTCCGCGTCCACCCTTGGTCTTCACCTCCAGCAGTGTCGTACCGGAGTCGAGGTAGGTTCGAGTACGTACCTTGAACCTGTGCCTGCGCGAGTGTGCTGCATCGTGATAGGTACGCAGGTCCGGGGTGTCGAAGTAGACGGATTCGTAGGCGCTTGAGGTGCGCTCCTCAACCGTCACGCAGACGAGTTCCGGTTGGCTGCCCAACGCCTTGGCGGCACTCAGCGGGTCGAGAACGTACTTGCGGTCGGTGCGGGTCATAAGGACCGAGTCCTGAGGTAGATCGCCTAAATCGATGTAGGCTCGGTCAGCCAAGATCTGGTCAAGAGCTGTACGCACTTCCGGGGCGCGTAGGGCAAACATCAGAATGCACCTTCCAGCGTGTGGTTCGACTGAGCGGGGCGCACAGCATTGGACGAAGAGGAGCGGGTGGGAACCGAGTACCGGACGTCCACCGCCATCATGTCGCGCACCAGATCGGTCGAGCGTACGGTGAGTTGCCGAACCCGGCCACCCAGCAAACCCTCGATGTGGGCTTGAAGCGCCGTCTCGTCGAAAATCACGCGATCTACCGTGAGTACCTGCTGACGCAGGTTCCGCGTCGAGATGGCCGTGTCCGCGATCCACATCACCGCAACCACTGCAGCGGCGACAGTCGGGGCGAGCCATACCGGGTCTGGCTGCAATCCGCACACGAGACCAATCACGAGCGCCGCGAAGTAGTACGACACCTCGGACTGCGACAGTTCATTCGAGCGCAGCCGGATGATCGAGAGCACACCGAACAGCCCAAGCCCCAGGCCGGCTGCCATGGTGGAGTGAGTCATCACAACGGTCGTGCCGAACACGCCGATGTTCAAACCGATGTACGCAAGCACAAGGTCTGCACGTCCATGGTGGCGGAAGTACACGGCGAGCGAGAGAACGAGAATCGCCACAAGGTCTGCAGCGAGGATGATCGGGTTCATGGGAAGCCTCCTGGGTAGGGCCGGGATGTGAAGTGCTTCCAGCATGGGGAAGGAGTCTATGAGGAACCTATGAGACCACTGAGGCCTAGCGGTGACTTGAAAACGGGCCCACAGACCGATGTCGACGCATGCGTGGCCGTTCTCACATCGTGAGAACTTGGTTGTCTTTGGGTCATTCACCCCGTAGTTGTTGGGCCTGTCACCACCACGAGCACCAGTTATCCCATCATTTGGGACGCAAAATAAGGTCATGCGCCAGCAGAAACACACAACCAGCGGCTTGTGAGAAATACCACTCACCGCACGTCGTGGAAGTGACAGTCATAAAATCTTAAGCGTGGCAAAACGAAATTCTTCCCCAGATTCCACTTATGATGTCGTTCTGATCGGCGGCGGCATCATGAGCGTGACGCTCGGTGCCCTCATCCGCAAACTACAGCCGTCGTGGAAGATTCGCCTCTACGAAGGCCTCAGTGACGTGGCGCTCGAGAGTTCGAACCCTTGGAACAACGCCGGTACCGGACACGCAGCACTCTGCGAGTTGAACTACACGCCGGAAATGCCCAACGGCACCATCAACGTGGCCAAGGCGATCAACATCAATGAGCAGTTCCAACTCTCCCGTGAGTTCTGGGATCATCTCATCTCTGCGGGCGATATGCCGCAGGAGGGTGCGTTCCTCTCCCCCACTCCGCACATGACGTTTGTCTGGGGTGCGGACAACGTTGACTACCTCCGCCGCCGCTACGAGGCGTTGTCCGTGCACCCACACTTTGAAGGGCTCGAATTCAGCGAGGACCGCGAGCAGATCGCGCAGTGGGCACCGCTGCTCACGCTCGAACGCTACGGGGATCAACCACTCGCCGCGACCCGGACCACTGCGGGAACCGACATCAACTTCGGCCGTCTGACCAGTAACCTCGCGGACTACCTGCGCGAATCCGGCGTAGATATCAAACTCCAGCACCGGGTGACCAACCTCAAGCAGCAGCACGACGGCTCGTGGAAGGTATCCGTCCGCAACAACGAGTGGAACGCCGTCGAGCGCCGCCACACCGTTAACGCCCGCTTCGTATTCGTTGGCGCCGGTGGAGGGGCACTTCCGCTCCTCCAGAAGTCCGGGATCCCTGAGATCAAGGGCTACGGCGGTTTCCCTATCTCCGGTCTCTTCCTTCGGACCACCAACCCAGAGATCGTGGCTCAACACAATGCGAAGGTTTACGGCAAGGCCTCGGTTGGTTCGCCGCCCATGTCGGTGCCGCACCTCGACACCCGCGTTGTTGACGGCGAGGCGTCGCTGCTGTTTGGCCCGTATGCAGGGTTCTCCACCAAGTTCCTCAAATCGGGTTCACTACTCGATCTGTTTACCTCGATCCGCCCAGGCAACATCCTCACGATGCTCTCTGTGGCGAAGGACAACTGGGATCTGACCGCCTACCTCATCAAGGAGGTCACAACCTCCAAGGAAGGCAAGTTCCGCGCACTACGCGAGTTCATGCCCACCGCCAACCCGAAGGACTGGGAGTTCATCACCGCTGGGCAGCGCGTCCAAGTAATGAAGACCAAGCCCGGTGCCCGTGGCGGCGTCCTCGAGTTCGGAACCGAGCTCGTGTCATCCGCTGATGGGACGATTGCCGGTCTGCTCGGTGCATCCCCCGGTGCATCGACAGCCGTTGCCGCAATGGTCAAGCTGCTGGAGAAGTGCTTCCCCGAGCAGTATGGGCAGTGGGAGCCGCAACTCGTTGACATGATGCCAAGTCTCCGCGGAGCCTACAGCCCGCCACAGCGTGAAGAAGACGACGACCTGCCAAAGGTCCTCGTAGAATTCTAGTTCTCTTCCGCCTTGATGCCCCTGACACACGTCAGGGGCATCTTGTGTATCAAATGGCTTTACCGGCATAGACTTCACTGTATGGAAACACGTACTACTTCACGCCTCCCATTCGGTCTGTCAGTGATTGGACAGGGATGCTGGCAACTCGGAGCAGACTGGGGCGATGTCAGCGAAGACACCGCGCTTGAGGTTCTTGAGGCCGCATACGACGCAGGCGTCCGATTCTTCGACACCGCCGATGTCTACGGAGACGGCCGCTCAGAACGCATCATCGGCCAGTTCCTTGCCCAGAAGAACGACCCCGACCTCGCTGTCTTTACCAAGATGGGACGCCGCGCACAGCCCTTTGATGCAGCACAGTTCACACTCGACAACTTCCGCGCCTGGAGCGACCGTTCCCGGGAAAACCTCGGAGTGAACACGCTCGATCTCGTGCAACTGCACTGCCCACCCTCAGCCGTCTACTTCGACGGTGCAACCTACGATGCGCTTGACACCCTCGTGGACGAGAAACGGATCGCCGCCTACGGAGTCTCCGTGGAGACCGTTGCCGAGGGACTCGAGGCAATCAAGCACCCCGGCGTTGCATCCGTCCAAATCATCCTCAACGCATTCCGACGCAAACCACTCGAAGAGTTCCTACCCGCTGCCGCCCAAGCGGGCGTTGCTGTGATTGCACGCGTTCCACTCGCGTCCGGGCTCCTGTCGGGCCGGTACACCACCGACACCGTGTTCGCTGCCGATGACCACCGCAACTACAACCGCGACGGCGAGGCCTTCGACGTGGGTGAGACGTTCTCCGGCGTCCCCTACCAGGTCGGAGTCGAAACCGCGGCCAAGTTCGTTGACGTGGTGAAGGTACAGGGCGTTGACGCCACCCCAGCGCAGAGAGCACTTCGCTGGATCATCGATCAACCAGGTGTCACCACCGTCATCCCCGGGGCACGTAATCAGGAGCAGGCCAGAGCGAACGCCGCCGCAGGTTCCCAACCGCCGCTCGATGAGGAAACCCTTGCGAACGTCAAGGCGCTCTACGAGAACTACATTCGGGAGCACGTGCACACTCGCTGGTGAGCCCGCTTCCCCAAGCCGCATGCGAAGCCGCACAGTTACGGACAAAGTAGTGCAGCGCAGGGTAGGGGTTTCGCGAAGCAAGCCCCTAC
>DALZEF010000016.1:0-64933 GCA_031979385.1 Timonella sp. | reverse complement strand
TGTGGTTCGCGGGCCTCTTGCTTGGCAAGGGCCTTGGACTCGGCTACGCCCGTTCAACAACACTCGCGTTCACTGCGGCGGGGAACAACTTCGAGCTCGCGATCGCGGTTGCGATCGGCACGTTCGGCGCAACTAGCGGGCAGGCCCTCGCGGGCGTGGTCGGGCCGCTGATTGAGGTGCCCGTGCTCGTCGGTCTCGTGTACGTCTCGCTCTGGGCGGCCCGTGCCTGGTTCCACACCGACCTCTATGAAAGCAGTGCATCATGACCTCCATGCTCGAAACTGACGTCTGCACACAGACTCCGAATCACGCCATCGGCACTGAGTTCGCGACGACGGTCGCCGGTGCGTTGAAGTCGCTGGCCGATCCGTTGCGGCTGCGGATGCTGTCGGCAATCGCGACCGACCCGCGTGGGGAGTGCTGCGTCTGCGACCTCGCCGATCTTGCCGACGTGTCGCAGCCGACAATCTCGCATCACCTGAAAGTACTCAAAGACACCGGGATGCTGGTCTCGGAACGGCGCGGCACCTGGGTCTACTACCGCATCGCGCCCGCCCGGCGTGGCGCGGTGACCGCGTTGCTGGATGCGTTCGCACCCGCTACGACCCTTGATATCAACGAAGACGACGCGGCTGCGCACGGGGAAGTGCTGCGCACGATGGACGGGCGGGTGACTCGTCTTGCCGAAGAACTCGCCGATGAACTGACCGGGCTGAACCGGGACCTGGTGGTCGCGATCGTGCGGGAGTCCTACGCGGGACTCATGCGGTCGGCGAAGCTCACCCAGCACATGATCCCACTCACCGAGCGGTTCGCGAGGCAGCGCCTCGCCGACCTTACGCGTGACCGTTTGGTGGGGGTGCCTCAGGTGCTGTTCGTATGCGTGCAGAACGCGGGCCGTTCTCAGCTCGCTGCTGCCCTCGTCAACCAGCACGCAGGCGGGCGTGTGGTTGCGCGCTCCGCAGGCTCCACCCCCGCAGCCGATGTGCATCCGCACGTCCGATCGCTCATCACCCAGATTGAGGGAGAACAAGAAGCAGATGCGGCTTTCCCGAAACCCCTCACCGATGATGCCGTGCGTGCGGCGGATGTGGTGGTGACGATGGGGTGCGGTGATGTGTGCCCGATCATTCCCGGCGTCCGTTACGAGGACTGGGCTGTGGGCGATCCCGCCCTCGCCTCACCCGAGGGCGTCGCAGCGATCCGCGACGATATCGAGACCCGCGTCCGGGCGCTGCTCGATACCCTCCTCACCGACTGAACCATCGAAAGAGAGTAAACAAGATCATGACCGTAATGAAACCGTCCGTGTTGTTCGTGTGTGTGCACAATGCTGGCCGTTCACAGATGGCTGCGGGTTGGCTCCGCCATCTTGCCGGGGATCGGATAGAGGTGCGTTCGGCAGGCTCGATGCCTGCTGACAAGTTCAACCCGGTCGCAGTCGAGGCGATGCGGGAAGTCGGCATCGACATCACCGCCGAGCAGCCCAAGGTCCTCACGACCGAAGCGGTGCAGGCATCGGATGTGGTGGTGACGATGGGGTGCGGGGATGCTTGCCCGTTCTTCCCTGGTAAACGCTACGAGGACTGGCAACTCGCAGACCCTGCAGGTCAAGGGATAGAAGCTGTGCAGCCGATCCGCGATGAGATTAAGGTCCGCGTCGAAGCGCTCATCGCCGAACTGCTCGGTTGAGACGCCGCTGTTGTGCTGGGGCATTCCGGTATGATCGAGTGCTCTGAGCGTGTGCAGGTAGGGTAGGTGGGGGCGGTAACCGGTTGCGAAGACCACCGCATCTGCACGCTCTTCTATCCCGTCGGGCCAGATGACGCCATCTGGCGTGAACGCGTTAAACATGGGCTGCCGGTCAAGGGCTCCTCCGGTCACGGTGAGGAGTTGCGGACTCGGGTTCTAGTGGGAAGTAGCTCTTCTCTACGCGAATTGACGTTTATGTTTCGCTACATCTCCACGCTCGCTAGTTGTGACGTGGCATCTTCTCTCCTGCTGTCCTTGGGAGTAGTGAGGATGGCTGAGAACGCTGAGTTGTGCTCGGCATCGCTTAGGATTGCCGCATGACCTTGTGGGTGGCGCTTCTACGTGGGGTAAACGTCAACGGCAGCGCTGATGCGGTTGAGCACGTCGCAGGTGGAGCGGGAGTCGTCTACTGGCGCTGTCCTAAAGGTGGCAGCACCGCTACGCCGTTCTCCAAGCATGTGGCCAAAGCCCGGTTCAAAGCCACGACCACCAACCGCAACATCAATACGCTGCGTAAACTCCTCTAGGCGTGCGTGTTGAGTTGCTGAATCGTTGAGTGAAGGGGCCAGAAGGCGCTCCAGGGTAGAGGGTCTCCCAGAGCAGACGCCTCAAGAAAAGTGAGATGTGTGATCCAGCCGTCGCGGTAAGAATCGGTCAGCTCAACAAGGTTTGAGTGAGTCAGTCTGAGCGTTGTTTCATCGTCCATGGCTGTCAGGGTCCATGACACGTTGGTGCATGGCTCGTCAGGGAACTCCCATGAATAGATGAGGGTTTTGGGGGTTTCACTCGCGATGACTGTAGATTCGCAGTGGTACCCCTCTCCGTGCTCCACCGTGAACGAAGAGTTTGCAGTTACCTCGCCAGAGGTGAGGGTCCCGAGCCATTCGGCAAGCAGGTTCGGTGTGGTCAACACTTGCCATACTTGTTCCTGCGGGGCATGGATGTCCCACTCCATGACTAAAGTAGATGGCCCAGTATCTAGTGATCGCAGCGGCATGTATACACGCTATCGCCAGCCAAGCCCGGGAGCCACGTGGGTCAGGATCGACTCGATGACGTGTGCGTTGTAGTCAACACCGAGTTGATTTGGCACGGTCAAAAGAAGGGTGTCTGCTTCCTTGATGGCCTCATCGCGTGAGAGTTGCTCGATCAGTTGATCTGGCTCGTCGGCATACGTACGTCCAAAGACGGCAAGGCCTTCACTACCAAGTGACCCGAACGAGTCTTGGCGTTCACCGGCTAGTCCAAAGTTACGGCGGTCCTCGTCGTTGACCAGCGCAAAGATTGAGCGCGACACCGATACCCGAGGCTCAAAGTCGTGTCCCTGCTCTTTCCAGGCGTCACGGAAGACTCGGATTTGCTTGGCCTGCTGGATGTGCAGTGGCTCGCCTGATTCATCAACCTTGAGGGTTGAGCTCATCAGGTTCATGCCTTTTTCGGCAGCCCACACAGCGGTCGAATCGGAGCCGGCTCCCCACCAGATGCGCTTTCGCAGGGTTTCGGAATGCGGTTCGAGGCGCAGCAGTCCCGGTGGGTTGGGGAACATGGGGCGCGGATTGGGTTCCGCAAATCCCTCTCCATTGAGCAGCGTCAAGAACATATCGGTGTGTTCGCGGGCCATATCTGCGTCCGTCTTGCCGTCTGCTGGGACGTGTCCGAAGTGGCGATAGCCGTCAATCACCTGTTCAGGTGAGCCACGGGAGATGCCGAGTTGTAGGCGTTCGGCTGAGATGAGGTCCGCAGCCCCGGCTTCCTCCACCATATAGAACGGGTTCTCGTAGCGCATCTCATGGTCGTGACGTTGGATAGCGGCTGCCGCCCACGGCTGCGCCGCGGTTGCCCCCAACGTGACCGACTGGCCCACCCGAGCCCCTGTCAGTGACCGTTGCCGACTCCTCCCGTGAGTCGGGCGTGGAACGCAGTCGTGAACTCGTTCATCCCGACGAACTCGACCGACTTGCCGTGCTGTTCGTATTTGGTCTCGATTGCGTCGAGCGCCGCGACGGTGGAGGCATCCCAGATGTGGGATCTCGTGAGGTCGATGATGACTCGGTCAGGGTCGTTGGCGTACTCGAACATGGTGGTGAGGTCGTTGCTGGAGGCGAACAGGAGCTGACCCTCGACTGTGTAATGCGCGATCCGAGCGCCATCCTGTTCAGTAATCTCACGCTTGACGTCGATGAGGTGGGCGACGCGGCGCACGAACATCACAGAGGCGACGAATACGCCGACGACGACACCGACGGCGAGGTTGTGGGTGGCGACGACGACGGCGACGGTGATGACCATGACGGTCGTCTCGCTCTTAGGCATCCGGCGCAGGGTGGAGGGCTTGATGGAGTGCCAGTCGAAGGTACCTACGGAAACCATGATCATCACCGCGACCAGCGCTGCCATGGGGATGATCGCAACGATGTCGCCGAGGACGACGATGAGGACCAAGAGGAACACACCTGCGAGGAACGTCGAGATGCGGGTTCGGGCCCCGGACGCCTTCACGTTGATCATGGTCTGCCCGATCATCGCGCAGCCGCCCATGCCGCCGAACAGGCCGGAGAGCAGGTTCGCGACGCCCTGCCCCCAGCTCTCCCGGGTCTTGTTCGAGTGGGTGTCGGTCACATCGTCCACGAGCTTCGCCGTCATGAGCGATTCCATCAGGCCTACCAGCGCCATCGCGAAGGCAAACGGCGCGATGATCGTGAAAGTCTCCCATGTCAGCGGCACATTCGGTATGAACAGCTCAGGAAGACTGCGCGGCAGCTCACCCTTGTCGCCGACTGCGGGTACGTTGATCGCGAAGACGACCACGGCGGCGGTCACCAGAGCGATCGAGACCAGCGGGGCCGGTATGACCTTGGTGATCTTCGGCATGAAGACCATGATCAGCAGCCCGACCGCGACGAGGGGGTAGACCATCCAGGGCACGCCGATGAGTTCGGGCACCTGTGCCATGAAGATGAGGATCGCCAGTGCGTTGACAAAGCCGACCATGACGCTGCGCGGGATGAATCGCATGAGCCTGGCGACTCCGAAGACGGCGAGGAGGATCTGGAAGACTCCAGCTAGAAGCACCGTCGCGATGAAGTAGTCCAAGCCGTAGTCACGGGCGACGGGGGCGATGACGAGAGCGATAGCGCCCGTCGCCGCGGTGATCATGGCGGGCCTGCCGCCGAGGAACGCGATGGACACTGCCATCACGAATGAGGAGAACAAGCCCGCACGTGGATCGACGCCCGCGATGATCGAGAACGAGATCGCCTCGGGAATGAGCGCCAGCCCCACGACCAGGCCTGCGAGAACTTCGCGGGTGAGGATGCGCGGGGTCTTCAGTGCGGTGAGCACCGACGGTTCGGGCCGGTACCGATCCTTGTCTTCTTTGGTCGCAGTGGGCAAGGCCATGCGGTACCCCCATCTGTTCAGGGCGGTGCTCTCAGGCCGAGAGCGGAGAATGTCTGGTGGTGCGCGACAACGCGCCGCTTCGCCTGGTGATAGATCGCCACGGCGGAGGCATGTCCAGCTCATGTGGACACGAGCGTCAACACTAACGTAACGTGAGAGTTGTGTCGAACTGAGACGATGGGACGAGGAGGCCCCCGTGCCCGAAGCGGGAATGATGCACATCGGAGAGCTGGCTGAGCGGACAGCTCTGTCGCAGCGCACGATCCGCCACTACGACGAGATCGGACTCTTGACGCCCTCCGGACGCTCAGAGGGCGGGTTCCGGCTCTACACTGAGGGCGATCTCGGCAGACTCCTGCTGATCCGGCGCATGAAGCCACTGGGATACTCGCTCGATCAGATGGGCGACCTGCTCCGCGCGCTCGACGGCGCGGATGGTGTCGGTGCTGCCTCCGAGAGCGCCCGGCGGGCGCTGAACGATTTCCGCACCGACGCGGAGGAACGCCGCGCGAAGCTTGCCAAGCAGCTTGACGCCGCTGACGAGTTCATCGGCCTGCTCGCCGCGCACTCCTCGAACTGAGTCGAAGCAGACACACGATGCGCTATCTGTGCCAGCGAGGCCATCTCGGCATCCCGCGGCCCTTCCACGTCTCCACCAGGCCGGCAACCCCGCGGGCGGACGTGAAGAGCCCGTAGCCGGCCCCGGCGAGGCCCACGGTGACCACGAGCCAGCGCCCGATACCGAGCCACACGCTCCCGTCCACATCCAGCGTCCACTGAGCGCCCGTGATGAGCCCAGCGATCCCCATCCAGAGCCCGGCGACGACCACGACCACCGGCAGGAGGGCGAGGTACATCGCCGCGGCGGCCGACCTTGCTCACCAGCGCCATGTTCTTCTCCACCGCCTCCGCGGGATGCCGTCATGGCCCCGCTGGCGGAGGTGACCCCAGCTCCCGAGGGCAAGCGCGCGGAGCGCGTGCGGCAGAACTCCCCACAGTGACAATAGGTCAGCCACTACTGTATAGTTCAGTGCATGCTGACTATTGCTTCTCGCCTCGACGTCATGAACCGGCTGGGCCGGGCCATGGCGGACCCGACGCGCTCCCGGATCCTGATGACCCTGCTGGACGGGCCGAGCTACCCGGCCGTGCTCTCGCGCGAGCTGGAGCTGACGCGTTCGAACGTGTCGAACCACCTGACCTGTCTTCGCGACTGCGGGATCGTGGTCGCCGAGCCCGAGGGTCGGCAGACGCGCTACGAGATCGCCGACCCGCACCTCGCGGCGGCGCTCACGGCGCTGGTGGACGTGACGCTGGCCGTGGACGAGCACGCGCCGTGCTTGGACGCCGCGTGCACTGTGCCGGGCTGCTGCGGGACGGGAGCGGGCGCGTGAGCGCGGCGTGCGGCTGCGACGAGCCGGAGACCCGGGTCGGCGAGGAAGCCGATGAGGAGCAGGAGCGTCCGTGGTGGCGTGACCGCGGGATCATGGTCCCGGTGCTCTCCGGCGTCGCCTTCGGCACGGGCCTGGTCCTGGAATGGACAGGGGCGGAGGTCCCGGCGCTGGTGGCGTTCTGGATCGGCCTGCTGCTGGGCGCGTCGACGTTCACCCCGGGCGCGATCCGCAAGCTGTTCAAGGGCAAGCTGGGCATCGGCCTGCTGATGACGATCAGCGCGGTCGGCGCGGTGATCCTCGGCTACGTCGAGGAGGCCGCCGCCTTGGCGTTCCTGTACTCCATCGCCGAAGCGCTGGAGGACAAGGCCATGGACCGCGCCCGCGGCGGGCTGCGGGCTCTCCTCAAGCTCGTCCCGGAGACCGCGACCATCCGGCGGGACGGCGCGCCCGTGGAGGTCGCCGCGAAGGACCTCCAGGTCGGGCAGCTCATGCTGGTGCGCCCCGGTGAGCGGATCGCGACCGACGGCATCGTCCGCACAGGTCGGTCGAGCCTGGATACCTCCGCGATCACCGGCGAGTCCATCCCGGTCGAGGTCGAGCCGGGCGACGCGGTGTCGGCCGGGGCGATCAACACCGCTGGTGCCCTGGAGGTCGAGACGACCGCGGCAGGCACGGACAACTCGCTGACCACCATCGTGGAGCTGGTCGAGCAGGCGCAGGCCGAGAAGGGCGACCGCGCCCGCCTGGCCGACCGGATCGCCCGACCCCTCGTGCCCGGCGTGCTGATCCTCGCCGCTCTCGTCGCGATCATCGGCTCGCTGCTGGGCGACCCAGAGCTGTGGATCACCCGCGCCCTCGTGGTGCTCGTCGCCGCGTCGCCGTGCGCGCTGGCGATCTCCGTCCCGCTCACCGTCGTCGCCGCGATCGGCTCGGCGAGCAGGTTCGGCGTGATCATCAAGTCCGGTGCCGTGTTCGAGCGCTTCGGCGTGATCCGCCACGTCGCCGTCGACAAGACCGGCACCCTCACCCGCAACGAGCCCGCCGTCACCGCCGTCCTCACCGCCGACGGCGTGACCGAGGCGCAAGCCCTGGCCTGGGCGGCATCCCTGGAACAGCACAGCACCCACCCGCTGGCCGCCGCGATCACCGCCGCCGCACCCGGAGCCCCCGCCGCCCTGGACGTCACCGAGCAGGCCGGGCACGGCATCGAGGGCACCCTCGACGGGGCCCAGGTCACCGTCGGCAGCCCCCGCTGGCTCGACGCGGGGACACTCAAGGACCAGGTCGCGGGCCTGGAGGAGCAGGGCATGACCGTCGTCATCGTGCACCACGACGGCGCGCCGGTCGCCGCGATCGGCGTCCGCGACGAGCTGCGCCCCGAGATCCCCGAGGTCGTGCGCACGCTCTCCGCCCAGGGCGTCGGGGTGACCATGCTCACCGGCGACAACGCCCGCACCGCCCGGGCGTTGGCAGCGCAGGCCGGGATCGAGGACGTGCGCGCCGAGCTACGCCCGGAGAACAAGGCCACCGCGATCGGCGAACTGGGCAGGCACGGCTCGGTCGCGATGATCGGCGACGGCATCAACGACGCCCCCGCCCTGGCCGCAGCGGACATCGGCATCGCCATGGGTGCGACCGGCTCCGATGCCGCGATCGAGTCCGCCGACGTCGCCTTCACCGGCCACGACCTGCGCCTCCTTCCGCGCGCGTTCGACCACGCCCGCCGCGGCAGGCACATCATCAACCAGAACATCATCCTGTCCCTGCTGATCATCACCGCTCTGCTGCCGCTCGCCCTGCTCGGCGTCTTGGGCCTCGCAGCGGTGGTGCTCGTGCACGAGATCGCCGAGGTCATTGTCATCCTCAACGGGCTCCGCGCCGCCCGGACGAGGAAGTAGGAGGGATCATCGAGTGCTATAACTCCGATATGCGCTAGCGCATATCGATCACGCCCGTTCCAATCTCGATGCGGGAGGTGCGTGCAGCAATCGCGGATAGCAGTGGGAAGGGCGAAGCGAGTTGGCGAGCAAAGTGGTGCACGCGGAAGTATGCGCCGTCTGCCCCCAATTCCTCTGCTGCTTGTGCGAGGTCGATGGACTGAAGCAGCACGTCACGTGCCGTACGCGTCTGGCTGGCAGGATGTGGGGTCCAGTGTCCGAAGGAGAGGAATCCGATGTTCTTCATATGCGCTCCAACATGCGCAGATACCCAACTATTCCAAAAATGCTTGAAACTTCATCTATTTACTTCCGACGGTATGGGGCATTTTGCCCTTCGCTCACGAGACGAGAGAGCTGAGAATTGCTGCGCTTGCGATGCTGTTAATGGCGATGTGAAAGAGCGTTGATCCCCAAAGTGAGCGATGAAACTCGCACAAATATGCAAGGAACAGCCCCATCATCACGAGGTAAGGCAACAGAATCGGCACTCCATGAACTGTCGCAAAGATCAGCGCGCTGGGCAGCGCTGCAATCCACGGGCCTAGCCTGCGGCGAAACCCGCGGTGAATCACCCCGCGGAAAACTGCCTCCTCCCAGATTGGGGTGAGCACTGCTACGGCGATAAACACCGCAATTGCAGAGGCGAGGCTAGCTTTGGCGCCTAAGTCATTGATTGCGCTGGAGCCATTGCGGTTGTGGCCAAACAACCACAAAGCCAACCCTTGAACGATGAGCAGTGCAATCATCCCGATGGGAATCTGCCACAGCAGGTGCAGCAACCTCCGGCTAGGGCGTACGAAACCAAGCGTGCCCCAACCTTGTCCGAACTTCCGTAGATACATATGTATGGCAAACAATGAAGCGAGAGTTTGTGCAAATAGACTCCACGCCAGAACTTCGTTAAGTTTCACCTCTTTGTCCGCATAGCCCACATCACGAGAAGGCGGTAGGAGAGTCGGCAATGTGGGTTGTGCTGAGTCTGCCGAAACGAAGCGGTCTTGATAGCCTGACGAAATGCGCGCCATGACCATTACTGAGGATTATCGCCTCGAGTTGGCTGACCTTCCTGAGCCTGTCCCGGTCGACGGGGAGGTGTTGGTTGACGTCGTGGCTGCGGGTGTGAATCGTGCGGACCTTGTGCAAGTGGCTGGGAAGTATCCGCCACCGCTTGGTGCGTCTCCGCTGCCAGGACTCGAGGTATCTGGACGTCGCCGCGATACGGGCGAAGAGGTTGTCGCGCTCCTTGCTGGTGGAGGCTACGCCGAGGTGGTTGCCGTACCTCACGAACAGTTGCTGCCCGCCCCACCCAGGCTTTCACTGGTAGACGCCGCTGGCCTTATCGAGGTGGCCGCGACCGTGGTGTCCAACCTCGTGATCGAGGCGCAGTTGCCTGCTGACGGTTCAGTTGCGCAGACCGTGCTCGTGCATGGCGGTACCGGTGGAATTGGCTCGTGCGCGATTCAACTGGCTCATGAGTTGGGGCATCGCGTCCTGACCGCCGTCGGCTCCGATGTTGGAGTAGAACAAGCTCTAAAACTAGGTGCTGATCAGGCCTGGAATCGGCACACTACAGATGTTCGAGCGGCGGTTTCCGAGGCTGGCGGTGCAGACGTCATCCTCGATGTTGTGGGCGGGTCAGGCCTTGGCGACAACGTGCGCATGCTGCGCGAGCATGGTCGCCTAGTGGTCATCGGTTTGCTAGGCGGGCCACGCGGGGAACTCGACCTCGGCGTGCTGATGTCAAAGCGTGCGCGGGTCATCGGAACTACCCTGCGTTCCCGGCCCCCTCAGGACAAGGGCGCTATCCTCGCTCGTACGCAGGAAATAGTATGGCCGTTACTCGAGTCAGGAACGATTCGGCTTCCCATCCAAGCGCGGCTTCCCCTGGAAAAAGCTGCCGAAGCACACCGGATACTCCGCGACGGAGGACACCTCGGCAAGGTCATCCTAGAAGTCGCAGCTTAGTCGAGGCAGAACTCGTTACCCTCAACATCCTGCATGACCATGAACGACTCGTTGAAGCCGTCCGCCGGTAGGAGCCGCACCCGCTGCGCGCCGAGCGCTTCGAGCCTCGTTGCCTCCTTCTCAAGGGCTGCAAGGCGTTCCTCGCCTCGAAGATCGGTCACCACACGCACGTCAAGGTGCACGCGGTTCTTCACGACCTTGCCCTCGGGAACGCGCTGGAAGTACAGGCGTGGACCAACGCCATTCGGGTCTTGGCATGCGCTCGCGCCACCCTGCTGTTCGAGCGGGAGTGTGGCATCGAACGCGTCCCACGAGTCAAAGCCGGGAGGCGGATCTGGAAAGACGTACCCAAGGACATGGTTCCAAAACTCTGCGACCCGCATCGGGTTTTCGCAGTCGAACGTAATCTGCACCTGCTTCACATCAGCCATTGGAAAAGTCTATTCGAGTGCCACAGCGTGCGCTTGGTAAGCCATCAAGAACTTGCGTTCAACACCTCGTTGCGGAGTTGCTCGTTCAGCAGCGGCGTGGGCACTCAGCGGAAATTCCGGCTAATGGCGCTACTCAGTTGCGAAAGTTGCAACCACACTAAGGCTCGAGCTAGGGGGCGCATAACCCAAGCGATGAGCGGAAGTCGTGTACGTTGCGGGTTCCGTTCCCACATCAGGCTCAACCGCAAGTGTGTTCCACCTGCGGCTGGCTCCAACTCAACCCGAATACGTCTAGCATTGGCGGAGAGTGCATCGGGGTAGGTGAATCGCCACTCAAGCGTGTGTGGCTCGGTTTTTTGGAGTAGTTCGACCCGCTGTTGAATGAATGAGGGTTTGATTTTGATCGGCTTCCCATCCAGCCGTTGTGTACGGGCGTGAGCTTGCCACGTGGATTTCTTTGACGCCGTTGAATCGTCAACGGTGACTGCGCTGATGCTTGGTTCCCAGTCCGGCATGCGGAGCGGGTCAGCCAGCAGGGCCCAGACCTGCTCAACAGTAGCTGGTGCGAACCCTTCCGAAACGCCTGCTAGGTTCTGCCGTGATTTTTGAGCAGACCGTGTCGCTGACCGATACTGTTCTGCCTGATCGAGCGTAGAGATGACCTGCTGCGGCGTTGTGTTGAGGCGATGCAAAATGGCTTCGATCATTCCGCTGGGCTCGACTACAAGCTCGCGCAAGGCGGCTGCTGCGTCTCCGCGAGCACCGCTCTCATTGGCCTTTTTAATGACGGCTAGCGGACCCTCGCCCCATTGATAGCCAGCAGTCTGGTGAAACACGATCTCGCCAGGCTCCGGCATGGTTGTGGAGATTCCTAGGGATTCGAGTTGTGCGGCATGCTGTGCCGTGACTGCATCACGCGCCGAATCGAGTGTGATCCCTAGACTGCGTAGGACTTGACCGGCAAGTTGCTCATTGACCACGAGAGCCAGAAACATGTGGTCGATCTCTGCCGTGCGCTGACCATACCGTGAGGCCTCTTCCATCGCGGTGAGTGAGAGCATGTGTGTAGTGGCTGCCGCATTCGTGAACTTGCTCAACGGTTCCTCCGTGGGGTTGGGATCGTCTGATCGATCTTCTTCGAGTACTTTTTGTGGACTGCCTGCCGGCTCACCCCGAGGGCTTCTGCAACGTCCGACCATCCCATGCCTGCGCGTAATGCTGCTTCGACTTGAGTGAGTTCCAGGCGTTCAGTCAAAACTCTCAACGAGGCAACAGCGCGTAGGCCGGATCGTGGATCGCTTGTGTTGGCTGCGATATCTGTTAGATGCATAGACTCCATGTTGTCAACCTATGTTGCTAAGGATTTCTTGTCAACCTTGATTGCTAAGATCCGGTGTTGCGAACCGAGGGCTACTGCACAGATTGGCGACGACACGGTTCCTTCCAGCGCAACTCACCTCCCGGCGGCGGTGCGCTGGAAGAAGTGGTTCGTCAACAATTTCGTCTGCTTAACAGCCTCGCGAGGGGGGAAACCCACACGCAGTGGCGGCGTTCACGAGACGAATAAAGTTGGGGTGTCGGAGGGGAACTATAGGCTGCTGTCATGATTCGAACCCTTGCCGTGGAGAACTATCGGTCGCTACGAGAGGTCACGGTGGGCCTCGGGCAGTTGACCGTTGTGACCGGCGCGAATGGCAGTGGAAAATCGAATGTGTATAGAGCGCTCAGGCTGGTCGCGGATATTGTCCGGGACGGCGCGCTACAGTCCCTCGTCGCTGAGGGTGGGCTGCGCAGCGCTTTATACGCGGGGCGGCGGGAACACGGCAAAAGAGTCGCGTTGCGGCTCGGGTTCGCGACGGATGACTATTCCTACGCAATTGACCTTGGGCTGCCACAAACCCCGGCATTCGACGTTCCCGGCGGGGTGCTCCTGCTCGATCCAGAGGTCAAGAACGAGACCATCTGGCATGGAACGGCGTTGCGGCCTTCGGTGATAGTTGCGGAGCGTCGGTCGCTGGCCGTGAAGTATCGCGGCGCCGACGGTAAGTTGTCGGTACTGGATGCGAGGGTGCAAGAGAGCGAATCGATGCTGGCGATGCTCGCGTCGCCCCTCGAGACCCCGGAACTGTTTGAATTGCGCGAATCGGCTCGTCGATGGCGGTTCTACGACAACCTGCGTACCGACTCGTCTGCTCCAGCGCGGCGTCCGGGGCCTGTGAGCTTCACTCCCGTCCTCAACCCGTCCGGCTCCAATTTCGCTGGCGCTCTGGCTACAGTCCTTGGGTCAGGCGATGGGCTGCGCCTGCAAGCGGCGATTGCTGATGCCTTCAACGGCGCAGAGGCGGGACTGGTCGGAGACGACTCCGGGATCGCGCGGGTCTGTCTGCACCAGCCGGGTCTCGAACGCCCCATCGGCGCAGCCGAACTATCTGACGGCACCCTGCGATTCCTGCTGCTGGCCACGGCGCTCCTAAGCCCACGCCCGCCCGAGTTGCTCGTGCTCAACGAACCTGAGGGCAGTCTCCATCCACGTCTGCTTCCTGCACTTGCGGGACTCATCCTGAGTGCCGCCAAACGTATGCAGGTTGTTGTCGTCACACACGCAGAGCCACTGGTCGAGGCGCTCGCGGAAGGATCCACCCTCATAGAACTTGAGAATGACGGATCCGAAACCTCAGTGCGAGGACAACTGCGTTTTGACGGGCCTGACTGGCGCTGGCCCAAACGCTGATTCCGTGTTCGGGTCTTCTTGCGCGGCCTCGAGCTAGTCGTATCGTTTAGGCGGCGTAACTCCGGTTCGTCCTGTCAACGGGCGGATTGGCGGCACCCCGGACTGCAAGTGCGGGGTCAAACCTGATGCACGATGGGGTTACTTACACATCGTAACCAACCCCACCTGCAGTAATGGAGACGTAGATGACGATTGCACTGTGGATCATCAACATCCTGCTTGCTGTCGCGTTCCTCGGCGCAGGCAGCATGAAGCTCGCACGGTCCAAAGAAGCCCTCGTTGCGGCTGGCATGGGCTATGCGGAGGACTTTTCGGCGGGAGGCGTCGCCAATCAGAGGTGGTTCAGTGCGAGCAGCGCCCGTCATCACAGGTGGGAGACCCCTGACCTGTTGTGACAAGTCTTAAGCGCCCGGAGGCGTGATCTGAGAACCATCAAAGTTGTCATCGAGCCCTCCGCGCGGTGCCTTCGGTGCGATTAGGCGGGGCGCAACATATAGATAGCCAAACGCGAGCAACACGAAGTCCGCTGCAACCAGCCCCAATATCACCGGCAGGGTCAGAGAGTTCAACGCCAACAAAACAAGAACAATGAACCCCGTGCTGGAGAAGAACGCCGCCATGATCCACCGTGTCGTGGCCTCGTTGGCCGCAGGAGCCGCGAATCTCTGAGCAAACAGCGCGCCAAACCCGCCAACGACGCCAACCACACCACCGAGAGCCGCGAACATCAGGATAGAAAATATTGCAAAGGTAACCTGATCAGAACCCGCGCGCACAGCCCACCAGACCGCCATGCCGATCCCAAGAACCAACCCGACCAAAGACAGGATCAGTCCAGACTTCAAAATGGTGAGGACATCGTTGCCTGGGCGAAGGTGCGAGAACTGGTTTTCCATGCGGCCCATTGTGCCACGTGCAGATGAGCGCGGCGGAGACGCAACGGGTGCACCGATGCAGGGCCGACAATGGGTATATGAACCCAACGGATAGCCGATCCCACATGACCACGGGTGTCTCACTGATGTTCCTGGCCATGATCTGCCAGGAGGTTGGCGCGTCGATCGCGGTCCTCGTGTTTCCACAGGTCGCACCCCTAGGTGCGGTGGCGCTACGGTTGGCGTTCTCCGCACTGGTTCTGGGAGTGATTGCCCGACCAACGCTGCGCAGTTTGACCCGCGGGAACTGGTACACGGTCGTCGGGTTTGGGCTGGCGCTCGCGGCTATGAACACGAGTTTCTATCTCGCGCTGGAACGTATTCCGTTGGGCATCACGGTCACGATCGAGGTCCTGGGCCCGATGATCCTCTCGATCGTCTTGGCGCGCCGCTGGTTGAACACCCTGTGGGTGGCGTGCGCGTTCGGTGGGGTGGTTTTGTTGTCGCATGGACCGCTGCGACTTGACCCGCTGGGCGTCGTGTTCGCGCTGATTGCGGCGCTCATGTGGGTGTTCTACATTCTGGGTGCGCGGCGCGCTGGTCGCGAGTTTGAAGGGCTGTCCGGCCTGGCGCTCGCGATGGCCGTGGGCAGCGCGGCGGTTGTGCCGTTTGCTGCCGCGACGACGGGCGCGGTGCTCATCGCACCGCATATCCTCGCGATTGGGCTGGGTATTGCGCTGCTGTCCTCCGCGATTCCCTATGCTCTCGAGCTTCTTGCTTTGCGACGAGTCCCCGCCTCCACCTTCTCTGTCCTGCTCGCATTCGCTCCAGTCGTGGCCGCACTCGCCGGCTGGCTGGTACTGGGGCAGGCGCTCACGCTCGTGCAGTGGACTGGGGTTCTGCTCGTTGTCGCCGCGTGTATTGGAGCGATTCGCATGACAACTGGCTCCTCCGGTGCAGGTCCGCGCTGAAATATGGGCGACAGCCAGCACATAGAGTGCGTAGGATCAGTGCATATCCACGCATCCTTTTCGTGTGAAACGAGGCAACATGGCAAACGACAAGTTCTTCATCAACCAGCCGGACTACGTTACGCACAGTCCAACGGCGCAGCCTTCCGTTTCATATGAGGGTGTTTCTCGCGAAAGCGCCGTATCTGAGCAGGCTGTGCAAGTAGGTCAGGCACATCAAGCAGCACCTGTACAACCTGCGCTAGAACAAACACCCCAGGTGGGAACCGCGCAAAATACACGGACCCCGCAGGGCAAGCCATATGGTCCTCCCGCAAGCCCATCTCAGCAGCCTCGCGTCAGTTACGCCCAGGGCAACTCTGCCACCGGTCAGCAAAACTATGCTGAGGAACTTCCCGAGGACTACTTTGTGGGCCGGAGCTACTCCTTTGGCGATAAGCCGATGCAGAAGGAGGGCACCAACGCCGCTGGCGTTATCAAGATCATCGGCATGATCGTGTTCGCCCTGTTCTTCCTGGGTGTGGCAAGCAGAGTGTTCTCTGGGCTTGGCGGGGTCTCCAACAACTTCTCCCCGTTCTTCGATGACGGCGGATTCTCTGGGGGCACCGTGTACTTCGATGAGGATGACTTCCCGGAGGGCGTTGAACTCCCAGAAGGTGCCGTGATCCTAGAAAACGGTACTCTGCCGGAAGACGTTGAATATGTGGATGAATACTCCGACGATGAGAGCGGCGAGAGTCCAGACCACGACGAATACTTGGATGACGACCAGCCCTTTGGGGGAGGTCCATACAGCATTGATGAGACGAGCCTATTTGGCTTTGGGTTCTAAGGCGTGATGTTTCGTGGCTGACAAGTTCTTCATCAAGCAACCGAAGCACGTCACCTACGATCCGGTGACCCAACCTGGTTCAACGACACCTCCAGGAGTGGCGTCCCAACCTCAGGCACATCAAGCCCAAGGCGGCTCTAGCACTGCTAGCGGACCCGTGCCGCAGCCCATCTCCGGTCAAGTGCGGCCGTCCTCCAGCTCTCAAGGTCCGGAGCCCAAACCCTATAAACCACAGATGCCAGGACCGCCATACGCGCGCCCCTATGGACCTCCGGCACAGCCTCAGCCGCGTGTGAACTACGCGCAGAGCAACCCCGCGGCGGGGCAACAGGAGTTTGCAGAAGACCTAGCCGACGACCACTTCATGACGCGTGAACCTGTTCACGAGGGCGCGAGCAAGAGCAACATCACACCTAGAGACGGATCGGGTTTCGTCTGGTTCGTCGCTATTGCCGTGATTGCTGTTGTCGGGTTTGGACGTATAACTGACGGCCTGGGTATGAGCCTGTGGAGTCCAGACGCACCGATTGTTTCTTCTCTGACCTGGGAGGACCCATCAAACGTCGACTTTATCGACGATTCTGACTGGTTGTACGCGACCCAAGATCTTCGCCAAGAGACGCGCTACCAAGAGATCGTAGATGCGCAACTGGATCAACCTGAATACGGAATCGACGAATTGCGAGTTCTAACCGAGGCACTCGAAAGCTACGACTTCAGCCCATTAATCTACGTGCTGGAACGTCATAGCGAACAGAACGGATATGACACACAGATTGAAGATCAAGGGCTCGCTCTCGTCTTAGAAAGTGGAGTGCTCGACGCATTCCCGGACTACGATCTGGTCGCAGATTTCGTTGAGGACCAAGGCTGGTATCAGGGGTGGTATGAGGAAGGGATCGAGCTTCTTAGGGAAGGGGACTTCGAAACCGGATTTGATGAACATGAAGTTGCGGCGCTCGTTGGCTCGCAGATCCTTGACCCTACAAACCCAATGACCGGCTACATAGACGGTTATGTAGGCGTGTACGGGGATAGCGTCACAGGGCTCACGCTGATGGAACCTGGACTGCTCACCAGTTTGGACGGAGACGAGGCGTGGAATAGAGTGACCAGCACCATCGTGTGGACCACTCTTGACTACCACGGATACCTCTAGCCAAGCGGCCCGTCCGACAAAGCGAGTAGTTACTCAAACCTATGGAAGGATCTGGCTTCCGGTGACAGCGAGATACTGTTCGAATACGGCCCGGGCAAAATCTTGGGCATGATCCAGGTGCACGGCGTGCTTACCGGGAATCATGCTGCGAGGAACACCGTAGGTGTCACTCAAACGGGTCACGGAGGAATGCCGCAGAGCGGGTGAATCGGCTCCGGTGGTGAGCAGCACGGCGTCGGGGACACGCAGGGCTGTGGGTTCGAATCGTGAAAACATCGCAAACTCTCGGGCGACCCCGGCATCATCGACGCTGGCCAGCGCCGGGGTCCAACTCTGTGAGTACAGGGCCTTCCCAAAACCAGCGAGTCCTTGAGCCGACAGCGCCTGTGCCACGTGGGAGAGTAACCCGGGGGCGAGCGATCCCGCGGCGGGTTCATGCAAGATCCCACCGATCGGTACGGCAGGAGCGTTGCTGCGATACCTGCTGCTCAGGATTTCCCAGCCGAGGGTTGCCCCGCCAGAGACCCCCACGATGAAGGCTCCGCTCGCCGCGCTGCTCAGGGCATCGATCTCTTCGTCCCAGTTACCGTGCTGCGGACGTTTCGGGGCGCGGAGTTCTGGTGTGGGTAGTCCCTGGGCGTTGAACAGTCCGAACAACGCACTGACCACGCCGGTCCACACGGTGGGGCCGGTCGCAGCGCCGTGAATGAACAGGATGGGAGTGCGCATCAGCGGACCGGGGAAAAACTCGTGTATTCGGCCCAACCTCTGAAGTCGGAGATGTTCTGAGCGGAGTCTAGGGCGTGCGGTTCACACAGGAACCCGAGCACCTGACGACCATCGGACAACTCGACCTGGCCCACACACATCGGCCGGGCCACATCACCAAGAAACTCGGCGAGGCGAGCTACCGGTATCGCCCATTCTTCCCCGATGAACGAGGTTCCTGAATCGGTGTTGCGTACGAGGCCGGGCTTTGGCGGAACGGTGTTGAGTGCGTAGAGCGAGTAGGTGGCGGCGGTGGTGACTTCGCCGAGGAGCCGTGCGCCGCGTGAGGTCAGTTGGTGGTTGAGCGGTTGACCGGTCAGGTGTGCGCCGAACACCGCAATGGAGGCGTTTTCGGGGAGCCACGTCAAGGGATGGCCCGTCGCCCCGCCTGAACTGGAGGGACGACCCGCGCACACGTGCTGTACGTGGAGCGCGAGGTCCAACAGCGCACGATCCGCGAACGCGGGACCGATGAGCGTGACCCCTACCGGCGCGATTCCGGGAACGGCCACGGCGGAGAGATCGAGCAGGTTCACGAAGTTGGTGTAGGTACCCACCCAACTGTTCACGGCAACTGGATCGGCCTGCACCTCGGCTACGGATGGGTGACCCGGAGCCGTGGGGAGGACTAGGGCGTCTATCTCGGACCAGACCTCGCCGAGCAAGGCGCGGACCCGAGCGAGCTCAAACTGGTTGTTTGCCAACTCGACGGCGCTCTTGCCTTCCCCCGTCCGCACGATACCGGCCACCGTGGGATCGACGGTGTGTGGTTCACGATCAAGCAGGGCACCGAAGGCCGCAGTGCGTTCGGCGATCAATGCGCCGTCATACAGGAGTTTCGCCGAATCGAGGAGCGGAGCAATATCTACTTCGACCACGCGCATTCCCGCATCGGTCAGGGCCGTAACGCTGCTCTCGAATGCGCTGCGCCAACTCGCGGACATCGGCCCCAACGCTTGAGCGGTGGGCACCCCGTATACGGGAGCCGCGGGAGCAGCAAGCGGGGCACGGCTGTCCCAGCGACGGCTACGTGGATCGGCGGGATCAGGGTGCGCGATCTGTGCGAGGACCAACTCGGCGGTGCTCAGATCAGTAGCGAAAACGGTGACCGCATCGTAACTTGGAGAAGCCGGCACCACCCCGCTGGTGGAGACGAGGCCAAGGGTTGGCTTGATGCCCACAATCGCGTTGAAGGCTGCGGGGACGCGCCCACTTCCTGCGGTGTCCGTACCCAGCGCGGCATCCACGATGCCCTGGGCCACGGCAACGGCTGATCCGGAACTCGACCCGCCCGAGACCAGTTCGGGATCGAGAACCGACACCGGGATCCCGTGCGGACTTCGTACCCCGACCAGACCGGTCGCGAACTGGTCCATGTTGGTCTTCCCTAAGATCACAGCTCCCGCAGCCCGCAGCAGCCGCACGCTCGTGGCGTCCTGGTCTGGCGTGTAGGTGGCACCCGGTGACGCGCAGGTCGTGGGCATCCCGGCAACGTCGATGTTGTCCTTGACCGCGATGACCATCCCGGCAAGTGGCAGGTCCTCACCGTTGGCCACAGCCGCATCAACCTGAGCGGCGGCCTGCATGAGCTTAGAATGCTCGGCCACGTGAATCCACGCATTGCGCTGCCCGAACTGATCAAGATCCGCGAGCGCGCGGGTGATTCGATCGGTTGCTGAACTGGGAGTCTGGTTCATCGGAACATCCTTGGGTGCGAACGTGTGTCAACAGTTAGTGGTAGTGCTGCCCCATGTGTTTGGAGCAGCACAACCTAGGGGAGGGAAGAAAGTTAGTGGTTGTGTGTGAGCGACGCGAGAACGGACTGAGAATCCGAGACCGCCCCGAACACGCCGCCCTGCATTGTGACCATGCGGAGCGCGGCCACGTGATTGTCGTGGTCTGTGGCTCCGGTGCAGTCGGACAGGATGAGGCATTCGTAGCCGCGGTCGTTGGCCTCGCGCATCGTGGTGTGCACGCACACGTCGGTTGTGATTCCGGTCAGGATGATGTTGGTGATCCCGTGGGAACGCAGCACCAGGTCGAGATCGGTTGCGTAGAACGCACCCTTGCCTGGCTTGTCGATGATGATCTCGCCGTCGAGGGGCGCGACCTCGGGCACGATGTTCCAGCCTGCCTCGCCGCGCACGAGGATACGTCCGCACGGTCCTGTTGATCCGATGCCCGCTCCGATCTGCTCGGAGCGCCACTTCTTGTTGGCGGGGAGGTCGGACAGGTCGGGTCGGTGGCCTTCGCGGGTGTGGATGATGGTCAGGCCTGCCTTGCGTGCGGCCTCAAGCACCTTGGCGGTTGGTCCGAGTCCGGCCCGGGTCAGGCCGATGTCGTATCCCATCGAGTCGACGTAGCCGCCCGGCCCGCAGAAGTCGACCTGCCAGTCGATCAACAAAAGTGCGGTGCGTTCGGGATCGATCCGGCCATCGAATGGCCACATGTATGGCTGGGCGTTGACGGGCGGGTAGGTGGTCACGGTTTCAGTCATGGTGCGGTCCTAATGTGAGAAGTGGGTTGTGAGTAGCGCGGTCACGTGCGTGCTTGAGTCGATGGCCCCGAAGATGCCGCCGGACATTTCGATGCAGGACAGCGAACCGGTGCGTAGGTCCGGGTCGTATGACACGCACAGGTCCTGCACGATCAGGCACTCATAGCCCCGGTCGTTCGCGGAACGCAGGGTCGAGTGCACGGTGGTCTCCAGCCACGTTCCAGCGAGCAGCAGTTGGTCGCGTCCTTGCGCTCGCAGGTACGAGTCGAGTCGCGATTCATAGAATCCGTCGATCTGCGGGGCCGCCATCCACCCTTCGGGTGTTGGTTGCCCATCGGTTTGACACATCAGATTGACGACGATCCCGCCAGTCTCGCGGACAACTCCGGCGAGGGCTTCGGTGGCCTGCGCCTCGCGGCTGGCCGCCCCCGAAGGGGCGGCCAGACCGGACGTCACCACGCCGGAACCCGTGGGCGACTGGTCAAGGTGACTGCTCGTCGGCAATGAGGAGATGACGAGCAGTGCGAGACGGGATGGATCAAGGTGACCATCCCACGGCCACGCATACGGTGAAGAGGAGGACAGAACGGTCATGATCAGTTGGACGGCAGCGAACCGACGATGCCCTCAACCAGGCAGTTGAAGCCGTTGACGTCAGCGTAGGTGGCCGAGTGGCCCTCGGCCACGAGCACCGACCCATCCTGGCAGTAGATAGGACCAGCGAACACGGACTCGGTGCCGTCCTTGAGGCCCTGCAGGCTGTCCTCGATCTTGGCCTTGGTCTCATCGCTCACCGATGGACCGAACTGCGCCAAAGTCATGGTTGAGTTGTTGTCTGCGAGTGAGCCGAGCCAGTTGTCGTTGTACTGCGAGCCAGCGAACTTGCCCGTCTGGACGGTCGTGACGATGTCTTCAAAGACCGGAGCCCAGTTCCACGAGGAACCAGTCAGCCACGACTCACCTGCGATGTCGGAGGCATCGTGGTGGTAGCCAACCACCTTCGCACCAGCTTGGACGGCGCTCTGAATCACCGTGGACTGGCAGTCCTGGTGCTGAGAGAGCACGTCAACGCCCTGCGAAACAAGCGCGGACACAGCATCCTGCTGCTTGACCGGGTCACACCAGTCGGAGGTGTTGATGAGGTAGGTTTCCACGTCAGGGCTGGTTTTCTGTGCACCTAGGTGGAACGCATTCACGTTACCGATAGTTTGGCTGATCGGGAACGCGTAGATGAAGCCGAGCTTGTTGGACTCGGTTGCGTCGCCAGCCGCGATGCCACCCAAACCGAACAGTTCGTATGGGTAGGACCAGTAGGTTCCGAAGTTCTCAGGGAACTCCTCTTCCCACAGGCCACCCTGGTGCAAGACCGTGACCTCGGGGTTCGCCTTGGCGAAGTCGGCTGCATAACTCATGTAGCCGTAGCTCGTGGCGAAGATGACCTCAGCGCCCTGATCCACCATGGACTGCATGGTGTCGGTGACGGAGTTGTTCTCCGGGATCTGATCGGCGGTCAACACGGTCACGCCGTCGACCTTGTCGAGTTCCTCCGCGGCTACCGCGACGGCCTCGTTGTAGCCTGCGTCCTTCACGGAGCCGACCATGACAACACCCACGGTGATGTCGTCGGCGCCATTGGGCGTGGACCCGGCGGATGCGTTGCCGTCGTCCGAACAGGCAGTGAGGGCCAACAGGCCGGTGGTTGCGAGAAGAGCGATCGGGGCGAGCTTCTTCATTTCGGTGCCTTCTTTCAGTGTTGTTCCCCGGTACGGGTATGGGGAGGTTTGGGGATTAACGTGCCGCTAGAGCAGCGTTCAAGGCCTCCGGTGCAGCCTTACGCCGCGAGGAGATGATCACGAGAACCACGAGAGTGAGCAGGTAGGGCAGGGCATCGAGCAGATACTGGTTGACAGCGAAGCCGCGGGCCTGCAGTTGCGATGCAAACGTGATGGCCGCTCCGAACAGGTAGGAGCCGACCGTTGCCCAGTTGGTGCGCCATGCCGCGAAGATGACCACGGTGACGGCAATGAACCCGTAGCCGTTGGTCATGTTGTTGCTCCAGTTACCCACCACGCCCACCGAGAGGTAGGCGCCGCCGAGACCAGCCAGGCCACCGCCGAGAGTTGTGGTGAGGAACTGGATGAGTCGGGGGCGGTTGCCTGCCGCCGCAACCACGAGTGGGCGTTCGCCGGTTGCGCGGATGAGCAGGCCAACACGTGAGCGGGTCAAGAGCCACCACACGCCCGCGATGAGGGCGAATCCCAGATATACGATCGGGGATTGGTGGAACAGGACGCTGCCCACGAATGGGAGATCGGACAGACCCGGGATAGCGAGCTTGCCGATGGGCGGGAGGACCTGACCGTTGTACTCGCGCCCGAACATCGACGTGAGCCCGAACAACAGGAACCAGACGATCAAACCCGTTGCGAGTTGGTTGGTCCCGCGGAACACGACCGCCCACGCGAACAGGGCTGCGACCGCTGCGCCAGCCAGTATGCCAGCGCCTATCCCAAGCCATGGGCTGCCAGTCGAGATGCCCACGATCACGCCGGTCAGAGCGCCGGCGAGCATGGACCCCTCGGTTCCGAGGTTCGTGATGCCTGCCCGCTGCGTCAACAACTCACCCAGCGCGGGGAGGAGGATTGCGGTTCCGGTGGCAATCGCACCGGCCAAGAGGATCTCGATCATCGGGTTGTCCTTAACGTCGAAGCGAGTGCGGTCAGGGCCAGGCAGGCAAGGCCGAGGAGCACGTAGACGGCGCTTCCGTCGAGGCCCGCCCGCAGTTGCAGCGGATTGCTCGCAACCATGAGCGCCGCGAAGCAGAAAGCGGCAACCAGTGAGCCCAGGATGTTCGAGCGAGCCACGAAAGCGGCAAGGAACGCGATGAACCCGAACGAGGTCAGGATGTCAGGTCGTAACTGACCCTCGAGTCCAATCAGGTTGAGCGCACCGCCCAATCCGGCAAGACCACCACCCAGGGCCATCGCCTGCACCGACGTCTTGGTGATCGAAATCCCCGAGCGCACTGCGGCTTCCGGGTTTCCACCCGCCACCGTGATCCGGAAACCCCAGTCGGTTCGGGTGGCAAGCCACCAGGCGAATCCGCAGACCGCAAGAGCCACAAGGATCGCAATGGAAATCTTGGTTCCAGGGAGCATGGGAAGCATCGCGGCCGAGTCTAGTGGCCGGGTTTGCGGCTGACCGGAACCGTTGGGGTCCTTCCACGGCTGATAGAGCAGGAAGAGCATGACATCCAGCAGGATGAAGTTCATGAGCAGCGTGGTCACAGCCTCCGGCGCATTCACCCGTACCCTGAGGTAGGCGCAGAACCCTGCGACCACACCACCGGCAAGCATTCCTGCCACCGCACACACGAGCCAACTAAGAGGCCCTGGGAACGCGGAACCTACCAGAAGGCCAACGCCCGCGGCAGCAACCGAACCGGCGATGAGTTGCCCCTCCGCGCCCACGTTGACCAGGCCTGCTCGTGCGGGAATGGCCACCCCCACCGCAGCGATCATAAGTGGAACCGCCCGCACGACCGTCTGTTGCCAGAAGTTGGGGTTGTTCAGGCCGATCGTGAACGCCTCAATGATCCCGCTGAGCGGAGCATTCTGCGCCAAGGCCAGCGCTGCAAACACCGCGAGGGCCGCCGCCACACTGAGGATCGGGCGGATAATGCGCTTGCCAGCCGTCACCGGATTGATGCTGAACCGGGGCCGCGGTGCGCTCGCGGTTTGAGTCGATGCTGCTGCTGTCATGCCGCTTCCACCAATCGAGTCATGAGGTCACCGAGCGCGGCGCGGTCGGCGTCGGAGCGGTCAAGGATTCCAGTGATCGAGCCCTCGTTGAGGACTGCGATTCGATCTGACACCTCAAGGAGTTCGTCCAGGTCCTCGGAGACCAGCACTATTGCGAGCCCGCGCTCACGGGCCTCAAGGAGGCGTTGGCGCGTGTCGCGGGTGGTTGCCACATCGAGGCCGCGAGTGGGGTAGGAGACCACAAGCACGCTGCCCGGCGTGGAGAATGCCAGGGTCAACAGGACGCGCTGGATGTTTCCGCCCGAGAGCTCTTCAAGGACACGGTGCGACGGTGCGACAGGTAGGCCGACCGCTGCTGCTCGTTCCGTGAAGCGGCGGGCTGCCTCCTTGGTGGCGTACGAGGTGTGTTCGCCATGAGCGACTTCCCACAGTGCGGCGTGCTGGGCGATACTCATGCCCGGGACCACGAACTGTCGCACGGGATCGGGCACCACGGAGATGACGCCCCGGGCTTTGAATCCCCCAGGTTGGCCGCCTGGCACAACGTTGTCGTTGAGCATGACATCCCCGTCCTCGGTGGCGCGCACGCCGGTGAGCACGTCCACAAGTTCTTCCTGCCCGTTACCTGCGACCCCCGCAATCCCAAGGATTTCGCCGGGGTGAACGCGGAACGACACGGAACGCAGGGCCGAGGTTCCATCGCGGCGGGTAAGGCTGGCCGCCGCCAACTCGATGGCTGGCAACGAGGGCGGGAACTGCGTGCGCGACGATTCAAGCGCGGGTACGGAACGCCCGACCATGGCCTCAATCAGCTCGGGGTCAGTAAGGGTGTCGGCTGGAACATCCGAGACGATCGTCTTACCGCCACGTAGCACGGTCACCCGGTCGGCGATCTCGCGGACCTCACGCAGCTTGTGCGTGATGATGACGATACCCACGCCCGCTGCCCGTAGATCGGTGAGCACCGCGAACAGCGCTCCCACCTCGGAGGGGGTGAGCACGGAGGTCGGTTCATCGAGGATCAGCACGTTGGCCCCGGCGAGCAGCACCTTCAGAAGTTCGATGCGCTGCCATTCACCGACCGAGAGGTCTGCCACGAGGGCGTTTGGCTCGACGGGTAGCCCCCACTTGGCGGAAGCCTCAACGATCATGGCTTTAATGTCTGCGGGCTTCTGGCGCTTTGTGCTGGGCAGGTTCAGCGCGATGTTCTCCCACACGGTGAGCGCGGGGATGAGGCGCATGTCCTGGAACACAAGACCGATGCCCTGGGCTCGGGCTGTTGCGGGGGAATCGATGCGCGTAGGGGAACCCGCCAGCGTGATCTCCCCGGAATCCGGTTGGTAGACCCCGTAGAGTTGCTTGACCAGCGTGGACTTGCCCGCACCGTTCTCGCCGAGGAGTGCGTGCACCTCGCCGGCCCGGATGGAGAAGGAGACGTTGTCGTTGGCGTGGACCGGCCCAAACGACTTGGACAGTCCGCGCACCTCAAGAAGCACCGCAGCGTTCATGGCAGATCCTCTGGTGACGTGGCGTGGTGGGCAAGGGTGAGAGCGCGTGCGGCCCGTTCGGTGACGACCTCGCGGGAGGCGCCGATGTGATCGCGCAGGAAGTCGAGCGCTTGGGGAAGCTTGTTCGACAGCACGAGTTCGAGGAGTTCAATGTGCTCGGACATCGTGGCGTCGAGTCGGTCCCTGGTCAGGTAGTCGTACATCCGAACTGAGCGGATACGGGCGCTGACCTGATCGAGTGCCTGGGTGATGGCGCCGTTGCCCGCGGAATCGAGCAGAGTGCGGTGGAACAGTTCGTCCTCCACCACGAACGAGGCGTCAGGGGTGCGACCCTCGTCCTGCATCGTGTGCCATCGGGTCAGTTCCGTATCGAGGCGGGTGATGTCGTGGTGGACCGTCGGGTCCGAGATCGCCCGGACGACGCCCTGTTGTTCGAGCGTGACCCGCAGTTCATACAGGTGGGTCAGTTCGGTGAAGCTCGGTACGTGCGGGTACAGGCCGCTGTCGCGCTTGACCAGTAGGCCGTCTGCAAGCAGTTGCTTGAGTGCTTCGCGCACTGGAGTGCGGGAGACCGCGTGACGTGCAGCCAACTTCTCCTCGCCGAGGCGCGTGAACGGCGAATACACGCCGTTCATGAGGTCATCGCGCACCTGTAAATACACCCGAGTGCTGAGCGGGAGCGCCTGTTGTGAAGTGTCTGCCAGAACTGTGTCCATAGCTGTATATCGTTCTGTATACAGGTTTCGGGCGAGTCCTCTGAGCGATTTCGTGGGCGTAAACACGGGTGTTAACGCGAGGTTTCGAACTCGTGGTGCGGCAGTCGGTGCTGATAGCAGTGATGCCTTTGGTTATCGCAGGAGCACCGATAGACTTATTTTTATTGTGAAAATTTCCGACGAGTCGTCAGGTTGAGTTCGCAGCGCACCTTCCAGCGCACCCTCGTTTGGTTCCGTGCCACGAGAGCGCGGGAAGCCGCACCCTCGTTGAAGTGGGTGGGGCGGGCCGGGGTGAGTTGGTACCGGAACCAAGGGTATTCTCTGGCTGAGAACTGTGTCCGGTGCGCTACGGCGGGAATCTGCTTTGCCTGATTCCCGCCCCGCAGCACCTACCGTGTTCTCAGCCGACTCGTCGACAGTCAAGAAAACCACGAGCAAGAGCCAAAGGGACTGCACCATGAAGCAACGCGCCGCCGTGCCACTGACGTCACCTGCCTACGGCGGTGACTACAACCCCGACCAGTGGGACGCCGAGACCTTTGATCGGGACCTCGAACTGATGCGCGAGGCAGGTGTGAACCTGGTGTCCCTCGCGATCTTCTCGTGGGCGAAACTCGAACCAGTCGAAGGCACCTACGACTTCGACTGGCTTGCCGAACTCATCGACCGGCTGCACGCCGCTGGAATATCCACCGACCTCGCAACCGGAACCGCCTCCCCACCCGTGTGGATGGCCGAGAACCACCCCGAAACGCTTCCCGTCACCGCCGACGGAGTGCGCCTCGGGTTCGGGTCGCGCCAGCAATACTGCCCATCGTCGCCAAAGTACCGCGAACGCTCTGCGGCACTCGCCCGGGCACTCGCAGACCGGTTCGCGGACCACCCCGGTGTGGTCATGTGGCACATCAACAACGAGTATGCCTGCCACGTGCACGAATGCTTCTGCGATGTCTGCCGTGTGGAGTTCCAGAAGTTTGCCGAGGCTCGATACGCAAACATCGATGCACTGAACCAGGCGTGGGGAACCGCGTTCTGGGCGCAGCGCTACTCGCAGTTCAGCGAGATCAACGTGCCAAAGGCGATGCCCACTTTCTCGAATCCAGCGCAGATGTTGGACTGGCGCAGGTTCTCCAACAAGCAGATCCTCGGCTGCATGCTTGGCGAGATCGCAGAGATCCGCGCCATCTCAGACAAGCCGATCACCACAAATTTCATGGGTGCCTTCGTGTGGCTCGACTATCGAGAATGGGCGCAGCACCTCGACCTGATCTCCGACGATCACTACCCAGACCCGGCCGACCCCGCTGCAGGACACGACATCGCCTGGCAGGCTGACGTGACGCGCGGACTCGGCGATGGCGCACCGTGGCTCCTCATGGAGCAGGTCAACACCGCCGTGCAGTGGCGCGGCCGAAACTCGCCCAAACGCCCAGGTCAGTACGAGATGTGGTCCGTCCAGCGGGTAGCCCACGGAGCCGACGGCATCCTGCAGTTCCAGTGGCGCCAATCCCACGCAGGTGCTGAAACGTACCACGGCGGAATGGTCGGTCACGCCGGCAAGGCGTCCAAGGCCTGGCATGATGTGACCGCGCTCGGCGCGCAACTCTCGAGGCTTGCACCCGTCATGGGAACGCGGTCCACCTCCGAGGTCGCAATCGTCATCGACTGGGAATCCGAATGGGCGCAGATGTCCGCAGTCGGACCGGCAGAGCGCACGGAACACTTCGCAGAGGCCAAAGCATGGCACCGCACGCTGTGGGAACAGGGCGTGGCCACCGACGTGATCGGACCGGACGACTCACTCGACGGCTATCGCGTGGTCATCGTTCCCGAGTTGTGGATCGACCGACCTGCTCTGGCCGCCCGTGCCCGTGCCTTCGCTGAGACAGGCGGACACGTGGTGGTCACCCGCGGCACCTCCGTGTCCGACGAAAACCTGCGAGCAGTGCTCGGCGGATACCTCGGATCGTTCAAGGAACTGCTCGGGGTGCAAGTGGTCGAGCACGCACTGCTGAGTGGACCTGACTACTACGGCTCAACCGAGGATGAGGCACGTCGGAACACAGTTGACCGACTGTCCCGCGCTGTGGGAACCCCCGGTGCCGAAACGTGGGTTGGCCTTGAGGCCACCGCCCCTGCCCTGGACCGGGCTGCCGAGGCAGTCGGCGCAGCCGGACTTGGGCTACGCGGCGGCATGTGGGCCGAACAGGTCATCGCTGCCATTCCATCCGCCGCGGGCATCGGCGTCTCTGCTGCCGACGGCTCTGACCGATACGACCGGGATCTGCGCTACGGCGAGGTCGTCCTCGGTTTTGCCACCCCTGGGAAGGTCGGCGAGGCAGACATCATCGCCTCGTTCGACGGACGTTCCGGCGGTGCCGATCTTGCGGGAATGCCGGCGATCACGCGCCGATTCGTGAGCGCGTCGCAGGATTCCGAGAGTTCTGGTGCTGATGGGGCTCATGGTGCGAAGGGCCAGGCCTGGTACATCGCAACCGACCTCGACTCAGTGAGCCGTGCAGCCTTCTGGCAGTTACTCTCGGTGTCCGCACGGGTCCAGCCTGTGCTGCGCGACCTTCCGGACGGAATCGAGGCGCAACGCCGCGGTGACTTCCTGTTCCTCCTCAACCACGGGGACAAGTCCGTCCAGCTCAGCGGCGTTGTGGGAACCGATCTGATCTCCGGCCAGTCCTGCACCGGACACGTCATGATCGCACCACGCTCCGCGATGGTGGTCGCTCCAACAACCTGACCATCCACTCACGCGCGCCAAACACCTGCCTAGCCGACTCGTCGGCAATCGAACGCGCCTGTGTGCGGGTTATGCGGGAAAACCGACCGAATATGCCCCTGTGTTAACACGTGTGAAGCGCTCTTCTAGAGTGATAATGGGAGCGCTATGCGCGGCATCCGAACAACGGCGACCGGACCGCTAGAAACGAGGGAGTTCTTTGTCTAGTTCCGCGAGACGAACAGTTTCCATCGCAATCGTCGACGACAACAGTCGCGACCGAGATCGACTCGTTGAGTTGCTCGCGGAATACGAACGCGAACACCCCATGCAGTACCGAGTGCGCCAATACAGCGATGGTGCGGAACTGCTCGAAAACTATCAACCCGACCACGACATCATCCTGATCGACATCCAAATGGAAGGCGTCGACGGTATGCGGACCGCTGCAGCGATTCGCAAGGTCGACGTGTCAGTGATCATCATCTTCGTGACAAAAACCGCCCAATACGCCACAAGCGGATATGCGGTCCAAGCACAAAACTACCTGCTCAAACCGGTATCCTACTTTGCGTTCCAAGCGGAACTCACGCGCAGCCTCAAACAGCTCAAACGCCAAAAACGAGCCTCGATCCTCGTGGGTTCCCGGATCGCACCCAGGCGCGTGGACATCGCCGACATCATCTACATCGAAAGCAACAAGCACAAGATCACCGTGCACACCATTGATGACCCCATCGTCTTCAACGGAACGCTCAAGGAATACGAAGACATCCTGATCGAACGTAACTTCTATCGTTCGAACAGCGGATACCTCATCAACCTCCACCACCTCGTGGCCATTGACGGCGACGACTGCCACATGTCCAGCGGCGAATACCTCAAAGTCAGCAGATCACGGAAGAAGGGCCTGCTCGAAGCGCTCACAAACTACATCGGCGGTAAACAGTTGTGATCCTGCAAGCCCTTCCAGATATCCCTCGGTGGTACACCGGGCTTGCTGAATGGTCCGCCGCACTGGTCTACATCTCCATCATGCGGCCACGATTTGCAGGATGGGCGCGATTCCTCGTCATCGCTGCGGCACTTCCGATCATGATTGCCGTCCAAGTGCTGGTAGGGCGATTACCCCTTGCCTTCTGGACCGTCGGCATGGCTGCTGCTGTCTTCATGATCTTCGGCTTCATCCACCTGTGTACCAGCGGAAACTCCCGCGACAGTGCCTATCTCACCGCGAGAGCGTTCGTGCTCGCAGAACTCGTGGCCTCCCTCGAATGGCAACTGTGGGTGCACTGGCATCCACAAGACCCAACCCCCTCGCTCGGCAACGGGCTCTTTGCGTTGAGTCTCATGCTACTCATCGCAGCCTATGCGGTCGGGTTTGGTGCCGCCTACCTCGCTGAACGTCGCAACTTCCCCCAAGGACAGTGGTTGGGTGTTGAGCGTCAATCCCTCGTGACCGCACTCGCCATCTCGATCGGTACATTCGCCGTGAGCAACCTCAGCTTCCTCACCACCTCCACACCGTTCAGCGGACGCAACGGACTCGATATCTTCTACATCCGCACGCTTGTGGACCTTGCGGGGTTCGTGGCGCTCTACACTCAACAAAGTCACCGCAATCAGATCAAAAACGCCATGGAACTCGCGGAAACGCGCCTGATGATCAGATCGCAGCACGATCAGTACCTGCAGTCGAAACGCAACATCGAAGAACTGAACCGGATGCACCACGACCTCAAGTACTACGTGGCCGCAATCCGCGAAGAAGACTCCGCCGACATGCGTTCCGAGTACCTCAATCAATTGGAGGACAGCATCCGTGGGTACGAGTCCGAGGTGCAGACTGGAAACCCCGTCCTCGACGTCATCCTGAGTTCCAAACTTGAACGTTGCCACCAAGAACAGATCGCCATGACACTCATGGTTGATGGGGCCGCGCTTGAGTTCATGGATCTGATGCGGATGAGTGCCCTGTTCGGCAACGCCCTCGACAATGCAATCGAGGCATGTCAGGACATCCCAGAACCGCAGCAACGCATCATCAAGGTATCCGCCTACACCCAGGCAGACTTCGTACTCATCAGATTCGAGAACTACTGGCCCAAAGACGTGTCATTGGTTGGCGGACTACCCCAAACCACAAAGGCCGACAAGGCAAAGCACGGCTACGGTCTGCGTAACATGAAATCGATCGTGGAGTCATTCGGCGGCTCCCTCACGATCGGCATTGAAGACCAGTGGTTCAACGTCCGAATACTCATTCCACGAAACAACGCGAAGGTGGCCTGAACTCTCTCTTCCGCGAGAGTGGTGCGGGCCTACGCGAGGACACGGCACGGTGCGTACGAGCAGGACGAACCTAGTTGAACCCAACCAGCAGCTTCGAGCCCCGATATCCTGCCCGGACGGCGAATTCCGTTGACTTTCCACGCCGGGACACCACGTTACCCACAAGTGGACGCCGCAGGTTGTACGCCAGCTCGCTGTCCAACTGCTCTATGTCATCCCACAACTTGTACTTCTTGGCAATGGACTCGGGGGTGCCATCACGCATTAGCAGAACCGACGAAACCGATGTGACAAGTGAGGCGTAACGAGTCATGTAACGTTCAAGGCTCACCGGCAGAGTGGCACGCTGACGCACCTCGCTGAGATAGCGAACCATCAACATGTTGACATTGATCTGTTGATCAACACGACGAATCATCACCTGCTCGTTGACAGACTGATCCGAGCGGCCAATGAAATAGCGATACAGGTCAACATCAAGGTATTGAAGCCGCTTCACGTGCGGAAGCGGAACAAACGCAAAGTAGTTGTCCACATAGAAGCTCTTCTCCGGGACGTGCAGGTTGGCATCCCGAAGCAACTGAGTGCGGTAGGTCATCGCGTGCATCAGCATGTACTGCCACGTCCAGAACGATCCAACCTGCTCCCAATTGAGCATTTCGTTTCGCGGGAGTGCCCTCCGGTAGTGGACAACCCGTTTGACCCGCTTACCCTGCTTCTCATACACAAAGTTGGTGATGAGGAGATCCAACTCCTTGCCGTCTTCAAAGAGCCCTCGAAGCAGGGTGAGCACCTTGTGATAGGCGCTCTCATCCAGCCAGTCATCACTGTCAACTACCTTGAAATAGGTACCACGAGCTACCCGCAGGCCCGCATTGATAGCCGATCCGTGCCCACCGTTCTCCTTGTGTATCACCCGGACGTGATTTGGATACTCGAGTGCGTACTCGTCGGCGATTCGCGCAGTGTCATCGGTCGAGCCGTCATTGACAATGATGATCTCAATGTCAGGACTAGCTGGATCGATCAGTGAATCAAGGCAACGCTTCATGTACGCAGCCGAGTTGTAACACGGAACCACGAGGCTCAAGATCGGGGACATCATCAGTTAACTCAGTACCTTTCAGATACACGTTGTGCCCGACTCCACGAAATATGTGTGAGGCGGGCACAACTCTACATTTTGGTGGTTGCCTCTTTGCAAACCCCAAGTGTTTTTAGGCTGTCAACTCTTCCGTTTCATTCTCAGGGACACGCTTGAAGATGACCTTGAAGATGGGGAAGAAGATCCAGAACGACAGCGCAGAGTTGATAATCATGGTGATGACATCAGCAATCGTGCCGCCGGTCGTACCCATTCCCCAGGTCTCCATGAACAGGTGATAAATCGGCGCCTTGTAAAAGCCCTGCAGAGCAGCCGCTGCGAACGTGATGAGGACGTACGCGATGAAGTACCATACCGCAGCCTTTGCCACGCTCGTATTGGACTTGAACGTCACGTTGCGCTGCGCAAAAAAGTTGATAACCTGTGCGATCGCGAGCGTGATCTGAACCGCGAGGAAGTATGCAAGGCCTCCGCCTCCCTCGGGAAGCGCTCCCGACGCATAGTCGAAGATGTAGAACGGGGATACACCGTCAGCGCCCGTACCCACTGGGAGCACCTGAAAACTGGTTTCAACCAGACTCGTCCCATTGAAGATATTGCGGAACAGCGGCATCAAAATGAGTTGAAGCGCGGTGACTCCGTTACTCAGGATGAAGAACATGACGAACTGAGCTGAGCCTTGGTGTTTCTCCTCAAAGGCTGCCCACTTGGAGCGAATCTTGTTAAGCACGGTTCCTACTTGTGTGTTGCGGGGATGGACTGATGAGTGGTGGACAAAGCAGTGAACTCGCGCTGCAACGCCTTTTGCCGACGCCGGTTTCCGAAGAACCGGGTGACAACCTGGCCAAGGCCGCGGAAGAAGTGACCGTTCACGATGGTCAAGATGCCCTCGACCATGCGCATGTCCGCGAGGCCACCGCTCATCTTTGCAATTGCCCTGAAGGGCATGCCGTACTGGAACAACAGATTCAGGTCTGGTGTGCCGGATTCCTCGGCCTTGCGCAGGCCACGCGCGAGGTAGTGCCTGTAGATGGCGCGGCCAACGGGGCTCTTTGCGTATTGCAGATCAGAGAGTGGCGAGTTGATCCCGAGACGTTGACGGGCGGATACGTCCACAGGTAGGGAGCGACCCAGGAGGACCGCGAAGTCCTGATCGCTCAGTTCCTGCACGTGGCCGGTGGCGTAGCCCGGAACCTCACCTGCAGGGTGCGTTGCCGATACGCTCTGGCCAGCGACCTTCACAGTGGAGTGAAGCGCGATGTCATTGGCGTTGTGACCGACGCAGACAACGTAGTCTCCGGCAACCGTAATCCACTTCTGCGAAGCCGCGTCAAACTTTCGGAATGAGTATTCATCGAAGTTGATCGTGACGGTCTTCTTTTCGCCGGGATCAAGGGTTATCTTGCGGAAGCCCTTAAGCTCAAGAGTTGGCACCGGACCCAACTTTCGGGCGTCCTCTGGAACCCGAACGTAAAGCTGCGGCACGTCAGCTCCGTGCACGGATCCAACGTTGGTCACCGTGAAGGTCGCGGCGTCACGAGTGACGCTCAGGTTGGAGTACTCAAACTGCGAGTAACTGAGTCCAAAGCCGAACGGGAACAGAACAGGGGTGCCAGTCGTGGCGTAATAGCGGTATCCAACGAATGGCCCCTCCTTATAGAGCGCATGCCGGGTCTGCGCAGGGAAGGTCGATGCGGTTGGGGTGTCAGCCAGGCTGAGCGGGTAGGTCTCGGAAAGACGCCCCGACGGGTTGATCGCTCCAGTCAGAGCGCGAACCATCGCAAATGCTCCGGCCTGTCCGCCAAGATAACCGTGAAGTACTGCCTGGCACTCGCCCAACCAGGGCATCTCGATGGCAGAGCCGGCGGCGAGTACCACGACGACTCGTGGGTTGACGGCCGCGACTGCCCGAAGGAGCGCGATCTGGTTCTCAGGAAGCCGCATGTGCTCGCGGTCCTTGCCCTCGCTCTCCGCGATTTCATCAAGACCCAGGTAAAGAAGCACCGTGTGAGCGGTTTGCGCTGCCTGAACCGCCTGAGCGATGAGCTCGCTGTCAGCGGCCTTCCCATGCTCGAAGCCCTGCGCCTGCGCCACAACATTGAGGGAACTCGACGTGAGCGCCTCGATTGGTGTGTCCAGACGTGTGGGATTGACCAGCGATGATCCTGCTCCCTGATAGCGCGGTTTGAAAGCGAACTGGCCGATGACCGCCACTGATTCCGTAGTGGACAGTGGCAGCAAAGAGCTCTCGTTTTTCAGCAGAACAATGCTTTCCTCAGCAGCACGCTGAGCCAGGGCATGGTGAGCATCCTGGAAGTCAGGGTCGCCTGGAACCGGGTTGATGGTGTGGACAAGATCCACCAGTTCCCCAACGCGCTCATCGAGTTTCTCCAGGTTTGTGCTCTTGGAGTCGAAGATCTGCTGAACAGAGTCAAACCCAGGGGATGGCATCTCAATCGTGCCACCCGCCTCGATTGCTGCGTGTGGGTCGTTTCCTCCACCCCAGTCCGTGATGACAGCCCCGGAAAAGCCCCAGTCATCGCGCAGAATGCTCTGCAGGAGTTCAGGGTGCTCATTAGCGTACGTTCCATTAACGAGGTTGTAACTACTCATAATGGTGAGAGGGGAAGCCTCTTTGGTGACCATCTCAAAGGCGGTCAGATAAATTTCCCGAAGTGTCGCGGAATCGACCACAGAGTTTGAGGTCATTCGACGCGTTTCCTGGCTGTTGACCGCAAAATGTTTGGGGCAAGCCGCAATTCCTGCGGATTGAATTCCGCGAACATAGGCGGCACCGAACTTTCCGGTGAGGTATGGATCTTCAGAAAAGTACTCGAAGTTGCGACCACATAGGGGGCTGCGCTTAATGTTCAGACCTGGTCCGAGCAGCACATCGACACCCAAGTTCGCGGCTTCGCGGCCCAATGCCGCACCGATCTGTTCCCCAAGTTCAGGGTCCCAACTGTTTGCGATAGTCGCCGCGGTTGGGAAGCATGTAGCGGGTTGGGATGCGTTGATTCCCAAGTGGTCAGAGGAACCGACTTGTTTGCGCACACCGTGAGGACCATCAGCCATAAAAAGAGGGCGGATATCGAGCCGCGGAATTGAGCGGGTCTGCCAGGTGTTTTGGCCGCTAAGGAGCGCCACCTTTTCAAAAAAGGTGAGGGAAGACAAGACGTCTGACTTCTTGATGGACTCGCTCACGGAGTCTCCTTCGCTGTGCAAGAGATAGCTACATTGGTATCAATGAAAAGCCACGAATAGGATCGTCAAATTCACTTTATCGGCGAATATTGTGGTGCTGGTTTACTGCTGCATGAATGGTCGTTAATGCTGCATGTACTGTTCCATGTCATCAAAGTGATGTGCCAGACCGCTACGTCGAGCACGAAACCGATCAAGGAACTAAGGGCTTGCGTACGGCACCGCGCACGCAAGCCCTTGAGAGGTTATGCACCTAGTGCGGATTACTCAGCGGATACCTCAGACAGGTTGCCGTCCTGGTCCATTTCCCACTGCTTTCCGGTTTCAGCCGAAGTCGCGGTGACAACAAACTTGCCATCGTCGATCTGGATGGTTGAGATGTACTTCTCCACTGCGTCAGATGGGTAGTACGGCATAACCCACATGCCATACTTCTGCGTTGGTTGTTCAACGTCTGATGCGAGCATGATCTGAGTCGCTGTGCCGATCTCCTGAAGCTGGTCGTTGATGATCTTGACGCCTTCGGTGAGGTCGGCAACGAAGGCTTCGCTCTCCTGTGCGTCGCCCTGGTCTGTGCTTTCCCCGGTCTCTGACGATGAAGCGCTGGTTTCTGGCGTGGAGGCGTCACCACCGCAGGCGGCGAGACCAAGAGCGGAAACTGCCGCGAAGGCGACCGCTACACCGGTACGAATGAGTTTGTTGTTCATGATTTCTCCTCATGTTGTAGATCATGGGCAGATGCCCGAGCGGTCATCTGAAGGGGACCAGTGGTCAATTGGTGGGTGGTGCTTAAGCGCCCTAAGGGCTACCGGACGATATCCGGTAGCCCTTAGGGTTTTCAGCGGTTACTGGATCGGTGTGCCACCACAACCGAGCCCGAATCCGAATTCGTAGGAGTTTCCTGCCGAGTCCACGTAGGCATCGGTGTCAAACGCCACGTCTTCGAAGCTGGCCTCAACGGTGTCCATGTCCTTGGGGAAGGTGATGGGCAGGCGTCCTGCCGAGTCGTGAAGTCCCAGTGCGACATCGAGCATGCTCGCGTCGCTGACTCCGAAGCCAACGAGGATCGCATCCGAGTCCGCTTCGAACTCAGTGGGGATGACCGCTCCGGTGACGATGGATACCAGGGAGATGATCGGAATGTCCTTACCGCTCTTCTCCACAGCCTCAACTGCACGTTCGAAGGCATCGAGGTCTGCCTCGTTCGAGATACGTGAGGTGTTGCCGAAGTACGAGCGGTTCTGCTTGGTGCCGTCTTCGAGAATGTCCCCACCGATCGAGGTTTTGCGTACGTTGTCTCCGTCTGCCGTGTATGGACGGTACTGAAGCGATAGCGGGTAGAACTCGCCGGTTTCCTGGTCCATACCCGCGTTGGTGAAGTTGCCGCCATTGTCCGGGTTGTTCAGTCCCACGAGCACGAGGTCTACGTCGCTCAGGTCAGGTGCGGTGTAGCTGGTGACCTTGTCATCCTCGTCGAGGACGGCCTCATCGGTGACGACCTCGCCGAAGTATTCCTTGGCAATCTCTTCATCGATGCTTGTACCTTCGGTGTAGCTTCCGGGCCCGAACACCGAGTCGTGTCCGGTGTCGAAGGTGCGAGGAATGTAGACCTTCATGTCCTTGTAGCTGGCCTTCTCCGCCTGGCAGGTGAGGGTCTGCTCCTGGTTCTTGAGCACTACAACCGAGTTGTGCTGAGCCTCTTGGCCAGCGGCCACAAACTCGTCATTTCCGATGAAGGCCTCCGAGGCCTCAAGGTCCTGGTAAGGGTTCTCGTAGAGGCCAACGCTGAACAGGTTCGTCAGGACACGACGTCCGGTCTCTGCCCAGCGGGTGTCGGCGTCAACGTCGAGTTCTCCAGCCGCGTGCGCCTCGGTCCACATCTTGTAGGCGGCACGAATAGGTTCGATGTCGTTGTTGCCACCGAACTGGTCGATGCCGGTCTTGAGGATCTCGAAGTGGCGTTCGTCAACTGTGAGGTCATCTGCGCCCCACGCCATCCCGAAGAATGCGTCGGGATCCGTGTTACCGCCGGATGTAACTCCCCAGTCGGTGACGATGACACCGTCATAGTCGTTCTCGACCCGCAGGATATCTACGCGCTCCTTGTCGTAGGCGGTTCCCATCGCATTGCCGTAGGCGGGCTCACCTTCGCCGTCAAGGATGATGGAGTAGGAGGTCATAAGACCACCGGATTGGAGCGCTGCAAGGAATGGCTCGAGTTGCTCATCCTTGTTCAGGCCTGGCATGACCGCGTACTTACCGGATTCGGTGTGGGCTTCGCGGCCACCTTCACCGGTGCCGTCACCTGGGAAGTGCTTGATGACGGTCGATACCGATTGTTCGCCCCAACCAAGGTTGTTGCCGTCCTCGTCGAAGGTGCCCTGGAAACCCTCAACGTAGGCGTTTGCCATTTCGGCTGCCATGTCTGCGTCTTCGCCGAGGGTTCCGGTGATGCGGCCCCAGCGGGGATCGGTGGACAGATCGATCTGTGGGCTGAGTGCGTTTGCCAGTCCCATGGCACGGTACTCGCTCGATGCGATCTGTCCGAACTGCTTGACGGTGTCAGCGTCGAAGGTGGCTGCAAGGCCGAGCAGTGCTGGCCACTGTGATACGCCTCCGGCGGCCCCAGCGTAGGAGTCCTTAGCATCAGACCGTGGGTCTGAGGAGAAGTTCACTGGAATGTATGGTGTCTCGGCGGTGGCCAAGGTCTCTACGTGGGCCTGCATCTGGTTGGTCCACAGGATTACCGGTTCTATGTCATTTCCACCTGCGTACAGGACGTTACGCAGGTAGGAATCCGCCAGGTAGGTCTTCTGCGCGTCAGTCAGGCCGTCCCCAGGTGCGCGTTCGTGCCCGGAGAACAGCATCAGACCTGACACCTGGTCGATCGTCAGTTGTGGGGCTAGGTCCGCTGCACGGTCGGCAGCGCTGAGGCGCCAGTCTTCCCACTTATCAAGAGTGCCGTTACCGTTCATGTCCTTGAACGCGTAGGTGACGCCATCGGATTCTTCTTCAATGATCTTGAACCCGGAGTCTTTGCTGAACGAGAGGGTCTTCCCGTCGTTGGGGTTCTCGACAACTGTGAACTCTGTGGTTCCATCGGAGACCTCGCGGGTCTCGTAGGTGCTAGCGCCGGTGCTAGTTGTTGAATCTTCGCTTGGGTCTGCTGGCGTCTGCGTTGCGGTGGAGCAACTTGCGAGCAGGATGGCAAGCGAGCCTGCTAGTGCGAGGCCACCCTTGACAGGTGATTTCCTCATGTAACTTCCCCTAATCATCTTGTGGGGAGCCAACAGCGAGTGCTGCGCTGTGGCTCGTCTGGTGGGAGGCGCAATGTCACCCATATGTCATGTGGCGTGGGAAATCGCAGGGGCAAACAGTTTGTGGATATTTGCGCAGTGCAAGAACTTCACTCACATAAACGTCAGGATCTGTGTAAGCCGCACCGTAGACAGGGTTCCGTGGTGTGGCTTGAAACGTGTATCGCTGATGCGACACGGCCTGGTTCACACAACCGCGTGTAAACCTGGGTAATTGCGTTGTCATTACGCTATGGCCGGAAAAGTGGCTGGAAGTGTCGGGGCGCACGATATGGCGAATTTTGTGCACATTCTGTTTGAAAGAAGTTCGTAAAGGCTCGCTAAATTACGAAGCCATAACGATTAGATGTGTGCCCGGAGATAGTTCTGGCCTACTGTGGTACGCGAGCGCGCGCGGGCATACGCGAGCAGTCGAACCCAGAACGCCTTGTTCGGCCGACTTGTTGTGCAGGGTGCAAGGAGGGAGCGGCAACTTCCCCGAAAACACAGGGAACTGCGCGGGGCGCGTCCCTCGTGAACCACCTGTGCACACAATTCGACTGATCGTGTAGTCCTGCATTGGGCGAGAGTGGAATGCACCTAATCTGATGGGAGCTATTAAGGGTTCGGGTACCCACCAAAGTTGGTGAGGCTGACCCACAAGGCCTGCTGGCAACGATTAATCCGCTCTCAAGCGGGGACGGCGCAAAGGAGTGCTCGGTTGAATACCAAGAAAGTAAAGCAACCCATGACCAACAGGAAATTCCTCCTGATTTGGGTGCCAATTTTGGCGTTTATTGCAACGGTTGTAATCATTGCAAATGTCGCGCTGAATATTGGTGTGAACTGGGTTTCTTCCCAATTGGGCACGGGTACGTACACCGTGAACAGCCCGGAGTCCGCTGAAGGTTGGGACACCGAGTACTACAAGTCCGAATTCGCCTCGATCGAAGAGGTCAACGCAGCGGCTCAGGACCTGGTTCAGGAGATCGCGGGCGAGGGTATCGTCCTCGCGAAGAACGCGGATGGCACGTTGCCTTTGGCTGCTGGTGCGAAGGTGACAATGCTCGGACGTTCTGCCGCAGACCCTGTGTACGGTGGTTCGGGGTCAGGGTCGGTGGACACCTCAAGTGCCGTGGATGTCCGCCAGGGTCTTGAGAATGCGGGATTCGTGATCAATGAAGCCGTCTACGACAAGATCGATGCGTTTGCCTCGGATACCCGTCGAGGTTTCATTGAGATGGACCTCCCTGAGAAATCGACCTACAACATCGGTGAAATGCCGGTGGCGGAGTACGAGAGCGAGAAGGCGTCGTTTGCGCAGTACAACGATGCTGCTCTGGTGTTCATTGGGCGTCCCGGCGGTGAGGGCGGCGACCTCACGCAGGACATGACTGGTTGGGATGAGAACTACGTTGATGGACAGCACCAGCTTGAACTCAACAAGGATGAACTCGATCTGATTGACCTTGCCACGGAGAACTTCGAGAAGGTCATCGTTCTTGTGAACGCCTCGACCACACTGGAAATGGGTCCGGTTCAGAACAACCCTGACGTTGACTCCGTTCTCCTCATCGGATCGCCGGGGGCCACCGGTTTGAATGCGGTAGGTCAGGTGCTCGCGGGTGAGATCAACCCATCGGGCCGCACGGTTGATGTGTGGGCCGCGGACTTCACAGCAGACCCAACGTTTGTGAACTTCGGTAACTTCATCTACAGCAACCTTGAAGTCTCCTTCCCCGCCTCAACCATCGAGTCGGTTTCCTCCAACGCGACTGTCACGCCAGATGCCCCGTTCGTGAACTATCAGGAGGGTATCTACTTCGGATACCGCTACTACGAGACTGCTGCCGCCGAGGGCTTCATCAACTATGACGAGGCCGTTGTCTACCCGTTCGGTTATGGTCTGAGCTTCACTGACTTCGAGTGGGAGGTCACCAACTCGGACCTGGGCGCTGTTGATGGCACCATCTCGGTCGATGTGAAGGTGACAAACACCGGAACCCAAGCTGGTAAGGATGTTGTGGAACTGTTCTACTCGGCTCCATACACCAGGGGCGGTATCGAAAAGGCTGAGGTGGTTCTTGGCGGATTTACCAAAACTGGTCTGATCGAGCCGGGACAGTCGGAGACCGTGAACGTGACTCTGGCGGTCGAGGACATGGCGTCTTACGACTACGAGGACAACCGTGCGTATGTGCTGGAAGCCGGTGACTACGAACTGACCCTGCGCACGGACTCCCACACGGTCGCGCAGGGCGTAGAGCCTTTGACCTACACGGTTGATGAGACCGTCGTCTACTCGGGCGACAACTCGCGCTCATCGGACAAGACCGAGGTCACCAACCAGTTCGATGACGTTTCGGCTGCGTTCACTGACACTCCGGAAGAGGGCAAGATCCTCAACATGTCTCGTGCGGACTTCGCAGGAACCTTCCCGAAGGCGCCGACCGCAGACCTGCTCATCGCAAACGATGAGGTTGCGGCAGGCTTCCAACCATACGACGCAGAAGCAGCAGCGGAAGCGTCTGATGCAACCGAACCAGCCACTGGCAAATCAACGGATCTGACACTGGTTGATCTGCGTGGCCTTCCAATCGATGATCCCAAGTGGGATGAACTGCTGGATTCCCTGTCAGTGGACGACATGACCACGATGCTGCTCAACGGTGCCTACCAGACCGCTGCGATCCTCTCGATTGCAAAGCCTGTGACCACGGACCTCGATGGTCCAGCCGGATTCTCCTCGTTCATTAACGCGTCCATCAACGGTGTCGCCTATCCGTCTGAGGTCTTGATCGCTCAGACCTGGAACGCGGATATGGCGTATGCAATGGGCGAGATGCTGGGTAACGAGGCGATCTTCAAGGACGTGGCCGGCTGGTATGCCCCGGCAATGAACCTGCACCGTTCCCCATTTGCGGGACGTAACTTCGAGTACTACTCGGAAGACCCATTCCTTTCCGGCATCATGGCGACGGCTGCATCGAATGGTGCCGCGCAGAAGGGCCTCTACACGACCCTGAAGCACTTCGCGCTCAACGATCAGGAAACCAACCGTGTCAATAACGGTATCGCGACCTGGGCCAATGAGCAGACGATCCGCGAGATCTACCTGAAGCCGTTTGAGATGGCTGTGAAGAACATCGAGATGCCAGTTCCCTACATTAGCGATGAGAACGGAACCATCTCGGAAACGACCGTTGGCTCGACCGCGGTGATGAGTTCGTTCAACCGCATCGGAAGTGTGTGGGCAGGTGGCTCCGTGCCACTCATGACAAACGTTCTGCGCGGCGAATGGGGCTTTGAGGGCTTCGCGATCTCAGACTTCAACCTCTACCGCTACATGAACCCGAACCAGAGCATCGCCGCTGGTACGGACCTGACGCTCACGTTTGCACCGTCCAAGTCGTTTGATGACACGACCTCTGCCTACGCCCGGACGAACATCCGCAACGCTACGCACAACATCCTGTTCGCTGTGGCCAACTCCAACGCGATGAACGGTGTGGCACCCGGCGCGACGGTAACGTACACGCCTCCTACCTGGCGTTATATCCAGATCGGCGTGAGCGCTGCGCTCGGCTTGCTCGTGGTTGCTGGCGGAGTCCTAGTGGTGCGCCGCGTTCGCAAGCACAAGGCCGCCTAACAGCGGCATCGCATAGTACCGTGTGGCGGATGTGAGCGAACTCCGCTACAGCAGGCGGTGAAACCCTCTCAGGGTTTCACCGCCTGCTTTGTTTGGCTTTGCGACGAGCCTGCTGGGTCGCAGGGGACCTCTCGACCCAGCAGGCTCGTCGCAAAGCAGTTGCACTCTTGTTAGCGAGGGGCGGTGTGAGTGCGCTCGCGAGCGAGCAGGCTCTCCTTGACGGGGAGACCGTAGCGGAACCCGCCGAGGGTTCCATCGGTGCGCTGGACCCGGTGGCAGGGCACGAACAGTGCGGCGGCGTTCATGGCGCAGGCGCTCGCGGCTGCCCGGACCGCGCTGGGGCGGCCGGACCTGTCGGCATATTCGGTGTAGGTGATGACCTCCCCGGGTGCCACCGTGCGCAGGACATCCCACGCGTGTTCGCGGAATGGGCCGGACCTCTGCTGGACCGGAACCCGTGCGAGCAGGGAGGAGTCACCTGCGTAGTAGGCGTTGAGAGCCGCGACCGCTGCGGCGAGGGCGCCGCCATTCGGATCAGAGACGGTCGTGACCTTCTCAACCCGAGGACGTAGATCGCCGTGAATGAGCGCGATCAGGCTGGCGATATCGTCGGTCCAACCAGACGCAAGAACCGCCTCTTCGCTGGCAACGATGCTGAACGGGCCATCGGGTGTAGTGGTGGTGAAAGCGTAGATCATGGGAGTTCCTTGTCGGTTGAGGAAGATGGTCGTGGGATGGAAGAAGCGGCTTTCCACAGGTGCATGGACGCGTAGGAACGCCAGGGCGCCCAGACACGTGCGTGTTCTGCGAGTGCCTTGTGCCCAGCCTGTTTGTTGGGAAGGTCGTTGGCGAGTAGCCCCACTGCTCGTGCCCCGGCGATGAGAGCGACATCCCCGATCATCCACGAGTCAGAATCGCCGAGAACCCGCAGCGCAATGTAGGCGGCAGTCCATGGGCCGACCCCGGGCAGGGCGAGAAGATCCTGGGTGAGTTGCGTGCCATCGGCACCAATGTGCACGCGGAGTTCTCCCGTGGACAGCCGCTGGGCGGCTGTGTGTACCGCTGCGATTGAACGCCTTGGGAGCCGAAGTGGACGGTCCGGGTCGAGTGGAGCCTCCGGTGCAACCGGCACCACGGCGTTCGTGATCTGCTCAGGGGTCGGGAACAGAGTGGTGAGCCCTGCAAAGCCGGATTCATACGGCCTGCCGGCGATGTTTGCGAGCCGTGCCAGATGGCCACGCGCTGCTGGAACCGAGATCTGTTGGCCCACGATCGCCCGGATGACCATCTCGTTAGGGTCCACGGACCCGGGAACTCGGATGCCGGGTGTCAGTTCCACGAGTGGCCGCAGGTGCGGGTCCTGCAGGAGCGCCTGGTCGATCACCTCGCAGTCGGCATCCAGGTCAAGGAGTCGTCGGATGCGCGCGAGGATCACTGGGATGTCGGACAACTCGCTGAGTTCGAGATCAGCGTGCAACCGCCATTGCTGTGGCAACTGCCGTGTCTCCGCTTCTGCGAGAGAAGCATGCGCAGCCACTGGAGCTGTTCGAACCTCAGACATCCGGGTAGCCCTGACTCGGAAGGCGCCCGGTCCAGAGGGCAGTGCAACTGTGCGCGCATACATCAGATGCGACGGATCGCTCAGATCAGCCTGTTCAACGCCCACAATTGCACGTGCAGCGAGGAACTCAAACACTCCCAGGGCATCAAACGGAGCACGCACCGGGAGCGAGAGCGTGACCTGAATCCTGGGGCCCAGAACGATGCTGCCAGAGGTGAGAGTCGCCGTGGAGTGTTGAGCACGCTCGCGGATTGCAGACGGTTGCGCATCGAATACCGCACGCATCGTGTCGTTGAACTGCCTGATGGACCCGAACCCAGCGGCGAATGCCACGTCCGCCAACTTCAGATTCGTGCCCACGAGTAGGCTGCGGGCCAACTGTGCCCGTTTCGCCCGAGCCAGCGAGACGGGCGATGCGCCGAGTTCGGCAACCAGGGTGCGGTGAACGTGTCTAGGCGTGTAACCCAGTTGCGCGGCCAACCCCTCAACCCCCGAGCGGTCCACAACGCCGTCAGAGATAAGCCTCATCGCACGAGCCGCCAGATCCTGGCGAATGTTCCACTCGGGCGTTCCAGGTGTCGCTTCGGGCAGACAACGTTTGCACGCACGGAAACCAGCCTCATGCGCCGCCGCTGATGTGGTGAAGAACGTGACATTCTCAGGTTTTGGGGTGCGCGCCGGGCAGGAGGGGCGACAGTAGATTCTGGTGGTCTTGACTGCGGTGAAGAACTGTCCGTCAAAGCGCTGGTCCCGCGAACTTATTGCCCGATAGCGCTCGGCGAAGAGGGTGTCGTGGTGGGGTGGACGCTGTTCGGACATGACTTCACCATACCCGCGTGAATCCCTGCGGTATAGCGGAAAACGGACATGGCTGTAATAGACGATTCGTGCAGATGGCCTTTCCATGAGGGGCCAGTTCGCGTGGCTGTGGATGTGCTGCCTACAGCCGCCCTGGGAGGTCTCCTTCGCGCTGGAAACGACCTAACAATGTGTAAGTACTTTCCATATCGGAAACTATTTGTTACGATCATTTCATTCATTAAGAAGCGTTAAGAACGGATCGCAACATGACAGTAACTGACATCAGCACACTTCGCCTGAGCCTCAAATGGGCGTGGACCGGCCCGGCAGCCGGCATCGCCTGCATGGTCGCATTGTTTATCGTCGGCCTTACAACACAGACTTCGGGCCTCATGGTCGTGGCCGCATCGGTTGCAGCCGCCCTCTGTGGCATGTGGGTAGCTGTCATCACATCGCTGCGTCACGCGATCGTACAGAAGGAGCAGCGATGAGCGAGACCACGGACGGCAGCCCCACTCCGGAAGAGGCGCAGGCACTACTCGCGCAGGTTGCCCAGTTGGAATCGATCACAAAGACCGGATCGAGTTGGCCGCAGATTGCAGGGCTTCTGACCCTAGGTGCAACATCTTCGCTCGCTCTCCCTGCCATTGCGTTCGCGTCGGACGGGTTGCTCGCGCTACCCATGATCTTCATGACGTTGTGGATTGCAGCATCATTCGTTTTCATGACTGTGTTCAGCACATCCGTAAAGCGCGGCTTCGGCAGACGGTGGTTCGTCACGGTGGGTATCTGGGCTGTCATCTGGGTCATCGGTATCCTTGGCGTGTCGACCTGGTTCGTGGATCAGGCCTGGTTCCTTGCTGGTGCATGCGCTGCCTTGACGGCCATTACGATGATCGGCGCATGGATCGAGGCCAGACGATGACGGTCGAACACCCTCGGCACCAACTCGTGGAAGCACTCTCCCACCCGGTTCGGTTCTCTCTGGTGGCAGCGCTAAACGGTGTCGAGAGCATTGAGTTCGGGACGACCCGAGACCAACTCCAGGTAAGCGACTCTGTGTTGAGCAGACAAGCCACGTACCTAGAGAGCCTCGGCATCATCGAGATCAGGAAAGGCTATGTCGGCAAGCGGCCGCGCACCTGGCTGGCCCTGACAGAGAACGGGCGCTCACAGTGGGCATCGCACGTCGCAGCATTGCAGGCAATCGCTGGCGGCCACGCGATCGAATAGGCGCTGCGCTCGTGAGCAACCGAGACCGAGGCCGACAGAACGGGAGTTCCCTGAAAACGATTTTTCTCGACAATCGGCCCCACGAAACCTCCAACGCTGATGAAGAGCCGCCATCGTGAGATTGAGCGGGGCGCTGCCTCGCGTAGGTTGGTGCTCACGACATTTGATCAAGACGACAATGTCCTAGTTGCCGTGCGTGCGGGAACGGACGGATTCTTCAGCGAGGGCACCGTCATTCGGATCAGAGACGGTCGTGACCTCCTCAAACCGAGGACGTAGATCGCCGTGAATGAGCGCGATCAGGCTGGCGATATCGTCGGTCCAACCAGACGCAAGAACCGCCTCTTCGCTGGCAACGATGCTGAACGGGCCATCGGGTGTAGTGGTGGTGAAAGCGTAGGTCATATATCGGACAATACTTCACTTCCTGCGGTGGGGCAGCCCGACATATCAGGACAAATTTCCTTGTAGACTCGAATTCAATCATGCTATGGTCTTGCAGCTCACTATTGGTTTCGACAATATTGGAGATTTTCTTCAAGACAAAGCGCGTGCTCTCTGCATCGCTTGTCCTTGCGTTGGGATTAGTTGTGTTTCCGACGTTACCCATTCCCGTGCAGGCAGATGATTCAGTCGACTTCTCATCTGTCGATGGCGCAAAACTGTTGGAAAACACTAAAGAAAAGAAGGCCGTTCAGTTGGAGGCTGCGTTGAGTATTCAGAGCGATTTTTGGGCGTATCCATGACGCGCAGGACTCTCGTTTCAAAAAAGATTATTGCGACAGTTGCTGCCACAATCGTTCTTCTTCTCCTGTCTTTTTTGGCATGGCGAGCCCTTTACAATCCTGCTGTGACAGACGCGGAGGCAAGGGAATTTATTGCTGATTTCGACTCGGTTGGGTTAAGCGGTTCCGAAGGTCTATGCGATTACGCGATCTTTGACAGGAGCTGCGAACGGACGATTGAAGACGGCCCCACAGCCTCGCTGGTTCAACCCTCTACGGTTATTTGCACGTGGGTGCTGTCTGGCTCCGAGAAGGATCGCGTAGTTGAGATCGAGAACGTGAACCCGGATGGCAACGGATATCGTACTAGCGTTTTGGTCTCGCGGGACGGGAATAAGTTCAAAGGTTGGCCTCTTCCTTATTGGGAGTATCCAACCCGGGAGATCCCTGATGAAGCTTCTGATCCTGCTCCTATTGAGGACCTTCCAACTTCCGTTGAAGCTGAGTTTCCTGCGGGGTTTGATCCTTGTGTGACACTACCCTCTGAGTAACGCGTACGTTCTTCGACCGGAGGAGAAGGAGTCCAGTTCGGCATAATCACAGGTTGAACTGGACTCCTTTTGGTTGAGGATCACGGTTCCTCTGTCTCGTTCCTGGAAACCGCTACCCGGCCATCAAAGATGATAAAAGTGAGCCTCTCGTCTATCCAAAGTGCCAAAACGGCGGGAGAATTAATTATGGAAGCAGCAACAAGACTCTGGGAACAGAAGATCGATTTCGGTGGAAACGGTTATTTTGCAGTTGCCACCATCTTGAGCCTGATCGCAGCCATCATCATGATTGCGGTGAGCGACAAGAGCAGCGATGCAGCGGGCGTCTCTGCGGTGTTGCTCGTGTTATCTGTGGTAGCGATCATCGTGGGCCTGAGCGTGCGGATTCGGCGGGCCAAGGCGGACGCGGAGACCCAGCGTGCGATCCTTCGTCAGTTGGCCAAGCAGAACCAGCAGAACGAGGAGATAATCGAACGCCTGCATAATATGAACGCTGCGATGGAAGCGTTCGGCATCATCGATCCGAACTAAGTGACAATCTGTCATAAAGGTGGGGTTGTGGATATGTCTATGCCCAACATGGCGGCATGAAAGCCTAAAGGAACCGCCACCATCCCATTTTTTGTCGCTCGTGTTTCCAACTGGGCCTCATACTGCTAGAAAAGACCTATGTCTCAGAGCCCTCGCCCACCCAAACTGAACAGTACGCACCAGGCAAGTGCGCGCCTCAACGCGTGGGCAGCAGACACACTCAGTGCCCTGACATCGGAAGAAGAGGCAACTGACAAGCACGACCGCACGGTCACGGAGGATGGCAACCGCTACTTTGCGTGGGCCGTGGCCTGGCTGTTTCCCACGCTGTTCTTCACGCTTGCTGGGGTGGACATCGAATCCAACTGGCAGTGGCTGTTTTGGATACTCGGGGTCCTGTTCTCGGCGGGAGTGATGCTCAACCTGACTCAGGGGTTGTGGGCCCGCCGTCGTCGTGCCACCCTCGACTCCGAGATCTACCTCGAACTTCTCACCACGCTTGAGGTTCAGCGTCGCCACAACGAGGAGGTCCTGCTGCGCTTGAAGTGCATCGAGAACCAGATCAAGCACGTTCAGCAGGGGCAGTAGGCCGCCGCAAATGATTTAGGTGAGCAGCGGCGTCACCTTGTTCTCGAAGGTTGAGAGCGCCGCTCCGATAGCCATGTGCATGTCGAGATACTGGTAGGTTCCGAGCCGCCCACCGAACACGACCCCCTGCGTTGCCTCACGTGTGGCCAGCGCCCGGTATTGCTCGAGTTTCTCCCGATCTGCGGGGGTGTTGACGGGATAGTAGGGTTCATCGTCAAGGTCTGCGAATCGGGAGTACTCCCGCATGATCACGGTCTTGTCCCCCGGATAGTCGGTGCGTTCCGGATGGAAGTGCCTGAACTCGTGGATGCGGGTGTAGGGAGTCTGGGCATCGGCGTAGTTCATGACCGAAGTGCCCTGGAAGTCGCCGGTGGGAAGCACCTCCCGCTCGAAATCGAGGGTCCGCCACCCTAAGTGGCCATGACAGAAGTCGAAGTAGCGATCAAGCGGTCCCGTGTAGACAACCGGCACCTGTCCGCGGACGCGGTCCCTGCTCAGCGGCTGGTCCGCATCGAAATAGTCGGTATCGAGCCTCACCTCGATCAGCGGGTGGTCCACCATTCGTTCAAGCCAGGCCGTGTAGCCGTCAACGGGCAGGCCCTCGTAGGTGTCGTTAAAGTATCGGTTGTCATACGTGTACCGAACGGGAAGGCGGCTGATGATCTCCGGCGGCAGGTCCGTGACGGGAGTCTGCCACTGCTTGGCCGTGTAATCGCGGATGAACGCCTCATACAGTGGGCGACCGATCAGCGAGATCGCGCGTTCCTCGAGGTTCGTGACCTGATCCGAGGCGATCTCGGCTGCCTGTTCAGCGATCAGTTCCCGCGCTGCGTCAGGGCCGAGCGCGCTGCGGAAGAACTGGTTGATCGTTCCGAGGTTGATCGGCAGCGGATACACCTCACCTCGATACGTCGAATACACGCGGTGCTGGTAGTCGGTGAACTGCGTGAACTGGTTGACGTAATCCCACACCTTCTTGTTCGAGGTGTGGAAGAGGTGCGCGCCGTACCGGTGGACCTCGATTCCCGTCTCGGGATCGGTCTCGGAATAGGCGTTGCCGCCCAGGTGGTTGCGTCGTTCGATGACGGTCACCTTCTTACCGAGAACCCGCGCCGCGCGTTCCGCTACGGTTAGCCCAAAGAAACCAGAACCGACAATCAACAGATCCATTGCGCAATGCTATCAACGGCCGAGAAGCACGCAGGAGCCTGCCTGCATGAAAGCGTCATACCCGCACATGATTGGCGACGATTCGGTAGTTTTCTGCGGATCGTCCAGTCGGGTAATCATCTGGCAGGGCGGGGCGTGCGGCCGTAGAGTTGAGGCACGCCGCAATCACTGCCGAAAAGGACCTGCCATGAGAGACCTCGACTTTCAGCTCGCCCTTGAGGAGACGCATCGCCACGCCGTCTTGGAGGGCTGGGACTTCGCGCGGCTCAACGGTCGACTCGATGCGGACGACACCCCGTGGGACTTCGAACATGACTGTCTGACCGCACTGAAGACGCTCATCCCCGGCGGAGTTTCATCATTCTCTGGTGAAGCCGAAGCCACCCCGACTGCTCCGCCCACCGTGGCCGATCTGGGAACGGGAGGTGGGGAACGACTGATCCGACTCGTCGAAAATCTGACTGAAAGAGAGCGCTCAGCGCTCGCCATCACCGCAACCGAAGGCTGGGAACCGAACGTGCGGGTCGCGCGGGACAACCTGCGGGCGTACGGCGTTCCCGTCTACTTTTATGACGCTGAGGAGCGCGACCGAATGCCGTATGCGGACGGCAGCCAGCAGGTGGTCATGGCGCGGCATGAGGCGATCGAAGCGCACGAAATCGCTCGTGTTCTCGCTCCCGGTGGACGCTTCCTCACCCAGCAGGTCGCCGGGAACGACGCGCCACAGTTGCGCGAATGGTTTGGTGGTGAGGAACAGTATCCGCATGTGAATCTGGGTACGTTCCTGGTGGAACTTGAGGATCACGGGATACAGGTCGAGGTTGCTGAGGACTGGGAAGGCACGATGCGATTCGTCAACGTGCAGGCTCTCGTCGAATACATCGGGCTCGTGCCATGGGACGTACCCGATTTTGCGGTGGCCGACCACATCGACGCGCTGCGCGAACTCGATGAGCGCAGACCCATCGAGGTGACCCAGCGCAGGTTCAGGATCTACGCGCGCAAAACGTGATAGTTCTCCACATGTTCGAGCGGGCACTCATGTACTACATTCAGAGCATGCCTTTCGTATCAGTGTTGACCTTGGCCTGAAATCATGAAGATCGCAATCGCAGGTGGAACCGGCCAAGCAGGAACCCAAGCTGCTCGTGTGGCGCGAGAGCGCGGACACGAGGTGATCGTGCTGTCGCGATCAAACGGAACCGATTTGGTCTCAGGGGATGGCGTCCCCGCAGCGTTGGATGGAGTCGATGCCGTCATCGATGCGTCCGGAGTGAGACCAGGAGACGATCCGGTCGCATTCCACGAAGCAGTCGTGCGCACGCTCACGAGCGCGAAACCACCCCACCTCGTCGTCCTGTCAATCGTGAACTGCGACCGCGCAGGCGAGTACCCGCTGTACGTTGGCAAACTCGCCCAAGAGCGAGCTGCTGAGGCAAGCGGCATCCCGTTCACAATCGCCCGCACCACACAGTTCCACGAGTTCGCTGCACAAGTGTGGCGCATGGGCGCTCGCGGACCATTGCATTTCAGCCCACGGATGCGCACTCAACCGGTCGCCGTCCGAGAGGTCGGCGCCCACCTCGTTGACCTTGCCGAGGCAGCGCCTGCGGGTCGCGCGCCAGACCTCGCCGGGCCGCGCGAGGAATCCCTCGTGGAGATGGTGCGCGGATACGCCCGAGCAAGTGGTTCCGGCCGATTCGTGATCCCGATCAACCTCGGTGGCGCGTTTGGGCGTGCTCAACGCGACGGTTCACTGCTTCCAGGAGATGACGCGCTGCATGGCACCGAGACTTTCAACGAGTGGCTGGCACGATATGACAGGAACTGACAGCTCTCCACCCGAGCGTTAGTCGCCGACGTAGTTCCAGTGCCACGGCTCGTCTGCGATAGTTTCTGCGAAGCCGTAGGTTGCAGCGTTCGCGCGGAGCCATTCGACCGCATCCCAGTCGAGTTTGAGGTCCACCGCCGTGCCGAGCCCATGTTCAGAGGTGCCGACCGCTGCGGCGCGCCCACCTTCTTCCAATAGCCCCAGATCTTCCACGAGTTGCTCCTGCTCCTCGATGGTCCGGTAGGCCGAGTTGAGGGTGTAAGCGTGCCCGGCCTCGGTGAGCGCTGTGGTCATTTTCTTGTATGCCTTTGCGGCAGTTTTGACGAGTTGGTATCCATCGCCGATGGCTGTCAACTCCTCTGCGGGAATCTTCCCATTCTCATACGTTGGCGTCTCAGCCGCTGCCGGGCTAGTTGTGGAGAGCGGCTGGATGTTTCCCGCCGGCACCTGAGCGGTGTTTCCACTCAGCGCGATCACGAGTGCGAGAACACCTGCGAGCACGCCAAGTAACCCCGCACCGAGCAGCAGTTTCGCGGGAGCGAGACGTTTGGGCGGGTTCAGGTTGAAGACCGGCTGCGTGGTGTGCGCTGCCGATGCAGCGCCGTGTGGGCGTGCGCTGGTACGCACGCGCGTCGCTCCCGGGCCGCCCGTGTTGTGACGGGCAGATCCGAGTGGTTGCACATTGCGTGAGTGCGGATTTGCCGACGATCCGTACGCTCCTCCCCGACCATCCACTGTGATCGGGTGGTTGGGTTGTGTGGGAGGTTTCGTGGCCGAGGTGTTGTGTCGCGGCGATGCGTGAGCGGACACGGGTGCGCCAGGTCCGGGCGTATGCGTTGGACTCGGCGGGGGTGGGGGCGGAAGCGTTGCAACCATACTGTTCAGTATCGCTAGGCGCTGTGAAGGTGCGCGTCAGGCAGTGGGCTGATCTTTGGCGGGTTCTGTGCGCCGTGGTGTCACCCCTGGGAGTGACCTTGCAGGACTGGTGCGCTACCTAAGTCGTAGGAATGCGGCGCAGCAGTGGCACGGTGCTGGTCAGTACGAGAAGTTCCACGAGAGTTTGCGTAACCACGGCAAGGGCGATGAGTTCGTTTCCGGTGGCAAGGGCTGCCGGAAGCACGACGAGGGAATTACGGGTGGCTCCGCTCAGTGCGACTGCCTTTTGTCCCGGTACGTCAAGCCCTATCACGCGGGCAGTGGCCCACCCAAGCCCCATCATGATGAGCGCAAACACCAGGTAGATCGGTACGAGCCGCGCGAGCACATCGATCTGCGACGCCACAGCCGGAAGTTGCGAGGCCACGACCACCCACAGCGTCACAGCCATCAGCGGCACCATCGCCTCAAGCACCCGAACCCGAACGACGGCGACCGCCCGCCACCGAGTTCCAGCCCACTGCGTCGCCCACGCAAGCGCAAGCGGCACGGCGATGAGCAGTAGGAACGCCTCAACGAACGGCCCCACCTCAAGCACCGCATCCGAACCGGTCATGAGCCGCAAGAACACTGGGACTGCGGCGATCTGCGCGACGGTCAGTAGCGGGGTTGCGGCCAGCAGTCGCTCCTTCGACCCGCCGGCAAGCCCCGTGAACGTGATGACATAGTCCACGCACGGCGCGAGCAGCACCAGCAGCGCACCGAACACGAGCGGTTGGTCCGCTGCGATGGGTCGCGTCAGGAGGTAGGCGAGCGCCGGTACGAGTACGAAATTGGCGACGAGTAGCGCACCCAGAAACCTCCCCTCGCGTAGCGCTCGGGTCACCTGGGCGGCGGGAACGGCAAGGAACGTTGCATAGAGCAGCAGCATGAGTACCGGGTTGACCAGTGGTTCGACCGCGTTCCCCACGGCGTGCGCTTGTGCTTCGGGAAGCGTAAGGGTCACCGTGACTGCGAGGGCGATTGCCCCGAGATAGATCGCCACCTGATAGCGCTCCATGACCTCGACGGTCCTATCCCAACGGGTGGGGGACTCGTCGGCATGGCTCATGTCAGGTACTTTACCGCTTGCGGAGACTGCACCGTGGCGGCGGTACCCAGCCGAAAACTGTCGTAACTATCCACAAATAGTGGCTAGGTACGACCACTTTGACTAGGTAGTGAAGAGCGGCGAGTTATGAAGAGGTGTACGATCGTACACATGGATTACTTTGAGGGCGATGATCGCACCAACTACCAGCGCATGATGGATGGCGACTACTACGTTGCCGAGGGCGAGGAGATTCCCAATGCCACCAAGCGTGCGTTCGAGTTGCAGAACCGTTTCCTCGAACTGAGCCGTACAGACCCGGCTGCCGCCCACCAAGTTCTCGTGGATCTGCTGGGATCGCTGGGGGAGGACTCATTCATTCGCCCGCCACTTGCCGTGGACCTCGGATTCAACATTCACATGGGCGATCGCTCGTTCGTGAACTTCAACTTCGTGGCCCTCGACGTCGCCCCGATAACCATTGGAAACGACGTTCTGATCGGTCCGAACGTCCAACTCCTCACCCCAGTGCACCCGCTGCAGCCCACCCCGCGACGTGACAAACTCGAAAGCGCCAAACCCATCACCATCAAGGACAACGTGTGGCTCGGCGGCGGTGTCATCGTCTGCCCAGGCGTCACGATCGGCGAGAACACCGTGGTCGGCGCGGGTTCGGTGGTCACGAAAAACCTGCCCGCGAACGTCGTGGCTGTGGGGAATCCTGCGCGCGTGATCAAGGAACTTAGCGAGGAAGGGTTCGACCCGCGGCTGGCCACGCATCCTGATGCGTTGGGCGCTGCCGGTTCTGGTGCTGGTTCCGCTGAGCCCGATTCTGCTGGGTCTGAGCGCGTTGGGCTGGACGACGCTGTGCCGGATGGCACCGAGTTGGCGGTGGGGTAATCATGAGCGACGGGCGGGTGACGAGAGCGAACGACCCAGACCGCAGGGAAAGGATCATCGCGGCGGCGCGAGAACTGATCGCCGCCGAAGGCGTCGACGGTGTCAGCCACCGCAAGGTGGCGGCACTCGCCAAGGTTCCACTCGGGTCCATGACCTACCACTTCACCGGGCGAGATGAGTTGATCTTCGAGGTATTCACCCGTTTCGCGCAGGAGATGTCCGACCGCTTCCAAGCCGCGTTGAGCGCGGCGGGGAGCCGGGAGGAGGCGGTGGGAATCGTCGCCAATCTGATCAACAACGATGTGCTGACCGATCCCGATGAACTCGTCTTGACGCATGAACTGTATGCGCTCGCGGCTCGCGATCCGAAGTATCGCGAGGTCACGCATGCGTGGATGTCCCGAAGCCGGGCGGCGTTCGAGCGACACTTCGATCCCCTGACGGCGCGGCTGATCGATGCGCTCGTGGAGGGATTGAGCATCCACCGGGCGTTGGACGTGGACCCTGAACTGGCTGGGCTGAGCAGTGAGGAACGACGCGGCTTGGCGACGGAGGCATTGCGGCGGCTTGTGGGGTGATTGAGGTGCGTTGGCTGGTTGTGGGTGGGCGCGTTTGCTGCTTGACGAGTTGGGTGCGGCGGCATGCACAGGTGTGGGTTAACAGTTGTGGATAGGAGAATCGCATGAAGCAGGCGAGTGGTGAACGGTTCGGGTCCGCCCCGGTCATCCGAGGTGTCTTCTATCGCGCAATCGATCCGCGGTTCCGTGAGGCTGCGATTTCAGGGTCCCGGTCTGCTGGGCGTTACTCACGGCCAGGCGAACCAACGCTCTACCTCAGCTCATCCATCGAGGGTGTTGAGGCTGCGATGATCGCGCACAAGGATGGTCGGTCCTCCTCGCTCGACATCGTTGAGGTCACGGTTGAGGCGACTGGGGTTGTCGATCTTCGTGATGCTTCCGCTCTCGCCGAATTTGGTGTCGATCTATCGGATGCGATTGCGCCTTGGCAGGACACTGCCCGGTCTGGTGGTACTCCATCGTCGTGGGAGGTTCGTGACTGCCTCGTGGAAGCTGGGGCAAACGGGCTTATCGATCCCTCGCGTAAGAGCCCTGGTCTCTGGCATCTCGTGTTGTTCCGATGGAACGATGGTGATCCCGGTAGTCCTGTTGTCTCGGTCGTGGACAGCAAGGATTTGGGCTAGGAGTCGTTTGCGATGGCGCATGATCGGTTTGAGGATCGCGAGGTTTTTACTGCCGAGCCGAGCGAGGAGACCCTTGAGGGCGGCGGAGTCAACGTTGTCGTGCGGATTGGCGACACTGTGCGGCGCCCAGTTCATCCGTGGACTCCAACCGTGCACTCACTATTGGCCACTGTTCGGGCGCAAGGCTTCACGGGTGTTCCCGCAGCCCACGGATACGACGAGCAGCGACGCGAAATCCTGGACTTCGTGGAGGGCGCGGTTGGGAACTATCCGCTGACCGATGAGGTGCGGAGCGTGGAGGCGTTGGTGTCGGCTGCGAAACTGCTGCGGGGATTCCACGACGCCACGGTGCACTGTCTTGCAGACCTTGATGAGGGATGGCAACAACCGGCTTTGGAGCCGGTTGAGGTTATCTGCCACTCGGACTTCGCTCCGTACAACTGTGTGTTCCGCGATGGCCAAGCAGTAGCGCTCATCGACTTCGACATGGCGCGGCCGGGTCCGCGCTCATGGGACCTGGCCTACGCTCTTTACCGGTTTGCACCGTTCACGGCCCCAGAAAACCCTGACGGATTCGGGGACATCGAGATGCAGGCTTCTCGCGCTCGACGGTTTTTGGATGCCTATGGGTGTACCCGCGAACTGCGGGCGGACGCCATGAACGCTGTCGTGCCGCGTCTGCGTGCTCTCGTGGATTTCATGCGCGAGGCTGCTGAACATGATGACAGTTTTGCCGGTCATATCGAGGCAGGACACCTTGACCTATACCTGACGGATATCGCCTACATCGAAAACCACCGTGAGGCACTAGAGCGTGTGGTGATTAACTCCTAGCGAGGTGTGCAAGTTCTGGACCGATCGTATTCGGTGAATATGTATTGTGACCAATGTTCGTGAGGAAATGTGGGTACTGCACCCGGCTCTAGGTGCTTGGTCCCAGATTCAAGCACTGTTCGGGCGATACAACTAGATCTATCGGTTCCGCGCTGGCAGTGGGTTGCGGTGCGCGAACCGTGTTGGGGCTATGGCGCAGTTGGTAGCGCGCTTCGTTCGCAATGAAGAGGTCAGGGGTTCGAATCCCCTTAGCTCCACTGGAAGTTTTACGTGGCGTTCGCCAGAGCGTGACGCGATGATGTGCTGGGAGGTGCGCAGACTCGTCGCCAATCAAATGCTGTGGACCGACAGGGCAAAAGGCGCATTTGATCGGAACCATCGCCCAAGCGATCGCAGTTATCTGACCGCGACGGGCGCGTGAGGAGGTCCGATCCTGCGGTTCAGCTTTAACGCCGAGTATTGTTGGCTTCATGGAGAAAACCCAATACGTGTGCGTTAAATGCGGAAACCAACGCTACAAATCGGACAGGTTTCAAGCTACAGGTGGGAACTTCGCCAAAGTCTTTGATGTGCAGAACAAACGCTTCACCACCGTGAGTTGCACGGAATGTGGGTACACAGAACTGTATTCATCTACAACAAGCACTGGGATGAACGTCCTCGACTTTCTCATGGGTGGCTGAGGAACACATCAATAGCTGCGCTCATTTGCGGCCAATTTTGAGGTTTTCTACTTTGTAGCGCCCACTTCTGAGGCTGTTCGACAGCACAAACGGCCCCACGGTTTTTTGGCTGGCTGTGTGGGGCGCAGTCACACCGAAACCGAATAACGCACGGGACCCATTCGGATGGTTGCAGGATCTCTCGTCGACGCAGAGCACGATGGAGGTCTCGGGCGGGGCCAGGTAGATGCCCGCCGCGCCGGTGACCTTGCCGACTAGCTCGGGGTCGGTTGAGCACCGGAAGGACTCCGCACGCCAGGGTTGTACCCCGCTTTTGCGCTAGATCCGGGCCACGGTTGCGTTCCCGATCCCTGGATACTCGGCCAACAGATGCGAGTTCCCAGTCCTCCGGGGAGTGAAACTGTTCGAAACCGCTCATCAAAGCGGTAATGACACCGGCTCGACGGTACGTGGTCACCAACTCCGGTGGTACCACCGCACCCGTCCGCTCGGCCGCCTCGGCGAGGCGATCTGCGTTGATGCCGTCCTCGAGACGCAGGGAGCGTCCGTTCCTCCCCTCGATACGTCGGATCAGCGAGGCTTCGAAGTCATCTGAGACTGTCAGGACAGTAATGATAGTCGGCCGCCATAGTGCGTTGTTCGTGTCTGTTTTCATTGCCGACGATCCTGCCGCCTCCCACATTCACCTCACGTCCCGCTGTGATTGCGCCACACCGGAACCGAACTCAGGCATTTGCCCACGAACTCAGCCTGCTCCGGGCTGATCTCGGGGGTGGAAGGCTGAGTTCGATGAGGAGAGTGGGAAGCACAGGTGAGTGTGCACTACTCACTGGGAAGGGCTCTCCTAAGCGAACGATTGTCTTTCCGTCGTTGCTCTTGCATCGTTGTAGATCGTGACAGCCCTCCACCCGAACAAGTCACAGGACAGCACGTCACAAGACTAGGAGACGCAACATGGCACCACCTTCCTCACACACGCACATTCGAGCAGGGAACAGTCGTCGCTCGCGAACAGTCGCAGCCCTCACAGTCGTCAGCGCTGTGGCGATCGGAACCGTACTCGTTGCCGCACCGTCAAGCGCAGCGAACCCGACTCGTTACGATTTCGGCACCAGCACATCGCCCGTGGCCAGTGGCTACACCCGGGTTGACCCGTCTACCACGTACACGAGTAGCCGCGGATACGGGTTGACCTCCACGGTGGATTCGCGCGACCGCGGCAACGCCACGGGAGCCAACGACCTGCAACGCGATTTCGTGAACGCCGCCGATATCCGGTTTGCGGTTGACCTGGCCAACGGCACCTATGACGTGACCACACATTCCGGAGACTGGATCGGTACGTCACGCACCGATTTCACCATTGAGGGCGTCGCCTCCGGTCATGGAAATGCTGGCGCAGCGTCGGTAACCGTGGTCACCCACAAGAATGTCGTGGTCACCGATGGCCAGCTCAACATCCAAGCGACAGGAAGAGGTCCGCGCCTCAACGCTGTCGAGATCACCCCGATCTCGGTGAGCAATGTCGGGAATGGGCGCGAAATCGAACGCCTTGACCGTGGAGCCGTCGCCGTGCCGCATTCGAGTAGCGGAAACCTGATCTCGTGGCGGCTTCTGGCCGATGATCCAGCGAACGTTGCGTTCAACGTGTACCGCAACGGGACCAAGCAAAACGGTGCGCCCATCACCAACTCCACGAACTTCCACGATCCCGGTGGGACCCCCGCATCCTCCTATGAGATCCGCAGCCTCATCAACGGAAACGAAAAGGCTGTGGCAACGGGGTTGCGCGTGTGGGGCACGGGCTATCGTTCCGTGAAACTGCAGAAACCTGCCGGGGGAACCACCCCAGACGGAGTGTCCTACACCTACTCGGCGAACGATGCCTCGGTGGGCGATCTCGACGGCGATGGCACTTACGAGATGATCGTCATGTGGTCGCCAAGCAACGCCAAGGACAACGCGCATTCCGGGTACACCGGCGAGGTCTTCCTCGACGCCTACAAGTTGGATGGCAAGAGGCTCTGGCGCATCTCGCTGGGCAAAAACATCAGGGCCGGAGCCCACTACAGCCCGTACATGGTCTATGACCTCAACGGCGATGGTCGGGCCGAGGTGGTGCTGCGCACAGCAGACGGCACAAAGGACGGCAAGGGAACCGTCATCGGAGATGGCTCAAAGGACTACAGGAACTCACGCGGTTATGTTTTGAGCGGCCCCGAGTATCTCACTCTGTTCGATGGCCTCACGGGTGCCGCCGTCAGCACGATCAACTATGTTCCCGCACGTGGAAAGGTCTCCTCATGGGGTGACAGCTATGGAAACCGGGTGGACCGTTTCCTGGCCTCGGTCGCCTACCTTGATGGGAAGACGCCGTCGGTGGTGTTCCAACGCGGCTACTACACGCGCACGGTGGTTGCGGCCTTCGACTACAAGGATGGGAAACTCCAGCAGCGTTGGGTTTTCGACTCGAACAATGCTTCCGGTACGGCCGGTAACGGAAACCACCAGCAGTCTGTCGCAGACGTGGACGGCGATGGCCGCGACGAGATCATCCTCGGTTCCCTCGTCATCGACGACAACGGCCAGGTCCTGCACAACTCAAGAATGGGGCATGGCGATGCTCTGCATGTGGGCGATTTTGATCCTGACCGTCCCGGCCAAGAGATCTTCATGGTTCACGAGGACATGGGCAAGTCCGGTAAGAAGGGGTCGTCGTTCCGGGATGGGAAGACAGGAAAGGTTCTGTGGACCACCCCTGCCACGGCTGACACGGGACGCGGAACCACCGGCGACATCGACCCACGTTACGCGGGCGCGGAGTCGTGGGCGCAAAGTTCGACGAGATACCTGATGAGCGCGCAGGGCCAGGTCATTTCCAACACCATTCCGGCAGCCAACTTCATGGTCTGGTGGGACGGCGACCTCTTACGAGAAATCGCGGATCACACCTACAACTCTGCAATTGCGGCAGGTACGCCAACGGTTTCCAAGTGGAACTGGAACACCAATAGGTCTGATCGGCTTGTGACCTTCACGGGCACTCTCACCAACAACACCACGAAGGGCACGCCAGCCCTTCAGGCGGATTTGTTTGGTGACTGGCGTGAGGAATTGGTGTATCGCTCGGAGGATTCCTCGGAACTCCGCATTTACACCACGAATATCCCGACCTCGCATCGGTTTATTACGCTCATGCAGGACCCGCAATATCGCGTGGCGGTTGCGTGGCAGAACTCTGGGTACAACCAACCTCCGCACACGAGCTACTTCCTCGGCGAGGGCATGAGTGCGCCTGTTGCTCCCAGCGTGAAGTTCACGGGTGGTGGCGGCAGGTAGTCGCACCGCACTTGTTGGATCATTCAGCGTGCTGACACCGGTTGGTGTCAGCACGCTGAATGTGTCCGCTTCTATTGCCGACGAGACCGCGACATCGGTGCGCGGGTTTAGCTGAGGAGCATGTGCAGGTCTTCGGCGGAAAGCCGAGAACCGCCAACCGCTCGTGGCTTGCGGACAACACCTGTGCCGGCCGAAACGCCCGCGCCCTTGGCATCCGCCGTATCCGCGGCAACACCGGAACCCTCAACCTCTTGAGCCGAGTCGCTGCCAGTAGAGGCCGTGGGCTGGGAGGCGGCAGGGTCGTCGCCAAGCAGAACCTCAGCAACCAGTTGCCGCTTTGCGTCCTGCAACGCGAGCACCTTCTCCTCGATCGTGTCCTGCGAAACCAAGCGGTACACGTGCACGGAACGGGTCTGGCCGATGCGGTGCGTGCGGTCCACGGCCTGCGCCTCGACGGCGGGGTTCCACCACGGGTCGCAGATGATGACGTAGTCGGCCATCGTGAGGTTGAGGCCCACACCGCCGGCCTTGAGACTGATGAGGAAGACCGGATCGTCGCCACCTGCAAAACCATCGATCACCTTGCGGCGATTCGTTGTGGACCCGTCGAGGTAGGAGTACTTCACGCCCGCAGCGTCCAACCGCGCCGCGATCATGCGCAGATACGTGGTGAACTGGCTGAACACGAGCGTGCGGTGCCCCTCCTGCGTTGCCTCCTCAAGCAGTGGAAGCAACACATCCAACTTGGATGATGGAGCTGACGCCTCGGTATCCACGAGCGCCGGGTCAATCGACACCTGCCGCAAACGAGTCAAAGCGCTCAACACCTCGACCTGGTTGTGCTCGATGTCCTCGGCAAGATGCAATACCCGCTGGCGTTCGCGCTGCAACTGCCGGTCATAGAGCCGCCGGTGTGCGGGGGCCAACTCGACCTGGATGATCTGCTCCTGTTTCGCAGGCAACTCGCTTGCCACGAGTTCCTTGGTGCGGCGTAGCAGGAACGGCGCAATCCGGCGGCGCAGGGTCGAGAACTGCGCACTCGTATCAATTGCACCCTTTTCGATGGGCCGTTGAATCTTGTCGCGGAACTGCTGCGCATTGCCCAGAAGTCCAGGCGCGGTCAGTGCGAACATCGCCCACAACTCGCCGAGGTTGTTCTCCATCGGAGTGCCGGTAATCGCGAACACCGTTGGCGCCTTGATTGCCAGGATCGCACTGAATGTCTTGGATGCAGGGTTCTTGGCCTGCTGTGCCTCGTCGAGAACAAGGCCAACTGGGCTAAGTGCAGCGTATTCATCGTGGTCAAGGCGCAACAGCGTGTACGACGTGACGACGATATCCGCACCTGCTGTGACCTCGGAAAGTGGGGTGCCACGCTTTTTAGCAGTCGAATCCACAACCACAACGTTCAGGTTAGGTGTGAACTTTCGGGCCTCAGCGGCCCAGTTTGCGACCACGGAGGTCGGAGCGACAACGAGCCACGGCCCACGGTTGTGGGGATCGAATTCGGGTTGGGGATCGTCGGTTGGTTCGCCTAGTGCGGTCGGCGTCGACTCGGGTGCATCAGACGCACCAACGGAGACATCGGCGGAGTACGGGTGTGGGTTCTCACGCTCGTCCTGAATCATCGCCAGAGTCTGCACGGTCTTTCCGAGTCCCATGTCATCGGCCAAAACCCCACCGAGGCCGGACCTGCGCAAACGCGACAGCCACTCAAAGCCCTCGCGCTGATACGGACGCAGTTCGGCGGTAAGCCCTGACGGAAGTGGTGCAGGCTCGGGCGGGTGTGCGATTGCATTCTGAAGCGCGCCCAGCCAAGAGTCCGCAGACTTCTCCACAATGGCGAGTGTGAACAGGTCCTCCCACCACGACAGCCGCACCTGCGGGACGCGGAGGCCCTTGCGCTTCGGATTGGTCAGTTGCAGTGCCTCGTCAAGAAGCTCCCGTAGCCGCTCGAGTTCCGGGTTGTCGAGTCGCACATACTCGCCCGACACCAAGAACAGCACCTTCTCCTTGCGGGTCAGCGCGGTCAAGATGGTGGGCATCGGGATCTTGTGTTCGCCGACCTTCATCGTCAGATTGAGGTCGAGCCAGTCGCGGGTGCCACCCTCGCCGGGTGCCGCCTCGAGTTGAATGGAGGGCGCTGACTCTTCGCGGAAGTTCGGGATCTCACCGACCACCCGAACCTTCACCCCGAGTTCCTTAAGGCGAGGCAGCAACTGCTCCGCGAACCGCACCGCATCGAGGCCACGAAACTGTGACACGTGGCGTGGGAACTGAAACTCTGCACGTTCCTCATCGGCAGTGTTGGCTACGCCGGACCCGCCGCCATGACCCGTACCGGTGTTCGCACTGGAACCTGGGATTGCGCCAGCAACCTCAGCATCTCCGCCCTGACCAAGTTCGCGAGCCAAATCATGTGCCGCCGTCGCCGCGCCTGGAGAATCATCCAGAGCAGTCGGAAAGTCCTTGAGGACCTCTCCAACCTTGGCCAACCGCGAAGCATCCTTCACGAACTTCTCGGTCGGCTCCCACGAAAACGGGATCAACCGCTCGGTCCACTGCCGCTGCCCAACACGTTGCAGATCAACCGTGACCGAAGGTCGCGCAACACCCAACTCTAGCGCCTCGAAATCGGAACGAAGCAGGTCGGCTGCCGTATCGTCGGCAATCCACGACCAGTGCAGAATCGCATGCGGAGGCCGGCCCTCCTGCTCGCCCACCCGCGGCCGGAAACCGACCGTGAGATGCAGTGCGTCAACGGGTGGTGGCGGGGGAGTGAAACTGGCATCGGGTGAGGACCAACTGACGCGCGCAATGCGGGGGAAAACCTGTTCCTCAAAGGATTTACGCGCTGTTGCAGGGACCGTCACGCCCTCGGACTGTTCTTCGAGGCGACGCCACTGCTCCGACGCCGGTTCCTCCAATTGGGCCACATGTATCGTGCCCTCCGTGCGCCACGCTAGGCCGTGGAACGGGTGGCCGATTCGCAGCGGTGTGCAGTCAGGAACAAGTGCAGGATGGTGGAGTTCGGCCTTGACCGTGAGATTTTCGGCCGCTGGATCCCGGGTGATCACGATCTCCGCGCGCGCCTTGACCTGCTCGAACGTGACAGGATTCCAAGTGCCCTCCTCAAGTATGGGGATACCGGCATCGCGGATAGCATGCAGAGCCGGCCACACCGTTGCGCCCCGAAACAGCCGCAGATCGACCGACTGCCCAGTGCCGGGCGTTGCGGCGCTGGCCTCATGGAGCAGAAACAGATCAACGAGCGCATGCACCTGCTTCGGATCCAATCCCTGCGCCTCACCACGAAGCAGCTTTCCCCAGGTCACGCCGGTTCTGATCCAGGTGTCCTTCTTGCCTTTGCTGACCGGACGCATGCGCACGGCACCCTGCGAGCCGTAGTCGCGCTGATAGCGGTTCTGCGGGTAGGGCGAGGGTTGGACTGTGCGGGCGGGTTCAAACTCGACAGCCAATGCGATCTGGGCAAACGGTTCAGCCGGAGCGAAGATCTTTCCAAGAGTCTCCAGCCAATCAGAACCAGCAACCGCCTCCGGCACGGATGTTCGGGCCGTGCGACCCTCCGCGTTAAGGTGGGTCAGCAGCAGCGAAACCGCATGCTTGCAGTTGTGGCCGACCGGGCAGGTGCAATTGCCCGATACCTTCTTGATGACATCGTGCTGGCTGGTCTCGTACTCGACCTCCGTACGGTAACGGTTTCCGCCAGAGCCCCTAGATCGTCCAACAAGCCAGGTGGACGCGGGAAAGTAGGACGTCCCGTCACCGTACGGACTCTTCTGCCGGGGTGTATGCACTGCCTGCGTGACCGTTGTGCGTCCGCTTTGCGCATATTCCTTACCGCGATTGAGCGTAGGTAGACCCACGATCGCCGCTAGTTCCACTGGTACGCGCATAAGTGCAATCATATGTAGCCCTTGGGCGCGTGGGCGAAGTGATGGAGGTTACGCTCTACGGATTGGCGCTCCGGGGTGGAAGTGTAGTTAACTTAATTCTGCGGCCATCACAGCGGTGAGGAAACG
>DALZEF010000015.1:23267-74391 GCA_031979385.1 Timonella sp. | reverse complement strand
GTAGGGGTTTCGCGAAGCAAACACCTACCGGAGCGTAACGAATGTAGTTCGTAACCAACAAACACGTGTACGGACAAAGTAGTGCAGCGGAGTGTAGGGGTTTCGCGAAGCAAACACCTACCGGAGCGTAACGAATGTAGTTCGTAACCAACGGGCCTGGCCAGTAGGACTAACCGCAGGTGAAAACGGTTCACAATCACACGGCACGATCTGCATGGTTGCGCGGTTTTGACCAGTGAATGTTGTAACGTGAAACGGTGACTAACGATTCGTTGTTTGGGATTGGCCCGACCGAGCTGAAAACGGACCCTGTGGGACGAGGGATCCCGGAGTTCCCCGTACCCGCGCCACTTTCGGTGCACGGTCCCGCTCGCATTATTGCCATGTGCAATCAAAAGGGTGGCGTTGGCAAGACCACAACAACGATCAATCTGGCCGCGTCGCTCGCCGAGTATGGCCGCAAGGTGCTTATCGTCGACTTTGACCCCCAGGGTGCTGCTTCGGTCGGTTTGGGCGTGCCTACCCACGAACTCGTGCTGACGGTCTACAACACGCTGATCGACCGCACGGTGGATGTGCACGACGTTATCGTGGGCACCTCGGTGCCCAACTTGGACGTCATGCCAGCGAACATTGACCTATCGGCGGCAGAGGTGCAGCTCGTCGGTGAGGTGGCACGCGAGTCGATCCTCGCCCGGGTGTTGCGCCCAGTCATCGACGAGTACGACGTGATTCTGGTGGACTGCCAGCCATCGCTCGGGTTGCTCACCGTGAACGCTTTGACAGCAGCCCACGGCGTGTTGATTCCGCTCGAATGTGAGTTCTTTGCGCTACGCGGTGTCGCCCTGCTCGTCGAAACGATAGAGAAGGTGCGCGACCGATTGAATCCCCGCCTTGAGGTCGATGGGATCGTTGCCACGATGTTTGACTCGCGCACGCTCCACTCGCGTGAGGTCATTGCTCGTGTGTACGAGGCTTTTGGTGACACCCTCATGCACACCATCATCGGCCGCACGGTGAAGTTCCCAGATGCCTCGGTCGCTGCGGAACCGATCACGAGTTACGCGCCGACTCACGCGGGCGCCCAAGCTTATCGACAACTTGCGCGCGAACTCGTTGCACGCGGAGACGCTGCCTGAGATGACGCTGGCTCCGCCGGAACTGTGGGAGCCCTCCACGAAGGGCGATCACGACGTTGAGCCAAATGATGGCTTCCACGTCCACCTCGAAAACTTCTCGGGCCCGTTTGATCTGCTGCTTTCCCTGATCGCAAAGCATAAACTCGATATCACTGAGATCGCCTTAGCGCAGGTCACGGACGAGTTTATTGCGTATCTGCGCGCAGCGCAGGACGACAACGACACGGGAGAGGCCCACATTGGTGGGGACTCGTCGAAAAATTTGGGAATCGCGTCCGAATTCCTGCTGGTGGCTGCTACGCTGCTGGATCTGAAGGCGGCTCGACTGCTTCCCCAGCCGGAAACTGATGACGAAGATGCGCTCGAATTGCTTGAGGCGCGTGATCTGCTGTTCGCAAAGCTCCTGCAATATCGGGCGTTCAAAGAACTTGCCGCAGTGTTCGAAGCACGCATGGAACGACAGACGCGTTTTGTGCCGCGAGCGGTTCCGCTGGAACCGCGGTTTGCGGAGGTGCTGCCACCGCTCGTGTGGAACATGACCCCGACGAGGCTCCACGCGTTGGCGCAGCGGGCGCTCGGCCTCGCCGAGCCGGTGGCGCCGCCCATGGTGCGCACAACGCACCTGCATAATCCGCGGATCTCGATGGCCGATGAAATCCCGTACGTTCTGGAATTTTTCAGCCATACGCCCAACACCACGTTCGAAGACCTCACCGCAGACGCAACTGACAATCTACAGGTGGTCATCCGGTTCTTGATCATGCTCGAGTTTTACCGCGATGCAGTTCTCGAGTTCTCCCAGCCGGACCCGCTCGGCGACATGCACCTGCGGTTTGTGGGGGACAGCGGCTATGTGCCACGGTTTTCCGACGAGTACTCAGGTGCCGTTGCCGCCTCGCGTGATGAGGCGGTTACGCAGTGAGCACATCGCACGAGTTGCTTGAGCAACTCGAAGCCGTGCTGATGGTGGTCGACGAACCGGTCACCGTGACGGAACTCGCGACCGCGTTGGAACTGGATGAGTCTGACGTTGCAGAGGGGTTGCAGGAGTTGGTGAAAGACTACCGCGGTGAGTCCGGTAGTCGGATGCGAGGCTTCGTCCTACGGGAAACCGGCTCGGGCTGGCGCATCTATAGTGCTCCCAAACACGATCAGGTCGTCGGAAAATTCGTCACAGCGGGCCGAATGGCGCGACTGTCGCAGGCGGCGCTCGAAACCCTCGCGGTCATCGCCTACCGCCAACCAGTGACCCGCGGTCAGATCGCCATGATCCGTGGCGTCAACGTTGACGGCGTTGTCCGCACCCTCTTGGCACGCGATTTGATCACAGAAACCGGTTTTGACGGCCCAACTGGTGCCACCCTGTACAAAACTACGCGATACTTTATGGAGCGGATGGGCATTGAGTCGCTCGACGACCTGCCTCTGCTCGCACCTGCACTTCCGCCGATCGAAGAGTCTGCGGAGCTCGAAGAACTCGTGTCGCACCAGACATCGCGCCCGCGTGAACCGGTCGCAGACTCGTTGAGTAACGATCCAGGGCAAGCCCCAGAACAACCGTGAACGGCAGAAGTTCACACGTAGTACAAGGAGAAACCATGGGTTCCACTCGCGGCGGACGCAAGCGGCCACAAGCTGCACCGCAGCAGGCCAACCACGATGTCCACGTCGCCGACGGCATTCGCCTGCAAAAGGTACTCGCGGATGCAGGCGTTGGTTCACGCCGCGTGTGCGAGAACCTGATCGCCGAGGGCCGAGTCGAGGTTGACGGGCAGATCGTGCTGGAACTCGGCGTGCGCGTGGATCCAGCGGTCAACTCCATCGCTGTTGATGGCCTGCCCATCCAGACGGACAAGTCCAAGATCACGCTCGTCCTGAACAAGCCTGCAAAGGTTGTTTCGGCAATGACCGACCCCGAAGAGCGTCGGACCCTTGCGGACCTCGTGTCGAACCGGCCAGAGCGCCTGTTCCACGTTGGTCGCCTCGACTACGAGTCTGAGGGCATCATCCTACTCACCAACGATGGTGAGTTGGCCAACCGCCTGTCTCACCCACGCTTCGAGGTCACCAAAACCTATATGGTCACCGTCAAGGGACGCGTGCCAAACGGCGTGGGTTCCAAGATGCTCAAGGGCTTCGAGCTTGAGGACGGTTGGGCGGAACTCGATCGCTTCAAACTCATCGACTCCACCCCAATGGAATCCCTCATCGAGGTGCAGTTGCACAGCGGACGTAACCGCATCGTGCGTCGCATGTTCGAGGAGGTGGGCCACCCGGTGACCCGTCTTGTGCGCACCCAGATTGGTCCCATCAAGATCGGTGACCTCAAGCAGGGACGATACCGGGTACTCGGCAAGGTCGAGCTCGGATCGCTCATGAAGCTCGTGGGAATGTAGCCCAAGCGGTACCCCTCACGTGCCAGGTCCTGTGAAGGACGGGCATACATAAACAGGTTGAAAGGATAGTTCGTGACCACCACGCCACTGACCATTGCCATTGATGGCCCATCGGGCTCCGGTAAGTCCTCTGTGTCCAAGGAGGTTGCCCGCCGCCTGGGTTTGGCTTACCTTGACACCGGCGCGATGTACCGTGCAGCAACCTGGTGGTGCCTGCGTGAGGGAGTGGACCTCGCTGACGCTTACTCGGTGACCGCTGTTGTGGACACGATGCCTCTTTCCCAGAGCGTTGACCCTGACAACCAGGTCATCCGCATGGATGACGTGGACATCACCGAAATTATCCGGGAATCGTCAATCTCGACCAAGGTCTCCCAGGTTGCCACCAACCTTGAGGTGCGTGACATCCTGCGCACCCTTCAACGCAACCGCATTGAGGCAGAGCGGAGCGGCGGGTTCTCCGGCGGAAACGGAATCGTGGCGGAAGGCCGTGACATCACAACGGTTGTCGCCCCTGACGCAGACGCACGCATCCTGCTAACCGCAAGCGAGGAGGCGCGCCTTGCTCGTCGCGCCAAGGACGTTCACGGAACTGCGGACGCTGCCGCTGTCGAGGCAACCAAAGATGAGGTCCTACGCCGCGACGCCGACGACTCCACGGTTTCCCAGTTCCAAGTTGCCTCAGACGGCGTGATCACCATCGACTCTTCTGACCTTGACTTCGAACAGACCGTTCTTGCTGTGCTCGCCGCAATCGAACAGGCCACTGCTTAAGGATTGAGCGTTGTCACACACTGAACCGGAGGACTGGGTGCCTGCCGCCTGGACTCCGCGCTGGGCGCACCATGTTAACCGGATCCTGTGCGGCACACTGTGGCGTGTCGAGGTATACGGAGCGGAAAACGTACCCGCTGATGGGCGGGTTATCGTGGCAGCAAACCATGCTGGGCTGATTGATGGTCCGCTCATGATGGGTTTCGTGCCCCGTCCCACCCATTTCCTTGTGAAAGGTGCGTTCTTCAGGGGACCCGTTGGGTGGGTTTTGCGCGCCTGCGGTCAGATTCCAGTGCTGCCTGGTGCTGGCCGTTTCGCGTTGTCCGCTGGTCGCGGTGTTCTGATGCGCGATGGTTGCGTCGGTATCTTTCCTGAGGGTAGGCGCGGCAGGGGAGACGTGGCTCGGCTACACCATGGGGTTGGGTGGCTATCGGTGCACACGGGGGCGCCCGTGGTTCCCGTTGCCGTGCTGGGTACCCGAGTGACCGGCAAGTCTGTGCATGCATTGCCTCGACTACGAACCCGGATCGTGGTTCAGTACGGCACTCCCGTTACTGTGCCCAGTTCCTTTAGCGGTGAGCCCACTCGCCGCGATATAGCGGATATGACGGACCGAGTGCGTACCGCGATGAGTGAACTGCTGATGGAGGCCCAGCAAAAGTACGGGATCGTCATACCCACCGACGATGGTACCGAGGGCTCCTACAGCGCAAACGTGTGATCTGCCACTTAGGTACCTCATTTTCCGGTAAAACGCGGCAACTACTGGAACAATAGGAATATGACGAATTCTGAATTTCCCGAGCACGACGACAACTTGGATGTAGAGCGCGAACGTGCCCTGCGTGCGGGTCTTGAGGACTACGAGCTCGCAGACGAAGATATTTCGCTCCTGAGCGGGGAATTCGAGGACGGATTCGATAACGCACCCCAGGAGGCTCTGCCGGTTCTGGCGATCATTGGTCGTCCGAACGTTGGTAAGTCCACGCTCGTGAACCGTATCCTTGGTCGCCGCGAGGCTGTCGTTGAAGACAAGCCTGGCGTGACCCGTGACCGCGTCTCGTATCCAGCTGAGTGGGCCGGACGTGACTTCACCCTCGTGGATACCGGTGGTTGGGAAGCCGATGTTCTGGGTATTGACGCCCGCGTCGCGGAACAGGCTGAACTTGCAATCCAACTCGCTGACGCGATCCTCTTTGTCGTTGATGCGACCGTTGGCGCGACGGCTACCGATGAACAGGTTGTCCGCCTCATCCGTAAGTCGAAGAAGCCGGTGGTTCTGTGCGCCAACAAGGTTGACTCGCAGCGCCAAGAACTTGAAGCCGCTGAACTGTGGGGCCTTGGTTTGGGCGAACCGTATCCTGTTTCCGCATTGCACGGACGTGGTACGGGTGACCTGCTCGAAGCAGCGATGAAGATCCTGCCGGAGAAATCCGAACATGGAGTGGCGCGTCCAACTGGTCCGCGCCGTATTGCGCTGGTGGGACGTCCAAACGTGGGTAAGTCCTCGCTGCTGAACAAGGTAGCTGGGGAACAGCGCGTGGTTGTTGATGAGTTTGCGGGAACCACCCGCGACCCTGTTGACGAGTTGATTGAACTCAAGGGCAAGCAGTGGATCTTCGTGGACACCGCAGGTATTCGCCGTCGAGTGCACCAGACTAGGGGCGCTGACTTCTACGCATCTTTGCGCACGCGCGCCGCTATCGAGAAGTCGGAAGTCGCCGTGGTTCTGCTTGATGCCTCGACCACGCTGACCGAACAGGACCAGCGCGTGATTTCTCAGGTGATCGACTCTGGACGTGCCGTTGTCATTGCATTCAACAAGTGGGACCTCATGGATGAGGATCGCCGCCCGTTCCTTGAGCGCGAGATCGAAAAGGACCTCAAGCAGATGACCTGGGCACCACGCGTTAACGTTTCTGCGCGCACCGGTTGGCACGTGGAGAAGTTGGTTCCGGCGCTCGAAAGGGCCTTGGAGTCGTGGGACACCCGTATCCCAACCGGGCGTTTGAACTCGTTCCTTGGCGAGTTGGTCGCGGCGAACCCGCACCCCGTGCGTTCCGGTAAGCAGCCGCGCATTTTGTTTGCGACGCAGGCTTCGACTCGTCCGCCGCGTTTCGTTATCTTCGCAACAGGCTTTATTGAGGCCGGATACCGCCGTTTCATTGAGCGCCGGTTGCGCGAAGAGTTTGGTTTTGAAGGTTCCCCCATCGAACTTTCGGTGCGCGTGCGCGAGAAGCGTCGCCGCTGATCTGAGAGAAGGACTCAATAGTGAACACCCCTGCTGGACTACTAAGCGCCCAAAAAAAGATGCGTGCGGCTGGCGTTCCAGACGTCGCGATCAACGTGTTCACCCGGTTTTACGGGATTGTGGCCGAGGGCAAGGAATCGTTCATCCGCGAATCCGAGATTGAACCGCTGACCGATGTGGTCCATTTGGATTCGATTTCCGACGAGTCGGCAGCTGATTCGTCGGCTCGCGGTTCTGGCGATGGTCGGGTGGGGGAGTCCGCGCTTGCGCGGACCGCGATGCTCAAGCTCAATGGTGGGCTCGGAACGTCGATGGGTATGCGCTCTGCGAAGTCGTTGCTGCCTGTGCGTGATGGACTGTCGTTCTTGGACATCATTGCCCACCAGGTTCGTGCTGCTCGCACTGAACACGGTGTTGCGTTGCCGATCCTGTTCATGAACAGTTTCCGTACTGATCAGGACACGCGTGATGCCTTAAGCAAGTATGAGGACTTGGCGGTCTCCGGCCTGCCCTTGACGGTCGTGCAGAACCAGGAACCGAAACTTCGGGTTTCCGATTTGCATCCGGTGGAGTATCCCGAGAACCCAGAACTTGAGTGGTGTCCTCCTGGCCACGGTGACGTGTATACGGTGCTGCAAACCTCGGGTGTGCTGGATGCCCTTGAGTCGGCTGGCTATGAGTTCCTGAACATCTCCAACGCGGATAACCTGGGTGCTTACCCGTCCGCGGATATTGCTGAGTGGTTCGCCCAGTCTGGTGCCCCGTTTGTTGCTGAGACCGTGCAGCGTACGCCTGCCGACCGTAAGGGTGGCCACGTTGTGGTCCGCGATGGCCAGTTGATCCTCCGAGAAACTGCGCAAACCCACGCGGATGATGAGGACGCCGCAGCGGACATCTCGAAGCACAAGTACTTCAACGCAAACACCCTGTGGATTCGGATTTCCGCATTGAAAGAACTCCTTGTCAAGCACGAGGGTGTTTTGCCGCTGCCGCTCATCCAGAACCACAAGACCGTGAACCCATCGGACAGCGACTCTACGCCCGTTGTGCAACTCGAGTTCGCGATGGGGGCTGCCATTGAACTGTTCGAGGGTGCCCAGGCCCTCGTTATTGACCGCACCCGGTTCCTTCCGGTCAAGACTACGAACGACCTTTTGTTGCTTCGCTCGGACGTGTACGAGTTGAGCGACGACTACCGTCTCGTGCCGCAGGGAGCCGAGCCACTCATCACCCTGGACACCGACTATTTCAAACTCATCGGTGATTTCGAGGAGCGATTCCCTGAAGGTGCCCCACTTCTGTCGCAGGCTTCTTCGCTGACGGTTGATGGGCCGTGGGTGTTTGGCCGTGACGTGCGTGTCGTGGGGGATGGCCGCCTTTCCGCTGAATCAGGCCCGGACGTGCCCGTACCAGATGGCGCAACCGTGACTGAATCAGGTATCACAGACTAGCCGTTTTTATTTTGGACCCTCATCTGGGGTAAGATCTTTGAGGTTGCTTACCCAACGTGGTGAGCATCGGGCTATAGCGCAGCTTGGTAGCGCGTCCGTCTGGGGGGCGGAAGGTCGTGGGTTCAAATCCCGCTAGCCCGACCAGTACAGGCTTATTCAAACCTTTGGACTGAGTGAGCCGGTTTTGGGAGTCGGAAGAGCTCCTCGCGAGATCGCGAGGAGCTCTTTCATTTGTCGGCGTGGCGTCGCCCAGCGCGAGGCGGTGCTGCGTCTGCCACTCGTGGAAGGTCGCGTTCATCTCGGTGCGCTCGCTCGTCAGTTGCAGCCCGTCCTCGGTGACCAGCACGTTCAACCTGTCGAAGAAGGCGCCCAGGAGGGCGCGTCGGGCGCTGTCAGGCAGGCTTTCGTAGAGTTCGCGAGGCTGCTCCAGGAGATCGACGGAGGCGTAGACACGCTTGACACCGCGCCGAATGCGCGCACCGGTGCGAGCCAGCTTCTCGGCCACCGCGCCCTTCTGCAGAGTGACCGCTTCCAGCCGCTCGCGTAGCTTCGCGCTGGCGAGTTGACCGTCCGCGGCGAGGTCTCTCAGTCGTTCCTCCTGCACCTCGAGCCTGGCTAGCTCGCGCCTGAGGTTGTCCTTCTCCTGCTGTTCGTGCTCTTGCATCTCCTCGAGGGCACGCCGCACCTGGTCGCGGATCTCACCCAGTTCCTCAGTATTGAACTCTTCTGAGGCCACTGCTCGGGCGACAGCATCCTCGACGTCGTCGAGGCGTACCGAGGACATGCTGCAAAGGTCCCGTTGCTTCGCGGTGCAGATGAAGTACTCGTAGGTGCCGGCCACGACCCGTGTTCTGGCTATAGACCAGGCGGCTGTCACACTCGTCGCGTCGGCGCTCTTCGCAGTACAGCAAACCGCGGAGGAAGTGGAAGTGCACACGGTCACGGTCGCCCTTGCGGTTGCGGCCGTCGAGGATCTGCTGGACCGCGAGGAAGAGCTCCTTTGAAATGATCGGTTCGTGGTGACCCGGATGACGCCGGTGTAGTACGGGTCGCGCAGGATCATCGCCAGTTGACTTGAGGACAAGGGTCTCGCTGGGCGTTTCGCCGAGGGGCGCGTGGTCAGCACTTGGTCTTCGAGCATCATCTTCAGTTGCATGATCGAGTGCTGCCCGGTCGAGTACTGCTCGAATGCCCAGCGGATGAGCGGGACGCGAACCCGGTTGAGTTCTTCGAGCGCTCGCTGAGCCTCGAGCGTGCCGGTGGCGGCGAACGGTTCGAGCGGTTCCGGGGCCGTCGTGCAACGTGGCAGCGATCAGGCGAGCCAAGGATTCGTCTTGCGCTTCGGGCTCGGCGTAATCGCCAAGCTCGCCGACGGCAACTGCTGGATGCTCGACAACCTCAAGCGTGGCAGTACCAGCGGAACGATCACGCTGACGCCGAGCGACAGCAACGTTGCCAGCAACTTCACACTGCCGCAGGTAACCACCGGAGGAAGTCAGGAGTACGACACTCCCCGCGTCTACGGCCCCGTTCCCGGCGACTCCGGCAGTGATGCCACGAACTACGGCTATCTCTACAACTGGAGTGCCGCTACAGCAGGCGAGACACACACCAGCATCACCTCCGGCAATGCCGCCCACAGCATCTGCGCAGCAGGGTGGCGGTTGCCAACGGGCAGTACCGCCAACAGTGGCTTTGGTCAACTCGATCAAGCCTTCGGCGGCACAGGTACGAGCGCCTGGAGCGGCCAACCCAACATCGCGCAGTGGCAGCCTGCCGGAGCCTTCAGCGGAACGTACTCCGGCCTATGGAACGGCGGCTTCCACATCCAGGGCGACTGGGGCCACATGTGGTCGGCAACCGCCTACCCGGATTGGTCCGACAACGCCTTCTACGCGTTCTTCGGCCCGACGGGCGTCAGCGCCGGCAACAACTACGGCGATCGCTCCGTCGAGATCGGGGTTCGCTGCCTCTTGAGCTAACCGGGACGTTGCTCAACGTGGTATAGCTGGCGACGACCTACCGACCTATCAGAGGCTAGACGGACACTTGCCACCGTAGCGGGCTCTGATCCCGGCCGGGTGCACGCAAGGATCTTCGCGAAACGCCCTGGTGATGAGACAATGGACGCAGATCGCGATGCCGGGTTGAGCCCATCCGGCTCCCCGTCTCGACACCACCGTCACCCCATCCCGGCGCGGCACTGTAGCAGCGTCCGAGGTCGCCGGTACCCTAGAGACAGCCATGAAGAGAACGTAATCGCGCCGTCGGCGCAAAGGAGCGTCAGCACCCGATGAAACGAAGAGCGGCACGATCACCCCGCCGCGACGGCCGCCAGGCCGCCGCGGCTTCCTTGCGGTCGCGTTGCTCTGCTCGGAGGGTGTGCTGATGGCCTCCTCGCTGACGGACTACCAAGCGAAGTACTACGCGCACGAGCTGCAGCGTAGTTACGCGAACGATCACGTCGGCAAGCTTGCCGGGCTCCTGTTCGACGCCCAGGTGGAGCCGAAGCCGCACCAGATCGACGCTGCCCTGTTCGCTCTACAGACACCGTTCCTGCCGGGCGTGATCCTCGCTGATGAGGTTGGCCTCGGTAAGACGATCGAGGCGGGCATCGTCATCTCGCAGTACTGGGCAGAGCGCCGCCGCAGCATCTTGATCGTTGCCCCGTCGAGTCTGCGTCAGCAGTGGCAGCAGGAGCTGTACGAGAAGTTCCTGATCCCATCGTCCATCCTTGATCCGAAGTCGAAGGATGCGCTGCTTACTGCTGCAGGTGGCCGCTCGGCGCAGGTGTTGATCTGCTCTTATGAATTCGCTCTCCGCCATGAAACTTCGCTACTGAAACCCTGGGATCTCATTGTCGCGGACGAGGCGCACCGGCTGCGAAACTACTGGACGGGCAAGACCAAGGCTGCCGAGGCTATCGCGCATATCGTTGGCGGTGCACACAAGACCGTCCTGCTGACCGCGACGCCACTGCAGAACAAGCTCGAGGAACTGTACGGACTGGTGTCGATCTTCGACCCCGACTACTTTTACTCCCTTGATGCCTTCCGGGAACGGTACGTCAAGAACCGAGACCTCGGCGGAGACGACGACCTGGTCGAGCGTGTCGCCACCGTCTCGAAGCGCACGCTGCGGCGCGATGCCGACAAGTACATCCACTTCACGAAGCGCCTGCCGCTGACGGTTGAGTTCACCCCGTCGCCCGACGAGGCGCGACTCTACGACCTGGTCAACGAGTACCTCCAGCGCGACGAGCTGTTTGCCTTCGCAGGCAGCCAGCGTCACCTCTCCGCGCTGATCATCCGTAAGCGCCTGGGGTCGTCGACGTATGCGGTTGCGAGCACGCTGGAGAACATCGCCAACCGTCTGGCGGACGAGGTCGCTGCCGGACAGCGCCGCGATGGCCGAGGAGGCCTCGTGACAGCCGACTTCGCCGTCGACGATGAGATCACCAGCGAGGAGTTGGAGGAGGCCGAGGAGATCGAGGGAACTGGCACTGCCTCCCGCCCGTCGTCCTCGCTTGACGAAACACTGCTTGAGGCGATGCGCGCCGAGGTTGCCGAGCTACGCGAATACGCGGCGCTTGCCCGTTCCGTCACAGAGAACCAGAAGGCGGTCAAGCTTGGTGAGGCGCTCGACCTGGGCTTCGAGCGGCTGCGTGAGCTAGGCGCTCCTGAGAAGTCCATTATCTTCACGGACTCGACCAAGACGCAGGAGTACATCGCTCGATCGCTGCGTGAAGCCGGTCGTGGCGAGGGACTCGTCTTGTTCAACGGCTCGAACAACGGGCCGGAGCAGACTGCGATCTACCAGGCGTGGTTGGAGAAGAACAAGGGCGGAGACTTAATTACTGGTATCACTGCCGTTGATCGACGCAAAGCCCTTGTTGACTATTTTCGCACCGAGGGCACAATCATGATCGCGACCGAGGCAGCCGCTGAGGGCATCAATCTGCAGTTCTGCTCGATGCTCGTCAACTACGACCTGCCCTGGAACCCGCAGCGCGTCGAGCAGCGCATTGGTCGTGTGCACCGCTTTGGACAGAAACACAACGTAGTGGTCGTGAACTTCTCGAACAAGGGCAACATCGCCGAGCAGCGCATCCTGGAGCTGCTGACGGACAAGTTCCAGCTCTTCTCCAGCGTCTTCGGCGCCAGCGACGAGGTGCTCGGCGCTATCGAGGACGGGCTTGACTTCGAGAAGACGATCAGCGACATCCTCACCCGCTGCAGAACCGCCGACGAGCTGGACTCGGCGTTCCGGGAGCTGGAGGCCCAGTACGCGAGCGAAATTTCGCAAGAGATGGCCAGCGCTAGGGCGAAGGTCTTCGACAATCTCGACCCGCACGTGCAGGATCGCCTCAAGGCGTATGACGAACAGTCAGGTGACGTGCTCAACAAGTTCGAACGCCTGCTGCTCGCGGTGACCCGACACGAACTCGACGAGCACGCTACCTTCGAGGGCGACGGGCGCGCCTTCGTGCTGAACGAGTCACCGGTGAAGGACGCCCCGACCGGACGCTACTTCTTCAAGTCTCAGCCGCTGGAGAACGCCCACCAGTACCGCTACGCAAGCCCGCTCGCTCAGCACGTCGTGGAGACCTCGAAGACCCACGACACCCCGGCACGCGAGCTGACGTTCTCACTGAGCCAGTCGGCGCGTGTGAGTAGCGCGATCCGGGCGCTGGAGGGCGCGAGCGGTGAGCTGACGGTGAATGTTGCGACCTTCCGGATGAGGGCGCGCGACGAGGACGTCTCCGAGTCCTACATGCTCACCGGCGCCCTGACCGACGACGGGCGGTGGCTCGATGAAGAGTACGTCGCAGACATCCTCGAGCTCGCCTGCATTGATGTTGGGACGCAGCCGATAGCGATCGACGAGGCCCGCTTCACGCCGCACCTGGACACTCGTCGGTCTGAGCTGGAGAAGGAAGTCCAGGGCCGCAACTCTCGCTACTACGACCAGCAGGAGGAACTCCTCTATCGCAACCAGCAGGATCGTAAGGCCGAGCACGAGGGCAAGATCCGCGAGTACCGCGCCAAGGAGAAGGAAGCCCGCAGGCTCGCTCGGCAGGCCGACGAGCCGATGGAGCAGCTGCGCCTCAAGAAGGAAGCCCGGAAGTGGGAGCAGCGTGCCGAGGAGGCCGACGAGGACTTCCGGGACGCGCGCAAGAAGCTCCGGGCCGAGGCCGATAAATACCTCGAGCTGATCGAGCAGTCACTCCAGGGCACCCAGGAGACCGAGCATTTGTTCACGATTCGCTGGCGGATCGCCACATAGACCACGGGTCATTCACAAACCCGACGCAAATTGTCAACATCAGGAAAGAGAATCACCCGAGTGACTGACGATATCTACGAAACACCATCCACTACTCCAAACTTCCAGACTGAGCTGGCAGCGCAGCTTGCCGATCTGATTCCCGAGGCTATCGCCGACGGCAAGGTGGATGTCGAGAAGCTCAAGGAACTGCTCGACGGTGATGTGGCCGACAGCAGCGAACGGTTCGGACTCTTCTGGCCCGGCAAGAAGCGCGCTCTGCGAGCGGCGCAGGAGCCGACCACGGCGACGCTGAAGCCCGACTTCGAGAACTCGAAGGACTGGGACACGACGCAGAACGTCTTCATCGAGGGCGACAACCTCGAAGTGCTCAAGATCTTGCAGAAGCACTACCACGCGAAGATCAAGATGATCTACATCGACCCTCCGTACAACACCGGCAAGGACTTCGTCTACCCGGACAACTACAAGGAGGGTCTCGACACCTACCTCGAGTGGACGCGCCAGGTCAACAAGGAAGGCAAGAAGGTCACGACCAACGCCGAGACCGAGGGACGCTACCACTCCAACTGGCTTAACATGATGTACCCGCGCCTCAAGCTCGCGCGCAACCTGCTCACCGATGACGGGGTCATCTTCATCTCGGTTGACGACAACGAAGTCGCTCATCTTCGCAAGGTCTGCGACGAAGTATTCGGGGAACAGAACTTCATAGCTTCGGTAGTTTGGCAGGGTGGCCGCAAGAACGACTCACGCTACGTTTCTGTCGGACACGACTATTTGCTTATCTACGTCCGCAATGAAGGCTGGCTTCGTGAAAACGAGACCCGGTGGCGAGAGCGCAAGGCAGGCGTCGACGACGCGTTGAGCGCAGCGAAGGATATCTGGGAGCGGAGCGGCCACGATGCAGCCAGCGCAACTCGACGGTTCCGCTCTTGGCTTTCTACGCAGTCAAATCTGACACCTGCTGTCAGTAGGTTTAAGAACATCGATGCGCTGGGGCGAGTTTACAACGCGGATAAGGATCTAGGCTGGCCTGGGGGTGGTGGACCAAAGTTCGATGTTCTGCATCCGCTCACTGGAAAGCCGGTATCGGTGCCCAGTACCGGCTGGAGATTCACCGAAGATCGACTGCGGGAGCAGATTGAGGCTGGTCTCGTTGAGTTCGGTCCCGATGAATCCAAGATCCCGCGCGGCAAGACATTCCTCGACGAACTTGATGAGCAAGTCGTCGAGTCGGTCTTTACGCAGATTCGTACAACAGCTGCACAACGTCTTGCTCGCCTCATTGGGCCGGCAATTTTTGACTTCCCGAAAGATGAGCACGTCCTCGCTCGCTGGCTCAAGTTGGCAGGGGGAGACGACAAAGACGCCATCATCCTCGACTTCTTCGCTGGCTCGGGCTCCACTGCGCATGCTGTTATGCAGCTCAATGCGGAGGATGGTGGAAGGCGGCGCTCCATCTCTGTTCAGCTGCCTGAGCCTACCCCTGACAAGTCCGGCGCACGGAAGGCTGGCTTCGCGACCATAGCTGACATTGCTCGCGAGAGAATACGCCGAGCCGGTGACAAGATCCGCGAGGAGTACGAAGAGCTGATCTCTAAGCGCGACGTATTATTTGATGCCGGTTTTCGTGCTTACAAGCTCTCCGATACGAACTTCGCCAAGTGGCGGCTGTCGAGCGACGTTGAGGAGGACGCGCTGCAGCAGCACCTGCTGAGTCTCCGTGACAGCGCGACCGATGACGCGACGGCCGATGATCTGCTCACTGAGATCCTGCTCAAGCAGGGCTACTCGCTGACCGAGGATGTCTCGCCTGCTGAGGTTGGTGGCCTCGACGTCCGGGTCGTACGCGACCGTGATGGCGACGTTGCCGTGCTGGCCTACCTGAACGAACACGTCAAGCCGACGCTCGAGCAGCTTCGTGCGCTCGTGGATGAGTCTCCGACGCGGATCATCGTGCTTGAGGATGCGTTCCAGGGCGACGACGAACTCAAGACCAACCTGGCCCAGCTCGCTAGAGCCAAGGGCATTGAGCTCTGGACGGCCTGAGTATGAAGAACAGCACAGCGAGCGGAGCAGGATTCCAGTTCGACGCTAGTCAGCCGTATCAGCTGGATGCGATTGCGTCCGTGGTTGACCTGTTCGACGGGCAGCCGAAGGATGCGGAGAAGCTGGTCACGACCCTGCGTGGTGCGGCGGTACTGCCCGACTCAGATCAGGCCGCGCTCGATATCGATCTCACGCAGGAGGTCGGCGCGGTCGGTAACAGCCTGGTGCTGGATCGTGACCTGATCCTCGCGAATCTACAGCGTGTGCAGGATCGGAACGGGCTTGAGGTTGCGTCGGCGCTTGCGGGCGACGCGCTCGACTTCGATATCGAGATGGAGACTGGCACGGGTAAGACCTACGTCTACCTGCGCACGATCTTCGATCTGGCCGTTCGGTACAACTTCACGAAGTTCGTGATCCTGGTGCCAAGCGTGGCGATCCGTGAGGGTGTGAGCACGAGCATCCGGCTCATGCGCGAGCACTTCGAGAACCTCTACAAGCCGCAGGGCATCACCTTCGATGCCTCGATATACAGCGGCAAGAACGCCGAGGAGGTGCAGTCGTTCGCAACGTCCACGAACGTGCAGATCCTGATCATGACGATCGACTCGATCCGGGGCAACGCGAACACCCGCATCATCCACCAGACCCGCGACAAGCTGAACGGGCTGCGACCGATCGACTACCTCAAGGCGACCCACCCGGTTGTCATCATGGACGAGCCGCAGAACATGGAGTCACTGCTCTCTCAGTCGGCGATCGGTGAACTCGAGCCCGTCTTCACCCTGCGCTACAGCGCCACGCACAAGAAACAGCGCAACGTCGTCTACCGACTCGACCCGGTCGACGCCCACGACCTTGGTCTCGTGAAGCAGATCGTCGTCGCTGAGGTGGCGCAGCAGGGCGCGGACGCGACGCCGTATATCAAGCTGGTTGAGGTGCGGCGTGAGCCGTCGTGGTCGGCCCGGCTGGAGCTGTCCTGCCGGAAGGCCGATGGCTCGCTTGAGCGGCGCATCGTGAGAGTGAAGCAGCACCAGGAGCTGTCGGATACGCGCCTGACGAACAACCCGATCTATGAGGGTTGGCGCATCAACGAGTTGAGCATCGAGCCTGCCTACGTCGACCTTACCACGCACGGGTTTCTGTACGAGGGCGAGAGCATCGGCGCCGCGGCCGGCGCGATCTACAAAGAGATGATCCGCGAGACCATCCGCGAGCACCTGCGCAAGGAGTCGATGCTGCGCGCCAAGGGTATCAAGGTGCTCAGCCTCTTCTTCGTCGACAAGGTCGCCAGCTACCTGGGCGACGGCACGAACAACGACGACGCGAACGGCGACTTCGTGCAGTGGTTCGATGAGGCCTTCATCGAGGAGCGCGCCAAGTCCGCGCGCTACCAAGAGCTGCTACCGCAGGCGCCGAGCGAACTGCGCCGGGCCTACTTCTCCCAGATCAAGCGCGGCAAGACGACGACCTTCCAGGACTCGTCCGGCACCACGAAGGCTGATGACGACGCCTACGAACTGATCATGCAGGACAAGGCTCGACTGCTCGACGAGAACGAGCCCGTGCGGTTCATCTTCAGCCACTCAGCCCTGCGCGAGGGGTGGGACAACCCGAACGTCTTCCAGATCTGCACCCTGCGCGAAATGGGCGCTGAGACCGAGCGTCGCCAGACTCTCGGACGTGGCCTGCGCCTCCCCGTCGCCAAGACTCAGGACGGCTACGCCCGTGTGGCTGACCGTGGCGTCGCGACGCTGACGGTCGTGGCGAACGAGTCGTACACGAAGTTCGCGGACGCGCTCCAGCGCGAGTACAAGGACGCCGGTGTCGAGATCGGCCGGGTCCGCCGGGCCGAGTTCTCGAAGATCCCGCTGCAGGACGAGAACGGTGCGCTCACCGACGATCAGTTCGGCTACCAGCGCTCCGTTCTGGTATGGGAGCACCTGAAGGACAAGGGCTTCATCGACAAGGACGGCACGGTCACGCCGAAGTTCCAGCCGAACCAGCTCGGCTTCGACCTCGGCCTGCCCGTCGACTTCGCCTGGGCCGAGCCGATCATCATCGAGCTGGTCGAACGCGCCAACATCGGCAAGTACGTCAAGCCGGTCAGCAAGCGTCAGCCACGCGTGCTCAACAAGCAGCTCTACTCGACCCCCGAGTTCGAGGAGTTCTGGGAGACGATCAGCCAGAAGACCACCTACCGCGTCAAGGTCGAGCGTGAGCCGCTGATCGAGAACGCCATCCGGGCGATCCGCGAGGCGCCGAAGATCGACGCGCTGCGCATACAGGTCACCCGCGCCGGAGTCAAGGTGCTGCGCGGCGGCGCCAAGGGCGAGGAACTCGGCACCCGCTCAGCCGACCTCAAAGGCAGCTACGACCTGCCCGACATCATCACGGAACTGCAGGAGGCGACCTCCCTCACCCGCAAGACCATCGTCGACATCCTGATCGGCAGCAAGCGGCTGAGCGAGTTCATCGGCAACCCCAACGACTTCATTGGGATGACCAAACGCGCCCTCCAGAGCGAGCTGGCGAAGATCGTGGTCGACGGCATCCAGTACGAGCGGATCGCTGGCTCGGTCTATGAACTTCGCGAGCTGCAGCGGGACGGCGAGGAGGAGAAGGAACGCTTCCTCGACCAGATGTACAAGGTGCAGCACACCCAGAAAACCGACTTCGACTACGTCGTCTTCGACTCCGACGTCGAGCGCCAGTTCGCGGAGCTGCTCGACTCTCGCGAGGACATCAAGCTGTTCATGAAGCTGCCCGCCAAGTTCAAGATCGACACCCCAGTCGGCCCGTACAACCCCGACTGGGCGATCATCAAGCAGGAGGACGGCGAGGACCGGATCTACATGATCCGCGAGACGAAGAGCACACTCGACGACTCGAAGCTCCGCCCAACCGAACTCGCCAAGATCAAGTCCGCCAAACGTCACTTCGAGGCCATCGGCATCGATGACTACGCGCGAGCAGTGCCGGGAGCGTGGCGGCTATGAGGCTCATCTCCGCTCACGTCCAGGGCTACGGCCGGATCGTCGATTCCAAGATCAACTTGGATGCGAAGGTCATCGCTATCGTGGGGCCGAATGAGGCAGGTAAGACCACCCTGCTCAAGGCGCTCGCTCACGTCGATGGCGAGACCGCCGTGCCGGCACCTCAGCGTTCGCGAGCTGCCGAAGTGACCGATCAGACTCGTGTGACGACCTTCGACTACATCGTGGAGGAGGAAGATCGCACTGCCCTTGCGGATCTCGACTTGCACGAGCAGCCGACTCGCGCCTACGTTGCGCGCTCCGCTTCCGGAGACAAACTCATCGTGGACCTGATTCCAGCGCCTCGAAAGTCCGTGCGGCCACTCCAAAATGCACTCGACACTCTTAAGGCAGCAGCCGTCAAAGAAGACCTTGACGACTGGATCGATCCGAACACTACGTATTCCGATCCGGGGTCTGACGATCCGCATGATTACCGGGCGGAGCTCAGCTCCGTGGTCGAGGCTGTCGAGGCTGCCATCGGGGAGGTCGGAAGTGATCTTCCTGCCGAAGCAGTACAGACTGCGCAATCCCTCCGGGGTGTAACGCTTACTGACGACGTCGATGCGGAGTCGCTGCGTGCGGCCTTCGATGCGATCATCGCGTGGTATGAGCGAGAAGACCCCGCTCCAGCCGCTCGTGATCGCATCTGGAGGCGCACGCCGGACTTCATCCTTTTCGACGAGGCCGATCGCTCGATTCAATCCGCGTACACGTTCGACGATGCGCTGATCAACGACACCCCAGTCGCGCTTGCGAACCTTGCGGGCACAGCGTCATTCGACCTCGCAGAGCTTCTCCAGTTCGTTCGGACAGGAGACATTGCGCGTCGACGAACGGCGATCGTCCAGGCCAACAAGCGGATGGACGCCATCTTCGACGAAGCGTGGAAACAGTCGAAGCTGGCTGTCCACTTTGAGCTTGACGGTGATCAGCTTCGCATCGAGCTCATGGAGGACGGCGACAACATCACAGTCTTCGACGAGCGCAGTGCCGGCCTCCGAATGTTCGTCGCTCTGATCGCCTTCCTGAAGGTTCATGGTTCGGAGCGTGCGCCGATCTTGCTCATCGACGAGGCAGAGAACCATCTCCACATCGATGCGCAAGCGGATCTGGTCAATATGTTCGTCACGCAGGAACACGCGATCAAGGTCATCTACACGACCCACAGTCCTGCGTGCCTTCCGCCCGACCTTGGCACTGGAATTCGTGTTGTCGTACCGCGTCACGACAACTTCCAAGTGAGCGACGTGAAGAACAGCTTCTGGCAAGGTGCAGCAGGCTACTCGCCTCTGATGCTTGCGATGGGTGCAGCGGCCGCTGCCTTCACACCCGCTCGCTACGTCGTCCTGGCCGAGGGGGCCACCGAGATGATCCTTCTACCTACGCTGATACGTTCCGTAACTGGACAGACGGATCTGCCCTATCAAGTGGCACCAGGACTGTCCGAAGTCCCGAACGACTTCCTGCCAAAACTCGACCTCGAGGCTGCCCACGTCGCATACCTCGTTGACGGTGATGATGGCGGGGCGAAGCTGAAGACTGCCCTCACAGATGCAGGCGTGCCAGAGAGCCTCATCGCTGAGCTGGGATTTCCGGGGATCGAGAACGCCCTCGAGCCGGACACCTACAGGGCTGCGATCTCGGCGCTGCTTCCTGAGTGCAATCCAGGAGTCACTGCAAGCGATCTTCCAGAAGTGCCACCGATCGCAGCAGAGACGGGCGCTTCGGCTGCGAAGTGGATGTACGACTGGATAAAGAGTGTCGGGCTAAAGGCTCCGTCTAAGGTGGCGGTCGCGAATTGGCTGGTCGAGAACGACCGATCAACGCCGAGCGCTGAAGGGTCGGCGGTGTTGGTGTCGCTCCACGCGAACGTTGTGCGGGCGCTCGGGATCGAGGGCAATGAGAGCTCGACGAAGTCAGGACGGGCAGCGCCGCTGGCGCGCGACGGAGCCCAAGGCGGACACGGAGACACGGCATGATTTCAGTCTATCCACCCAGGTCGGACGAACCCCTTAGCCAGATCTTGCAAGCTACACATTCAGTGCGTGACCACCTTTTCGAACCACGCCAGATCGCCAGCCATTCGCGCCCCACCTCGTTCGGGAGATCTCCTCATGGCGTCCATTGAGCAAGACATTCTCGAATGGATGAAGGGGCGACCCGCCTGGCAGCGCAACCTTCTCAAGCGGATCGCCCGCGGTGAGGCTATCGATGACGTCTACATCGCCTCGGTCGCGCAGGCGATCGTCGATAAGAAGGTCACGCTGGAGACGCCGGAGCTCGCCGCTGCCGATCTGCCGACTGGCACTGCGGGAGGTAACACCGTGCAGCTGGAGAGCATCGGCGAACTCAAGTTCGTCAATGCACTTCTCGACGATCAAACGCTAACGTTCGGAGCAACAGGCGTCACCGTCATATACGGTGACAACGGCAGTGGAAAGTCGGGCTACGCTCGGCTCGTCAAGAACGTAGTCGGTGCTCGGCATCATGAGGAGATCTTGCCGGACGCCTTCGCGTCGTCGACCGGAACGCAATCCGCGCAGATCACCTACTCGCTCGGTGGCACCGCGACGTCTGAGGCATGGCCGAGCCTCCTGGAACCCGCACTCAACCAAGCGCACTTCTATGACGAAGCGTGCGGCAACGACTATCTTGTCCGCGACACCGAGCTTACTTACCGGCCTTCCGTCCTGACCTTGCTCGATAAGCTGATCGTCCATGTGGACGCCGTCCGTGCCGCGATCGACGCCATGATCCGGACGAACGAGGCCGAGGCGCTCGTACCGCCGACTGTTCAGCCCGGAACGCGGGCCGACGCCTTCCTGAAGTCTCTTTCGGCGACCACGACCAAACAGGAGATCGACCAGGCGCTTGTCCTTCCCGCCGAACCCAAGGTGGTGCAGGCAGAGCTGGTGAAGGAGGAAGCCCGCCTCAAGACGACTGATCCTGCGAAGGAGAAGCAACGTTTGCTCTCCGCCGCCACACGGATCGACGCCTTGGCCGATCACCTCGAGACCGTCGGCACGAAACTGTCGTCGGCCCGTGGTGATGAGATGCTCGCCATGCAGACCGCAGCGACGACGCTTCGTGCCGCTGCCACTGAGGCGTCCAAGAACTCGTTTGCGGACGAGCCACTCGCCGGTGTGGGCAGCGGCACATGGCGTGCGCTTTGGCAGGCCGCGGAGAACTACTCTGTGGCCGAGGCGTACCCAGGCCATGACTTCCCGGTGACGGGGGATGGGCATGTCTGCGTGCTCTGCCAGCAACCGCTCCAGACCGATGCAGCGGAGCGCTTGCGACGCTTCCACCAATTCATCCACAACGACGTAGCGAAGCGTGCCAAGGCTGCGGAGGATGCATTTAAGGGTGCGATCGAAGATCTGAAAGCACTTGAGGTCACCAGCAAGGAGACCACAGAGGCAATCGGCTTCCTTGCGACCGAAGACAAGGTGTTCGCCGATTCGTTGACCGCCGCGCTCGAAACGGCAAAGCAGGCCAGGACCCGCATTGGTGAGCGCCTGCGTGGTGAGTCTGAGGAGGGGTGGATCGAGCTGGTTGCTATCGATCTCAACGACCTCCGCCTGCGCGCGACCGATCTCAAGACCAAGGCCAGCTCCATTGACGGGGTCGCCTTTGCCCGCACCCTCGCAGACTGCAAGGCGAAGCTCGCTGAGCTGGAGAGCCTGATGGCGATTGCAGCGGTGCGGTCTGGGATTGAGAAGGAGGTCGAACGACTCATTGCTCACGCCGCGCTCAAGAAGATCCAGCCCACTATCACGACACAACCGATCTCGGTGGAGAGCGGTAAGTTGGCGCGCGCCTACGTCACCGACCAGGTGAAGGATCACTTCGTCCGAGAATCGGAGCGGCTCAAGCTCGAGCATGTGGTGCTCGGCGACCAAGGCTCACCGAAGGGCAAGCTCCGCCACAAGCCTGCGCTCCTTGGTGCCTCGAGCAGCTCCCCGAAGGCAGTTCTCAGCGAAGGAGAGCAGACCGCCGCGGGCCTCGCGGGCTTCTTCACTGAGGTAGAGTTCGATGACACGAAGTCGGCAGTGATATTGGATGACCCGATGTCCTCGCTCGACCACGAGCGACGCGAGAAGGCGGCGCGGCGCATCGTCGAGATCGCGAACGACCGGCAGGTCATCGTCTTCACCCACGACCTGATGTTCCTCGGCGAGATCGTGAAGGCCAGCGATGAACTTGGCGTGACACTCACCGAGCGAGCGATTGAGCGCAACGGTGCACGCAAGCCGGGGCGAGTCATTGACGGTTACCCATGGAAAGCGAAGGACGCCAAGCAGCGTATTGGTAATCTTCAGGCAGAGCTGGATCGAGTCAAGAAGACCCAGACTGATATGACTGCCGACGACTACGAGCGCGCCACCTCGGAATGGGCAGGCAAACTCTCTGAGACCTGGGAACGCATCGTGCGCAGCGAGGTCGCTTTCAAGCTCGTCGATCGCGGCACGACCAACGTCCAGCCGAAAATGTTCCGCATCGCCGCGAAGATCACGGACGCGGACAACACCGACTTCCAGTACGGTTACGGAGCAACCTCCAAGTGGGCCAGGCGTCACGACAAGAGCGAAGAGACCAATTACGTGCCTCCGACCGTGAACGAGATGCAGGCCGAGCTGGACCGGATCAAGGCCTGGCGGGAACGTGTCAGCAAGTATGGGGCCGGTGCGTAGTGGAGGTTCTTACCCTAGCCATTGCTGTGCTCGGCCTGCTCATCGCGTGCCTGAGTTTTGGCTGGCAGATCGCGAGCTGGCTTCTCGACGGACGCCGGGCCAAGCTCGTCCTCAAGAATGGTGCGATGGGCCGTGGGGGGCGTCGCGCTTGGGTAAATCAAGCGCGATGGGCGTCCTCGTGATCTATCGCAGGTACGAGGCGAGGGTTTCACCGGAACGGATGTCCTGGCCGTGACAGTTATCAACACCGGCCGTGCCCCAGTCGTCATTGAGCGCTACTCGGTGGTGCTCGAAGGGGCCGGCCTCAGCTTTACGCCGATGGGCGACGCGATCGGCGCTTCGCTCCCTCACGAACTGCAGCCGGGCAGATCCGAGACCCGGTACGCCGAGATGGAGTCGGTGCGTGCGCTGGTCAGCTCGGCAGCGGCGATCGATGTGCACGGGCACGCGATCTCGATGACCGTCGAACTCGGCACCGGCCGTATGAAGAAGACGCCTACGAAGCTTCGCGTTCGGTAGACGAGCATCAGGTGCCTAGTAGGCACCGGTCGCTGGACGGATCTCGATCCCAGCTTTCATGATCGCCACCCGCATGGTTTCCTGGTTCACCTTGAGCGCTGCGGCGACCTGCGAGAGTGGGAGCCCGGACTCGTAGAGCTGGGCAGCTTCACTCACCTGGGCTGCTGTCATCGGCTGGCAGCGGACGACAACGTTGTTGGCCCGGAGGATACCGATGATCGTGGACTTGGCGACGTCCTAGTCCTTCGCCAGGGCTGTCGTCGTCTCACCCGCCGAGTACCGTGCGACCACCTGCGCGCGAGCTTCGTCGTTCAGGCGTTTCCACTTGCGGCGAGGAGCCGTGACCGCGCGAGAGGGTTGAGCGTCGTCCAGCAAGGTGTCCGCATCTGTCGTTCGAGTGCTGTCGTGAGAACTCCTGATCCGGCGCAGATTCTCGGTCCCTACCCCTGTTGGGTATTTACTGGAACAGAGGTCAATAAGGGCGGCCAAAGGAAAGTCGAGACATCATCACGGTGTCCCGACTTTTTCGTCCCGCTCAACCACTTAACGCTCAGGCACACTCAGTTCAGAGTAACGCCACTCGGTAAGTACCTCAGGTGAGAAGCACCACCAATGTTGGTTTTGTTTCCCCTTTTCGAATACCGACGGACTTATTACCAGCGACATACCAAGGATCTCCACATCTCCATGATCGATTGGGGCTGCTGTAGGAGTTGGTGACACCTGACCCGGCTAGCCGGACGGATGGCCTGGAAGGATAGAACACTATGCCAACCCCGTACCCAAAAGAGGTCCGCGATAGCCTGCGAGTTGTTAAATTGCGAGAGCTGGTTGGACCGCTCCTGCATCCTCCTCGGATCGACGTATGCTACAACTCACGGTGTCCACGCGGTCGCGATTCGTAGCTGCCCCGAAGGGATTTGCACGGTCAAGCAATGAGAAAAACTCTCAAATGGATGTGGCTCTCGTGAAAGACCAATTCATGCTTCGGAATCAGGGGAGGGGTAACGGGCTTCATCGATGAGTTTACGTACCTGGCGTATGCGGGGAACGTCACGGAAGCGGACTCCGTAACTGCTGGTTTGCTCGTTCCAAGCGCCTGATGTTTCAGGCTGGGCCCCAGCAGCAGCATCATAGAAGTTCAGGGTGCCCACTCCAAAGAAGCGGTCGATTATGCCACGTTCTTCGCTCACTGAAGAGATACGATCCAAACGGATTTCGCGGGAGTGCTTATAGAACACGCCCCATTCGGCTCGTACCCGCTCGCTCGTCAGGGTGAATTTAGTGTTCCACCACTTAATGAGTGGGATGACAAAGAACCAGATTTCAAGGCACACGATAATTCCATGCACAATAGGGGCGCCCCACTGGCTTAACCACGCCCACCCAATCTCATCTGGCCACACGGCCCACACCGCGCCGTGCAGGGCCAACAGCAGAATCTGGATGATCAAGGCCCCAAGCAACATCTTAGGATGGGTGCGGGATTGATACAGCGTCTTTTCCATGCTTCAAAGTATGACAGGTATTGGACACCACAAAAGGTGCGTAATGGAGGCCAAACCTCGTGTTTGGCGTTGCCATACTCGCGATCGTGTTAGGCCAGATCGCTTAAGTTCCAGTGCGGCAGCCCGTCGTATTGGGCGGATGAACAACGCGACATGCGGGTGCCACAACCGCACAACGATGGAACGTTCACGTTACACTGCGTAGAAGCCCACACGGAAGGCAGCGCAATGAAGATTACTCAGCCTAAAGAACTCGGAATGTTTGTCCGCACCCGCAGGCAGCAACTTGGTCTCAGCCAGAGTGACGTGGCCGAGCGTGCCGGAACAACACGGCAGTGGCTATCACGCTTCGAGCAGGGACATAGCGACGTCTCACTAGGAAACGCTTTTGCAATCCTAAAGGTGCTTGAACTCGAACTGGGCGAGTACATCGACCCAGCAACCATTGCAGTTCAGGAACCAGATTCCGCGCACACCATCATCCACGAGGTGGTCCGATCGATACCAAGTGACGTCTATGCACCTACCGGTTTCGCAGGTGAAGACACTGCTGGGGTGCGACGGGGCCGGTTGCAACTGCTACGGGAACGAGACGCCTTAAGTAACCTCAGCGGTTGGGCAAGCACGAAACTTCAGGGACGAAACGAATCCGAGCACGAGATCTCAGCCGCCCCCAGCACACTTCAAGCGCCTAGTGAATCTACCGCCACATCGGAAACCTCCAACACACAGGGCCAAGAACAGAACAGTGAACTGCCGGCTTCACGGTTTCCCCAAGACTCTCAGACCCTGCCCCGTAGAACAAAGTACTCCGTGGACGCAGACATTGCGCGGATTGCGAAGTCCTCGCTGTTCAAGCGCAGTTAGACCAATAACGTAAATTCGTATGGTGATTTTCCGTCAATAGGGTGATTTTTCTTGGTGGGTGAACCCGGAAAATCACCATGTGGGGTGGAACAGGTTCAGCAGCGTTGGGCATTCGGACTAAAAACAGCCCATCGAGGCGGTTGCCAGGGCAAACAAAAGGGCCGGTAAACGCAATTACCGGCCCTTAGACGCATTATGGAGGAAATCTCGAGAGAGGGATTACCGCAGCATCAACGGCGTGCGGACTTCCGTGAACAACATGTCGCGGCGATGAGCTCTATTCGCCCACCACTTGCGTGATTTGTCGTCCCGATACATCCATGTGATCATGGCACGTCACCTACCTCTCATCGAGCAATTGTGTCGCTCAGGCCACGAGCCGCGATAATCACGATCCTCGTTGACCATGTGCACTTCCTAGGGTGTGGAAGCACCTCAAGTATCTCAACTAACGAGACGAAACCCAAGGTCTTTAGTCCTAAACACGCAGTGGAATCGCACAAAACATGGCGCACATCACGGGATCAGGTGACTTCTCCCGCTGGTGGATAGGCGGTCAATCGTGGAAAATCCCTAGAACTCGACGCCACCCGCGCGAAGCAGATCCTCAAAATCGGGTGTCTGCAGGTCATCAAGTTCGCGTGTGACTTCGAGGGCGGAACCCACCAAAAGCGTTGCGAACTCTTGCGCACCACGGGTAATCCGCGCATCCAACTCGTCGGAAATCCCATCCGTCCCACCCCAGTCCTCGGAGGCCGCAAACACAGCGGTAGGGGAGACAAGTGCCTTGAGATAGGCGAATACGGGACGCACCGCGAACTCAAGCGCAAGCGAGTGCCGGGCAGTTCCCGCCGTCGCCCCAAGATACACGGGTTTGTTGACCAGTGACTTCTGATCAATCACGTCCAGGAAGGACTTGAACAGCCCGGAAAAGGATTGGGAGAAGATCGGCGTGGTCGCCACGACTCCATCTGCGGCCACAAGCTGGGCTTTGAGTTCCTCAAGGCGTGGCGAGCCGAACCCGGTGAGCATGTTGTCCACGATGTCATGGGCATAGTCGCGCAGTTCAACGGGCGTGATCTCAATGTCGTGTCCGGCGGACTGCAAGGCTGCCCCTGTTGCGGCGCTCATGCGATCTGCAAGGAGTCTCGTGGATGAGGGCTGGCTAAGGCCTGCGGAGAGAGCAATGAGTTTCATGTCGGTGTCCTTGTGGGATCGAGAATTTCAATGTGCTTCACGCGTGTTGAAGCGGGGGATGGCTTCTTGGGCGTTCTTGAGTTTTTCGGTCAGAATGCGTAGTTGTTCGAGTTCGCGGGGGCTAAGTGCCGAACCCACGTAATGGTTGATCTGCGCGACATGGCGGTGGCCCATTTCGCGTTGTAGTCGGATTCCCTCAGCGGTCAGAGTGATCAGCGTGCCTCGGCGGTCATCCGGGGCGGTTCGCCGTGCAACGAGTCCGCGAAGTTCGAGACGCTCAACAAGCCGCGACAGCGATGACTGATGCATCAGAACTCCTTTATTGAGTTCCTTGAGTCGTAGTCCGTCACCTCCTGCACGGCGCAGGGTGTATAGGACATCGTATTCCTTGAGTGTCAGGTCGGGCATGAGGTCGTCGGCTTCGAGCCTGCGCATGATCTCCACCTGGGCACGGAACAGTGCCTCCCACGCAACCGATGTGTGCTGAGGATCATTCATTGCTGCTCCGTTGGTCGGTTGGGGAGGCGCCGGTCACTGCATCGGCTTCAGCGTATACGGTCGAGTCCTGTGCGCCTCCTGCGGCTGCCACACGTGCAGCGTGAGTTGGGGCATCGGGGACGTGTGCTGGGCGTCCGGTTGCGAACTCCTTGCGCAGGACCGGCACGACCTCGCTGCCCAGCATCTCAATCTGGTCGAGCACAGTGCCTAGAGGCAGGCCCGCGTGGTCCATGAGGAACAGTTGACGCTGATAGTCTCCCACGTGATCGCGCATTGTGGCGTAACGGTCGATGACCTGCTGTGGGCTGCCCACAGTCAACGGTGTCTGCTCGGTGAAGTCCTCAAGTGTTGGACCGTGTCCGTAAACAGGTGCACTGTCGAAGTAGGGACGGAACTGGCGGACTGCATCTTGGGAGTTTTTGGCCATGAACACCTGTCCACCAAGCCCGACGATCGCCTGGTCTGCCGCACCGTGGCCGTAGTGCTCAAAGCGTCGGCGATACAGTGCAACCATCTGCTTGGTGTGGCTGATCGGCCAGAAGATGTTGTTGTGGAAGAACCCATCGCCGTAATAGGCGGCCTGTTCGGCAATCTCGGGGGTGCGGATCGAACCGTGCCAGACGAAGGGGGCGACTCCATCGAGTGGTCGTGGGGTGGAGGTGAAGCCTTGGAGCGGGGTGCGGAACTTTCCCTTCCAGTTCACAACGTCTTCATCCCACAGCTTGCGCAGAAGCGCGTAGTTTTCGACTGCGAGTTCGACGCCTTGGCGGATGTCTTTACCGAACCACGGATAGACGGGGCCGGTGTTTCCTCGCCCAAGCATGAGGTCCATGCGCCCATCGGCCAAGTGTTGGAGGTATGCGTAATCTTCAGCAAGGCGCACTGGGTCGTTGGTGGTGATCAGTGTGGTGGAGGTCGAGAGCACGATCTTCTCGGTCTGTGCTGCAAGGTAGGCAAGGAGCACGGGCGGGTTTGCGGGTGCCGCGAATGGTGGGTTGTGGTGCTCACCGGTTGCGAACACATCGAGTCCCACCTCTTCGGCTTTGCGCGCGATGGCTACGGTCGCCTTGATACGCTCGTTTTCTGTTGGGGTGGTGCCGTTGGTGGGGTCGGTTGTCACGTCGCCGACGGTAAAGATTCCGAACTGCATGAGTCCTCCATTTTTAATGCATTTGCATGTACTTATTGTGCACAACTTTCTGGAGACCTGCTTCATTCCCGCTGCGCGCGTGTCGGTGCTCACAGTGGGAAACCATAACTTTCCACCTGTGCGGTATTCGCCTGCGCTTACCTGTTCGCCCGCACGACCTGAACCATCAGCGAGCGAAACCCGGCTAGTGTAGACCGCATGCCTTCGTATCGTTTGATTCTCAGCGTCGCCAACCTGCTTGGTGATGTGTCGCCCGAACAGATCTTGCCTCGGTCAGCAGATGCACTGCGCAAGCACGTGAACGTGGAATCATTCGACCTGAGGATCACGCGCGGGGTACCGCAACTGGTTCTGCGTTTTACTGCAGATGACCCTGTCCACGCCCGGACCGCGAGCGCCCAGGCGCACAACGAGATTTCGTCGTTTATTGAGGTGACTCGCGCTCAAACGTTGCAGCGGGTGCATGGGCGTTGGGAGTACATCTAGTGTCCTGCGCCGTTGATTCTATATCTCCCGCGAACTCAACCGTTTGTGCCCCAACTCAACCGTGCTCCGGTTGAGTTGGGGCACAAACGGTTGAGTTGGCAGAAAAAGGAGCAGGATGCTAGGCGGGTACGTCCACGACGTGGGAGCCTTCGAGCCTGAGTTGGCAGGCTCCGGCGGTGAGCGCTGCGAGTCCTGCCGAGAGTTCGGCTTCGAGCGGTGGTTCGATGCTGACTTGGAATTCGACGCGGTGGGTGTAGTTGGGTGCGCCGAATACGCCGGCATTGTGGCTGAGCCAGTCGCGGAGGTAGTGCTCTATTCGGCCTGCGTCGTCGTAGAAGGTCGAGATGGAGTAGGTGTTGAGTAGTCTGCGGTGGATGATCTGGGCTTGGTCGAGGGTTTCGCTGACTGCCGACGAGTAGGCGCGTACCAGCCCTCCTGCACCGAGGAGGACCCCGCCGAAGTAGCGGGTGACCACGACGGCCAGGTCGGTCAGGTTGCGGTGGCGAAGTACTTCGAGCATGGGGATCCCTGCTGTTCCTGATGGTTCGCCGTCGTCGTTGGAGCGTTGGGAATTGGCTGTTTCACCGACGATCAGTGCGGTGCAGTTGTGGCGTGCGTCCCAGTACTGGGTTTTGATGCTGGCGATGAAGGCGTCTGCTTCGGCAACGCTTTTTACGTGCTGGGCGTGTGTGATGAAGCGTGACTTCTTGATGACGATCTCGTGGGAGAGTCCGCCTGCGATTGTCGATGGGTAGGTGGTCATTCGTCTACCGGTTCGAGTGTTTCTACGGTGTTGAGCTTCTTGTGTTCGGATTGTCCGTGGCTCCGAGCGCCCAGAGCCACGGCCAGTACGAGCACTATGGTGGCGAGGGTCGCGACTGCGAGTGAAGCTGGCCCAGCCGCACCCCCGATGAGGTTGGCGATCATGGCGATGAGTATGAGGCTTGCTGAGATTGCTGTGACCCATATGAGTTCGCGGGCGAGGATTGCGAGTTCGAAGCGCATGGCCGGCTTGGAGTAGAGCAGCAGTGAATTGGTGCGCAACAGGAGTACCACGCAGACTGTGAGGGCCATTGTCAGGGGGGAGATGCCGTCGTGGTCAAAGGCGAATGCCGTCAGCGCTGTCGCGGCGAGGGCGAGGTACACCATGAGCGGTGAGTAGCCGCGCACAACCGTTACGGCGCACATGACGGTTGCGATGAGTACCACCCACCAGCCAGGTGGATAGATGTTGAAGGTTGCCACGAGCACACAGGCGGTGGCGACGACAAGCTGTACACCCAAGATCCAGCGCACGTGGATGTGTCTGATTCCCTCGGACGAGATTCTGGGCACGCTGTGGCGCTGTCGAGTAGTGATCCAGTCGGTGAAGCGGCTCATCGTTTCCTCCGGTCACTGATCGCACGCCCTGCCAGCGCGCGGGAGACGTTCTCGGCTGTCCACTGCATCACGTCGATTCCCATACCTTTGACCATGCGGAGGCGGGCATCGCGTTTGACCATGACTAGGCGCAGGGCGAGGCGTTGGCGGTCTGAGAGTTCCCAGAGTGAGAGTTGCGGCAGTACGTCTACCGCTATGACCTGGTGTCCATGAGCCACTAGGGATAGTGCTGTTGTGGAGGGTGCGTCATCGAGGAAGGTCGAGATGAGGTAGACGAAACTTCCGCTCGGCACCATCGGGGCGCGGACTCGTTCGGGGACGGAACCTTGCGGCGCTGTCAGGGAAATGGCGTGCCGAATCCGTTGCAGGTGCCGCGGGCCGGTTCCTGGGTTGATGGGACGTCTTGGACGAGCCAGATCCTCAAATCCCACGCGGTCTCCGCTCGCGATTGCCGCCTGTGCGATTGAGACGGCTGCCGCGCGGGCCAGGTCGAGTGAGGTGTGGTGGTCCGCACGGATCTCGTTCAATGCACCCCAGGTGATGACCTCTGGGCCGATCTCGTCACGTGAGTCGACGATGACGATGGTGGTGGCCTCGGACTGGGCCTGGGTTCGACGGACTTGGAGTTGTTCGAGCCCTGATGTGTCGCGGGCTGAGGCTTTCCAGTCGATTCGTCGCTGTGAATCTCCCCAAGTCATTGGCCCAAGATCGCGGAACTCGGTTCCTTCACCGGCTCTGCGGGCGGTACGTGGCCCAGTCAGGCCCCGGGTGATAGTTGAGGTGGGGATGTGAGCCAGGGCGGTGGTGGGAGCGAGCACGAGCGTGTTGGGCAGTGTGGACTGCGACCAGACGCCAAACCAGTCGCCGCTAGGCCCAAGCGGAAGTACTCGCACCCCAAACTGTTGGCGTGGCCCGGTGCGCAATGTCTTGACCGAGAACTCGATGTCGCGCTTGCGTGAAACGTCGACCTGTAGCAACAGCGGGGTGGTACCGGGAAAGGTCACCTCAACGATCGCGCGTGCACCATGCTCAGGCGGCGTGAGTGTCGCCGTTGCGTAGGCGATGTTTGGTTCTGCTCGCCCTGTTGCTGAGCGGACTGCGAACCGGTAATGAAACGTGCCGCTTTGGCGTGCCACGTATCCAAAACCGGTTGTTACGAGTCCTGCCAGCGCAAGAAATGCGAGTGATGGATTGCCCGTCAAGATGGCCAACAGCATGAGAAAGGCGCAGACAATCACGAGCGGTAGATGCCAGGCGTGCGGCGAGCCGTCGCTTGGGTTCCCTTCGCCTGTCACGCTAGGCACAGTTGGCGAGTGTTCGGGATTGAGCGTCATGAGTTTAGCGGGCCACAGACTGTGGTGCGGGTACGACGGACAGCAGTTCCTCGATCAGCCGGCGCGGATCAATTCCCGAGGCCCAAGCGGTTGGAGTGAGCGTGATGCGGTGGGCGAGAGCAGCGACGGCGACTGCTTTGACGTCTTCTGGCAGGACATAATCGCGGCCACCGATCACTGCGTAGGCGCGGGCAAGGAGCAGCAGTGCCTGAGTGCCGCGTGGGGAGACACCCACATCGAGGGATGCATGGTGGCGTGTGGCGTGTGCGAGGTCTACGCAGTAACGCACGACGTCGTCATCGACGTGTACCGCTTCTGTGCCGCGCTGCATCTGGTGCACCTGTTCGGCAGTCGTGATCTGCGGAACTGAGGCCCATTCGCGTTGCCGTTCAAGGCGGCGTTTGAGTACCTGCGTCTCGTCCGGTGCGTCCAGATAACCAACGGAGAGTCGCACCATGAATCGGTCGAGTTGAGCCTCTGGCAGGGGATAGGTTCCCTCGAACTCGACGGGGTTCGAGGTGGCCATAACGTGGAACGGCGTGGGCAGAGGGTAGGTGACTCCCTCAATCGATACCTGTCCTTCCGCCATGGCCTCGAGGAGCGCGGACTGGGTTTTTGGTGCGGTGCGGTTGATCTCGTCGGCGAGGAACAGTCCGGTAAAGACCGGGCCCCTGCGGACTTCAAACGTTCGGGTGGCGGGGTCGAAGATGGACGAGCCGGTGATGTCCGCGGGCAAGAGGTCAGGGGTGCATTGGAGGCGAGCGAAGTCGAGTCCAAGCGCCTGCGCAAGTGAGCGAGCCGCAAGGGTCTTTCCCAGACCGGGCACGTCCTCGAACAGGATGTGGCCTTGGCTTAGGATCGCGGCCATTGCGAGTCGCAGTGGTTCGTGCATGCCCACCACAGCCTTGCCCACGGAGTCGAGTACCTGTCCTGCAAGACCCGAGATGTCTTTGACCGATAGTGGCTGGGGCGTTGTTGATGTCGTGGCTTCGCTCATGGGGTGTCTCCTTGGTGTGAGCTGAGGGCAGGGTCGGCGGTGGCTGGACGGTGGGGGAGCGGATGTTGCTGCAGCACGTTTTCGATGTCGTCGAGAAACTCCACGAGTCGGCGCAGTTCGCCTTGGCTGAGGGTGCGGTCGATGTGTGTGAGGGCGGTAACGGTCTTGCCGCCCACGCGTTGCTGTACGTAGGCAAGATCCGCGTCGCGGTTCAGATCAATGCCCACAGACATGAAGACCGTTTCCGCTGACTCGCGCACGTGCTTCATGCCTCCGTAGGACACGTTGCGGTCGCGGCCAAACAGTAGCCAGGCAAGCTGTGAGATCTCGTCGCGGGCGCCGGAGCGGCTCTCTGCGGATTTGCGTGGCCAGGCTAGTGTGAACCCCGCAGGTAGCAGTTTGTACAGCGCGAAGCATGCGTAGATGAGCGCCACAACTGTCACCGCATCGTAGAGCGGCATCATGCGGGTTGCGCTGAGCGCAAAACTGGCTATGACGCACGCGGCTGCGAGTAGCACCCAGCCGGAGAGTAGGAAGGCTTTCACGCGTCAGACCTCCCACTGGGATGGCTGGGCACAGGTGACTGGGTGAGGGCGTTGGACACGGGGGTGTAGCGAATGTTGTCGAGGTCCTCGCGCAACGTGGTGAGGTATCCGTGAGCTTTTCTTTTTTGCTCGGGGAACATCTCATGCTCTGTGAACCGGGCAAGGTGATAGAGCCTCAGGAATCGGTCGAGTGCGGCGGAGTCAAGGGGGAGATCGCATAGTGCTCTGGTGACGAAGTCGGTTGCGGTATCCGAGTCGAAACGTTCAAAGCCCACTGCTTCGACGGCGAGTTCAAGACTGCGCCAGGCTTCCACGATGGCGTTGCGAGGTGGTAGCGAGCCGTCTAGGGCGGACAAGGCGTGATCGAGTGCTCGAGTGACCTCTGGTATGAGCACTTCGGTGAGCGCGTCATCGGGGTCGCTGTCGGCCTCGGTTCGCTCAACGGGTTCGTAGAGACGCCGGTTTGCCAGGAAGTTCTTTCCCGTGCGGATCGCGGTGGCCATGAACAACGTCAAGATGAACAGCAGCAGCCCTGCGACAAGGATGCGTAAGAGGTTGTTGCTCTCAGGTTCGGGTGGCAGATCGGGCTGGGCAGGCTGTTCCTCGATAATCTCATCAGACTCCTCAAAGGTCAGCATCTCAAAGTCTGCCTGCAGGTCGGGCAACTGCACCGAAATACCCCGATAGCCCGTGACCCCGATAAGCGCAACGAGCACGCACACGCCAGCTAGGACCACATACCGCCACGAGAAAGGCACCAGGTTCTTCATCGCGATCCCACTATCGCAGCAGGCTGACCGCATACGCACCAGCGGCAGCGGCAGTCAGGAAAGCAAGGGGGTCGCGGTCGTAGCCGCGCCCCATCGTCGACAGGCGCACAGGGCTTGCGGCGAGCGCGCCGTGTAGGTGGTCGGTGACGGGAACTGACACGTACTGATGCCAGGGTGCGCTGACACGCAGGTCGTCGATTTGCGACGAGATGAGCGATACCAGCGCCGGGTTGCCTTCCAGCGCCTCAGGGGCGGCAAGGTCAGCAAACCAGTCTTGATCAGTATCGAACTGGGGTGCCACTACGATTCCCGGGGAGGTCGCAACCCGGCCAAGAGCCGTGCGCGAGTGGTGAGATACACCCTGGTGGCGTTCGCGGTGGTCCGAACCGGAGACGCGCAGTGAACCGATGGCACGCCCGCCAAGAATCGAGGCCGCGTTCATTGCCTCACCAACCGCGACACCGGAGAAACCCCACCTCGTGCCCGTACCAAGATTTCCCGGGCCCTGAATAACGATCGCAACATCGGCCTGGACGACATGGCGCGCCGCAAGCAAACCCGAATACACGTTGACCGCCTCATAGTCACCGCCATAGGCCTGACCAACCGAGATCGTAGCGGCAAGCCAGCCAGAATCACGCATCTGCGCCACAGACATCGAGAACCACGCAGGCAGCGCCCCACCATCGGACATGACGTAGGCAACCTTGGGTTCCCCCATCCCGAGCACAGCGGCAGAAGTACGCAGCCCAATCAAGATCGCGGGCAACGACGAATGCAGATCAGCGGTAATGACCGGCATACCATCAATCGAGTCCGCATCCTCAAGAACCGAATGAAACTGCGACTCCTGCTCATCAACCCCCAGCACCATCGCCTGAGTAGGGGTGTACCGCGCCTTCACAAGATGACCCGGCCCCGACGCAAGTGCCCCCGAGGTACCCGTCGAATCGTCGGGAAGCACGGCTGCCACCATCGCATAACCACCGGTACCAAGCCCACGATCAAGCGCACTCGTGTTCAACACGACCAGCGAGCCCACCTCGACCTCACCGATCAACTGCGGGTAGGCGAGTGCCTTCGCCTGCCAGTCAGGAGCGCCAATCACCTCAAGTTCCTGCGCACCCGTCCACGACCGACCAAGAGACACAACTTTTCCAACACGCCAAGTAATCACATAACCAAAGGTACTGGAATAGGGTTGGAGGTGATGAAAAACGCCACGCCCCCTGCAGAACGCCTCCTCAACCTGGTGATCGCACTCATGAACGCGACCACCCCCATGTCGAGGCGCGAAATACAGGCAACCGTTGCCGGATACGACCGCAACAGCGACCCCAAAACAGCCGAGCGCATGTTCGAACGCGACAAAGACACACTGCGCGAACTTGGCGTACCCATCGTGACAGTCGAATCCGCCACCTCACACGCCGAGGAAACCGGATACCGAATCGACAAAGACCAATACACACTCGGCGAACTCGAACTCGACCCCGCCGAAATCGGTCTACTGTCGCTCGCCACGCAGCTGTGGCGCGACACCGCGCTCGAATCAGACTCCCAACTGGGACTCACCAAACTCAAGTCCACGGCCGCCTCCACAGACAGTTCCGTACTCATCGGGTTCGACCCACGCGTAGGCACTGACAGCCCAGCACTCGAACCCCTACTCGAAGCGGTAACCGGGCGCCAACGCGTCCAGTTCGACTACCGAACAGGACACACAGGCGAACAAACCACCCGTGAAGTCGAACCCTGGTCCGTCCTCGCCCGCGGCAGCGGCTGGTACGTCGTCGCCTGGGACACCACCCGCCAAGCGCAACGAACCTTCAAACTCAACCGGATCGTCGGAAATGTAAAACGCATTGGCGCACCAGCCGCATACGACATCCCACAAGACATCGATTTCTCCGCGCTACTCGCAGCAACCGAAACAGAAACACACACCGCACAGCTCGCCCTACGAGCCGGACGCGGCGGAGCATTACGCCTACGCGGACGCGAATCCAACCACCTAGTACCGCGCGGTTACGACGCCATAACCCTCACCTACCACGACCTGACGGAACTTGCCGACGAATTGGCCGGGCAAGCAGACGCCGTCCTAGTCTGCGCACCACCCGAACTACGCACCCAAGTGATCGCACGACTACGCGCCGCAGCCACGCTCAACAGTTCCTCAAATAGGCAACCCTTCAGCCACGAAGGAAACGCACAATGACTGAACCAACCCCCACCGCGCGCAAAAAACGCACCCCCGAAACAGCCGCAACCCGCACCGCACGCCTCCTCGCACTCGTCGGATACCTATCCCACAACGGCGAAGCCACAATCGACGAACTCGCAGCACACTTCAACGTCACCGCCAAACAGATCCGCGCAGACATCGACCTACTCTGGGTCACCGGAACCCCCGGATACATGGCCGACGACCTCATCGACTTCGACGCATTCGCCCTCGACCAAGGCGTCGTCCGACTCACCGCCGCACGCGGACTCGAACAACCCCTCCGACTGGGCATCAAAGAATCAATCGCACTACTCGCCGCGCTCAACGCACTGCGAGGCATTATCACCGCCTCAGACGAAAACGACCTTGGCGCAAGCTCCACCACAGTCGAACGCCTCATCTCCAAACTCACACTCAACCTCGGCGAAAACTCACGAGCCCTCGACGTGCAACTCTCCCGTGACGGGGCAGGCTCCGCGCTCGCGGTACTACGAGAGGGCATTGAGACAAGCACGCCCGTGCGATTCACCTACGTGAATGCTTCAGGAGAAACCGCAGAACGCGTGGTTGAGCTGTGGTCAATCTTCAACCAGTCGGGTCATCTCTACGCTCAGGGGTTCTGCCGCACAGCGGATGGGCCACGCGTGTTCCGACTCGACCGCATGGGATCGGTCATTCTCCTGACGGGAGACTCGTATCAACATGACAAGGGGCACGAACCAGGGCAGGCGCGAGTTCCGCGTTCCGGGAACACCGTTGTTCTGACTCTTCACCCACACGGGCGTTGGCTGGTTGATGAGGTTCCCCACGAGCAGTTGTCCGAGGCACCTTCCGGGTTGGTGGAACTGACCATAGACGTATCGCGTCCACAATGGCTTGTGGAGTTCTTGCTCGCACATGCTGGACATGTAGCGAGCGTGTCTCCACCCGAGTACGCGAACCTCGTGGCGGACAGTGCAGCACGCGCATTGACGCAGTACGGTGACCTAGAGGAAAGCCAAGGAGACTAGCATGTTGAACATTGCCTTTTGGGCCGTCGCGATCATTAGCGCACTCGCGATGCTTGCGAGCCTCACCTGGCTGCTGTGGCTTCGTGCCCGCAACACACTGCGTGCAGGGGCATGTGCCACGGAACGGATCAGTGTAGCATTGGCGCAGGCTCCCAGCGCCGAGGAACTGATGCAGCGCGGACTACTGAGCGAGCCGCGAGACACGGACGTGTATGGGGGACCGGAACGAGCCGCCCAACTACGCAGCGAACGGCAGGATCGTGCTGCGGGCCGGGCGCAGCGTAAGCAAGAATCACGAGAGAATACGTACCGTCGGTGGGCTGCGTACTACGGCGACTAGTCGGTTCGCCAACTACCAATCACTTCGTACAGGTCGCCACATTTGACTGTGTGGGTAGTTGACTAACCGGCGTCGAAGCGGTTCGATAGTTCCATGCGGCTACGCCGGGTTTTTACCTGACGCGGCACACGCTTAGGATGTAATGACGCACCGAAGTTTGGAGTTTGAATAATGCCTGGATTAAACAAGCCGTGGCACTGGGTTGTGCTGATTGTCGTGATCCTGTTGGTCTTCGGATCGAAGAGGCTTCCTGACATGGCGCGCAGCGTTGGCCAGTCGATGAAGATCTTCAAGAAGGAGATCAAGGAACTCACGGATGACGATGCTCCCGCGCAGTCAAACCCCGCCGAATCGGTTTCCAGCGCTGACACCGCCGACACGAAACGCAAAGACAACGCATAACCGTGTCGACTTCCTCGAACGATAAAAAGCGTTCGGCGAAAAAGATCCGCAGATCGACGAAAGCCCGCCGCGCCCAAGAACGACGTGAGGCCAGGAGTCGAATGACGCTCCTGGAACACTTCAACGAACTCAAGCGGCGGCTTTTCTATGCCGCCATCGTTATCGTTGCCTGTGCCATCGGCGGATGGTTCCTGTTCACGCCGGTATTCAACGCCCTCCAGGAACCGCTCATCCAAGCTTCCAAAGACACCGGACTCGACGCGAACATCAACTTCGCGGGCATCGCCACGGGGCTTGACTTCCGGTTGAAGATTTCGTTCTTCATCGGCTTCTTCATCTCCAGCCCGTTCTGGATGTTCCAGTTCTGGTCGTTCATCACACCGGGCCTCACCAAGAAAGAACGCGCCTACACCTATGGGTTCCTTGGCGCAGCGATTCCGCTGTTTCTCGGGGGAGCGTACTTCGCCTGGTGGGTAATGCCCCGAGCCGTACGCATCATGGTGGGATTCGTTCCAGAGACTGCATCGCAACTGATTTCAGCAGACGTCTACCTGAGTTTCGTCATGCGCCTACTCATCGCGTTCGGCCTGGCCTGCGCGATGCCCGTCCTGCTGGTGGCGTTGAATTTCCTCGGCATGATGTCCGCACACACGATGCTCAAGGGCTGGCGCTGGGCCGTTGTACTCGCCTTTACATTCTCCGCAATGATGACGCCAACCCCGGACGCCCTGACCATGATTCTGGTTGCCCTGCCAATCGTGGGTCTCTACTTCATCGCCGTTGGCGTGGCAAGCATCCATGATCGGATTGAAAAGCGCCGCATGGACGCACTCGATAAGGAACTACAAGACTACTGACATGGCCGTATCACAAACCCACCCCCATATCGGCCTCGTCATCAATCCCACCGCAGGGCTTGGCAAAGGAGAACACGCCGGAAAACAGGTCATACGCGAGTTCGCACGCCACAACATCAACTTCACTGACCTGTCCGGCACCTCGGCTATCGATGCGCACGCAAAAGCACGCGCTGCGAGTCTCAACCGTCTCGACGCCCTCGTCGTGGTTGGAGGCGACGGCATGGTCAACCTCGGCGTCAACGCCACCGCAAAAACATCCACTCCACTCGGTATCATCGCTGTCGGTTCTGGAAACGACTTCGCTCGCGCAATCAATCTCCCCATCAACGATGTCCGAGCCTCCATCGAGGTCATTGCCCAAGCCCTTGAGGCGGGTTCAATCACCGCCTACGATGCAGGCGTTGTAGAGCCACACCTGCAAGAACTGTCTCCAGCGCGCGTATTGCGGGCGAAATCCCCTCAGGATGTGCGCCACTCGCAGTCCACGCGACGCTGGTTCGCTGGAACGCTCTCACTCGGGTTTGATGCCGCAGTGAATCTCCAAGCAAACACCTACTCGTGGCCCAAAGGGCACCTCAAGTACCTGCGCGCAGTGGTTTCTTGCCTCAACAAGTACAAACCGTACGGATACTCCATCACCATCGAGGGCGAGACCATCGAGAAGACGGGCACACTCGCCGCAATCAGCAATGCTCCCTACTTTGGTGGCGGTATCCCCATTGCCCCGCATGCTTCCCTCACCGACGGCAAACTCAATCTCATGCTCGCCGACGCCTTGAGTGTCCCGCAGATCATGCGGATCTTTCCGAAGCTCTACTCCGGTAAACACCTTCAGGAGCCTGCTGTCTCGACTCGCGAAGTCACCGAGGTCATCATTGGTCCAAGTGATAGGGCTCAGTTCCCACCAGTCGCTATGGCTGACGGTGAGGTCATCGGTCCCGTCCCTGTCCGAATCACGGTGGACCCAGGCGTGCTGCGGGTCCTAACGTGACGTTTCTCCCGTAGATGCAAATAAGCGTGGGCTGGGCAGGGTCCTTCGATAGGCTTAAGGCATGTCTCCGAAACGCTCGAGGGTTCGCGAACAGAAACGCGCAGCGCTCCGCACATCTCCATCATCCAGCCCCCAGAGCACAGAGCCATCACCAGCCGAAAGGTATGCGGCTTTCAAGGAACGCGCCACACTCCATACGCCACACCTTGAAGCGTTCGAGGCGAACTTCGATTTCCCACTCGATCCCTTCCAACTTGAGGCCTGTGCAGCGCTTGAGGGTGGTAGTTCCGTTCTCGTTGCGGCGCCCACCGGTGCCGGGAAGACGATAGTGGGAGAGTTTGCCACCCACCTAGCTCTCGCAACGGGTAAGAAGGCCTTCTACACCACCCCTATCAAGGCGCTGTCCAACCAGAAATACAATGACCTCGTGCGCCGCTACGGTGCCGATTCGGTTGGCCTGTTGACCGGGGACACTGCGATCAACGGTGAAGCATCCATCGTGGTGATGACCACCGAGGTATTGCGCAACATGATCTATGCGCAGTCCTCAACCCTGGACACGCTCGGGTACGTGGTCATGGACGAAGTTCACTACCTGGCCGACCGGTTCCGGGGTGCGGTGTGGGAGGAAGTCATCATCCACTTGGACCAGTCGGTACGCCTCGTGTCGCTGAGTGCAACGGTGTCGAACGCGGAAGAGTTCGGCGACTGGTTGGAGGCCGTCCGTGGTGACACCAAGGTGATCGTCTCGGAACGCCGCCCCGTACCGTTGTGGCAGCATGTCATCGTTCAAGGCAGGGGAGACCACCCCGGCGGCATCTTGGACCTGTATGCGCACACGGTTGATCCGACTGATCCGGGCGTGAACCCACCGATTAACCCCGACCTGCTCAACGTCATGCGGCGTGGGAGTGACTCCCTACACAACCGCGGGTCATGGGGTGGCCGAGGTAAGCACGGTTCCTCGCAGCGTACCGGGCGGCGTGGCCCGCCACGGTTCGCGGTCATCAAGGAGCTTGAAGAGGCAAACCTGTTGCCCGCGATCTACTTCATTTTCTCGCGCGCAGGCTGCGATGCCGCTGTTGCACAGTGTTTGGCCACCGGCATTAGTTTGACCACGGAGCAGGAAGCCGAGCAGATTCGGATCATTGCGGAGTCTCGCTGCACCAACGTTCCAGCCGAGGACCTCAACGTGTTGGGGTTCTGGTCATGGATTGAGGGTCTGACCCGAGGTATCGCTGCGCACCATGCGGGCATGCTGCCACTGTTCAAGGAGACAGTCGAGGAACTGTTCTCGCGCGGACTCATCAAAGCCGTGTTCGCCACCGAGACCCTTGCGCTTGGGATCAACATGCCCGCCCGGACGGTGGTCATGGAGAAACTGGTCAAATGGGATGGCACCTCACACGTTGACCTGACACCGGGTGAGTACACCCAGTTAACGGGACGTGCGGGACGGCGCGGAATCGACGTCGAGGGGCATGCGGTGGTCGTTGACCACCCGGGACTCGACCCTGTTGCTCTGTCCGGCCTAGCATCAAAACGCCTGTACCCACTCAAATCGAGTTTCAAGCCAACCTACAACATGGCCATCAACCTGGTAGACCGCTACGGTCAAAAACAGGCTAGGGAAATCCTTGAGTCCTCGTTCGCGCAGTTCCAAGCCGACCGTGGCGTCGTTGGATTGGCCCGTGCGGCAAGCGCGAATCGCGAGGCCCTAGAAGGCTATGAACAGGCCATGCAGTGCGAACTCGGTGATTTCCCGAGTTACATGCAACTTCGTCGCAAAATCTCGGAGCGAGAGCGCAAACTTGCGGGGGAGAACAAGAACGCAGCACGCACCGAGCTGATCTACCGACTGACCAAACTGCGCCGCGGCGATGTGGTGGAGGTTTCTTCCGGGCGGTCGGCGGGCTACGCGGTGGTCGTTGACCGGGGCAAGGACACGGGTGCCGACGGTCCGCGCCCCGCCGTGCTCACCGAGCAGGGCAAGGTTCGGATGGTGTCCCTCGCTGACCTGCATGGCGGGTTCGAGGTGATCGGCTCACTGCGGATTGGCCAGCAGTTCAATCCGAGAAAACCGGCGGATCGCAAGGACCTCACCGCTAAGTTGAGAGCCGCGCTCCGCAACGGTGACGGCCTGACGCCTGTGCCCGATAATCCCTACTCGGGTCCAAAACGGCGCAGCAGTTCAGCAGACGATATCGTGCTTCAGGAACTACGCCGGAACCTGCGCGAACATCCGTGCCACGCCTGCCCAGACCGTGAGGCTCACGCCCGCTGGGGTGAGCGGTGGACCAAACTCATGCGCGAGCAAGAGACCCTTCTGCACAAGATCAACAACCGCACAGGTTCCATCGGTAAAACGTTCGACCGGATCTGCAAGGTCCTCCTCGAACTCGAATACCTGCACCGAGACGAACACGGTGACCTGCATGTCACCAAACCCGGCCACGCACTCTCGCGCATCTACGCAGAAAATGATCTGCTCGTCGCCAGGTGCATCGAAAAGGGACTATGGGACGAACTCGAGGCGCCGCAACTAGCGGCGGCTGTGTCGCTCGTCGTGTATCAGTCGCGCCGCGATGATGAACCCGATCCGCGCATCCCAGGTGGGCCGCAAGGAAAACTCGCGCAAGTGCTTGACGAGATGATTCGTGAATGGTCGCGGCTCACCGACCTCGAAGATGCCTACAAGGTCAAGGAAACCGGCGATCTCGACACCGGGTTGATCGAGGCCGTGCACAAGTGGACGCGGGGGCGTTCGCTCGACTCGGTCCTCTCCGATGCGGACTTGACTGCCGGTGACTTCGTGCGGTGGGCGAAGCAGATCCTTGATGCCCTGGACCAGATCGCTGGGGTTGCTCCAAGCCAGCGTCTGCGAACAACCGCGACCAATGCAATCGACGCGATCAAACGTGGCGTCGTCGCCTATTCATCCATCTAAATCAGCCGTCATCAGGAGTTTTTGTGTCCGATACGCCACACTCGATTCTGTTCCGTAACGGGTTTGTGCACTCGCCAACCGATCCGTTCGCGACCGCGCTATTCATTGAGGACGGCGTGATCGCGTGGATTGGCGACGACGACACATCCACCAGCTTCGCCTCCCGCGCTGAGAAAGTCATCGACGTGGACGGGGCGCTCATCGCACCTGGTTTCGTGGACGCGCATGTGCACCTCCTGGAAACCGAAATGGCGTATCGGGCGGTCGACGTGTCACCGTCTGCCGGTGGTACGTCACGTGAGGCTGTGCTGGAACTTCTCGCGGCCCGGTTGGCGCAGGGCGGTCTTGGATCGGCTCGTGCGTTGAGTGCGACTGGGTACGACGACTCGGGTTGGTCAGGACCCGGCGTGACGGTGCACGATCTCGACACAGCGTTCGGCGACGTGCCGCTGTATGTGCCTCGGGCCGATCTGCACTCGGCCGTCTGCTCAACGGCATTGCTGCGGGCAGCAGGACTCGACGAGTCCGCACTGTCTGACGGCCGACTGATCAATCGGTCCCACACTGCGGTGCGCGACCACATCCGCGATGTGTCGGCTGAAGAACGCGACGACATCTACCGCAGCGTCCTGGCCCGGGCTGCGAGCTTCGGGTTTGTTGCGGTTCACGAAAACAGCGCAATTGGTATTGACACTCGCGAGGGCCTTGCCCGCTTGATCGAGCTCACCGCCGATGCGGCGAGCGGTTTGCCGCTGGTTGTGGGGTACCGGGGCGAGTTGGTGTCCACTGCCGACGAGTTGGCTGAGCTCCAGCAGCAGATCCCGGGCCTGCGAGGGCTGGCTGGCGACCTTTCCGTGGACGGGTCGATTGGGTCCCGCAGCGCTGCGATGCGCGAACCCTACGCCGACGATCCATCGACGAGCGGCACTCTCCACCTGAGCGAAGAACAGATCTACACTCACCTGTTGGTCTGCTCCTCAGAAGGCATCACGGCCGGCTTCCACGTCATCGGGGATCGCGCGCTGGACACCGTGTTGGCTGCGGCGCGCAGACTCGCCGCAGAGCCGGGCATGCTGAGTGCAATGCGTCGTGGTGGACACCGGCTCGAACATGTGGAGCTCGTTGATTCCGAGAGTATTGCTGCGCTCGTGGAACTTGGCTTTGCAGTCTCGGTTCAACCCGCATTTGATGCCTACTGGGGTGGCGAGGGCGACCTGTACGAGCAGCGCCTGGGGGCGTCCCGCCGGGCGTGCACCACCCCTATCCGAGACTTTTCGAGGGCCGGTGTACCGATGGCTTTTGGTTCCGATACCCCCGTTACGGCGTTCGACCCGTGGGGTGCCGTGGCCGCGGCACTGTTCCACAACAATCGCGATTTCCGTATCTCCGCACGCGCCGCGTTCAAGGCTCACACGCGTGGCGGATGGCGGGTAGGCGGCGAGCCCAACTTCATGGCGGGGGAGCTACGAGTCGGCGCGCCCGCACACCTTGCCCTGTGGCGCGCCGATGAACTCGGTGTTCAGGCCGAGAATGACGGCCGCTCAAGTTGGACCACAGATGCCCGTTCGGGTTCACCGCTGTTACCCATCCTCGAACAAGAGGCGATTTCTCGTGGGGAACGCCCACAGTGCGTGGCCACGCTCCGCGAGGGCGTCTTCCTGCACAACACTCTCTAGCTTCCCTGGTTTGACATGTTCGGCACGTGAAGAGGACTGAGTGGATTACCCACGCTGACATGGGATGATCTCTCGTAGTGGACGGTCATCCCATTTCACCCGGCCTATTTCCGCCTATTCGCGCAGACCACGCGACTTAAAGCAAATTTGTGGACAATGGTCCGTTCACCTTTTCGTTATCTTGCGTTAGGTTAGTCACTGACTCTGCATCGCCGAGCATCCTTTTTGACCAGCATCATGCAGTCAAAAGTAGATGCTCCAACAGGGCACAGCCCACGTGTTCAGTAGAAAACGGTACGTAATGCACCGGTACGAAGGACACGTGGGCTTTTACCATGCGTCTGGCACTCGCAGCGATCGCTTCACTGACGCCACAGAACATGACGGTAATCTTGGTCAGGTGAACTCCCGCCGTTTCCCTCGATGGTTGTCTGTCATCCTCGCCGCAGCAAGTGGTGTCCTCCTTGAACTTGCATTTCCCGGAACCGATGCCTGGGCACTCGCGTTCGTGGCAATCGCAGGTCTGGCCCTTGCGACGCTGCGTGATGGAGCCTGGTGGAACTTCCTTGTCGGAACCGTCTGGGGGTTCGGATTCTTCCTCCCACACATCATGTGGGCTCAGTACGCCGTGGGCGGTAACCTGCCGTGGATTGCCCTGTCTGCCTTTCAAGCACTCTTCATCGGCCTGTTTGCCTCTGTATGGAGCATCGTGCGTCGCAACGATTGGATTGCCCGAAACTCACTGCGTTCTGCGGCTGCTTTCGCGCTGTTATGGCTCGGCGTCGAATCCTTGCGTGGCTACTTTCCGTGGGGTGGGTTCCCCTGGGGGAGACTCGGATTCTCCCAGTCGACGTCCCCTCTCGCATCGTATGCCTGGCTTGCCGGAATACCGCTCATTACGTTTTTCGTCGCTTTTATCGGTTTTTTGACAGCGGTTGCTGTACTCGCCCTGTTGCAGCTGGATATGTGGCGGCTTGGTTCGAGCGCTTTTGTGGGCGTTCTCGTCATCCTTGCGGCGATATTCATCCCACTCAGCAACAAGGCGCAAACGGGAACACTGCACGTTGGAGCGGTTCAAGGAAACGTGTCCAAGCCTGGCGCCGATGCCTTCGCCAACCGCCAAGAGGTGCTCGACAACCATGTCGCGGGAACACTTGCGCTGGCCGAGCGAGAAAACAGCGATCTCCTCGATGTGGTGGTCTGGCCCGAAAACGCCTCGGATATCGATCCGCAGGTGGATGCAGCGGCCGCTGCTCTCATAGACTCAGCCTCAGCGGCTGTCGGAACTCCAATCCTCGTGGGTGCCCAGGAATACCCAGCGACAGGTGGCAGGATAAACCTCTCACTGCTCTGGCAACACGGTCAGGGAGTTATCGGCTCGTATGCCAAGCAGCGTCCCGTACCATTTGGCGAGTACATCCCCAATCGCGACTTCTTCCGCAGGCTCTACCCAGACGTGGACCGCATCAGCACGGACATGTTCGCCGGAACTGAACCTGCGGCACTCGACGTGCCTATCGCTCGCCTCGAGCGCGACGTGACAGTGGGTCCCATCATCTGCTTCGAGGTCGGAATCGACCAGGTCATCCACGAGTCCATCACAAACGGAGCAGAGATCCTGTTCGTGCAGACCAACAACGCCTCGTTTGGCCCGACAAACGAGTCAATCCAGCAACTTGCGATGTCACGCCTTCGAGCCATTGAAACCGGTCGGGCCGTGGTGCACGTATCAACGGTTGGTGTCTCCGCGATCTACACGCCCACCGGCACTGAACTCGAACGGACCGGCCACTTCTCAGCCGAACAGATGATGCAGGAACTGGTCCTACGCGACAGCCGAACACCAGCGGTATTCTTGGGCGAGATTCCCGTCTGGATTTCGTGGGCTGGTAGTGTGTTGCTGCTAGTGACTGGATTGTTCTCGCGTAATCGCCGCGAAGTATCTTAAGCGGAGGCACAATGTCGTCGTCCCACCCACTTGGGCGCGTGCTCGTGGTCATTCCCACGTACAACGAACGCGAATCGTTACCCATCACGGTGAAGGGTCTTTTTGAGTCAGCCCCAGATGTAGAGTTGCTGGTCGTGGACGACAACAGCCCTGACGGCACAGGGGAGTGGGCCGATCAACTGTCTGCTTCCGATGAGCGAGTACACGTGTTGCACAGGACCGCAAAGGACGGCCTCGGCGCCGCGTATCTTGCTGGGTTCGACTGGGCCTTAACCCGCGGGTACGACGTCATTTGTGAGATGGATGCTGATGGTTCACACCGTCCACAGGATTTTCCGCGGTTACTCGCGGCACTTGACGACGAGTCGGTCGATCTCGCAATCGGCTCACGTTGGGTTCCGGGAGGGTCAGTCGAGAATTGGCCAAAGCACCGTGAGTTTCTATCCCGTGGCGGAAACATTTACGTCAAGGTCATGCTCGGTCTCGGTATCAATGATGCGACCGCTGGGTTCCGTGCATTTCGTTCCCGGATGCTTCAAGCGCTCGATCTGGGGAACGTCGCCTCTCACGGATACTGCTTCCAGGTGGACATGTCACGAAACGTGATCGAGGCAGGGGGAGTGGTGGCAGAAGTTCCCATCACCTTTGTTGAGCGGGTTCACGGTGTTTCCAAGATGAGCGGATCCATCGTCAAAGAGGCTCTTGGCCGCGTCACGGTGTGGGGTTTCCAGAAGCGTAGCCGCCAACTCACTCAGATCTTCCGCCGCTAACCCAAGAGTGCGCACGCCAACCGATGGGACAAAATTCGTCCGAGTGCACATCCAAACACCATGCACCCGGAACAAAAACAGCCCATCGAGATCTCCCGCAAGAATTGGTCCGGTGCACGTGATGAAGCGCCAACCCCATATATGCATGCAAACAAAAAGTGCGGGTGGCTGACAGTGCATTACTCACTGTCAGCCACCCGCACCAGATGTTCAACGTGGTCGCTGTCCAAACATGTACACAACAGTTGTACTGAACAGCATTTACGTCCAGGCCATCTATGCAGGGGAGTCACCCCACGTCAGTGCCTTGGCGTGAACGAATCAGAATGAACCCGACCCACGGCGTAGGCGGCCCGAACGCAGCAGCTCAAGACGCTCGTCGAGAAGTTCTTGAAGTTCCTTGACCGTGCGGCGCTCTAGAAGCATGTCCCAGTGTGTACGTACGGCCTTTCCGGGAACCTCTTCAGGTTTCTCGGCGTCCTGCAGCAGTGCTTCTTCACCGCAGCGGCATTCCCAGACAACTGGAACCTCAGCCTCGGTGGAGAACGGCAAGATGATGGTGTGGCCGTTTGGGCACTGGTAGCGGGTCTCGAGGCGTGGAGCGAAGTCGACGTTCTCGTCGGTTTCCATGCTCTTCGAGCCGATGCTCATTCCGCGAAGGGAACGATCTGCCATGTATGCCTCCAAATGTTCCATGGTCGCGCCGTGGAACTCGATCTGATGAATCGATCCGGCAGCCGAACCGCCGGAAGTCTTTGTACAAACACGCTTCAGGGCGCGTTTGTTCCCACTGGATTCTACTAGATAACGAGGCCTCACGGGCTGAGAATCCCTGCTGGATGTGGCTTAGTTACGAATCTAACGCTCCAGTACGCATATCAACGTTCCGGTATGCGTCTGGCGCTTGACCATACTCAGCGTGTATTCACGCATGGCTGGAGTTGGATTGCATGGATCGTTCTGCGGTTTTCTCGGGCATTCCGTGGCAGTTGGAACCAGAGATTGGCGAGGAAACCCACAAGCCGCGCGCAAAGTCGGTTGGGTGACTGTATTCAGGGTTGGTCGGCAGTGAAGCAAGCGCTAACTCATAACGCCTCAAGATCGTGCTCGCACAGTGATTCACCGCAAAAAGGCAGGTTCTCGCTGTTTATCACGATATCCGATAATGTACGTTATGACAAAATAAGATCAGATTGAGCCTTATATCCGCGCTTCACCCCACTTCCCTGCGACCGGATGCATCCTCCAGTCAGAACCGCTTTCTCCGCATGGCACGGGCTACTTGTAGAAAATTTTCCCCAGCTAGCCGAGGATTCACCCGCGACTGTTCCGGCGAAAACATGGGACACCAATCAAAGCAGTGGCTTCCCGATCGCTGAGGGCCTCGCAAGCTTCGGGCATTAACTCATGGAGCACTATTCCGTGGTGTGGCACTGGAAGGTGCTTGCTCTGTTGCTGCTGTCAGTGGCCGCCGGGTTGAGTTGCGTCCATGTGTACACGACCAATCGCGAGATAAGCGAACGCTTGGCCCGCCGGGCGAACGAAACTACACCCGAGACTCCTGCTCTCCCTGCGTGAAAGATCACGCGGTTACACATAGGCTGGGGCCTGTGAATGAACTCGTATCCCGCGCCTACAAAGACGTCAAGAAACTGTTCACCAGGTCAGTATTCCTCGGGGCCGCCACCACGTTGAGTGCCGCTGCGACCGTGGTCGCCGTCGACCACTATCAAAAGCGCAATATTCAGCGTAAGACGAAGTTCCCTCACCTTGAACCTCAACATGTGGAGATCGGCAATACGAGTACCACTGTGTACACGTACGGCGAGGACGTGTTCAAGGACATGCTCGAAGCGATCAATAACGCCAAGTCCTCGGTCTATCTTGAAAGTTACATCTGGAAGGGCGATGAGTACGGCCGGCGGTTCAAGGACGCTGTGATCGACGCCTATCACCGTGGTGTGGATGTCTATCTGATTTACGATTCTTTCGCGAACCTAGTGGTGCAGAAGTCGTTCTTCGACTTCCCCGAGGGGATCCACGTGCTTGCCTATCCCCTGTTTCGTCCTCAGGTCCTGACATTGGACCTGAAGTACACGGGACGCGACCACCGCAAGATTCTCGTGGTGGATGAGGAAGTCGGATTTGTTGGCGGATTCAACATCGGTTCCACGTATGCAACTCAGTGGCGCGACACGCACATGCGTGTAACAGGTCCTGGGGTGTGGGAACTGGTGAGTGCATTCGTGAACTTCTGGAATCACAATCGTAAGGGCCGTCTGCCCCACATTGAGCCGGTGCACACACCAGATTGGCTCCCCCGCATCCAGGCCGCAGCCAATGCTCCGATCCGTCAGGTCTATCCGGTACGCAACATCTATCTGGAGGCGTTCCGTCGCGCAAGCCACCACATTTACCTCACGCAGGCCTACTTCATTCCTGATGCTGTGTTCCTGGATGAGCTACTTGCCGCGGCAGCTCGTGGCGTGGATGTCCGCATCATCGTTCCTGAGGCATCCAATCACGTGCTGACCGACTGGCTTTCACGCGGACAGTACTCCAAGATGCTGCGCGGTGGAATCACCATCTGGCTGTTCAAGAACGCGATGGTGCACGCCAAGACCTGCACTGTTGATGGGGTGTGGACCACGATTGGCACGGCCAATATCGACCGCCTTTCACTCCAGGGAAACTACGAGATCAACCTGTCCATCTACGACACCGATCTCGCTGCCACGATGGAACGGGTATTCGAGTCTGACCTGAGCAACTGTCGGCGCCTTGACCTCGACGAATGGGAGAATCGCCCCCTGCTCAATAAGGTGGGCGAGGTGCTCCTCGCTCCCTTGTCACCGCTACTGTAATCAGGGTGAGATCTTCTTTCATACTCGACAATTCGGGCAATTCGATGCCGCGAAATGGGCGTATATGTGAAAAGTTCTGTGAATATACCGCTAAAGTATGATGTGTGGCGATTCTAGGTATCTGCAGTCTCAAAGGTGGCGTTGGTAAGACATCCGTAACGCTCGGTTTAGCGTCAGCGGCGATTTACGCTGGAATGCGTACCCTCGTTGTGGACCTTGACCCGCAAGCGGACACGACCTTGGCTTTGGGGGTATCTGGCGCGGCAGACAACGATGTGGCTGCGGTCTTGGATAATCCTTCATCCTTCGTTGTCGAGTCTGCGATCGCGTCATCTCCGTGGAATTCGGAACTTCTACACGTACTTGTGGGGTCTAACGAGTCTGCCCGCCATGATGGACCGTCGTACTCGCACCGTCTTACCAGGCTCAAGCACGCGCTGGAGTTCTTGGAGGACCGATACGATGTCATCTTGATTGATTGCCCGCCCTCGTTGGGCGGGTTAACACGGCAAGGGCTTACCTCGTGTGACCGTGCGCTGGTCGTCACCGAACTTGGACTGTTCTCTGTCACGGCAGCAGCTCGCGCATTCCAAGCCATTGACCAGATCAAGAGCGAATCTGCCCCCCAACTCAAACCTCTTGGGGTGTTGGTCAACCGTGTTCGTACGCGTTCTTCGGAGCAGGCTTACCGGCAAGAGGAACTGACGGGTATGTTTGGGCCGTTGATCCTGTCGACCTACATTCCGGAGCGCTC
>DALZEF010000015.1:0-23257 GCA_031979385.1 Timonella sp. | reverse complement strand
GGAGCGCTCCGCTTTGCAGCAGGCGCAGGGGGCCGGCTCCCCTATCCATGCTTGGCCGAGCCGTGCTGCCCGTGATCTCGCAGATCGATTCGATGCGGTTCTCGCACGCGCGATGCGTTCGATTGCTCGTGATCACGAGATCGTTCAAGAGGAGGCTGAAGGCGAAGAGCTAAAGCGTGCCTTCGAAGAGGGACAGCAGGCCGTTCAAGAACAGAACAGCTCGTCAAATGATGACGACTCCGTGGTGTCAGAGCCAACGGTCGTTGAGGATAGTTCCGTTCCCGAGTCAACGGCTGAAGCAATCGGTGACTTCCCGGTTGTGGATGATATTCCGGTGGCGCAGGCTCCGGTCGGCAATGTGCCGTTTGGTGGCAGTGACGAATTTGTGGAGTTTCAGCCAGAGTTGGACCCTGAACGAAAACAATAATGCGGTGTGCACCGATAGACGAACTTACAGTTGTGGGGGCGGAACCAGATTGGTTCCGCCCCCACAACTGTAAGTTCAGAGCATTGGGAACGCTGCTCCCCTGCCCACGACCCTGAAGCAGTTAATGTCAGCCTGCGTTGCGGGCGCGACGTCGCCGAGCCAGTTCGTCCTCCGGTGCGGCCGGTACTTCTTCGAGTGCGTCGATTCGTTCGGCTGGAAGGGTGGCCAGTGTGCCTTCCACTTCGCGCCAGACGCGGCCAACAGCTATACCGAACACACCTTGTCCGCCCTGTACTAGGTCAATGACCTCATCAGTGGAGGTGCACTCGTATACTGAGGCGCCGTCGCTCATAAGGGTGATCTGTGCGAGATCGGAAATACCTCGTTCGCGCAGTGCCTCCACGGCGGTTCGGATCTGCTGCAGTGACACGCCCGTGTCGAGCAGGCGTTTAACAACCTTGAGCACGAGGATGTCACGGAAGCTGTAGAGACGGTGCGTTCCTGATCCGGTGGCTGGTCGAATGGTTGGTGCGACCAGCCCAGTACGTGCCCAGTAGTCAAGTTGACGGTAGGTGATACCTGCTGCGCGGCATGCGGTGGGTCCGCGGTATCCAGTCTGGGAATCCTGGTCCTCGATGCCGTCGCCAAAGAGGGTTCCTTGGGAACGCAAAGGTGCTACAAATCGCGCATCACTTGGTGTGCGATCGCTCATGGATTCCTCCGCTTGGGGTTGGTTGCCTATTGTGGCTGAAAGCAGCTCCTTGCAGTTGGGGCTGCAAGGGCTGGTGGCGCAACTGCTTCTTTTAGATACGCTAGAACTCAAGACCCCTATGGTCAACGACCCTGGGAGGTTTTTGAGTGCGTGTCGCACCAAAATCGGTAGTTCTCCCCATTACACCGCCGGGTGAAACTCTTGAGGAAGCCTAAAGTTTCAGTTCAGTTCGGCGATGCCGTCCCGCAGCCATACTGTGTGCAGCCGCGCAAGCAGTTCCGCCAGTTCCGTACGTGCGTTGGCTGCTTGGGCGCGTGAGCTTGAACTGGACCTCCCTGCGAGATGAGCCACGGATTGATCCACGAGCGCCACGGCACGGTCAGCACCGGCCCGCATTGATCGCAAGTGCCGCCAATCGATACCAAACTCGCCTAGAGCGCAGGCCAAACGTACGATTTCAACATCGTGTTCTGCGAACGCGACGCGGTCCGCGTCAGTATTCGCCGCTATGTGTTCGCGTATGATTCCTGCCTCATAGAGTTCTTCAACGAACTTCGACTCAACATTTGCGGCTGAGGCGATATCAGACAGGTGACGCAACATCGCCTGTGCGGGTGTGAACCCATCCTGAGTAGCGACGCGTGGTCCAAAAGGGGTGTCACTTTCCAAGGCGCCATTGTCCAGATCATCAAGTTGGGTTTTGATGACCTTGAGCGGAAGATAGCGATCACGCTGCTCAGTCAGTACATAGCGTAGGCGTTCAAGGTCGGCAGCGCAGTATTGACGGTACCCCGAATTGGTTCGTACGGGGTGGATGAATCCCTGCTCCTCAAGGAACCGGAGCTTTGAGTGGGTAATTGCCGGGAACTCGGTCTTGAGTGCGGAGAGCACATCGGAGATCCGCATGGTGGGCACACGAGAAACACCCTGCGGCCAAGGTGACCGAGGGCGTTCCTGCGAACTCGGTCCTGATGAGCTTCCATCAGAACGTGGAGTGTGTCGTACGGGTTGATTCACTCGTGTGGGTCCGTGTCAGGAAAGACGTGCCTGTGGGCTCTGGTAGTAGATCATCCGGTACTTGCCGATTTGGATCTCATCACCCGGCTTGAGGACGTAACTGTCGATCCGGTCACGGTTGATGTACGTGCCGTTCAGCGAACCGAGGTCGCGCACCTCGTAGTCGTTGCCAACGCGGGCAAACTCGGCGTGCTTGCGGGACACTGTGACATCGTTGAGGAATACATCGGCGTGCTCGGAGCGGCCTGCGACGATGCGCTCTGCGTCAAGGAGGAAGCGTTCCCCCTCCCCTGAACCGAGTCGCACAACGAGCAGCGCGGAGCCAAGTGGCAGTGCCTTGACTGCGTCGCGGACTTCAGGACTGGCTGCTGCTACATTGTAGGCTTCGTCGAGTGCTGCGAGCGAAGCAAATGTGAGCGTGGTCTCGGTCAACTTGTCCGCGTTTTCGGGTACCTTAGCGTCGCCAAAGTTTTCATTCATGATGACCTCCACAGGTTTCAATGCCAGTTTATCGCTGCATTTGTCGTCCCGGGTGAACGCAGTGCGCAGTGCTGGGATTACTGACAACCTAGCATACTGATTATGGACCCAAAATGTCACATATGCGTGGGTAGTTTGCCCTACTGGTCGCTGGTATCCGGGCGCGCGAAGCGTGGTTCGCTTGGCTCTGTCGTGGCAGAGACTTCAGCTTCATCAAGCCGCTCAACCTCTGCGGTGGCGTCGGCGGAACGTACTTGAGGCATTGCCCCGCCGGGGATTTCGAGAGCGGGTTGAATCGTGTCAGGATCTCCGATGGCCACCCAGACGAATGGGGAGGTGATGGGAATACCATCAACTTGGACCAGATCGCCGTCCTCGGAGAAGTAACTGGAGGCGATCAGGCGTACACCATTGACTTCGATGGCTTCTGCTCCAGCGTTGCGCAGTTCCTCGAGTACGTTGAAGAGCACTTGGGAGCGCACTGGCATGTCGCCCTCGTGGATTGTGATGCGCACACCCGGGCCTACCGCAGGGAGTCGTCCCGAGAGAATTCCCTGTACCTCGGCATTTTGTTCCGCGGCTCGTTGAGCGGTTTCCTGAGAGTTACGTCCACTTTGGAGTTCGTTCACGAGGTCGGTCAGGCGTCGTTCCTCAGTTTCGAGCACGTCTGTTCGCCGTGTGACCTCGTCAAGAAGGTTAATGAGTTCCGATTGACGCAACCCTGCCAGTTCGTCCTTCTGGGACAGTTGCAACTGAACGACGATCGCAAACCCGAGCAGTCCAAGTAACAATGCGGTCAGGACCTGGGCACGTGTCAGGCGGGGCGTCATTGCAATCAGCAGTCGTCGCTTTGGAGTCAGCGCACGCTGGCGTGGCTCGGCGAGGGCTGGACCGACACGTTCGTCTGCGGGTGGTGGCGCGTCTGGCAGTTCGTCATTGTCGACGAGCACCGGGGTTGAGAGGGTTTCCTCAACTTCGTGGTCCTCATCTTGGTCTGCCACCGCTGGCGCGGTGTCGTCCGGTCTAGCAGTTACTCGGCTCGCTTGCGGTTCATCTGTGGTGGCAGTGTCAGGCTCAGCCAGTCTCTCGTTCGAGGCTGCTGGATCTGCTGGGACGAAATGCGGATCGTCTGGTGAAGCATCTTGGGCGATGTGTCGTGCACGGCCACTGCTGCTCGAGTCCGTCAGGGACTCGTCTGCTGCGTCCGCAAGTTCCTGGGTGTGTCGCCCGTGGGAGGGCACGGTGTCGAACTGCGGAATTGGCTCGACGACAGGCTCAGGAACCGTGGATTCCGATTCGTGTGACTCTTGTTCTTTAGACATCTGTGGCCATCACGCCTTGAAGATGTGGCGCCGAATAGCGGCTACGTTCGAGAAGATACGGATGCCGAGTACCACCACAACTCCAGTGGACAGTTGGCTGCCCACGCCTAGCTGGTCGCCCAGGAACACAATGAATCCGGCGACAAGAACGTTCGAGAGAAATGAAACGAGGAAGACGCGGTCGTCGAAGATTCCGTCAAGCAGTGCACGCAAGCCACCAAATAGCGCGTCGAGGGCAGCGACAACAGCAATCGGTAGATACGGTTGAAGGTACACGGGCACGGTGGGTTCAAGTAGAAAGCCAGCCACAATGCCAATAACTAGTCCTATAACCGGAATCATCGTATTCCCTTACCTTGGCTTTTCTCATCTGAGCTCAGTGACGAATCGTCCCCGAGGGTACGTGCATAAATAAGTGTGCGGGCATTTCCTGCTGCGAGTTTGAGCGTATCGGCTCGCGCGACCTGAGTCGAGATGCCGTACCGTGACTCGAGTTCCAGCAGGTCCGTGGTAATCGGATTTTTCACAAACTCGGTTTCCATCTGCTGTGGATCGCCAATCGCCTCAATCTTGTACGGCGACGACAAACCGGTTAGGTCCACCAAAATCGCGTCTCCGGCACTTCGGATGGCGCTGGTTGGGGTCAGACGCTTGCCATTCACTGAAATGGATTCAGCACCGGACCCCCACAGTGCCGACACGACTGCGCGAACATCCACATCCCGTACCCGGTTGTCTCGGCTGGACTCAACGTTGGGCCCGTCCTTGATTGTGATGACCAACCCGGGTCCCTCAACTGCGACCGACCCGGTACGCACCCGGTCACGCAACACACGCACATCGTTCTCTATCGACGAGTACTGCAACAGGCTCTCTTGCAGTTGGTCCCTCATGTCAGATTTCTCAACGATTGACTGTTCGTAGGCGTGCATCTGCTCCGTGCGCTCAACGATCTGGTCTCGTAGCAGCACACGCGCTCCCGCTGCCACCTCCGCACGGCCACGCAATGACATGACTCCGGTGATCGTCGTGAATCCGAGTCCGACTGCCAACAACAAAGACGTAACCCGCCACAGGGGCGAAGCCCCGAGTCTCCCGCCGGCAGCCTCAACCTGTCGGCGTTTCTCTGCCGCGGCCGCATAACTGGGATCAAGCGGGCGATGCATCACCTCGTAGAGAAGCGTCATGGACGCGTCTTTCGGGGTATTGGACACGGGATGTTGTCCAAATAGATCCCGGAGCATCTTCCTCAGGTTCATCAAACGTTGTCCACTTCAGGCCGCACACGCAGCAACGTAACGCCACGACGTAAATATTGGATGGCCGAGGCCCAATACAGGACGACACCGATCAGAGCGAAAATCCACGCCAGCACACGTGCAACATCCGAGAACGTACTGGCGTCAGCCGTAAGAGTCGCAAGCAGGAACAACGGCATCGCAACCAGCAAACACAGTGTCGCGGCCTTACCCACATAAGTGACAGCCATTGGACGGTGTCCCGAGCGGGCAACGAGAGAGACCAAGATGGCCATCACCAGATCACGCCCCACCACAAGGAGCAGCAACCAGATCGGAATTTCCTCGCGCACCACAAGAACCACAAACGTGACGAGAATGAAGCAACGGTCGGCGATTGGGTCAAGCGACTTCCCGAGTTCGGACACCTGATTGAACCGTCGAGCGATATACCCGTCAGCCCAGTCCGAGATCGAAGACACGGCAACAACAATGAGCGCGGCCAGATCATGCTCTAAAGACGCAAGGACCGCAAACACCGGAATCAACAGCAACCGGAAGGCACTGATGAGATTCGGGATCGTCAGATCCTCCTTGGTCAGCTTCACTACCGCTTCCACCCCTGTCGTATCCGCCGAGTGTTGCATGCACACTTATCGGCCGTGGCGGTAAACGCCCGCCGCAACACGTTTATCCTGCATATATCCTATCCTCCCACCTGTGTTAGAACTCACCGCCACGCAACGCGCATTCGATTGCCCACTCGAATAGAATGGACAACGACGCAGAACGTCGTAACTCCCGCTTGTGCGTGTGTTTACGAAACTTCCCCACTCCTCCTACTCACAACCAGGAGTGGCAGCTGGACAACAGGTTCCGGTGCGAAGCTTTCCCAGTGTGTGTTCGGGATGCGACGTCTGGCAGCGCAGAAGGCGCTGCAAATCTGTACGTCGCATGACCCAGGTCAGGCAAAGGTGTGTTGGCTTGCTACGGCAAGCCACGTGTTGTGTGCCCTTATTTAGCCCTGCCCGCACTTAGGAATGGTAAAAACCACAGATGACTTCTGCTGAAGCACACGAGAATGTAACTTCAGAAACCCCGTCCGAGCCAACCGTCACCTTCGACGACCTCGGACTACCCGAAAACCTCCTCGCCGCGGTTAAGTCGCTCGGATTCGTCACTCCCTCCTCAATCCAGGAACGTGCAATCCCGGAACTTCTCGCAGGCCGCGACATCACCGGCATCGCCCAGACCGGTACCGGAAAGACCGCTGCCTTTGGCCTGCCCATGCTTGCAGCTCTCGACCCAAGCGAACGCAACGTTCAGGCGCTCGTGCTGGCGCCAACCCGCGAACTCGCAATCCAGGTCTCGGAAGCAATCGAATCCTTCGCACAGCACATCGACGGCCTCGAGGTACTCGCCGTATACGGTGGCTCCCCATACCCACCACAGATCCGCGCCCTGAAGTCCGGCGTGCAGGTTGTCGTGGGAACGCCTGGCCGCGTTATCGACCACCTCGAACGAGGCACCCTCGACCTGAACAACATCCGCTTCCTCGTACTCGACGAAGCAGATGAAATGCTTCGCATGGGTTTTGCCGACGACGTTGAACGGGTCTTCTCAGAAGCACCCACCGAGCGTCAGGTCGCACTCTTCTCCGCGACGATGCCACCACAGATCCGTCGGGTTGCCAACCAGCACCTCAAGGATCCAGTTGAGATCGCCGTGGCACGCCAGTCCTCGACCGTCACCTCGGTATCGCAGGAATACGCGATCGTGCCATTCCGTCACAAGGCGGGCTCGCTCTTCCGCGTGCTTGCCACCGCTGACGTTGAGGCTGCCATCGTGTTCTGCCGCACCCGTGGTGCTGCGGAGGAGGTTGGCTCCGCGCTCGTTGAGCGCGGTATCTCGGCAGCAACCATCTCCGGTGACGTCGCCCAGAAGGACCGCGAGAAGATCGTTGAGCGGCTGCGCTCGGGTCAGCTCGATGTCCTCGTGGCAACCGACGTTGCAGCACGTGGTCTCGACGTGGACCGCATCGGCCTGGTCGTGAACTTTGACATCCCCGGTGAGCCTGAAGCCTACGTGCACCGTATTGGTCGTACCGGCCGCGCAGGTCGTACCGGCCGCGCACTGTCGTTTATCACTCCGAGCGAGCGCAACAAGCTCAAGTTCATCGAACGCACGATCCGCACCAAGCTTGAAGAGGTTGCGATCCCATCCCCAGCGGACGTGTCCGAGCACAAGACCAAGAAGATGCTTGAGTCCCTTGAACAACGCATCACCGCTGGACGTCTCGACATGTACAGCCAACTCATCGCTGAATACGTTGAGAACACCGGAACCGACGCTGTGGCTGTGGCTTCCGCCCTCGCAGCGATCGCGGTCGGTGACGACGGGCCACGTGCTCGCCGAGAGCAGGAAGAGTACGAGCAGCAGGCAGCCGAGGACCGCCGCGCCAAGAAGAACCGCGAAGAACGCGACTCCCGTTTCAAGGATGACCGCGGCGACCGTCGTGGTGGACGCGACCGTGACCGCGGAGATCGTGGCGACCGCTTCGAACGGGGAGATCGCCGTGAGCGCTCCTCCCGCCCAGCAGAAGGCACCCGCTACCGTATCGCAGTCGGCCACAAGGATGGCGCTGAACCACGCGGAATCGTTGGCGCACTCGCCAACGAGGGTGGTATTTCCGGCCGCGACGTAGGCCGCATCGACATCTTCAACACCTTCTCCCTCGTGGACATCACCGCTCCCATGAGCGCAGACACGCTCGAGCGCATCTCCAACGCTCGTGTGGGTGGACGTGCCCTGCGTATCCGTGAGGACGAGGGCGGTCCAGCGCCACGCTCGGGCGGACGTTACGAAGACCGTGGTGGACGGGATGACCGTCGTGGACGCGACAATGATCGTGCTGGCCGTGGTGGTCGCGGAGGTTACGGCGACGACCGTCGTGGCGGACGCGGTGGCTATGGTGAAGACCGCGGTGGTCGCGGCGGATACGACCGTGGTTCGAAGCCACGTTTTGGTGGCCGCGGTAACCGCTGATCCCTAGACAGCAAAAAGGCTTGGCCCGTCCGAAAGGACGGGCCAAGCCTTTTTAGTTTCTCAGAGTACAGTTTTCTCTTTTTAGCCTAAGAACTTTCTAGGTTAAGCAGAGGGAACCGTACCCTGACTTGAAAGAACAGTTAGAGGCGGCACGCCATGATGCCGGTGACGAGAATCGCGCGGGCACCGATCTCGTAGAGTTCGTCCATCACCTTGTTGGTCTGGTTCTTTGGAACCATCGCCCGCACAGCAACCCATTCGGTGTCGTGCAGTGGTGACACCGTTGGTGACTCAAGGCCCGGAGTAACGGCGACAGCCTTTTGCACGAGCGCAGCTGGAACGTCGTAGTCCATGAGCACATACTTGTGCGCTGTCAACACACCTTGAAGTCGACGGGTCAGGGTCTCAAGACCAACGGGAACCTCGATGCCCTTACGTCGGATCAGCACGGCCTCGGACACGAGAATCGGCTCACCGAACACTGCAAGGCCAGCTGCTTTAAGCGTGGTCCCGGTCTCGACGACGTCCGCGATGATGTCCGCAACGCCAAGCTGCACGGACGATTCAACCGCTCCGTCAAGGTGCACGACCGCAGCAGGGGTAACGCCCTGAGCTTCGAGGTAGTCCGCGACGAGAGTGTTGTACGAGGTCGCAACCCGCAAACCACCGATCTTCTTGATGTCGGTGATGGTGCCACTTGGCGCGGCGAACCGGAACGTCGAACGAGCGAACTCGAGCGCCAGATGTTCCTCAGCGTTCGCACCTGAATCTAGGAGTAGGTCGCGTCCGGTGATTCCGGCGTCCACGGTTCCGGCCCCCACATACACGGCGACGTCGCGTGGGCGCAGGAAGAAGAATTCAACACCGTTCTCAGGGTCGGAGAGAACGAGTTCACGAGAATCGCGGCGCTGGCGGTATCCCGCCTCCTTGAGCATCGCGACTGCTGGCTCCGAAAGTGAGCCCTTGTTTGGTACTGCTACGCGTAGCATGAGTGGTCCTGTCAGTCTTTACGTCGGGTCAGAGGTACTTGTACACATCGCCTAAGGAAATTCCCTTGGCGACCATCATGACCTGGGTATGGTAAAGCAGTTGCGAGATCTCTTCGGCGGCTTCCTCGTCAGACTGGTATTCGGAGGCCATCCAGACCTCCGCAGCTTCCTCAACGATTTTCTTCCCGATGAAGTGAACCCCTGCGTCAAGTTCCTTGACCGTGCCAGATCCCTCTGGGCGGTCTACGGCTTTTTGCTGGAGTTCCTCAAACAACTCTTCAAATGACTTCACTGCATAATCCTACCGGTTGCGTTTCATCTACTGGGCTCCTCGTCCATTTCCTGAACGTTCCCGTGCTGCCGGGCGTCTACTCATTCCACATGACGGCTTATTCACGCCCGATGGGCTCTTTTTAGTCCGGGTACGCAGAATTTATCTGCATACTTGGACCAAAAAGGCCCCATCGAGTTGCGGAGGCTATCCGCAGCCAGCCAGACTCCACGGGACAAGCCGAGCCAACTGGCCCGGCTCGTCGCAAATGAATAAGAAAAAGTCAGTGCGTATGCGCTGCCGCCATCTGCCGCAACACGTCAATCTCACCTGGAATGTCGTCGGCACCATACACCGCGGAACCGGCCACGAACACGTTCGCACCAGCCTCGGCGGCGCGCTCAATCGTGGAACGCGAGACTCCCCCATCAACCTGAATCCACACGTCAAGGTTCTGTTCGCTGAGCGCCTTGCGCGCCCGCTGAATCTTGGGGAGTGTCCCCTCGATGAACGACTGCCCACCAAATCCTGGCTCCACGGTCATAATCAGCAGCATGTCGAGCTCGCTGAGCAGGTCAATGTACGGCTCGACCGGGGTCGCCGGGCGCAACGCCATCCCAGCCCGAGCACCCAGGCGACGCAACTCGCGCGCCAACCGCACCGGAGCGGTCGCGGCCTCCGCATGGAACGTCACGGACTGCGCCCCCACCTCGGCAAACCCGGGTGCCCAACGGTCCGGGTCCTCGATCATGAGGTGCACGTCAATCGGCACCGGCGACACCTGACGGATACGCTCCACAACCGGCAACCCGATGGTCAGGTTAGGCACGAAGTGGTTGTCCATGACGTCCACATGCGCCCAATCCGCGGTCGCGATCTTACCGAGGTCGCGTTCAAGGTTGGTGAAGTCAGCCGAGAGAATACTGGGGGCGATTTGGGCGGTCATGCTCATCCTTCTTCGGGTTCGGGTTGGGGTGTCGCGTGTAGTCTACGCAAGCCGGCGCAGCAACGTCAGGTGCATCGCGTCTGTGCCGTGCACGTGCGGCCACAACTGAACGTCCAGCCGGTCGCCATCAAACTCGGCATACTCGCCCGCAATGTCGCGCACGATCTCGCGAGCATCAATGCGCTCGACGGAACCTTCGGGCAGCGACTTGAGGACGTCGTCGACAATGAACCGCGTCTCCGCGAGGTGCGGCGAGTAGGTCACATACCCGACCACTCCCCCAACCCGCACGGTCTTGAGGGCCGAGGCAAGCAGTTCGCGCTGCAGCCCCGTCAGTTGCGTGAGGTCCGCGACCGTGCGGCGCCAGCGCGATTCAGGGCGACGGCGCAGCGCGCCAAGTCCGGTGCACGGAGCGTCAAGCATCACGCGGTCGTATGCGGCGGGTTCCAAGTCACCGATTTCGCGTCCGTCCCACACCTGAATACGCTCTATCGCGCGGGCTGGGATGGCTTTGGTGGACTTGACCACGAGGTCAGCGCGGTGTGGTTGCACCTCATTGGCGACGAGTCGGGCACCTCGCTGCGCAGCTAGGGCTCCCAGCAGGGCGGCCTTTCCGCCGGGACCGGCGCACATGTCGAGCCAGCGTTTGTCGCTACCTTCGACAGGTGCATCCGCGAAGGCGAGGGTGACGAGTTGCGAGCCTTCGTCCTGAACGCCTGCTTCGCCGGAGCGAACCTCGCGAATATCGGCGGGGTCTTTGCCGTCCAGGATGTACGCGGTTGGCGTCAGATCGCCTGGCTCGCCTGCCTCATATTCGGCGAGATGGTCACGGTCGCATAGGCCAGGACGAGCCACGAGGGTCACGCGCGGTGCCTTGTTATCGGCTTGGAGCAGCGCCTCGATCTCCTCAGCTGGGCGACCATTCGCCACGAGGGTTTCCTTGAGCGCCCGGGTGATCCACAACGGGTGCGAGTGGACCTGCGCGAGAGCTGCCGTTGGTGACTCAGCTTCCGCGTTTAGCAGGTCAAGCCACTCATCGAGGGGACGCTCCGAGATTCTGCGCAAAATCGCGTTCAGGAACTGGGCCGCACCCGCGCCGACCTCTTGGCGGGCAAGACCGACGGTCTCCGAAACAGCCGCGTGGCTCGGGACGCGCATCCCCAATAGTTGGTGTGCGCCCATCCGAGCCAACGAGAGCACCGGTGGGTCGATCTTGTCCAGACCACGGTCCGTGCAGCGCGAGATGATTGCGTCGTAGCGGCCCTGCATGCGCAGCGTTCCGTACGCGAGTTCAGTTGCGAATCCTGCGTCACGTCCCCGTACTCCGGCCCTGTTGAGTGCTGGAGGTAAGACCAGGTTTGCGTAGGCGTCAGACTCTGCTACCTGCTGCAACACGTCAAAGGCGATCTGACGTGGCAGGTCCGCACCCTTACGGCGTGCGCTAGGGGCCAGTGCCGTGCGGTTGTATTCGCCACGGGCACGAGTTGCGGAGCGTTCCCTGCCTTCAGCGTTACGGCGCTCGTTGTGGTTACGTCGGTCATTGTCGCGGTCGTTACGGTCATAGCCAGAGCGACCGTTGCCGGAATCGTTGCGACGGGCTTGGTTTGGCCGATCTTGGCGCGGGCTGGCACTGTTGAAGCGATCGCGGTCGTTGCGGTTGTGGCGCTCACCGCGCGCGGAGTTGTCGTTCACTGTTCTCCCTGGTGTGAGCTGCCGTCAGACTGCCCGAGAATCGTATCTGGTTCGAGGCGAGCACCGCGCGCCCAGTCGGCCGCGTTCATGGGTTTCTTGCCCACAGGTGTGACCTGGCCAAGGACTGCTGTACCCGAGCCAGTTCCCACAAAGACGTGTTTCTTTGTCACTGACAGTTGGCCGGGCGTTAGGTTTTCCGGCATCTCAACGCCACGTGGGGCGCTGGCCAGTGGGCCGATACCTAAGCGGCTGCCGTCCGAGAGGGTGGTCCATGCGCCCGGCGCTGGGGAAGCCCCGCGAATCGTGCGGTCAACGATGTGGGTGGGACGAGTCCAATCCACGAGTGCGTCCGCTACGAGGATCTTCGCTGCGTGGCTGACCCCGTCATTGGGCTGTGGAACTGGCACGATACTTCCGTCTGCGATGGCATCCATAGTGCCCACGAGAAGGCCGGACCCAGACTCGGCTAGTCGGCCCAGGAGTTCACCGGACGTGTCGGTACGTCGGATCGTCTCGGTCATTGTGCCGTAGACCGGGCCTGTGTCTAGTCCCTCTTCGATGCGGAACGTTGACGCACCGGTCACCTCATCGCCCGCCATGATCGCTCGCTGTACTGGTGCGGCACCACGCCACGCCGGCAGAAGCGAGAAGTGAAGGTTGATCCAACCATGTTTGATCACGTCAAGGACCGACTTGGGCAGGATTTCGCCGTATGCGACCACTGCGGCGCAGTCAACGTCCAGTTCCTTGATGAGTTCAACGAACCCTTCGCTGCGTGGGCGATCGGTGATGACAGGGATACCGAGTTCTTCGGCTGCCTGTTTGACCGGGCTGGGCACGAGTTTGCGGCCCCTTCCCTGCTTCGCATCGGCACGCGTCAGGACGGCCACAACTTCGTGGACTGACTCGTGAAGCGCCCGCAATGCGGGAACGGCTACATCAGGGGTACCGGCAAACAATAAACGCATATGAACCATTCTATTTGGTTGTTTAGGTTAGGCGCACTGGCTCGATGGTGTGCTTGCCCATACTTGAGCGCTCCGCGGTCCAGTGCCGCCCGAGGTTCCGCGCTTCCTTGTGTTCTCCCACGCTCCGCTACTAAGTCAAAAACGGTTGTAGCTATGCATAAAGAATGCATAGGTACAACCGTTTTTGCCTCAGTAGTGCGGAAAGCCCGCACACCGGCGCGACAGGCACGGGCTACAGGAGTTCCTTCGGGTCAAGCACAATCGAGATGCGCTGGCCAAGGCGCTTGGCGCTCGCGATGCGGGACATGGCGTTGATCGCACGCGCAAGTTCACGTCCGAGCCGCACGGGAACGCGCAGGATCGCCCGAACATATGGCAGGTCATCTAGGGCCTGGCCGTCAGGGTCATCCACCACAACAGGGCCAAGCACTTCAGCTTCATCAGGCAAAGTCAACGCAGCAAGGAACTGGGCAACCGAAAGCCTATCCCCCGAGATCGAAGCAACACGCCACGACGGCGGCAGGTGAAGTTCCTGACGTTCCGCGAGTTCACGCTCGGCCATACCAGGAGCGTCCCACCGTACAAGAGCCTGCGTGGGCAAGGCCGCGCCAACACCAACAAGGTAAACCCGCCCACCCTGATGACGGGACCGGACGAGCCCTGCCGCCTGCTGCCACCGCTCCAACGCCTCTTGATGCGCATAGAGACCCGAGCCTGCGGAACTCACGTGGGCATCCAACAAAACGCCAAGCACGTATCCGCTAGGAACATAGGGTTCAGCTCCGGGCGTCGCAATGACAAGCGAGGGACGCGGCCGAATCGTCTCAACCACCCCTTCACGTGCGCGAGCCGCAGAATAGACCACCGGAACACCAGGGAACGCACGCCCAAGTTCCTCAGCCGTACGCTCCGCACCGATCCGCATAGCACGCAACCCGGTAAACCCACACGCATCGCACGCCCACGCACCACTGAGTGCACCGCACCAGCGGCACTGCGGCGCACCTCCAGCAGAGTCAAGCCCCAACGGTCCATGACAGTGCGTACACTTTGCGGCCTCTCGACATCGAGCACACGCAACATATGGCACGTATCCAGCGCGGGGCACCTGAATCAGTACCGGCCCACGATCCAGCCCGGCCCGAATATCCCGCCACACCCGCTGCGGCAAACGACCATTCTTACCGCCGGAGTCCTGCGCGATCTCGTACTCGCCAAACTCAACCACGTGCGGCGCACGAACCCGTAACACCTCACGCGGAGCAACGATCTCCCCCGCCCAACCCGAGGCAAGTAATGACTGCGCATGCAGCGTACGGCCCAAACCACCAATAACCAGCGCGGAGCCATACTGCTCGCTCCGCAGCGAAAGCACCTCACGTGAATGAGGGTAGGGAGCATGCAAGTCCTGATGGGACTCGTCACCATCATCCCAGCACACCAGCAACCCGACCTCAGGCAGCGGCGCAAACGCAGCAGCACGTGTCCCAACCACTACGTCAACCAAACCATTGCCAGCCACGAGGAAGTTACCGTAACGTTCCGCCGCCGACAGTTCATGTGTCAACGTCACAAACGAGGCTGCACCCTCAGGCGAATGACCGCTCACAAAACCGGCGAGCAACAAAGCTTCACGAACCCGATTTACTTCCTTCGCGCTCGGCACCACGATAAGCGTCCGCTTCCCAGCCGCCCGGGCCACGAGCGCTAACGACACAATCGCCGCTGCCCAATGCGGCACCGAACTCAGGTCCGGCTCCCCCACACCAGCGGCAGGTACCAGATTCGGAGCACCCCATCCTGGCAGCGACGTCCACACAGCCCGTGGCGCGCTCGACGCCTGCCCCTCACACGCTGCGGTCAGATGGTCAAGATAGGCACGCCCCGCCAGATAGTCATCCCACAGGTCCGACCAGTCGGCAAGCCCCGCACCGCTCGTTGCGCCAGCGGCGCTCGCGGTTTCTGACTCGTCTGTTATGTCACTACTGGCCGCGTTCTCTGCGTCTACTTCATTGCCGACGAGCCCCTCGGCGTCTCCTTCGGGTTCAGTATCAGCGTGGAAGCGTTCAATGAAGGCTTTCTCCGTCGCGGCATGACGCGGCGGTATCGCAAGACGGATCACGTCCGCCAATGACCCGCCATAATAGTCGGCGACCCGACGATAGAAAGCCAGGGAATCGTCGGAAAGCAGAGAAACCCGCGATACCACTGACTTGAGCGGCATGAGCCTACCGGTGTGACTGGAACTTTCGGTGCGGGCGACGATATACCCGTCAAGCTGCTGCCCACCGAACGGCACCTTCACCAAGGCGCCTGGCACGGCCACGTGGGCAAACTTCGCTGGTACAAGGTAGTCAAAATACTGGTCTAGGTGGATGGGAAGTCGCTCTACGACCACCGAGGCGACAGGCAACTGCTCAGCGATCTTGACGGCACCCGCAGTCGAATTGCGGGAACTACGTTTCTTGCGTCCGACGGATTCCAAACCGGAGAAAGCGAGCTGCTCACCAAAATCGGTACTCACCCTTCCTCCTGTCCTGTCCAACTGTTACACCACGATTATCAGTCCATACGATCGATGTATCTAGAGCATACGTCGCATAAAAGCACCGCCATAAAGTACTTGCTCAATGCGTAAACGTAACACAGGACGTTCCGATGCGCGCATGGCCTGTGCACAACCGCTACCCAACCGAGAAGACACGCACATGAAATGTCAGAAGCGAGTAATACACTCGCCTGAGAGACAGGCAAGAGAGGCAGATATCGATGACACTGAGTGAGAAGCAACTGGATCGCGCAATAGGGTCCGTGGTGGCCAGTGCTGCGGGAGACGCATTAGGTTCTCAATACGAGTTCGGTCCTTCTCTGCCCGATACGCAGGAAGTAACGTTTGGCGTCGGTTTCTTTGGCCATAGACTCGGCGAATGGACCGACGACACCTCCATGGCCATGCCCATCCTGCTCGCACTCGCGGACGGACGCAGCCTGCTAGACCCCGAAACGTTGGCGGACATCACTGCGCAGTGGCGTGACTGGTCCGAAACCGCACAGGACGTGGGCACACAAACACGGGCTGTGCTTCAGCAACTAAACGAACCGTTCGCCGAAGTCAATGCGCGGGCAGCGGCGCAGGCTGTTCACGAGCAGACTGGACGCAGCGGTGGGAACGGTTCACTGATGCGCACGGGTCCCGTTTCACTGGGATTCCTTGCCAAGGGCGCGGAGCCGCAACTCGTCGAAGCCGCTGGCCGGATCGCCCAGGTGACTCACTGGGAACAGGACAACGTTGACGCGTGTGCGCTCTGGAACCTCGCAATACGCCACGCCATTCTCACCGGAGAGCTAGACGTTACCGCAGGGCTTGAATGGCTTGCGCCGCAGCGCCGTGATCGCTGGCAAGAACTCATCGCTGAGGCCAGCACGCCCGGTGCACACCCACGAGACTTCGCTGAGGGTAACGGCTGGGTTGTCCGAGCATTCCAAGCAGCACTGAGCGCAATCATGAACTCGAACGACCTCGTAGAGACTTTGGAAGCGGCGGTGCGTGGTGGAAAGGACACCGACACGATTGCGGCCATCGCAGGTCAGCTTGCCGGTGCCATCTACGGAGTGTCGCAGGTACCCGCACACTGGTCCGAGTTGCTGCATGGTTACCCAGATCTTTGGGCCACAGATCTAGAGCGGTTAGTTCGCCAAGCGGTCTAGGCCTCAATAACGGCTCAGCGTGTGAGTATGAGTTAGTTCTCGATCGCGGCGAGGAGTTCCTCGACCTTGTTGGTCTGCTCCCACGTGAACTCTGGAAGTTCACGGCCGAAGTGACCATAGGCCGCGGTCTTCGAGTAGATCGGACGCAGCAGGTTCAACTGGTCCACAATCGCGGCTGGGCGAAGATCGAACACGGACGTGATGGCCTTGTGGATCTGCTCGACAGGCACCTTCTCGGTTCCGAAGGTCTCCACATACACACCGACCGGGTGAGCCTTGCCAATCGCGTAGGCAACCTGGACCTCACAGCGCGAAGCCAAACCAGCAGCCACGACATTCTTGGCCACCCAACGGGTCGCGTATGCGGCGGAGCGGTCCACCTTTGATGGGTCCTTACCGGAGAAGGCACCGCCGCCGTGGCGGGCCATGCCGCCGTAGGTGTCCACGATAATCTTGCGTCCGGTCAAACCGGCATCGCCCTTTGGGCCACCGGTCACGAATGTACCGGTTGGGTTCACGATGAGGCGGTAGTTCGATGAGTCGATCTCAAGCGAGTCAAGGACGGGACGCACAACGTGCTTTTCGATCTCGGCGCGCAGTTCATCCTGGTCAATGCCTGGGTCGTGCTGGGTCGAGAGCACAACGGTCTCGATCGACACTGGGCGGTCGCCGTCGTAGGCGACAGTCACCTGGGTTTTACCGTCTGGGCGCAGCCCCTCGATGATTGCTTCCTTACGCACATATGCCAAACGCTCGGCTAACCGGTGCGAGGCGTACACCGGGATGGGCATGAGCGCTGCGGTCTCGTCGGTCGCGTAACCGAACATGAGTCCCTGGTCACCTGCGCCCTGCAGGTCGTATGGGTCGTCGTGCGAGGAGGCATCGTCACGGAACTCGAGTGACTTGTCCACACCCTGAGCGATATCGGGTGACTGCTGGCCAATGGAGATGGACACGCCACATGAGTCTCCGTCGAATCCGATGGCCGATGACGTGTATCCGATGCGCTTGACCACTCGACGCACGATCTTGGGGATCTCGACGTATGCGGTGGTGTTCACCTCGCCTGCGACATGCACGAGACCCGTGGTCACCAGTGTTTCCACGGCAACGCGCGCGCTGGGGTCTTCTTCGAGGATTGCGTCGAGGATTGCGTCCGAGATCTGGTCGCACACCTTGTCCGGGTGTCCTTCTGTAACGGACTCGGACGTAAACAGGCGCAGGGATTCAGTCATGATCTTAAGAATACTTGTTTCCACTATGCGAACTGGGGTTTGTTCGCTGTTTAATACGGGTTTTAGGTATGGCGTTGTTCACGCCCGGAAAGACTTTAGTGTTCGCGGGTGCCCGCAGCGAGCTGAGCCACGTGATCGAGGATCGCGTGCGACACGGCAAGTTTGTCTCCGGCAGTCTCGCCTATAGGCTCGCCCGCAGCGTCCAGTATGGTGACGGTGTTGTGTGCGGTTCCAAATCCCAGCCCATCCCCTACCTCATTGACGACGAGCAGGTCGGCTTTTTTCCGCAACGCTTTAGACCGTCCGTGGTCGAGTACCGTCCCGGTTTCGTCTCCGGTCTCTGCCGCGAAACCAACGATGATCTGTCCGGGCCGTTGGCGGTTGGCCGTTAGTCCCGCGAGAATGTCTGGGTTCTTCGTCAGATGGATGGGTTCTGGTTCTTGTCCGTGAACCTTCTTGATCTTCGCATCGAGACGTTTTGCGGGACGGAAATCAGCGATGGCAGCGGCCATGATGATGACGTCGGCCCCAGCTGCAAGGTCGGTGACTTCGCACTCGATATCGAGGGCGGTCGTTGCGTGCCGCACGTCCAGCCCGTGCGGGATGGGAGCAGACACTACACCGGCAATGAGCGTAACGTCGGCACCTCGAGCTTTTGCAGCCTCAGCAAGCTTGATGCCTTGGAGACCTGAAGAGTTGTTGCCAAGGAACCGTACGGGATCTAGCGGTTCATGGGTGCCCCCGGCAGTGATAACCACCTTGAGCCCCGCGAGATCCTGCTTGACCTGACTCACCGACAGCGCGAAGGCGGCGATCTCCTCGGGTTCCGGTAGACGTCCGGGCCCTGAGTCTTTGCCGGTGAGTCGTCCACTTGCTGGTTCAAGCACGTGGATGCCTCGTTCGCGCAGGGTGGTCACGTTTGCAAGCGTCGCAGGGTTGCGCCACATTTCCGTGTGCATCGCGGGAGCCACAACTACCGGACAGGTTGCTACAAGAACCGAGGCAGAGAGCAGGTCATCTGCGCGCCCGGTGGCAATCTTTGACACGAAGTCCGCGGTCGCAGGTGCGATCACGATGAGATCGGCTTCTTGCCCCAATTTGACGTGAGCAACCTGGTCCACGTCTTCGAAGACACTCGTGGTGGCAGGTTGGCCGGTGAGCGCTTCCCAGGTCGCCGCACCGACGAAGTTCAGCGACGACTGAGTCGGAATGACCCGGACGTCATGGCCAGCCTCAGTAAAGGACCGCACAAGATGGGCGGCCTTATATGCTGCGATACCCCCGGTGACGCCCACAATGATGCGCATGTTTCGACCCTTTACCTAGATTCGTGGCAGCTTAGAGCAAACAAAAATCTCCGCCCGCCCGAACGGGCGAGCGGAGATGAGAAGAGTTGAAGGGCTAACGTCTAGTTAGCGTCCTCGTCCTTGAGTTCGAAGGTCAGGAGGCCCTCATTGATCTCACGCATAGCGATTGAGAGAGGCTTCTCCTGGTTCTCGGTTTCCACGAGGGGGCCGACAAACTCGAGCAGACCCTCGCTCAACTGCGAGTAGTAGGCGTTGATCTGACGCGCACGCTTCGCGCTGTAGATTACGAGCGCGTACTTCGAGTCAACGGCTCCAAGAAGCTCGTCGATTGGTGGGTCAGTGATGCCCACTGGTTCTGCAACGGTTCCAGACAAAATGAACTCCGACGTTTTGGGTTCGAAAACTTGGGTTCCTCTGGCAATTCAATCGTGCAGATTAAACTCCAGGGGTTCAGGCCAGTGTGAACACTAGCCGTCTCATTGTAGTGCGAGATTGTTTATAACTCAACAATCCCGCCACGCAATAAAGTGCGGTGTGGACGACATTTAGCCATCCACACCGCACCTAAGAAGACTCAGAAGCTCTTCGGCTCGAGACCCATAAGCCGAATGATCTCATCGGTTGCACGTGTCACGTCATCGTTGATGACGATGTGGTCGAACTCGGATTGAGCCGCCAACTCGACGCGTGCCGTTTCTAGCCGACGTTCTTGTTCCTCAGCACTCTCAGTGCCTCGACCAATCAAACGTCGCACTAGTTCCTCCCAGCTCGGCGGAGCTAAAAAGATGAAATGTGCGTCAGGCATTGATTCCTTGACCTGGCGCGCTCCTTGGAGATCGATCTCCAGCAGCGCGGGAACGCCAGCGTTCAATTGTTCCTCAACGGCCTTCCGCGGGGTTCCATAGCTATTGCGACCATGGACAACAGCCCATTCCAGCAGTTCGTCATTCTCCACCATTTCACTGAACCGCTGCGGCCCAACGAAAAAGTAGTTCACTCCGTCCACCTCACCCGGGCGCGGGTCTCGAGTGGTGGCAGACACTGACAACCACACTTCGGGATAGCGTGCCCGGATGTCAGCGGAGATTGTGCCCTTGCCTACTGCCGTGGGTCCAGCCATTACGGTCAGCCTGCGCGGCGCACTCGAAGTATGAGAATTGTTGGATGGTGCTGCAGCGGAAATGATTATCCGAACCTTTCAATCAAAGCTGCCGCCTGGTGTGGCCCAAGACCACGTACGCGACGAGACTCAGCGATACCGACGTCTCCCATGATCGCACGTGCCTTGACCTTCCCTACGCCGGGAAGGGACTCAAGCAGTGATACTACTTTGAGTTTGCCGATAGCTTCGTCGGTTTCGCCCTTCTTGAGCACCTCGGAGAGCTTGGTTTCTGAGTTCTTGAGGCGACCCTTCACCTCGGCGCGCACGCGACGAGCTTCAGCCGCCTTTTCGAGCGCTGCGGCGCGCTGCTCTGGAGTCAGTTCTGGTAATGGCAACGTTCGTCACCTTCCTCAATCAATCGGTTGAGTCCTCGGATGAGCACTCAAGGGGGTGAGATTCCCGCCCTGATCTGCACCAGTTCGGAACGTCTCGATTTTTACCGTAACCCGAATTTGAAAAAAATGATGCCCAAAATGGCATACGACGTGCGATTTCTACAAAAATTCAGCCACAACACCCCATGAATGCCCGCATAAATCGGACATTTCGCGCATTTGGCGAACAGTGAAGGCCCGGAAATATCCCTATGAACTGGGGATTTTCTCCGGGCCTTCGTAAAACGCTTGTCTTACCACGCTAAAGCGGGTCACAGCTATCCGTTCGGCGTGTCGCGCAACGCATCACGAGCTTCGGCTGCTGCCGCTAGCGCTGCACGCTGCAGTGCTTCATGGCTTGGACCAGCTTTCAGAACGCCCCTCGAGCTTGAGGCCAGCACGGTTGTCCGCGCGCCGCCAAACACGTGGGCAAGTTCAGCAGCACCCGCACCCTGTGCACCCACGCCGGGTGCCAAGAGCGGGCCATTAACCGCTGCAAGATCGACGCCTAGGTCGCGAGCCGCGTCGCCAACGGTAGCGCCCACAACAAGTCCAATCGAGCCAAGCTCACCACGGGATGCCGCATCCGCGTTCAACGCCGCAGCATGAGCCGCCATGTCTGCGGCAACAGAAGTACCCGTCGTAGTTGCCGAGTGCTGGACCTGCTTCCCCTCAGGGTTCGAGGTCAGGCACAGCACGAACAGTCCCCTACCGGTCTCGTGCGCAAGTTCGACCGCGGGCGTCAGCGATCCAAAACCAAGGTAAGGAGAGACCGTCAACGCATCACCGGCGAGTGGAGCACCATCTGCGAGGAACGCGTCAGCATACCCAGCCATGGTTGATCCGATATCGCCGCGCTTGGCGTCAACGATAGTCAACGTTCCCGCATCGCGCGCCGCAGCGATGACTTCCTCAAGAACACCCACTCCCTTGGAACCGTGGCGTTCGAACAGAGCCGACTGCGGCTTGAAGGATGCAACCTTCCCACCCAACGCTTCGACCACGGTGAGTGAGAAGGACCGCAAGCCGGCAATGTCGTCGGCAAGCCCCCATGCGGCCAGCAAACCGGGGTGCGGGTCAATACCAACGCAGAGCGGTCCGAACTCGTTCATGGCCGCCGCGAGGCGGGCACCAAACGGTGCCCGCTGCGGTGATACTGCTGCGGTCATGCTGAGACACCCGCGTTGCGCTGTGCGTGTTCCTGGATGGAGGTCACAGTGAACGGACCGGCCAAGATCGCTTCGATTGCCTGAACCGCGGCCGTGAGTTCCTCAGCGGTCGTGATAATCGGTTTGTCAGCCGCAGTCACAGCCGCACGAATCTCATAACCGTCCGCGCGTGCACCCTGACCTGACGGAGTGTTGAAGACCATGTCGACCTCACCATTAGTGATCAGGTCCACGATGGTGGGTTCGCCGCTCTCTGAGCGCCCATCCGAGTGCTTGCGCACGATCTCAGAAGCAATACCCGCACGGCGCAGCACCTTAGCGGTACCAGCGGTGGCGAGCAGCTCAAAGCCGAGTTCCGCGAGGCGCTTGATCGGGAAGATCACCTGGCGCTTGTCGCGGTCAGCAACCGACACGAACACGCGACCGGACGTTGGCAGGCCACCAAACGCCGCAGCCTGGGACTTGGCAAACGCCGTTGGGAAGTCCACATCGAAGCCCATGACCTCACCGGTCGAACGCATCTCAGGGCCAAGCAGGGTGTCCACCGCAACGCCGTCTGTAGTACGGAAACGCTTGAACGGCAAGACAGCTTCCTTCACGGCGATTGGAGCATCAATCGACAGGGTCGAACCGTCGCCATCCGCCGGCAGCACGCCCTCGGCACGCAACTGCTTGATCGACTTGCCGGCCATGACCAAAGCCGCAGCCTTAGCAAGCGGAACACCGGTTGCCTTCGCGACGAACGGCACGGTGCGCGATGCGCGTGGGTTTGCCTCAAGTACGTACAGCACATCCGAGATAAGCGCGTACTGCACGTTCATCAGACCGTGCACGCCGATTCCCTTGGCCAGGGCGAGGGTCGAGCGGCGGATGCGGTCAATTTCGGCATCTGACAGGGTCAGCGGAGGCAGAACGCACGCGGAGTCGCCGGAGTGGATACCGGCTTCCTCGATGTGCTCCATGATTCCACCGACATACATTTCCTCGCCGTCGAACAGAACGTCGACGTCGATCTCCATGGCGTCGTCCAGGAAGCGGTCGATCAGGATCGGCGCAAGTGGGCCACCGGAAAGTGCAGCCTCGCCCAGTGCACGCTCCACGTAGCCAGTCAGGTGCTCTTCCGAGTACACGATCTCCATGCCACGGCCGCCAAGCACGTAGGACGGACGCACGAGAACCGGGTACCCGATTCCCT
>DALZEF010000014.1:31051-74760 GCA_031979385.1 Timonella sp. | reverse complement strand
GAACTTCCAGGTTGGTGCTGATGGTGATACTGCTTCGGCAATCACCGTGAACCTTGCTAACGCAAACGTTTCGAGCATCGCTGCTTCGCTTGGTTTCGACTCGGTGACCGGTAACGTTGCCACAACCGGAACGATTGTTCCTGGTGCAGGTGGAACTCCGGCTGTTCCCGACACTGAAATTGCTGCGGACACGGATCTTGATGTGATCATTGCCGCCTTGAACGGTGCTACTTCCCTTGGTCTCGCCAATGGTACAGCTTTCAACGACGTTCGGGATGCAGCAGCTGGCGAAGGCTACACGCTGGTCAACGACGGCGGCACCTTCCGCTTGACCGAAGATGGCACCGGAACGCCGGGTACACCGGGCGCGAATGACACGATCGATGCATTTGATGTGAGCAATCACGTGAACGCTCAGGCATCTGTCAACACGATTGATGCATTGATCGCTGACGTGTCGACTGCTCGTGCTGAGCTTGGTGCTTACCAGAACCGGTTTGAGCACACGATCAAGAACATCAACGTTGCAGTGGAGAACCTGTCTGCATCCGAAAGCCGTATCCGTGACACGGACATGGCCCAGGAGATGATGAACTTCACTAAGAACCAGATCCTCTCGCAGGCTGGTACGGCGATGCTCGCTCAGGCTAACCAGATCCCACAGGGTGTTCTTTCACTCCTACGCTGATCTTGGGTTAGCTGGTTTTGGCTACATAAGGGAGGGTGTTCCGTGCCAACGGAACACCCTCCCTTCGCTTTATCCATAACTGACCATTGGTGAACGACATGGTGCTTGGCACGGCGCTAGACCCCTTATTTCCTCCTAATGAAATGTAAGGCGACACCGATGAGATGTATAGACAAAAGTTCTCTTTAGCGCTTTGGAGTTAGACATGGGAATGTCAATCAGCGGAATCGCGTCCGGCCTCGATACCAACGCGCTCATCGAGTCGTTTATGAAAATCGAGGCAGTGCCCCAGACTTACATCAAGCAGAAGCTCTCCGCAACCGACACCTTCATCAGTGCACTTCAGGCGCTCAATGCAAAGGTCTCCTCGCTGGCAGACAATGCGAAGAACCTGACCAAGAACGATGCCTTCTCCAAGTGGACTGCAAACGTATCGTCGGATCATGCAACCGCTACCGCATCAGACAGCGCCAGTATCACGGACCTCACCTTCCGCGTGGATCGTCTGGCTCAGGGCCAGTCCTCGCTTTCCGGGACAATCACGGACGTGCAATCCCTTGTCACCGGTGGACAGTTCACGTTCACAACCGGTGCTACGGGCACGGACTCTTTCAAGGAATGGTCGATTGATGTGGCAGGGGACGCTACTCTTGCCGATGTCGCCGAGTCGATCAACAAGGGCGACTCCGGCTTGCGCGCTACGGTCGTGACTACTGCCGGAGGCTCCCGCCTGCAAGTCACCAACTCGGCTACCGGCCAGGAAACTGGACAGTTTGCGGTTACCTCTGGTGACGGTTCCGTGGATTTCCAAGATGTACGCGTTGCCCAGGACGCTCAGATCACCTTATGGCCGGGTATGGGGCTACCAGACTCGGTCGTTACGAGTTCATCCAACACGTTTGCGGACCTCGCCGGTGGCGTCTCGCTGACCGTGTCCAAGGTACACGCGGCTGCTGATGCTGATACCACGCTCACGGTCAACAAAGACACCGATGCCATCACCAAACTTGCCTCCAATCTGGTCAGTCAGGTTGGACAGGTGCTCAGTGAGATTTCCTCGCGCTCCAAGGTAACCGTTGACAGCTCTGGTGGTGAGACCACCACGACGGGTGGGCTGTTCACCGGCGACGCGGCAACCCGTATGCTCGCAAACCAGATCTCCGATGCGCTGTCCTACCCGGTCAACGGTTTCTCGCCGTCCACCATCGGCATAGAACTTGATCGTGACGGTAACTTCACCTTCAACGAGACCAAGTTCAAGGAAGCGCTGGCCAACGACCCTGAGGGAACTCAGTCGTTTCTCGCGGAGCTTGGCTCCCGCGTAGATGCTGTGGCCACGGCGGCCTCGGACAAGTATGACGGCTCAATCACGCTGCGCATTCAGAGCCAACAATCGCTCTCAACCTCATACAACCAGCAGATCGAGCAGTGGGATCGCCGGCTTGAGTTGCGTGAGGCATCCTTGCGCGCAACCTACACAGCGATGGAGGTTGCCCTGTCCAATATGCAGGGCACCATGTCGCAACTGTCCGGCCAATTGAGCCAGTTGGCCAACCTCAACAGCAGCAGCTGACGTCTCCCAACACAGCAGTTAAGAAGCTTTGGCACCCCTGTAAGGATCACACATGTCCATTTCCTCAGAGCAGCGTGAGCAGTTTCTACATGACGCGGTGATGAGCGCCAGTCCAGCGCGGCTCGTGACCATGCTTTACGACCGCATGGTGCTCGACCTCGACCGTGCGACCAAGTCCATTAAGGCTGGCGAACTCGGTGGTGCAAGCACCCACCTGACACATGCTCAGGATATTGTTCAAGAACTCATGGGCACGCTCGATGTCAATGCGTGGGAAGGCGCTAAGAATTTGCAGGCGCTCTATCTGCACCTGTTCTCAGCGCTCATGGCGGCTAATGTCTCAAAGGACATTGACGACATCCAAGAGTGCCGCGGGATCATCGATCCGCTGCGTATGGCGTGGCACGAGGCCGCGGCGTCGCTCGCTCAGGAATCTGCTCCTAAACCAGTAGGTAGTTCCAGCGGCGGCCTTGGCGATTTAGGTGTGGCGTAGTGGCCATTTCCTCGGCTCGCACGTGGAGCGAATATCTCGACGAACTTGAGAACTCACTGGATCTCGTGGAGCGTGCCCTTAATGACATGTTCACGTCTGCAGAGCAGGACGAGGAAGGCACTGATGTGCCCTCAAGCATTGAGCAGTTAACCGCTGAGGACGCATTTGCCTCTGCGGATATTGCGAGATTGGGACAGCTTCCGCAGGAGTACGCGGAACGTACCGGTGCGCTTCTTGACCGTCAGGACTCCCTCGCGGCACGTGTCCGTGCGGTTCAAGCGGAGATCCGTAGTCACTTGGGAATAGTCTCTGCCTCAAGTACTCGTATGGCAGATGCCCCTGTCTACCTCGACACCAGCGGCTGACCCAGCCCCTCGTATCATCGGTAGCCACTAGACAGCAGCACACGAGCGGGCCCTAAAACTCGATGGGCTGAAAACGTTCCGGGTGGCTGAATAAAGTGTGTGCACCCGGAGCACCTTTGCCCCATTGACTCGGAGGGCATAAAAGGGGTCCGGGTGGGTACAGAAAGTGTGGGCACCCCGAACGTTTTTGGCCCATCGGGCGGTGCGTGGGCGGGCTGGAACGTGCCCTGCGCCGAAAACTGCCCGAGTCGTCGCCAATCTGAACTCTGCTGGTATACAAATTTTTCGGGTGAAACATCAGAGACGACCAGCACCTTTATTTCAGGGTTGAAATTATTATGGGGAGCAGTCCCCTAAAAACCCTTATGGGGTTATGGACAGCGCCGATGAGCATGATGCAGCAAAGGATTGCTCACAAATGTAGGCCAAGGATCGGCCGCCTCCACCGAACCACTCAGGGGCACCAGTGTTCGATTCAGTGACCTACGTTGCGCTCAACAGCGCCGCAGACAGCCTCGCGCTACGCCAGCGCGTCATCGCGAACAACATAGCGAACATCAACACACCGAACTTCCAAGCAACACGCGTCCAATTCGAGGACGAACTTGCTCGGCAGGTCGAGCGAGGCAACGGAGCCGTACAAGCCACCCAGAAGTTGTCACTCGAACCAACCCGGCTCGATGGAAACAACGTCAACCTCGACACTGAAACCCTGTTGAACATCGACACCGTGCTGCGCTACCAGGTGGCCACCCGTGCGATCGATGGCACGTTCTCCAACCTTCGCACCGCGATGAGGACCAGCTGATGACTTTCGACGCTCTTGGAATCGCCTCGACCGGAATGACCGTCAACCGCAAATGGATTGACGCGGTCTCTGACAACCTGTCGAACCTGAACACTGTCCGCCCGATGGACGAGGAAGCCTTCCGCGCCAAATACGTCATCGCAACCGCTGCGGGATACCCCACCCAGACCGAGGGAACCCGCGTTGCCGGCGTCGAACTCGGAACGGCCGAAGGCCGCGTTGTCTACGAACCAGACCACCCCATGGCCAACGAGGACGGCTACGTCCGCTACCCCGAAATTGACATGTCTTCGCAGATGACACAACTCATCATGGCGCAGCGTGCCTATCAGGCAAACGCCGCAGTGGTGGAGCGTGCCCGCTCCACCTACGAGCAGGCACTCACGATTGGACGCAGTTGATGAGCATCTCAGGTATCGAAGCAATCGGTTCGTCCATGACTGACCTGCTCGGCGGCATCAACCCGACGCTGGCCAGCCAGGCAAACGCGACAGGCTACCTGCCGGTCCAGGCAACCGCAGCCGCGGCAGCAACAGAGAGCACGTTCGCGGCGACCCTCACCGGCGCAGTGAACAACATCCAGCAGAAGCAGGAAGTATCCGCGGATCTCGCGATCAAGGCGGTGACCGGCGACCTCGATGACATTCACGACTACACGATCGCGGCAACCGAATCCGCGGTGACCCTTGAACTCACCACAGCGATCCGGAACAAGGCCGTTGACGCATTCAACGAGATCATGAGGATGCAGGTCTGATGCCACAGCAAATCACCACCGCGTTCAGCAAACTGATCGCGGCCATCCGAGAGTTCACGGTTGCTCAGCGCACCCTCGCGCTGATCGGTCTGGGCATCATCGCAGTAGCGATCATCGCACTCGTGAGTTGGATCTCCCAGCCTCAGATGCGTCCGCTCTACACCGACCTCGCTCCCTCAGACGCGGCAGCGATCACGGAGCAACTCGACTCCCAAGGTGTCAAGTACGACCTAGCCAACGGTGGCGGCACCATCATGGTTCCGGCTGACCAGGTATACAAACTGCGTTTGAACGTGGCTTCCTCCGGTATCTCGCCAACGTCTGAGGGCGGTTACCAACTCTTTGACAACATGGGCATGAGCACCTCGGAGTTCCAACAGGACGTCACGTACAAGCGTGCGCTCGAGGGCGAACTCGCCAAGACCATCAACGCGATGGACGGTGTGGAAACCGCCTCGGTTCAACTCGCTCTACCCGCTGACACGGTGTTCGTGTCCGAGCGTGCCGACGCCTCGGCCTCGGTTTTCGTGAAGACCCGCACAGGCACCACCCTGAGCGATGACCAAGTCCAGGCGATCGCTCACCTCGTGTCCGCGTCCATCGAACGCATGCCACTGAACAACGTCGCAGTGATCGACGCAGCAGGAAACGTACTGTCCAACGTTGACGGCGCAGGCTCAGTCGCAGCGAACAAGCGCACCGTGGAATACGAATCCCGGATTCAACAAAACGTGCAGGCAATGCTTGACCGGATCGTGGGCGTCGGAAATTCAGTAGTTACCGTCACTGCGGAACTCGACTACTCAAACACCGAACGCACATCCGAGACGTTCAACTCCAACGAGAACGCCAGACCGCTGACCGAGCGGATCACCAACGAAGAGTACGAGGGCACCGGCAACAACGCAACAGGTGTGCTCGGCCCCGACAACATTGCCGTTCCCGAAGGCGAAGAGGGCGGAACCGGAAACTACACCAACACCACCGAAGAGCGCGCAAACGCCGTGGACAAGGTGACCGAACACGTTCAAATCGCTCCAGGCACGCTGCGCCGCCAAGCTATCTCGGTAGCAGTTGACCAAGAAGCCGCAGGAGCTATGAACATGGCGGACCTACAGGCCGCGATCGCGACTGCCGCAGGTGTCGACGAGGAGCGTGGCGACACGGTCAACGTCAGCCGCATCATGTTTGACAAGTCCTCCGCAGAAGCAGCCCAGGTGGCGTTGGCGCAGGCTCAAGAACTCGAAGCCGCTGCCGCACAGCGCGAACTGATTCGTAACGCGATCATCGCGGGTGCCGCACTCCTCGCGGTCATCGTTCTGGCAATCGTCGCTGGACGTCGCCGTCGCGTTGAGGAACCGGCAGCGGACGAGGTCACCCCACTCGACCTTGGCGAACTCAGCCTCATGTCGCAGCAGGACAACGAACTGGCAGCGGCAGAGGCACTCGCGCAGATCGACTTCCCTGTGATCCCAGAGTTGCCAACGGCTCCAGATGCTGGTGCTGTCGCCGCTGAGAAGAAGCGTCAGGATGTCGTCTCTCTCGCGGACGAGGATCCAGAGCAGGTCGCGGACTACTTGCGTGAACTCATGGATGTAGGGGGCAGGTAATGGCCACGGCAATCAGCCTTAACGGGACTCAGAAGGCCGCGCTCGTATTGATGCAGCTCGGCCGGGAACGTGCCGCAAACATCCTGTCTCGTTTTGAAGAGAACGAGATCGAGGAACTGACCGCCGAGATTATTCGAATGGAGCGCGTGGACCGCGACACCGCGGACCAGGTGATCCAGGAATTCCACCAGCTTACGCTTGGGGGAGTCAGCCACGTGCCAAACGGCGGTGTTGGTTTCGCTCAGCAACTGCTTGAGGCATCCGTTGGCGGTGACCGCGCAGAGGAGATGCTCGACCGCTTGCAGTCCTCGATGGCTGGCCAGCCGTTTGAGTTCCTGCAACAGGCAGACGCCCGCCAGGTGCTCGCGCTGCTGAGCGGTGAACACCCACAGACCATGGCTCTTGTGCTCGTGTACCTTCGGCCGGAACACGCATCAGCGATCATGGGTGGCCTCGACCCTGAGATGCAGGGGGAGGTCGCACACCGCATTGCCCTGATGGAGCGAGCCGCGCCGGATGTCGTTTCAATCGTCGCCGACTCCCTGAACCGCAAGGCCACCACGGTTCTCACCCCACGTGAGACCTCGGCTATTGGTGGTGTGGACCCGCTGGTCGAGATCATCAACCGTGCGGACCCAGGCCTAGAGAAGATGATTCTCGAGGGTCTGACCACCCGCGACGAGGACCTGGCAGACGAGGTTCGTTCCCGCATGTTCGTGTTCGCGGACATCACGCTGCTCGAGGACCGCGCACTGCAACTCGTGCTGCGTGGCGTGGAAACGGCAACGCTGTCTCTTGCACTCAAGGGCGCCGGCGAGGCCGAGCGTAGCGCCGTGCTGCGCAACATGTCCGAACGTGCTCGCGAGAACCTGCTTGAGGAGATCAACCTCCTTGGCGCTGTTCGTATGTCGCAGGTGGAAGAGGCCCGCGCAGGCATCGTTCAGGTTATCCGCCGCCTTGAGGAATCAGGTCAGATCACAATCCGTAGGGATGCGGAAGATGAGTACGTCTCCTGACCCCGGCTACCGGGAGATCCCGGGCGGCTTTGCAGCCGCACCTTTGAAAGTCATCTCCGACGAACGGGTTGAATCCGCACGTCAAGAGGCACGCGCTCTGGGGTACTCGGCCGGCTATGCGGCGGGTGCTCGTGCCGCGGCTGCCGAGGTTGAGGAACTCAAGGCCCGCTTGCAGCAGGAATCACAGGACCAGGCGCACCGGAACACTCAGGCGATCAACCGGCACAGCCAAGCTCTTGCCGCTGCGGTTGTCGCTGCTGACGAGCGTGTTCTTCCGCTTCTCGACGATTCCCGCGCGTTGCTCTACTCCCTTGCGTTGGACCTCGCGTCCAGTGTGGTTGGGGTTGACCTTGGATTGCCGTCGGCTGAGGTATCCGGTCTATCCGTGGGCGCTCATGCCGCGCTGGTGCGCGCCATGAACGTGCCGAACGACGTGGTGATCACTGCTATCCGCATGTCCCCAGAAGACTCGGAACTCGTACGTGCCCACTGGGATGCCGTGGTGAACGCGTTCGGCGGACGGTGCGACTGCGTGGAGATCATCTCGGATGCGTCTCTCGCTCGGGGCGATGCGATCTCTGAGTTTGAGGACGGTTTCCTCGACGCTCGGCTGCATACCGCATTTGATCGTGCGCGGGAGGCGCTCTCTGAGGAACTACACGCGATGGCGTTGGAACGTGGGGCCACTCCGCTGAGCGCGCGCCGTTCGGACGTGGGTGCGCCATGACATCCGCAGACACCCTGATCCGATCCCACGGCGTAGCAACTGGTCAGATGTGGGGCAGCGTTAAGAAGGCGATGGCACCGCAACGCACCGGACGGGTACGCCGTGCAGTTGGCCTGTCCATAGACGTCGCCGGCTTGGGTAGCGCCGTCGGCGACGTGCTGGAGATCAAAGACCCGCGTGGGAACGATCACGGTGGGCTCATCGAGGTTGTGGCTGTGGACGGCTCAGTCTCGCGCTGCATGCCGCTCAGCCCACTCACGAGCGTGAGCCCTGGGGCAGAAGTCGTGTCAACGGGGGGACCCCAGCAGGTTCCGTCAGGTCCTGGTCTCTTGGGCCGGGTACTCGACGGCACGGGCAGGCCACTCGACGGCAAGGGGCCGCTTACGAATGTGAGAATGGCTCCCCTGGAACAGGGCGTGCCACACCCCCTGAACCGCCAGCGTGTCGACACCCCGCTGTCGGTCGGTGTCCGTACGCTCGACACCCTCACCTCGATTGGGCGTGGCCAACGTATCGGTCTGTTCGCGGGGTCCGGTGTTGGCAAGTCGACCCTGTTGTCCATGATCGCGCGTGGAACGGAAGCCACCGTCTCCGTGATTGCCCTTGTCGGTGAGCGTGGCCGTGAAGTGAGAGAGTTCCTTGAGGACGACCTGGGGCCGGAAGGTCTCGCTCGCTCAGTCGTGGTGATTGCGACCTCCGATCAGCCCGCACTCGCGCGTCTGCGCGCCGCGTTCCTTGCAACCGCGATTGCCCAGCAGCTGCGTGATCAAGGCCAAGACGTGGTGCTCATGATGGACTCGCTGACTCGAGTCGCGATGGCCCAGCGTGAGATCGGCCTGTCCGTTGGCGAACCGCCGGCGACCCGCGGCTATCCACCATCAACCTTCTCCGTTCTCGCTGATCTGCTTGAACGAGCCGGAGCAGGCTCGCACGGCTCCGTCACCGGTATCTACACGGTTCTGGTCGACGGAGACGACCACAACGAACCCATCGCCGACTCCGCACGATCGATTCTCGATGGACACGTGGTCCTTGACCGCAAACTCGCGGTCGCCAACCACTATCCGTCTATCGATGCCCTTGGATCGATCTCCCGCGTCGCAACCAAGGTCACCACGCCGCAACAGAAGAGCGATGCCGCGGTGCTACGCACTCACATGGCCGCACGCGCTGCGGTGCAAGACCTTATTGACGTCGGCGCCTATGTCCCTGGCACCAACAAACTCGTCGACGCTGCAGTGGCCTGCGAAGACGAGATTAAAGCGTTCCTCACGCAATCTGTCGACGAAGAATCCACCGCTGAACAATCGTGGGCGAAACTTCGTCAATTGGTTCAACAACTTGAAGCGCAGGCCGATGGGAACGACACATGAGTAGACAATACCCATTGGCCCGGCTCCTACGCCTTCGCAAAATGCGCGAAGATGAGGCCGCCAACGAACTCGCCCTGGCGCAGCGCCGTGAACTGCGGGCACATCAGAAAGCACAGCGTGCCCAAGAAGAACTCATGGGCTCTTCTCTGGGCGGGGACTACGACGAAAACCTGTGGCGCTCGTCGATCGCTGCTCAGGCAGCCCGCCGCTCGATGATGCTCGAAGCGATGACCCTCGCAGAGGTTGCCGCCCGCGAGACCACCGAAGCGCATTCACAGTGGACCGCAGCCCGCAAGGAGTCACGGCCACTGGAAAAACTTGAGGAGAAGTTCAAGGAAGCAGTCAACGCAGAGGAACTGCGGGCTGAAGCAATCGTTCTTGACGAGATAGCACAGAACATCAAGCGCCAGGACATGGGAGACTCGGATGTCGATTGACGCAGTCGTTGCCCGCATTGGGGACATCGAAAGCCGCATGGCGGCGCTTAACAATGCCGCCTTCACGACAAGCGGCGGAATAATGGGGCAGGGAATCGTTGCCGTGCCCGGAAGCACGGACTATCAGAGCCAAGGCGGAACGACCTCAGCCACCTCGACCGGTTCGACCAGCGCATCAACCTTCACCTCCGCTCTCAGCCAGTCACTCGCCTCCGCCGGAATCGACACGAGCACACTCAACCAGGCCATCGCCGAAAACCTTGGCGTCACCCCAAGCGAGACGACCACCGCAGTCGGTGGTACGAGCAGCGCGAACGGTCCAACCGCTGCGCAGGTGATCGCCAAGGCCAAGGAATGGATCGGCGTGCCATACAAGTGGGGCGGAAACACCAAGAACGGCGTGGACTGCTCAGGATTCGTTAAGAACGTGCTTGGCCAGTTCGGTATCGAGATGCCCCGCGTCGCGCGCCAACAGATGCTCGAGGGCACCAAGGTGAACTCCCTCGCTGAAGCCAAACCAGGTGACCTCGTGGTGTTCAAGAATGGAAAGCACATCGGGTTCTACCTCGGTGACAACAAGATGATTGACGCCCCCAAGCCCGGCGACCACGTCCGCATCCGCGACGTCTACGAGACACCGACCTCCATCCGTCGCGTACTGGACTCCAACAACGCGCCGGCAGTCTCGCAAACTTCTTCCGCCTACTTGGCTCAAGGACAGACCTCAGCGGCCGATCTTTTGGGCATGAACGTGTCATCGCGCACATCATTTGACCTCGCGAACCTACTCACACAGTCGGGAGTGGGAGCATGAGCCTGCCAACGATGACACTGGGCGCGCCAGCGCAAACATCTTCCGGGCCAGCAACGCCGTCGAACAGCCGCACGGCAGGATCATCCGAACGTGCGGCAGACTTCGACGCCAAAGTCGCCCAAGAAATCGGTGAACAAACCCAACAGCAGACCTCCCAGGAAGGCTCCACGGAAACCGGGGACTCGTCGGCAAGCAGCACTGACACTGTGGTTCCACCGGAACCACAGGCGCCAGTGGATCAGTCGCAGATCGCCTTCGAACTGATCATCTCGCAGGAGGCGACAGAAAATCTCAACGACCAGGCACCCGTTGTGGACCAGGCCGCCCCGCAGGACATTCCGGCTCAGGACAGCGCGACCACCGATGTTCCCGCGGAACTCGGCGGGGACACTGCCACGCCGCAGGTCGTCCCACAGGATGTTCCCGTTGAAACAACGGAAGACGGATCGCAGACCGTCGCTCCAACACCCCGCGCGCAAGACAACACAGCGCGTGAGAGCGCTCCAACCCAGCAGCAACCAGCGAACCCGCAGCAGGGAACACCACCAGCGGCCCCACAACCTGTGCAGGAGAACTCTGGACCACGCATCACCGTCACACAGCAGGCAGCACCTGAGCCGACCACACCCGTTGTCACAACGAGCGCTGCGGATGGCGAATCCACTCCATCCCAGCCAGCAGCAGCCCAAAGCGCCCCGCAGCCAGTGCCGACCACTCCGGTCGTCTCAACAGCTCCGGTCATAGCCCAGAGCACACCGGTGAGTGAGCCCGCCTCTGTTGCCTCGGCACCGCCGGCCAGCACCCCGGCTGGAATGCTCGAACAGGTACGTGGCCCCATCGGACGCCTTACCCAGGCTGGCGCAGGAGAACACACGTTCACCGTCAACGTGACCCCCGAGAACCTCGGGCCCGTCACCGTACGTGCGCACATCGGACATGAAGGCATCCGGGTAGAACTCATCGGAGCAACCGACGGAGCCCGCGAGTCGCTGCGAGCCATCCTGAACGACCTCAAGCGCGACCTCCAATCCACCGGAATGAACGCACAACTCGATGTCGGTTCCGAACGATCCGACGCCCGCGACCAGTTCGGTCCAGGCGGATTCGCCCGCGGAACCGCCAGCCCCAGTGCGGCGCAGGTCGGCGCTGGAAATGCCCAGTTCATCGAAAACGATGCCACACCATCCCAAGACACTCGCCACCCAGATGCCCACGGCGTCGACATCATGGCCTGACCCGCCCGTAATACAAGGAGAAACACATGAGCGTTGACGTCGGCGCAGTAAATGCCGCACAGCAAAGCCAACCCAGCATGTACACGGGCTCGGCAGGCGTTCGCAACCCCAAACAGGATCTGGACTCTGAAACCTTCATGACCCTGCTGGTGGCGCAACTCAAGTACCAAGACCCAAGCAACCCCATGAACACCAACGAGATGATGGCGCAGACCGCCCAGTTGGCCTCCATGGAACAGCTCACCAAACTGACCACCACCCAGACCGAGAGCTTTGCGCTCCACATGCGCAGTGCGGCTGCTGACCTCATCGGAAAGCAGGTCAGCTACCTGGGTGAGGACAACACGATAGTGACAGGAATTGTTGACGCGGTAGCCTACGCTGGCGAAGTACCGACAGTCATCATCGGGGATAAGGAAATCCCGCTCGATGCAGTTGCGCACGTAGCCACGGAAGGCTACGTCCCACCGGTAGACAACGATGGAACTGACAGCGACGAGACAACGCCAGACAGTGGTGATGCAGACAGTGGATCAGGCGCAGCCGCGTCCGAGGAAACCGATGCGACGCCCACAACCGAGGCAGGGATCGGTGCCTAACAGCGCCGCCCCGCACATCACCATCACTTTGGCCGCCAGCCGGCCCCGAACAATAAGGGAAAACTGACATGCTACGTTCACTATTCACGGGTATCTCCGGTCTCCGCTCCCACCAGACCATGCTTGACGTCACCGGTAACAACATCGCAAACGTCAACACCACGGGATTCAAGTCCTCCCAGACGCAGTTCAAGGACACACTGTCCCAGATTCTGCAGAACTCCGGTGCGCCACAGGGCAACGTCGGTGGAACCAACCCAGCCCAGGTCGGTCTTGGTGTACAGGTCGCAGGTATCACCACCAACTTCTCCCAGGGTGCAGCACAGGTCACCAACCGTTCCACCGACGTCATGATCTCCGGCGACGGATTCTTTGTCGTGCAGAAGGGAAACCAGCAGTTCTACACCCGCGCCGGTGCATTCGACTTCGACGCCAACGGAAACCTGGTTACCCCGGAAGGTGCATTCGTGATGGGATGGGCCGCACAAAACGGCGTTGTTGACCCCAACGGCATCCTCTCCCCGCTGCAACTGCCCATGTCCACTCTGAACGGCTCTGCGCAGACCACCAGCGTCACCTTTGACGGAAACCTGCCATCCGACGCCGCGGCAGGCACCACCCTCAACCGTGACATCGAGGTCTACGACACGCTCGGAAACTCCCGTATCGTCACCCTGACCTTCGAGAAGGTCACCGCTCCGGGGGCTGGAGCAATGACCTGGAACGTATCGGGAAGCGACCCCAACGGTAACTCCTTCGGGCCAACCGCTATGAGCTTTGACGCTAACGGACAGCCAACCGGCGGAACCACGCACACCCTGGGTGGCATTGCGATCGACCTCGGCACGACCACCGGATACGCGAACCTCACCACTCTCCAGGTTGCGTCTCGTGACGGCCAGCAGGCTGGTGCCCTCCAGTCCTTCCAGATAGGTGCAGATGGAACGATCATCGGATCCTTCTCCAACGGCATGAAGGAGGCAATCGGACGTATCTCCCTTGCCACCTTCGCCAACCCGAATGGTCTGGAGAAGCAGGGTGGAAACCTTTACGGCGTATCCGTGAACTCCGGTGACCCGGAGATTGGTGTCGCCGCAGACGGTGGCCGTGGATCGCTCGTCGGTGGTGCACTCGAAATGTCGAACGTTGACCTGTCCGCAGAGTTCACCAACCTGATCATCGCCCAGCGTGGTTTCCAGGCGAACTCCCGCGTCATCACCACGTCGGACGAACTGCTCCAGGAACTCGTGAACCTGAAGCGCTGACCCCTAGCTCTTCCTCGACGCTCAGGCGGGTTGCCTCCCAAACTTTGGGAAGTAACCCGCCTGAGCTTTTCTCTCACCGGTGAACCTGTGTTCCTGCTCGGTGGGTTAGTTGTATTCTCCTGCACCGAGGGGCTGTTTTCGTTCCGGGGCCTGTACTTTATGCACCCACCCGGACCCTTTTGTGCCCTTCGAGTCCTGCGTGAGGCTTGAGTGTGGGAGGTTTAGGCCGCAGACACCTTCTCAAACTGGTAGCCACGCTGATGTAGCAGCCTGCGGAAGTGAGTGATGAGCCGTTCTGGGTTGGACAACTCCTCATACATGTAGTGTCTGACTTCCCAACCAGCCGTACGAAGAGCGTCTTGACGACGTTTTTCCCTCTTGACGTCATGTTGTTCCCGGTACTTTTCTTTGCCATCAAATTCGATGATCAGCCTAATCTCAGGGATAGCGTTATCGACGCGGAACTCCCCAAGATCAGTCATAATCCGCAACTGCGTGACCACTTTGGACACTCCGGCTTGAAGTAGCCAATACCGGATAACGCTTTCGTACGGTGACTCAGCATTATCGACGCTCAGTTCGATGAGCTGCTGAACCTTGACACGTCCATTACCCACTCGTTTCCGGGCCAAGTCCAGGAGATCGTGTTTACTAGCACCCTTCCGGCGAGCACTATCTATGATTGCCAGCCCCTGATGTCTTGGGAGGCAAACCGCAAGGTCAAGTGCAGTTTGTTCGAGGCTCGTGACAAGCAGTCCATCTACCTTCAGGATTTGGTTAGGGTCAATGTGTTGCCGATGCAGAGCAAATGAGCTGCGTCGTGCTCTGCCAAGGAGCGGTCGGATGACATGTACCCGTATATCCGCACCCATTGCAGGGAGGTCCCAGAGTATGCCTGCACTATGGTGGCTCACCACCTCTTCTGGCTGGATCTTTGACAGACCTGCGGAGAGCTTGAGAGCGCGAAATGCCGCTACCCTGACGTGAAAATCATCTTTCTCGGACGGAAGGGCACTTGTCATGACGTAACGCCCGGGCAGCACAATTTTCAAGTTTCCTTCTTTGACCGCGCGCTTGCGTTTCCTAGCTGACACAGTTGTCGTGGTGTAGGTACGCGGTAGCGCTGCAAGGTTTTTCTGAACAGTCTCTTCGTGTCGTGTCTGCGTCATATGCCCACTGTGCAGCGGAGCAACCCGACCGATGGTTCTCTATCTACAGGGAGGTGTCCAGAATCTGGGGAAAACAGATGCAGTGGTGGCTGTGAAAACAACAAATCCCCAGACGTCCGCCAAACCAGCGACAGGAACACTGAACTAAAAGCGGAGTTTCCGACTCGTCGAAAATCCGCAGGCTGCTACATCAGCGTGGCTACCAGTTTGAGAAGGTGTCTGCGGCCTAAACCTCCCACACTCAAGCCTCACGCAGGACTCGAAGGGCACAAAAGGGTCCGGGTGGGTGCATAAAGTACAGGCCCCCGGAACGAAAACAGTCCCTCGGCTGGCTGGGGGGAGGGGAGAGATGGGAGAACAGCGGACAGAGGGCAGAGCTAAGACGGCACGAAAGTGATCCGCAGTGGGCGAACAAAAGGCACGGAATGCTATCCGGAACACAAAAAATCCCCTCACGTGTGCGCACCCCATGCCGATGAGTAGTACGCAAGGCTCACGGATGAGCCGCGTAGTTAGGCCAAGGATGGAGACACATGATTGTCGTTAGTAAGCTGAACAAGGAGAGGTTCGCCGTAAACCCGGACCTTATCCAGCGCATTGATAGCGCTCCTGACACCATCCTGACTCTGGTGGACGGCACGAAATACATCGTGCGCGAGTCCATGGTCGAAGTTATTGAACTTATTGCCCAGCAACGCGCGGAGGTCATCGCGCGCGCCCACTCAGCTCAACTTGAGACTGAGGCGGAGCAGGCATTAACTCGCGGCACACTGTCCTTGGTAGCTAAGGAAACAGAGGAGAGTAACTAATGGATCCGGCGTCATTCCTTGGCCTCATAATTGCTGTCGGTGCGATCCTGCTGGCAATCTTCCTCGAAGGTGCCTCCGTATCATCAATCTTCCTCCCACCGCCAATGATCCTGGTGTTCGTGGGTACCTTCGGCGTGACCCTCATGGGCGGCACCCTGCGCGACTGCATCCATGCGCTGAAGTCACTCCCAAAGGTGTTCACCCGCAAGCCCGGTAACCCGGCCGCGGCGGTGGACACGATCGTGGGGCTTGCAGAACAGGCACGTCGTGAAGGCCTCCTGGCACTGGAAGACGCGGCGAAGGAAATCGATGATGAGTTCCTGCGTGGTGGACTTCGGGCAGCAATCGACGGCACCGACCCGGACGACCTGCGTGAACTCCTTGAGGATCAGGTCGCGGCCAAGCGCACCGAGGACAAGATCGCCTCTAAGTTCTACGACGACATGGGTGGGTACGCTCCAACGATCGGTATTGTCGGAACGGTTGTCTCCCTCGTGCACGTGCTTGAGAATTTGGCTGAACCTGCAGAGCTTGGCCACATGATCGCGGCAGCGTTCTTGGCGACCTTCTGGGGTATCGCCTCCGCCAACGTGATGTGGCTTCCGATCGGCAACCGCCTGAAGCGTCTGTCGGCGCTTGAGTGCGAACAGATGGAGATCGTCACGGAGGGCCTGCTGGCCGTGCAGTCTGGCGCCAACCCGCGTGCGGTTTCCGAGCGTTTGCGTTCCCTGATCCCGGATACCTCGATGCCGGGCAAGGAACCGTCTGAGAGTGCGGCAGCATGAGTGCCAAGAAGCGTAGGAAGAAGCATGAGGAGCCGGAGGAGCATGCGGATGCAGAGCGGTGGCTGGTGTCCTATGCGGACATGCTCACCGTTCTGGTTGGTCTGTTCATCGTTCTCTACGCTATCTCGCAGGTGGATCAGGCAAAGTTTGATGCTCTTGCACAGTCTTTGAGCGTCGGGTTCGGTGGCTCGCACACGTCTGTTCTGGACAGCGGTTCGACCATCTTGGTGGAGAACGGTGCCGTGGTGCCGCTCATCGGTCCCACGGACCTGACGGAGATCGCTCAGGTTCTGCGCGACGACTCCGACAAGCCGCATGATGGAACCTCGGATGTCCAGGCCGATGACTCGATCGACCCCAAGGACCTTGAGGCGGCTCGCCGCGAGTACCGTTCTCTGAGTGACCTAGCCCAGGAATTGGACGAGAGTTTGGCGGAGAAGGGCCTTGAAGGTCTGGTCTCCTACAAGATCGACGAACGCGGACTTGTTGTCGGCCTGATCTCGAATGAGTTGTTCTTCGTGGCGGACACTGCGGAACTCACCCCGGATTCCCGCGCAGTGATTGATGCGTTGACCCCCACGCTCAAGAAGATCGATAACGAACTGTCGATTGACGGGCACGCTAACTCGCTGCCCTCGACCCAATATCGATCGAACTGGGAGTTGTCTTCGGATCGTGCGACCCAGGTGCTGCGCCGTTTTGTTGAGCAAGGGAAGCTTGATCCCGTCAGGATTAAGGCGGTCGGCTACGGCGACGCCCGCCCGCTTCTGCCAAATGACACAGCGGAAGGGCTGCGCGCCAACAGACGAGTTGACATCGTTGTGATGTCCACCGAACCGGAGCGGGTCCGCGAGTTGATCCCACGCATTATCGAAGAACATATGGCCTCGCTCGCCAATGACTCTGTGGGCGACAACTCGGATGCTCCAGCGTCTGGCACCAAGGATTAGCCACCAAGGATTAGCGCGGTAAGCCCAACCACACGTGAGCTGACCGTAGCCAAGGAAACTGATAAGGACCAAGCAGATGCCAATCGAACAACGCGTCGTATCGACGCCGCGGCCTACCGTCCCGCAGCCGTCGAAGATTACTCCTCGTGACCGCAGTAAGGCCCCTGAGCCTGCTCCTGAGCCGGAGAAGAAGAAGGGCAAAGGGCTGATGATCACCCTGATCGTTGTGGCGACTGTCATTGTCGCTGGAGCGGTCGTGTTCTGGTTCTTCATCCGACCAGGGCTGAATGGCGAGGCGGGCGAACAAGTTGAACCTGAGCCTGTCGCCGGGGCAGTGCAGACCGTGGAGTCGATGAACATTAACCTTGCGGACGGTCATTACCTGCGCCTTGGGTTCGCGGTTCAACTCACCACTGAGGCTGAAGAGGTTGAACCGGCGATGATTCTGGACCGCACGATTGCGCAGTACTCCGGTCGGAAGATGTCCGAGGTGCTTGACCCAGTGGCCCGTGAGGAACTGAAGAACCAGTTGAAGGATCAACTCGACGTGCTCTACGAGGGCGAGGTCCTCGACGTGTGGTTGACGGATTACGTGGCGCAGTAGCCCCGTGATGTTGGCGTGACGACGAACCGGCTGTACCCCCAGAGCCCGTCACGTAGGTGGGCGGCCGGAGTAGGGTCGCCGCCGCAACCAAATAACCCTCACCGCAAATTCTCATGCTCGTGGCCCCGTGGCCGAACAGATGAACGTGAGCACATTACAGAGGACTCGTCACTCGAAAGGGCGCGACAGCGATCCACCAGAGTTCGAGACATACGATTTTCGGCGTCCTATGACGCTGGCGCGTGAACACGCGCGAATGTTTGAGATGGCATTTGAGACCTTTGCCCGGCAATGGTCCATGCAGTTGACCTCGCGGCTGCGCGTGGTCTCGACGATTGTGCTGGACAAGCTCGAGATGATGTCGTACGACGACTACATCAACCCGCTACCGCAGCACACGACGATGGCTTTGCTGTCGTTGAACGAGGGTCGGGCCCAGTCGGTTTTGCAAATGCCATCGGATACCACCCTTTTGTGGATTGACTACCTGCTTGGTGGCCCGGGGCTGGAGCGCAGTGAGAACCCTCGCGAACTGACTGAGATCGAGTATGCACTGGTGACGAACCTGTTGCAGGCGTCGATGCAGGACTTGGGCTATGCCTTTACATCCGTATTGGACATGAGCCCGGCGGTGCGTTCGATCGAGTACAGCCCGCAGTTCATTCAACTTGCCCCAGCCAAGGAAGCCGTGATCGTCGCGCAGTTTGATGTGACGATTCGTGGGCACAAGAACCGTGCCTCGATCATGATTCCTGCGGAGATTCTGGTGAGCCCGCTGAACAAGCGGGAAGGCGATGATGCCAAGTCCGCCGCGGAGCTGCAGGAGGAGCGGATCGCGCACGAGCGGCTGAAGCGTTCGATGAGTTCGGTTCCAGTCGAGATGTCGGTGCAGTTCAAGCCATTGACCGTGTCTCCCATGGACATCACAACGCTTGAGATCGGTCAGGTCATTCGCCTGAGCCATGCGGTTTCTCGTCCGCTTGATTTGAAGGTTGACAATCTGATTGTCGGCCACGGCGTTCCAGGTAACTCGGGCCGTCAGCTCGCATGCAAGGTAGTAGATACAGAGGGAGAGGTGGCCTCGTGAACGCGAGCACACTGGCAGATTTTCAGGCGGTCGCAACGGAACTGGCGAAGTTGCTTCCGAGCGACGTTCCACTTGAGGTGAACTTTGTTCCGAACCCGCCTGCTGAGTTCAACTTCGACGTTGAATACCACTCGACGATGCGTCGTGTTGGAGCGAACGAGATCAACCTGATGCTGATCGTTGACGACGTGGTGGTTGCGCCACTCGCGAAAGCGGGCCTTGGTTTTGAGCCCGAGGTTGCGTTGCGCACTGCCCTCGAGCAGGTCTCCGGTGCTCTTGGTGAGGCCGTCACGGTTGATTTCACTCCGGAGCTTGCACAGTTCCGCGAGGGGGAGACTTCGTTCTTTGTTCTTCGCGCTGGCCCACATGTTCGTGGCTGGTTTGGTATTCAGATCCGTGAGGGTGGTTCCGTGGGCAACGATTTCGATTCGCTGAATGATGGTGCGACGCAGGCCAAACCAGCGTCGATCAGCCAGTTCACGGAAGCCGCGACTCCGGTACGCGAGTCGGTTGCGAATGTGGGAAACATGCGTCTGCTGTATGACGTGGAGATGACGTTGACCGCCGAGATCGGTCGCGCGAAGCTTCCCGTCCGCCAGATCCTCGATCTGACTCCTGGCGCGATTGTCGAGCTTGACCGGGTTGCTGGTTCCCCTGCGGACCTTATGGTGAACGGTCACTTGGTGGCGCGCGGCGAGGTCGTTGTGATCGACGAGGACTACGGTCTGCGGATCACTGAGATTCTGGACGCGTCAGAGGCGTTTGCATAATGCCTCCCACACTGGAGATAGTGCTGCGCGCTATCGCCTCGTTGATCGTGGTTGTCGGCCTGATCGTGTGGCTTGGCAAAAAGATCAACGCGGATGGTTCGGGTTCCGCTGTCGCGAATCTGACCGGTCCTTCTGGTGCGAAGCCTCGGCGGAAGCGGGCGGGTGGCGTGTTTTCCACCTTGTTCGCACCGCGTCCGCGTGGTGATCAGCAGCTGATTCAGGTTGTTGGCCGTCAGGCTCTGGTGGGGCGTACCGCGGTAACGGTCGTTGACGTGGATGGTCAGCGGTTGGTTCTGGGCGTGACCGACACGAATGTGTCGGTTCTACACTCGCGCGAGTTGCGGGCGGGGGAGTCGGCCACCGATGCGGCTGCTGTCCTGCTTGGCGACGAGCAAGCGACCTCCAGCACCATCTCAGCTGATGATGCTGGTTTCGCCTCCGCATTGACGGACGCGGTGGCGTCCGCAGAGGCGAGCACGCCGGAAGTGGGGGAGCGAACTCTTACTGAGGGGCTCGTCGACAATAGCGATTCAATCGTGGACCTGGACACTGCGCGCACGGTGAAGGCTGCATCGCAGCCAGCCGGTTCTTCTTTTTCTTCAAGGTTGGACGGATCCATCCTTTCTCCCAATACCTGGCGTCAAGCCAAAGCGGCCATGAAGGTAGCTCGTGTTGGTGGCAACAAGACCACAAGAGATACACATACCTGGCGGTAATTTTTCATGACTAGTTCGTGCCAGCGGGCGCTGATGCCGCGCACTGGTGGGGGTCGTGCGTACCGTAGTGCGCGCATGGTGGGCCTGATTGTGCTCGCCAGCCTCGCCATCATTGCGCTGGCGGCCATGTTTGCCCCGCACGCGATGGCTGCCCCGGAGATTGATCCGGTGGAGCCGGTACCCGGCGTTGTCACGATTGACATTGATGGTGCGGCAACGACCCCATCGAGCTCGATCGTGGTGCTGCTTGCGATCACGCTGCTCTCGGTTGCGCCGTCACTGTTGTTGATGATGACGAGTTTCACCAAGATTCTCGTGGTGTTGTCGATCACCCGCAACGCCCTGGGCCTACAGGGCGTGCCACCCAATCAGGTTCTTGCCGGTCTGGCCATGTTCCTCTCCATCTTCATCATGGGGCCGGTGCTGTCCGCGATCAACGATGCGGCGGTCCAGCCGTATCTTGGCGGGGACATGGACTTCAGCGGCGCACTTGAGGCGGGCACGGCGCCGTTGCGAGAATTCATGCTCGGGCAGACCCGCGAATCCGATATCGCGCTCATGACCCGTGCCGGCGGTTTGGACAACCCGGCCTCTCCGGCGGATGTGCCGATGCTGACCCTGATCCCGGCATTCCTGCTGTCGGAGTTGCGTGCGGCGTTCATCATCGGGTTCGTCATCTTCCTACCGTTCCTCATCATCGACATCGTGATCTCCGCGGCGCTGATGTCGATGGGTATGATGATGCTCCCACCGATCATGATCTCGCTGCCGTTCAAGATCCTGCTCTTCGTCCTCGTGGACGGCTGGGCGCTGATATTGACATCCCTCGTGGGAACGTACAGGTAGCACGCCATGGATACCTCAGCCGTCCTCGAACTGGGACTTCAAGCACTGCTCCTGGCCGCGAAGCTGGCCGGGCCGATTCTCCTGACCGCGCTTGCCGTGGGTTTCGTGATCGCGTTCTTCCAGTCCATCACTCAGATCCAGGAAGTGACCCTGAGCTTCGTGCCCAAGGCCATCGCGGTCGCATTCGTGCTGTTCGTGGCAGGACACTGGATGATCAGCGAGTCGATTGCGTTCACGCACATGCTGTTCGAGCGCATCCCAAGCCTGCTTACGGGATAAGCCATGTCCTTGTCCATGGATCTGGCAAGCCTACAGGTGCTGATGCTCGTGTCCGTGCGCATCATCGCCTTCTTGGTCATCGCCCCGCCCTTCGCGCAGCGGTCGTTCCCGGGCACCGTCAAGGTGATGCTCGGTATCGGGCTTGCCATCGCTGTTCTGCCGAGCATGGAGCCGTCGACCGTGAACTACACGACCGGTGGCTATATCGGCGCGCTCGTAATTCAGGCGTTCATCGGGGTGGCCCTCGGCTTCTGTGTGCTGCTCGTGTTCACCGCGGTGCAGAGCGCCGGTGGTCTGATCGATCTCATGGGTGGCTTCGCCATGGCATCGAGCTTCGACCCACTCAACAACTCAAACGGCGCCCAGTTCAACCGCATGTTCAACATGACGGCGCTCGCGCTGATCTTTGCGTCCAACGCACACCAGATCATGCTCGGCGGGCTGTTCAGGTCGTTTGAGTTTGTCCCTCCGGGTCAGGGGATATCCCTTGCCCAATTGAGTGAGACGCTGGTGTCTGGATTCTCCACGATGTTCATGTCCGCAGTCCAGATCGCTGGACCGCTACTGATCATCGTGATCCTTGCTGACATCGGGCTTGGTCTGCTGACACGTGTGGCACCTGCGCTGAACGTGTTCGTGCTCGGATTCCCGCTCAAGATCTACCTGACACTGTCCCTGGTATCGATTGTCTACCTGACCCTGCCGCGCGTCGTCGAGGCGCTGTCGAATCGTTCCCTCAGCTACATGTGGGAGGTGATTCGATGAGCCAGGACACAAGCGGCGAGAAAACCGAGAAAGCCACCCCTAAACGCATGAAGGAGGTGCGCAAGGAAGGTGGACTCCAAAAATCTCAGGACCTCTCGGCATGGGCTGGGATCGGTGCGGGCGTTGCGATGATGCCGACGGTCTTTTCGAATGTGTCTGCACTGCTGCAGGACACGCTGGCGCAGATCCGCATCACAATCTCGAACCCGGACGTGTCCGTGCTCGAAGAACTGCTACGCACATCGCTGTGGTCGATTCTTCCTGCAATCGCGCCGATGCTCGCTGCCTCGGTCATCGCCGCGATTATCGCCTCTACGATTATGGGCGGCATCAATATCAAGAAGTTGAAGCCGAGCTTCAAACAGTTCAATCTGCTCAAGGGCGCAAAGCAGAAGTTCAGTTTCCAGGCGCTGTGGCAGGGCATCAAGGCAGTGCTGAAGACCGCCGTTATCGGGCTGGTGCTGTATTCGGTGATCCAACAGATGATGCCGATCCTCATGAGCGCTGGTGGACTGCCCTTGAGCTCAGTCCTGAACGCAGCCAGCTCATCCGTGAATCGAATGCTGTGGACCGCAGTCGCCGCAGGCATCGCCCTGTCCGTGATCGACATCGTGGTGGTCGCACGAGCCAACCGCAAGAAGACCCGCATGTCCAAGAAGGAGGTGCAGGACGAGAACAAGAACGCTGAGGGCGACCCGCACATCAAGGGCCAACGGCGCTCCCGCCAACTGGCCATGAGCCGCAACCGAATGATCACGGCAGTCTCGGAGGCCGACGTCGTTGTGGTCAACCCAACCCATGTGGCAGTCGCCCTGAAATACACCGCTGGTGAGGGCGCCCCAAAACTCATCGCAAAAGGACGCGGCCTAATTGCTCAAAAGATCCGCGACAAAGCCGATGAGTCGAACGTGCCGATGGTCCATGACGTACCGTTGGCGCGCGCACTGCATGGAGCGTGTGAAGTTGGACAGGAAGTCCCCGAAGCCCTATTTACGGCCGTGGCGCAGGTTCTCGCCTTCGTCATGTTGCTAAAGCAACGCGGCTCGCAATCGATTGGCGTGCATACGATGCCGAAGCCAACCGAGGTACCGACTGACATGTACACGCTTGATGAGGAGGAATCCTGATGAAAATGGGAAACATCATGAAACTTGGTGTCCCATTGGGCGTAGTCGGAATCATAGTGCTGCTGGTCGTTCCAATGCCAGCGGCTGTGATCGACCTCCTGATCGTCATCAACATCGCACTGGGCCTGGTCACGCTGCTGACCGCCATGTACGTGCAAAAGCCCCTCGACTTCTCGGTCTTCCCCTCAATCCTGCTGGTCCTTACCTTGTTCCGACTGGGACTCAGCGTCGCCTCGACCCGTCTCGTGCTGCGTGATGGCTACGCGGGCGAGGTCATCGACGCGTTCGGCCACTTTGTGGTCGGTGGGTCTCTCATCATTGGTCTGGTCATCTTCTTCATCCTGGTCGTGGTCCAGTTCATCGTCATCACGAACGGTGCAGGGCGTGTGGCAGAGGTCGGTGCCCGCTTCACGCTGGACGCGATGCCGGGTAAGCAGATGGCGATTGACGCCGATCTGAACGCTGGCCTGATTAGCGATGTGGAAGCGAAGAGACGCCGCGCCGAGGTTGCCCAGGAAGCGGACTTCTACGGTGCGATGGATGGTGCCTCGAAGTTCGTGAAGGGTGACGCGATCGCAGGTATCGTCATCACGATCATCAACCTAGTCGGTGGTATCGCGATGGGTATGACCGCGCGTGGCATGGACTTCGGCGCTGCGATGGAGACTTATTCCTTGCTGTCGATCGGTGACGGTCTGACCTCGCAGATTCCAGCCCTGTTGATGTCGGTCGCGACCGGTATCATCGTGACCCGTGGGTCCACGGATGAGGACCTGGGAACCGCGGCGTCCAAGCAACTCGGCCAGTCCCGCAACGCCCTGAGCATTGCCGGTGCGGCGGCCATCACCCTTGCACTGTTCCCGAACATGCCAAAGATCCCGTTCGTTCTGGTTGGTGCCCTCCTGATCCTTGCCGCGCAGCAGATCAAGGCCCGTGAACGGCGTGAAGAGGAAGCCAAGGTCCTCGAGGCTGCCGTCGCCACCGCGAACCCCACGTCCACGGACACTCCTGAGAAACTGATCGAGGACATGCGCATGTCCGCACTGGAGATCATGCTCTCGACGGACCTTGTGGACCTGGTCAACACCTCAAGTGACGACGACCTGCTCGCCCGTATTCGCGGGCTGCGTCGAAAGATCGCCTTCGACATCGGAATCGTGGTTCCGCCGGTACGTACCCGTGACTCGGTGGAATTGCCGCAATCAACCTACGTTCTGAAGATCTCCGGCGTTGAGGTGGCCCGAGGCGAGTTACCGCGTGGCCGCGTCTTGGCTCTTGGCGACGACCTCGATACGTTGCCCGGCACCGCGACGAGTGAACCGGTGTTCGGGTTGCAGGGTAAGTGGGTTCCCGCCGAGATGCGGTTTGCCGCGGAGATGACCGGAGCCACCGTGGTGGACCGGGTGTCCGTTCTCATCACCCACCTGTCCTCGCTCATCAGCCAGAACGCCTCACGTCTGTTGAGCCGCGAGGATGTCCGTCTGCTCACCGAGGGCCTCAAGGCGGTCAACCCCTCGGTTGTCGATGAGTTGATTCCGAGCGTTCTGACGCTTGGCGAGGTGCAGCGCGTTCTGTGCGGTCTGCTCCAAGAACAGGTTCCCATCCGCGACATTGCACGCATCTACGAGTCGTTGTCTCTCAAGGCAAAGCAGACCACGAACCCAGAACAGCTCATCGAGGCCGCTCGTATGGCGATTGCCCCCGCGATCACCGCACGTCATGCCCGTGATGGCATCATCCGGGTGCTCACCATTGATCCGGTGTTCGAACAGCAACTCCTTGAAGGCCTGCGTCAGGGCGAGGAAGGGTCGCAGATTCTGCTCGACCCGAGCCGGCTCGAGATGTTCCTGCGGTCCTACGCGGCGTTGCGGAGCAAGGCGGAGGACACCGGACAGACGGTTGTCCTGGTCTGTGCGCCGGCCTTACGACCAGCCCTCTACCGTACGGTTTCCCTGCAGGTGCCGCATGCCGTGGTCATGTCATACCCTGAGGTGACGGGAGCAGGAATTCGGATCGAGACCGTGGGAGTGGTCCGTGAGTCGGAAACGATTGCGGCTTGAGGGTAACTCTGTAGAGGAGATCCTCGCCAAGGTGCAGGCCCAGTTCGGTTCGGCTGCGCATGTGGTCGAGGCGGAGAAAGTCCGTTCGGGCGGTATCGGCGGATTCTTCGCGCGCGAATACGTGGCGGTCACGGTTGAGGTTCCAGAAGAGCTTGCTGTGCTCGACAGCGAGCCGCAACGTTCTTTGACCCCCCGCGCTGCATCGGTGGGCGGGGGTACGAGTACGCTTGCCCAGGGGATGTCCACGAGTGAGGTGCGTGCCGAGGCCACAACCCCTGGGGCTCAGGGACTTGAGGCAATGCTCGCGGCGGCCGATGCTTTTGATGGGTTCATCTCGGAGGTCAACGAGGCGGCACCACGCCACGGGGGCGACAGCCGATTTGCTGACACCTTGAAGGCAGAGAGCGTGAACGCTCAGCGCGACTTTGAGATCCTCATGCCGCACGAGGCGCCACATGTGGACCGCAACGTAACCCCCGTCGTGTGGCCCACCGCCGCGCGGGTGGAGACCTCACACAGGGAACAGGATTTCGACGAGATTCTGCGCAGCGCCAAAGCCCTCGTGCAGGAATCCCCAACCAGCGACGCGCCAGAGTTGACGCCACCCGCCGCCCCGGGAACCTTCGATATCCGCACCGGCGGCGCTACCCTTGCGGAACTCCTAGATGTCGGCATACCCAGCGACCTGTTGGGGCATCTGCCGCTGAGTCGAGGCCAACACACGCTGTCCACCGTACTAAACCATGTGCCGAAACCACCAGAACTGTGGCCCGACGCAGGGTCAATAGTCGTGGTGCTCGGAACCGGCACCTCTGCGCTGCCAACCGCCCGGATCGTCGCCAACAAAATGGGTGTACTGGAACGAGAGATCATCGGTGCCGGACCACTCAGTGCGCAGCGCGTTGAAGAACGCGGCATCCTGACCGCCCAGGCTGCACGTGCGTTGCGGCGCGGCGCGCGAGAAGATCTCGAATCGGTGGTCGTGTTCCTCGATATCGGTCCAGCGCAGACGGACGCCTACCTCGCCGGACGGCTCTTGGATGCACTCGATCCCGACCACATCGTCGTGGCCATCCGCGCCGACCACGACATCGCGCACACTGCCCGGACCCTGTCCGAGGTGACGCAGGGCAGGCCATTGCACTCGCTTGCCGCGGAGGGAGTTATCGGATCGATTGCCCCCGCGCGCGTGCTGTCCCTGTCGGTACCCGTTGCGTACATCGACACGCTCGAGGCCAATCCCGTGGTGTGGGCGGCCGCGATCTCGCAGGCGCTGCCCAACATCTCCTGGGACTGAGCGCATCATCCTACCTTGTCTGCGACTCCACCAGCCGTGACCAAACCCCGTTAACTCAATGGTGCTGCCGCATGTCGCCTGGGACTAGGCTCTTGGCGGACTAGGCTCTTGGCGCTTCTCTCCTCATTCGATGGGCTGAAAGCGTCCCGGTGTCTATTCTTTTTCTGGTGCACTCGGATCAAAAACCACCCATCGACCAAGCATCACGAAGAAACTGCCCTGCGAAAACCGGCAAAACAGCGACGAAACCCCACAAGCACCGGTAACCTAGTACGCATGCTAGTTCTGAGTCGGCGTGTTGGAGAGAAACTTCTCATTGGGGATGACATCGAGATTACGATCATCGATTCCCGCGGAGATGGTGTGCGCATCGGTATCGATGCACCGCGCAGCATGAAGATTCACCGCGCTGAAGTTGTTGAGGCCGTCAAGGAATCCAACACGGGAGCGAACGTCTCTGGGGACAGCGCGGAGGCCGCAGGCAACGCACTGAAATCGCTCGTTGGCAAACTCCACGCGGAACAGCCGGAAGCGACAAACAACCCCACCGACGTCAAGTAGCAGAACACTAGGTACGGACAAAGTAGTGCAGGGGTTTCGCGGAGCAGACACCTGCCGGAGCGAAACGCACGAAAGTTCATAACTAAACGAGCGCTTAAGCGCGATAGTTCAAGTTCGCCGCCCATATTTCTCATGAGATGCCCATCGCGGCCGATTCCTTCTATAGCAGGTCGATACCTGTCAGTACACGAGGAGGAAAGCCATTGGACGGCATCGATGAGATCGTTCGGGAATTCTTAATTGAGAGCAACGAAAACCTGGACCAACTGGACCAGGACCTCGTTGCGCTAGAGAGTGACCCTGGATCACGCGAACTGCTTGGCAGCGTGTTCCGCACTATTCACACCATCAAGGGCACCAGCGGCTTCCTCGCGCTGTCCAACCTTGAGTCGGTTGCTCACGTTGGTGAAAACCTGCTCGTGGAACTGCGTGACGGCAAGCGCAACATGGACCAGCGCACCACAGACGTGCTCCTACTCATGGTGGACACCATCCGCTCCCTTCTGACGCGCCTTGACGCGTCCGGAACGGAAGACGGCGTCGATGTTGCCCCTGCCATCGCGGAGATCCAGGCAGCACTCGACAACAAGCCTTCGCCACGTGCAGCAGCCAAAGCGGTTGAACCACAGGCGCAGGCTCCCTCAACTCCAGTTCCCACCCCCACGGTGGCCCCCGCTGAGACTCCGCAGTCTGATGACTCGAAGGAGACCGGAACAATGGGCGATGAAATCAATGAAGATTCAGCGACCGGAATCGTGCCACGCCCACGTATTGGCAGTGGAGCACCGGCGGCTGCACCAGCGGGCCGGGTAGAAAAACCAGTACAGACCGCTCCTGTCGCGCCAGCACCAGTGGTGTCGGAAGCGGAGCAGCCGGCACCCGCCGCCTCATCCCCAAACATCGCGCCTCCGGCCAACACCAACAACCAAGCTCCAGGAGCACCCTCGCGTTCGACCGCGGACTCCTCGATCCGTGTGGACGTTGACCTGCTTGACGAACTCATGCGTCAGGTCGGCGAATTGGTGCTAGTGCGTAACCAGATCGCGCAGCTTGCAGGATTCGACTCTGGTGACCTCCTACGCTCATCGCAGCGGCTGAGTCTCATCGCCTCCGAACTGCAGGACGGCGTCATGAAGACCCGCATGCAGCCAATCGAGCACATCTGGTCCAAGATGCCACGAGTCGTCCGCGACCTTGCGGCATCGTGTGGGCGCGAGGTGCGCCTCGAGATGATCGGTGGAGACACCGAACTCGACCGTTCTCTCCTCGAGTCCGTCAAGGACCCACTGACTCACCTGGTTCGAAACGCCGTCGACCACGGCATCGAAGACCCAGACCTGCGCCAACAGACGGGCAAGACCCGAGTTGGGACACTGGTTCTGCGTGCGTATCACGCGGGCGGTCAAGTGGTCGTGGAAGTCACTGACGATGGTGCAGGCATCGACCCGAGTAAGGTCGGGGCCAAGGCGCTCGAGCGGGGGCTCAAGACCAAAGAGCAACTCGCACTCATGTCGGCCAACGAGATCCAGAACCTCGTGTTCATGCCGGGATTCTCCACGGCGGCGAAAGTCACGAACGTGTCTGGCCGCGGTGTCGGCATGGACGTGGTTCGCGCCAACATCGAGGAGATCGGCGGCTCCGTCGAGGTCGAGTCGGAAGTGGGCAAGGGAACAACCTGGCGCCTCTACATTCCGTTGACACTCGCGATCATGCCTGCGCTCACGGTGCAGAGCGGCGACGAGATCTACGCTATTCCGCAACTCAACCTGCTCGAACTCGTTGCGCTCGATCCGCAGAAGACCCAGGATTCGATCGAGCACATCGGTAACTCCGAGGTCTATCGTCTACGCGGTTCGCTGCTGCCGCTCGTGCGGCTGTCGAGCGTGCTTGGTGGCGAGACCGACGAACAGACGACCTCCGTCATCGCGGTTTTGTCCGCCGAGAACCAGCGCTTCGGTCTGGTCATCGATCGTGTGCTGAACAACGAGGAGATCGTGGTCAAGCCAATCGCAACGGCGCTGCGCAATATCGGCATCTACGCCGGTGCAACACTGATGGGCGATGGCCAAGTGGCGTTGATCCTTGATGTGCAGGCGATTGCCCGCCGTGAACTCAAGGCGGAGACCACGGAGATGCTCGCCCAGCAGCGCGCTGACCAACTCGAGTCCGGTTCCGACGAGTCGATCGAACACCTCGTGGTCCGGGTCGGCGCGAACCGTCGCGTGGCGATCCCGCTCGCGGACGTCACCCGTCTCGAACAGGTGGCCGTTGACCGGATGGAGAGCGTTGGCGGTCGGACTGTGGTCCAGTACCGTGACGCGATCGTTCCGGTGCTGCGCCTGCCGCAGATGCTCGGCGTGTACGAGTCCAACACGGGCGAGGAACTGCCTGTTGTCATCTTCACGCGCGGAGCTAAGACCATCGCTGTGGTCGTCGATGAGATCCTTGAGATCATCAACGACTCCGGTGCGGTGCGCTCGCCAGTCCAGGACTCCGGTCTGCTTGGATCGGTTGTTCTGTCCGGTCAAGTCACCGAACTCCTCGACGTTCGCAGCATCCTGCTCAGCGCTGACCCGAACTTCTTCGATGAAGACTGGGCAATCAATGAGTCCGTACAAGAAAGTCTGGTTGGTGCCTGATGTCCACACAGTATGTGACCTTCACAATTGCTGACGCCGTGTATGGCATCGAGGTTCTCCGGATCGAGGAAACCCTTGGGCACCACCCGCGTACAGCCGTTCCACTGTCTCCGAAGGGGATCGCCGGGCTGGTGAACCTGCGTGGCCAGGTTGTGCTGTCGCTCGATCTGCGCCCCCGCCTTGGCTTGGAGCCGCTGTCGCTCGAGACCGAGTCGATGATGGTGGTTGTGGACATCGATGGCGAGTCGGTGGCACTCCTTGTTGATGAGGTTGGCGAGGTTCTGACCCTCGATGACGCCGACTTCGAGACCCCTCCAGGCACGCTCGACCCGCTCGTACGTGAGCTTGTCACGGGTGCGTACAAGCTCGATTCGGGTCTGTTGTTGACCTTGGACGTCGACGCTGCGGTGGCCGTTAACTCAGGTATTTGATTGGCGACGAACCGGTGACGTCGGGTGGCGACGTCACCGGTTCGTCGTGTCTGGGCGCGGCTGGGCTGAGCGCGCTGGAACGTGCACGGGCAGAAAAACTTCACCGGATCGTCGCCAATCCAACTGAGAGTTACCAAAACTGCACTCGCGTTCCTTGAGAGTGCGCTTTTCGTCACTCTCAAACCAACATCAGCCGTGCGAGTGCACAACAAAACGCACCGGAAAGTCGCCAATCCGTCATACCCGGCGATTACTTTCCGATAGGCAAGGTGCAGTGCTGGGTCCAAAGCCCCGCACCCGCATATATGTTTCCCCTGAGCGTTCTAAGGACGGCGTAGTGACTATACGAGTAGTCGTGGTTGATGACTCTGTGGTGATTCGTCGACTCGTCATGCAAGCGCTGGAATCCGATCCTGGCATCGAGGTCGTTGGCACTGCGGCCAACGGCAAGATTGCGCTGACGAAGATCGCGCAACTCGCACCCGACGCGGTTACGATGGACGTTGAAATGCCCGAGCTCAACGGTGTCGATACCGTGCGCGAGCTCCGCAAGATGGGCCAGAAAATGCCCATCATCATGTTCTCGACCCTGACCGAACGCGGTGCGACCGCCACCCTGGACGCGCTGTCCGCTGGTGCTTCAGACTACGTGGCAAAGCCATCCAACGTGGGATCGTTGTCCGAGTCGCTCGCGATTGTTGCCGATCAACTCATCCCCAAGATCCGCGCACTGTTGCCCAACCTCTCGCGCCGCAACCCCGCCACTGGGCCGGCCCTCTCAAGCGCTGGTGCCAGCGGTAGCCGCCTCGCCGTCACTCCGGCCAACGCGACCGCCGTACCCCGTCAAGGGTCTGCGAAAACACGCGATGACATGCGTAAGCACCCCATTCGGGCGATTGTCGTCGGTTCATCGACCGGGGGTCCAGAGGCGCTGTCCCGCGTGATCAGCTCCCTCCAGGAGCCTCTGCCCGTGCCAGTGCTGGTCACCCAACACATGCCGCCGGTCTTCACCAAGCAGCTTGCAGCGCGCCTCGATCGACTGAGCCCCAACACAGTTGTCGAGGCAACCGACCGTATGACCATGCGCCCTGGCCACATCTACATCGCACCGGGCGACTACCACATGGAGTTCAAGCGCGTTGGCGTCTCGCACACCATCATCCTGACGCAGGGGCCGCCAGTGAACTTCTGCCGCCCGTCCGTTGACGTCATGTTCCGTTCCGCCCTCGAGTCATTCGGCTCAGAACTGCTCACAGTGGTGCTGACCGGAATGGGCTCCGACGGCAAGGCGGGGACCGGCGCAATCGTGGAAGCCGGCGGCACAGCCATCGTTCAGGACGAGGAAACCTCAGTCGTGTGGGGGATGCCCGGCGCGACCGCCACCGCAGGTTTCGCACACCGTATTTTGCCGCTCGACGAGATTGGCCCGTCCATCTGGACGATCCTGTCGGCCTCGCGCGCGGTTCCCGGCGCTGCACGCGTCGGAGGCGCCGGCGGTGCAGGTTCCAGTGGCCCTCTGAGCGGCACGACTCGAACCGGCATCGGCACCGCTGGGGACAAAACAACAAAGATAAGGGGGCTACGATGACGATCGCACAGGAGAACTTTGCGTTCGTGGCTGACTTGGTGAGAACCAAGAGCGCGATCCTGCTGGCTCCGGGGAAGGAATACCTGGTTGAGTCTCGGCTCGCACCGATCGCTCGCGCTCAGGGCAAAACGGTGGACGCCTACGTTTCCGAGAAACGCACGTCACTGTCCCCACTGGATGCCGAGGTCATCGTAGAGGCGCTGACCACGAATGAGACGTCATGGTTCCGTGACGCACAGCCATTCACGGCGCTCACCGAACACATCATTCCGGAACTGAAGGCCCAAAAACCGGTATTCAGCAACCTCAAGATCTGGTCGGCTGCCTGCTCGACAGGCCAAGAACCCTACTCGATCGCGATGACGCTGAAAGACCTGTTCGAGGATCCAGGTTCAACGAGCAAGCCGATTATCGAGATCCTCGCGACAGACCTGTCCAACGAGGTTCTACAACGGGCACAGACCGGACGATACTCACAACTTGAGGTCAACCGTGGTCTGCCTGCGAGTCACCTCGTGCGACACTTCGTGCGGGCCGGAACCGAGTGGGAGCTCGATCAGTCCATCCGCCGTATGGTCCGGTTCAGCAAGCACAACCTGCTGGACATGCCACCTATTGGTGGGCCGTTCGACATCGTTTTCATACGTAATGTCTTGATCTACTTTGATGTCCCCACGAAACGCGCAGTGCTGTCGCGCATACGCAGCGTACTGCGTCCAGGGGGATTCTTGATTTTGGGTGCCGCGGAAACCACCGTTGGCATCGATGACACATGGCGCCGAGTCCAGGTCGGGCGCAGTTCCGTCTATCAGAATGCTGGGAGTTAACCAATGAAGGCACTGGTTATTGACGACTCGCGCACGATGCGCCGGATCGTGAAGAACATCTTGATGAATGTCGGCTACGAGGTGTTCGAGGCCGGCGACGGCCAAGAAGCACTCGGAGTCCTCGAGAACGAGGGTGGCATCAACTTGTGCTGTATCGACTGGAATATGCCCGTCATGGATGGTCTGACATTCGTGAAGAAGGTCCGTGAAGTCGGTGCCTGGCGTGAGATCACGCTGATGATGGTCACCACTGAGTCAGAGCACTCACAGATCGTACGCGCGCTTGCGGCGGGTGCGCACGAGTACGTTATCAAGCCGTTTACCCCGGAAGCCATCTACCAGAAAATGGAGCTTCTTGGGCTCCTGCCAGCAGAGGAAATGATATGAGCCAAGTCGCATTCCAAGTGAGTAGGGAACAGGTTCTGGAGATCACCCAAGAGGTGTTCACCGCCATGCTCGACCAGGGCGAGACCCTGACCTTTGAGCGGTTCGAACCTGTTCCAGATTTCGCTGACCCCCTGTTCGCATGGGTTGAGATGCACGCTGACAGCGAGTTCGGGGCCTTCACTGGACGCGCCGTTGTCAAGACCGAGACCGAGACCGCACACGAGATCACTCGTAGCCTGCTCATGCTGGCTCCCGACGAAGAGGTCACCGAGGCGGACCTCACGGACGCGTTCGGGGAAATCGCAAACGTTGTCGGCGGAAATGTGAAAGCATTGATTGACGCCGTCGCACGTTTGACCTTGCCACAGGTTGGTGCCACACCACCGGCTGAAGACAACGCAATGTTTCTGCAGGACTTGGCCATTGACTGGCGTGGACGTGTCCTAGTTGTCTCACTGTGGGTCTTGCTGTAACTAGTTCGCTTAAGTCTTTTGTAGGAGAGCACAATGTTTGTACTTGTAGCAGACGATTCGCGCGTCATGCGCCAGATTGTTATCCGCACTCTTCGTCAGGCAGGCTATGACGACTGGGAGATCATTGAGGCCACTGACGGTCAAGAGGCCTACGAGATGGCACTCGACCACCAGCCGGACCTGATCCTGTCCGACTGGAACATGCCCCGTGCCACGGGTATCGAGGCCCTTCAAGCCCTACGCCAGGCAGGCTGCGACATCCCATTCGGGTTTGTCACCTCGGAGGGTTCGGCGGAGATGCGGGAGCAGGCTGAGGCCGCTGGCGCGCTGTTCCTCATTGCGAAGCCGTTCACCGCTGACTCGTTCCGAGAAGCTCTGGATCCGGTGCTCGCATGATCCCAGCACAGAAGTCGCCGTTGCCCACCGCACAGGAGATCCGCGAACTGATCAGCGGTTTGATCGGGCGTGAACTGGGTATGAAGACTGGCGCTCCGATGATTGATCCGGCCGGTCCCGGTGGAGCACTTGTTGCTGAATACATTTCTGACCGGTTGAGCCTCAACGCGATGGTGGTCATGGACCTGGGTGCCGCTGCGCACCTTGGGGCCGCCCTTGCGTTGATTCCCGCTGCCGTCTCGAAGGAGGACGTGGTTGCGGGGGAACTGTCGACAGACCTGTTGGAGACCGCAGGTGAGGTCTTGAACGTGATGGCCGCTCTGTTCAACAAGGAGGGTGCCCCACACCTTCGTCTGGGCACCGTTCATCCGCCGCAGACCGCTCTGCCCAAGGACGTGGCTCCATGGGTCATGGCCTATGTTGCACGTGTTGACCTTGCGATCGAGGTGCCGGGTTACGGTCCAGGCCAGTTGTCGGTTCTCGTGATGTAGTTTTATCCCGCGCACGTCTGTGCGTGGGTGCGCCGTTCGCGGCTCGGGTCTTGATTGCCTCTTGACTCGGGTCGCGGGCGGCGCTTTTCTGTGCCCGTGCATCCCGCTTCCGGGAGGCTGGCGTGGCCCCATCGCGCAGGAGGGCGATCCGGGATGTGGGTGTGAATGCGGGCTACTTCGGATGCCGGAGGTTGCGTCTATACCGAAGTGTGGTGAAGAACTTGTGTGTGGTGCGCCTCATGGTTAAACGCTTATCGTGCGTCATTTGTCGGAATTATCGGCATTTAACACAGCGTAACTAGTGAACAGGGGTTAAGAATATGCGAAGATTTCGTGCACAATATTGCTCATGGCGAACACTGACACCAAGGCAGCCGGTTCAGGCTTCCTGGACTCATACTTCAAGATCTCACAACGAGGCTCAACCGTCGGCCGCGAAATCCGCGGTGGTCTGGTCACCTTCTTCGCGATGTCCTACATCATCGTGCTCAACCCTCTCATCCTCGGGTTCACCCCGGACAGCAAAGGCCACTTCCTCGGCGCAGCCCTTGCAACGGGCGACCCAACGGCGGCCGGAGCAGGTATTCCGCTCATCGCGGCTGCCACCTCCCTTATCGCGGCAGTCATGTCGATCGCAATGGGTGCCTTCGCAAACTTCCCAATCGCGATCGCGGCAGGTCTTGGCCTGAATGCGCTGATGGCCTACACGATTGTCAAGATGCCGGGTATGACCTGGGCAGACGGCATGGGTCTCGTGCTCCTCGAGGGTGTCGTCATCCTTATCCTGGTGCTGACTGGATTCCGTACCGCTGTGTTCCGGGCAGTTCCTGCTGGTCTGAAAACCGCAATTTCGGTTGGTATCGGACTGTTCATTGCCTTCATCGGTTTGGTTAATGCGGGAATTGTGACCACTCCGGCGATGTACGACTATGTGCCGGGGAACCAGCCGGGCACGCCAGTTAAGCTCGGAACTGATGGTTCGATCGACTCGTTGCCGATGCTCGTGTTCGTTCTGGGCCTGCTCGCAATCGTCATTCTGACGGCCCGCAAGGTCAAGGGCGCGATGCTCTATTCAATCCTCGGAGCGACGGTCTTCGCAGTCATCCTCGAGCAGGTAGTAAAGATCGGCCCTAAAAACATGGGTACCGGGGCGCACGAGAATCCGAAGGGCTGGTCCCTCAACGCACCTACCATTCCAGATGAATGGGTGACGATGCCCAACTTCTCCCTGATCGGTCAGGTCAGCCCGTTCGGCGCCTTCTCGAAGATCACCATCGCCGCGGTCGTGTTGACTGTCTTCGCGCTCCTGCTTGCGGACTTCTTCGACACCATGGGAACCATGGTCGCCGTTGGTGCTGAGGCGGACCTGCTGGACGAGGAGGGTAACCCGCCAAACACGAAGACCATCCTGGTTGTTGACTCTATCGCTGCGGCAGCAGGTGGTGTTGGTTCGGTCTCCTCGAACACGGCGTTTATCGAATCCGCGTCCGGCGTCGGCGAAGGCGCACGCACCGGTCTTGCGCCGATCGTGACTGGTCTCGCCTTCGCACTCTCGACGTTCCTCGCCCCGGTTGTCGCGCTGGTTCCGTACGAGGCCGCAACCCCTGCGCTCGTGTTCGTTGGTTTCCTTATGATGACCCAGGTGACCGGAATCAAGTGGAACGACTTCGAGATTGCTCTGCCAGCGTTCCTGACGATCATCCTGATGCCATTCACCTACTCCATCACCGATGGTATTGGTGCCGGATTCCTGTTCTGGGTGGCCATCAAGTTGGCGAAGGGCAAGTTCCGCGAAATCCACCCGCTCATGTGGATTGTCTCCGCGATGTTCGTGGTTTACTTCCTGCTCGCACCGATCCAGAATGCCGTGGTCGGTTCCTGACTCGAGCGCAGGCACGCCGAGCCAAGTTGAACTGAGCAGGACCCGCCGTCTCCGCTGTCACAAGGTGAACAGTGATTGACGGCGGGTCCTTTCTCATGGTCCGTTATTCATGCGTAGTTCTTACGCCGTTGACAGCCGTTCACCGCTGATTAAGACCGGTGGCGTAAGATCGCATGTGTGGTCAGGCAGATAATGTACCGTCTCTCAAACCCCCTTCAGTCGTACGAATGGGGTTCGAAGGAAGCGATCTTTGAGGCGTTCGGCTGGGAGACCACCGGACTGCCGGGGGCAGAGTTGTGGCTGGGGGCGCACCCACTGGCGGTGAGCGTTGCCCGGACCGCTGACGTACTTCCCGCGCATTGGCAGGACTATCGTCACGTCGCTGTGGAACACACGGTGGCCGATGGCGTCTCGCTCATTGATCTGATCAAATCCGACCCGCACTTCATGCTCGGTGAGACCGTCGAGGAGGAGTTCGGTCCACGACTCCCATATCTGATGAAGATCTTGGCAGCGGACCAACCCCTGTCCCTTCAGGTGCATCCAAAGCCACACATCGCCCGTCGTGGTTTCATGCGTGAAAATGCTGCTGGGGTTGCCCTGAACGATCCCGAGCGGAATTACAAGGATGAGTCGCATAAGCCGGAGATGCTGGTGGCAATGACCCCGTTTGAAGGGCTCAGCGGATTCCGTCGCCCGCAGCGGATCATTCAACTCCTTGAACACGTGAAGGGTGACACCGCATCGAAAATGCGTGAGTTGCTTCAATATCGCCCTAGCGCGGCAGGGATCGAGCAGGCGTTCACGCTCGCCCTTGAGTTGCGGGGAACCAACTGTTCGGTGGAACTCGATGAATCGATGGATTCTATCGCTGAACTCGTGAGGCTCCAGGAGGAGGCCGGGGAGACGGTGTCGAGAGGGCACCGTACGGCTTTGGAACTGTTCGAGCGGTATCCAGGTGATCCAGGTGCCCTCGTGTCGCTCATGCTGAACCGTTTCTCCCTTCAGCCCGGTGAGGCGGTGTACCTCGGGGCGGGGCAGGTGCATGCCTATCTCCGCGGGCTTGGGGTGGAGATCATGGCAAACTCCGACAACGTTTTGCGTGCCGGTCTTACCCACAAGAAGGTGGATGTCCCGGAGCTTCTGCAGTGCACGGATTTCGCTCCCGCCCCGGCCGGGCGGCCACGGCTGCGTGCCGGCACTAGCCAATTGACTGAATATCGTCCCGGTGTTCCCGAGTTCGCGCTGATATATGGCGGCGTTGAGGGCAGCGCCATCGTGCCACACAACGGGCCACGCATCGTGCTGTGCCTGTCGGGGGAACTGGAAGTCTCTGGTGTGCTCGGCCCATTGGGCACGCTGGCTGCGGGGCAGTCGGCGTTTGTCCCCCATGGCGTGGGAAATCTGGGCCTGCGCGGCGACGGTAGCGTCGCCATCGCCTACGTGCCATAGCCGCAGCCCCTGTTCTAGATGCTGGGACGTGCCGACTCGTCGTCAAGCAGGAAGATTCAGAGCGCCGACGAGTGGCGCAGTCATGCGCACTCGCACAAGTTCTCATTCGCTGAGAGTTACCAAAAGCGCACCCGCATTGTTTGTGGGTGCGCTTTGGGTAGCGCTCACACGACGCTGTGCGTAGCGAGTGCACTGTGTCCGGATTGCGGTCATGCCTCTGGCAGGCTCGCGGGCTGGAGCCTGAGCAGTTGGGTGAAGACCCTATGAGGGAAACGGCCGCAACAGTTCTGTGATTCATTACCCTATGTAATTACTTAAGGTAATGAGTTAAAGTAATTAAGTGAGTCAAACAGATCAACCCAGCCCGAGCCAGTGCCGCCCGGGCACTCTCGCAGGAGAGGTCCGCATCGCCGCAAACCGCGTTGTGCGCCGCCTGCGATCTCAGCGTGGTGAGGCTGACCTGCCAGAACATCTGTTCATCGTGCTGACTGCCCTGAACAAGTTCGGTCCGATGACCCCCGGAGCCCTCGCGGAACTGGAAGGTGTGCGCCCACCGTCGATGACCCGGACGGTCAACGCGCTCGCGGAACTCGGCTTCGTCACCAAGGAGGCAGGGGAACAGGACAAGCGCCAAGTGACGGTTCGGTTGACTCCCAAAGGGCACAACGAGATCAAGGAGACCAGACGCCGACGCGACGCCTGGCTCACCAAGCAACTGGGCACATTGAGCCCAGACGAGAGGCAGATCCTCGCGCAGGCGAGCGAACTGCTGAAAAGGATAGCCGGTCAGTAAGCAATGAGTCCCACCTTCGCATCACTGAAATATTTCAACTATCGGATCTGGTTCGCCGCAGCTCTTGTGGCAAACGTCGGTACCTGGATCCAGCGAGTCGCCCAAGACTGGCTGGTGCTTCGGGAACTGACGGAGGGTTCCGGTACCGCAGTGGGCGTTGTGACGGGACTTCAGTTCGTTCCGGTGCTGTTCCTCTCCACCTATGCCGGGCTGATCGCGGACCGCGTGGACAGGCGCAAACTCCTGATGTGCACGCAGGGGCTACTCGGTGTTCTCGCACTTGCGCTCGGTGTCATGACGCTCACAGGAGTGGTTGAACTGTGGCATGTCTACGTGTTCGCCTTCCTGTTGGGATGCGTGTCCGCATTCGACAACCCCGCCCGCCAGGTGTTCGTGTCGGAGATGGTTCCGGCGGATAAGCTTCCCAATGCGGTGGGACTGAACTCCGCCTCCTTCAACGCCGCCCGTCTGATTGGCCCAGGTGTTGCGGGTCTGATGATCGAGGTTATGGGGACCGGCTGGGCGTTTATCGTCAATGGCGTGAGCTTCGCGGCCACGATCGCCGCGATGGCCCTCATGCGAAAGAGCGAACTGCGTGCCACCCCGAAGAGTTCCCGCGAAAAGGGACAGATCCGCGAGGGCATCCGCTATGTTCGCAATCGCACCGACATAGTCATCATCATGGTGGTGGTCTCGGTTGTGTCCACGTTCGGCCTGAACTTCCAACTCACCTCGGCGCTCATGGCCACCAATGAGTTCGGCAAGGGAGCGGGGGAGTACGGAATCCTTGGCTCGATCTTGGCTATCGGTTCGCTCGCCGGTGCTCTCATGGCTGCGCGTCGCCAGCGCCCGCGCGTTCGCCTAGTGGTCATGGCGGCGTTCGGTTTCGGTATCGCAACCGGCCTGCTCGCGATGGCTCCCACCTATGAAGCCTACGCGCTGCTCTCTATCCCGGTTGGTTTCTGCTCCCTGACGATGATGACCGCTGCAAACGCGGCGATCCAGATGTCGGTTGAACCGCAGATGCGTGGTCGTGTCATGGCGCTGTACATGATCGTGTTCCTCGGCGCGACACCAATCGGTTCGCCATTCGTTGGGTGGGTAGGTGAGCAGTTCGGTGCGCGTTGGGCGGTTGGCATCGGTTCGATCACGGCGCTTACGGTCGCGATCTGGGCTGCGGCCTGGACTCGTCGCCGCTGGCACTATTCGGTCACCTACGATCTGTGGCACAGCCCGCGCATCACGATCTCCTACGAGCCCGACGGGGATGGCACGCTCACCGAGCGGGCCAAGGTTGAACACGGCGTCGAGTTGGCGCGGGTCCAACGCCGGGAGGTCTCCGATTCCCTCAAGATCCAGGAACTGCAGAACGAGAAGCAAAAGGGCTGACTGTCCGGCTCGTCGTCGATGGAAAAGGGCGGGCACTGCATATGCAGTGCCCGCCCTTTGGGCGTTTGGCGCCGTGGGTCAGATCTGATTGGCGACGATATGGTCGATTGCCGCCGTCAGCGTGCGTACGTCCTCGGGATCGATGGACGGGAACATCGCGATGCGCAACTGGTTGCGGCCGAGGGACCGGTAGGGGTCAACGTCCACGATGCCGTTGGCGCGCAGAACCTTGGAGATCGCGGCAGCGTCAACCGAGTCATCGAAGTCGATCGTGCCCACGACAGTGGAACGGCTTGCGGGGTCCGCGATGAAAGGGGTCGTGAACTCCCTGGACTCGGCCCACTCGTACAGGTGGGCGGCGGACTGCGCGGTACGTGCGGTGGCCCAGTCAAGCCCGCCGTTCTCGTTGAGCCAGTGGATCTGGCTGTCGAGCAGCATGAGCGTTGCAAGAGCCGGGGTGTTGTAGGTCTGGTTCTTGCGGGAGTTGTCGATCGCCGTCTTGAGGTTTAGGAAATCGGGAATCCAGCGACCCGATGCCACGATCTCCTCGACACGGGCGATTGCTGCAGGCGACATGATGGCGATCCACAGGCCGCCGTCTGAGGAGAATCCCTTTTGAGGGGAGAAGTAGTAGACGTCCGTGTGCGTCAGGTCCACGGGCAACCCGCCTGCCCCCGAGGTGGCGTCGATCAGGATGAGCGCATCGTTATCCTCGGTACCTGCGATGCGGGTGACCGGAGCGATCGCTCCGGTTGAGGTCTCGTTGTGCGGCCAGGCGTATACATCCGCCCCCGGAGCGTACTCGGGGATGCCCGCGGTGCCCGGCTCAAGCCTCGTAATGATCGACTCCTTCAAGAACGGAGCGTTGTTCGTGGCCTTGGCGAATTTCGAGCCAAACTCACCGAACTGCGTGTGCGCTGCCTGTTCGCGGACAAGACAGAAGGCGGCAGCATCCCAAAACGCAGTCGCGCCACCGTTGCCGAGCACGATCTCGTAGCCCTGAGGAAGGGTGAAGAACTGCGCGAGGCCATCGCGCACGCTACGCACCAGATTCTTCACTGGGGCCTGGCGGTGCGAGGTGCCGAACAACGAGCGATACGAGGTGCCAAGCGCATCAATCTGGGCGTCACGGACCTTGGCCGGGCCGGAACCGAAGCAGCCGTTAGCAGGAAGGAGATCTTGGGGCAGGATGAGAGTCTCGTCAATCACGAAGCAAACTTTACCGCGCCCTTATATGCATTGTGTCAGTTGCTCAGAATATAGTGGAGTCCAGTATCTGACGTGCACGAGCAAAACCCAAAAACCTGTACCGGAGGCTTAGCGTGAGCGACCTAATCGACACTACAGAGATGTATCTGAGGACCGTCTACGAATTGGCCGAAGAGGGGATCGTGCCGCTGCGTGCTCGCATCGCGGAGCGTCTCGGCCATTCGGGGCCAACCGTATCCCAGACGGTTGCGCGCATGGAACGCGATGGACTGCTCATCGTTTCCGGCGATCGCCACCTCGAACTGACCGAGGAGGGGTACGCCAAAGCCGTCAGCGTCATGCGCAAGCACCGCCTCGCTGAGCGCCTGCTGACCGACGTGATCGGCCTCGACTGGGAGTTCGTGCACGAAGAAGCCTGCCGCTGGGAACACGTGATGAGCGACCGCGTCGAGCGTCGCCTCCTCTCGCTGCTGAACCACCCCACCGAGTCACCCTACGGAACCCCGATCCCTGGCCTCGAGGAGATCGGCGGTCAGGCAAGCGGTGAGCAGTTCCTGGATGGCGTCGTGTCACTGACCGTCGTTGCGGGAGAGTTGAAGCCAGACGAGTCGCGTACGGTTGTCATCGCACGTCTGGGAGAACCGTTGCAGACGGACATCGAACTTCTCGCCCGTCTCTCTGAAGTAGGGGTGCGCCCAGAAAGTGAACTAATCCTCACTTCACCTGAGGCGGGTATCGCGTCGGTTGCCCGTGCAGGTGCGGACGTCGTGCTTGACCTGCCAGAAGAAGTGGCACGCCACGTTTTTGTGAAGGCCTAAAGACCTGCCCGTTACGCGTTTTCCGTAAAGTCACCCCCGATAGCACTCCCCAGATCATGATTTCCGTGGACAGGGGGGTGACAATCTAGATAACGAAGTTGTAAAGTTGCATTGCTTCACTAAATTTTTCCTTTAGTGAAGTGTTCACGCAGAACGCCAAACCCTGTCGCTGTGTGGAGCCTGGACTAACGTACGACAGGGGCGGGGGACCCACCTTCGGTTGTAAGACCAACCTAGGGGTGAAGCCCTCCAGCACGCGAGACTCGCATGTTGTAGGGCCGAGTATCATCTCCACTCGAACCCGACAGCTTACTTCGCCGGCGTTTGGGAGAAACACGTGTCGAACACCGTTTACCGAGCTCGTCACCGCGACCAACGCGGCGCACTTGCTCCCATCGCAGCGTTTGCTGCACAGGCAACCTCCAATGTTGCCCAGGTAAGCCGCCGATCCGCCGCCGTTGTACTGACCACCGGTATTGTTGCCGGAATCGGTGCTGCGCCTGCATCCGCCGATGAGGGTCGCAAGCCACTCACTATCGATGCAGCAAACTTCGTCGACGCACTCAACGAGTCTGTCGCGGCAGCTCCAACCGTTGTCGCAGCTGAAGACGCCAAGTGGAGCGAAGAAAAGGGCAAGATCAAGGTCACCCCGGCTCCAGAGCCAGTTGTGATCCGTCAGGTAGAGCGCGCAGCATCACGTACCAACGAGCGCACCGCTCTCACCTCAACAACAACCACCTCGTCCACTGAGGCACCAAAGTCTGAAACCAAGACCACGGCGCCAAAGTCGGCAGCGGGAAGCGCAGTCATCGAGATCGCATCACGGTACGTGGGCGTTCCCTATGTTTCCGGTGGTTCCACGCCAAAGGGTTTTGACTGCTCTGGATTCACCTCCTACGTTTTCGCTCAGGTTGGCATCTCGCTTCCACGCACGTCCGGTGCGCAGAGGAACGCAGGAACCGTCATTTCTCGCTCCGAGGCTCAGCCAGGCGACCTCATCTGGACTCCAGGCCACATTGCGATATACGCGGGCGGTAACACTCAGATTGACGCCCCACGCCCAGGTAAGACCGTTCAGTTCCGTAAGATCTGGCAGTCTAACCCAACGTTCATCCGCATTGGCTGAACCACTTAGAGTTTAGAAAGCGGCTACCCTCGAACATTCGACGGTAGCCGCTTTTGTCTATCCCTTCACGTCAGTGGGGACGAGCGTGCGCCCATGGCATTCCGGAAAGTGGGGAACGGCCCTCTCTGCGCATGAGTCAGGTGAGCTTGTCCGACTGGCGTGAAGGTGAGTGGGGAACGGCCCTCTCTGCGCATGAGTCAGGTGAGCTTGTCCGACTGGCGTG
>DALZEF010000014.1:15482-30951 GCA_031979385.1 Timonella sp. | reverse complement strand
AAGGTGAGTGGAATCCGTGTTATCAAGTTCCTCAATACGGTGGCGACTGTCACATTATGGGCGCGGAAGCGGTAAGGTTTAGGTAAGCGCGATGCTAATGAACGGCAAAGCGTACTCGTCAGGTTGGAGGTAACCGTCATGACCGGACAGCACTCGATTCTCGTTGGGGTAGATGGCTCACTTGCGTCGCTACACGCGCTGGACTGGGCGATTGCACTGGCATCCAAGAATGGATCCAAGATTACGATTGCCTGTTCCTACTCATTGCCAACCTTCGCGGCAGCGTCCATAGACGGCGGTTTCGCTGCACTCGACGATTCCTCAATCCAAGAGGGAGCCCGCGTTGTTCTCGAGGGCGCGGCAAAGCGAGTCAAGGATGCAGGCATCCCTGTGATTGCACAGATCGCTTCCGGGGATCCGGCCGGTGCGCTGGTGGAACTATCTGCTGACCACAATCTCGTGGTGGTTGGCACGCGTGGGCGTTCAGGATTCACAGAGCGCCTTCTCGGGACCGTGTCCTCCGCGCTACCCGCACACGCAAAGTGTCCGGTTGTCGTGGTTCCCGGTCACGGGTTACGTGACTCGGATCAGTTGCCTCCCATCGAGGAGATCAAGCGTGTGGTTGTCGGCGTCGACGGTTCGGCCATCTCGTTGGGTGCGCTCAAGAAAGCCGTTCATCATGCAAAGATCTGGAATGCCGAACTGGTAGCCGTTGGCGCTGTTCCGCTGTCCAAGGGAGCGGGGATCCTGGCTTGGGTGGGGCCTGCCTCCGTGGACCACGAGGAGGTACTTCGCGGCTACGCGGAGAAACTCGACGCAATCGTGGACGAGGTTGAGGCAGAACACGAGGATCTGCGGATTCGACGCATCGTGCTTGACGGAACTGGCGCAGAGTTGCTGACCGAGTTCTCTGAGGCCGCAGACTTGCTTGTGGTTGGCTCACGCGGGCGGGGTGGCTTTGCGGGACTGCTGTTGGGTTCCACATCGCAAGCGGTTTTGCACCACTCGAAGTGCCCCGTCTTGGTCGTGAACAAGAAATGTGAGGACTACGTGACAGCCAGCCCGGTTGAAGCTGACTGACTGGCGGCGAACTGGTTAGCCTTCCCTATCGGGGTGTACCTCGATGATTGGTTCCGGGAAAGCCTTGGGCGGCTGACCGAAAGCCTTGTTGGTCTGCAGGATGACCGTGTAGGCGAGAGCCCGGCCACCCATGAGTCCGATGACGGCGCCGATCCCGAACGGCGCGAATCTTCCGAGGGCGACGCTCGAATGGGCAGCGAGTTTCCGTTTGAGGAAGCGCGAGGTGAGGACCCCGTTGACCTGGCTGATCGTGGACTTGGGCATCGAAGTCATGAGAGCTGTGCCCCAACGGGAGACCGGCACATTTCCAAGGCCCGCTACTGTCTGAGCGCCACGGTCTCCGAGTACTGATGCGAGCACCAGAGCCTTACGGCGTTCAGGGTCATCCGTGGAAATACCATGAACCTCAGCCACGGCCAGAGAATACAGTGCGGACGCAGTGAAGAACGCTGCCAGATCCGCTCCGGTGAGTACCAATGCTGTAGCGGTGCCGATCGTTGGAACCGCGGCGGTGGCTCCCACCGCACCGCCCGTTGTCTGCAGGAGAGTTTTGAACTGTGAGGATAGAATCTCGACAACACGTTCGGGAGAGGCTTCAGGATTACGTGCGCGGACTGAGTCCACGTACTTTCGGATGCTCGACGCGGGCATGGTCGTTGCACCTGCAAACATGCGGTCAAGCAAACCGGCACCGTAACTACCGCTGCGCGGGTGTTTCAGCGCAAGCGCGGACAATTCCTGAAGTTCAGGGCTCGCGGCAAGCTCTTTACCTTTAGTGCGGGAAATACGGTTCTGTGATGACACGAATCTAGCGTACGTCGGGTGGCAAGTTATTTCAGGTCGAGGCGTACTGTGATGCATACGATGATAAAAGACTAGTCAAACGCGTAACTTTGGAATAGCCTGTATCTCTAAGTTGTTGGAGCAACTGGTAGGAAAGCCAGAGACTGGCAAAGATGCATGTGTTACGAACAAAGCAGTGCAGCGGAGTGTAGGGGTTTCGCGGAGCAAACACCTGCCGGAGCGTAACGGATGTAGTTCGCAACTAACCAGCCCTGACGGCCAGCACCCACCGCACAGGTGTTCACGACAAGATGTCGTCGGCCCGTCACCAGCAATTAACGTATCGATTACGTGAAGACCGTACTGTGCTATCAGGACCAAGTCGATCCACGATGGATCGCCACACTCTTGAAAAGCTGACGGAGACGTAACCGGTACTACAGGCGAAGCACCACCTTCGTCATGATCGCATGAGCGCACCTCACGTACGCAGCTCGCGATCACCACATGAATACTTGGGAATCTGCCCGATACCTTGCGGTATCACGGGCGAGTTCCCCACAGGAAAGGAGAATCAGATGACTGTACTACTACAGCGTCCGACCCTGGTAGACGCCTTCGGTGTGGAACACCGCTACGGCTGCTCGATGTCCGACTCAAAACTTGAGTTCGGGATGTCGCAGGGCTTCATGATTCGTCGTTGTGCCGACTGCGGTGCAACCCGGATCGTCACGAAGCACTGACCAGACAGTGAGTCCCAAGGAGACTCACCAACACGTGAAACAAGGAAGCGCCCCGCTGAAACCATCGGGGCGCTTCTGACATGTGTAGACCTCATTGAGTCGAGTTCACTCGCCGTCTGCAATCAGAGTGACGCGAGCACCCGCCTCGATTGTGCGGCCCACGGTGCACTGACTTTCCACGGTTCGCTCGATCAGCCCGACAAGGCGTTCACGAGCCTCTGCGTCAAGGCCCGATAGATCGACAACCAGTTTCTCCTCAATGGACTCGTACCGGTTCTCCTCCTCGTTCTTCACGCTCGAGACGTGGACCTGGCCACGATAGTCATCGCCAATCCGTCGTGCAATCGCACGATCCGTCACCAGAGCGGTGCAGGCAGCGGCAGCCAACTTGAGGATCTCGCCTGGAGTAAACGAGTCCGGAACGCCAGCACCGGCAAACCGGACGGTAGCGCCGCGATCATTGTGTCCGACGTATTCACGAGCGCCAACGCGCTCAACCCAGAGCTGATCGGTGGTGACAGTCTCAGGGGTTAGAAATTCATTGCTCATATCCTTATTCTTCCACCGTTCTCATACCCCGCCAGCCCATGTTCGTTATGCGAGTAAACGTGAACCAATGCGGCGGGCGGAAGCCGCCACACGCGAGCCAACCATGCAAGGAACTGAACTGCAGGCTGGAAGGTGAGTGCTCGTCGTCAATGACACAGCGCCATCCCGCAAGTGGACTTCTGCACTGTCAAGTTCCACCTGCAGGATGACGATTTCTGCGGTGGTATCTGCGAACTTAGGAGAATGAACATGTCTGCGAAAGAAAAGCGTCAACTCCTCACGGTACTTATCGTGTGGCTTGTCATCGGTGCCCTTGGGTTTGGTTACTTCTGGTCACAAAACCCAGAACGCAAACTCAACGCGGTCATTTCGAGCAGCCAAGCCTCAAAGGTGGCACAGGAACTTGACGCTTATTTCCGCGAAGACGCTCTCAACGCATTGAACGGTGGAGCATCAGCGCAGGACCTACCGGAAAAGCTCGCTGATACCACACTGACCGAGGCTGCACGGGAAAGCTGGCCACGGGTTGTCGACCAGGCTTCCACCAAAGTCAAGAACTCGGGGTACTGGCGTGAGGAGTACCCCCAACTAGAATTCATCGAACATTATCGGCGCAACGACGACTACGGTTCGATGGGGATACCGGTTCCCACTTTCGATGCCCAAGGCAATGTGGAGGTGGGTAGTTGCGTTGAAGTCATTGCGACCCTTACCTTCCCGGCGAACCAGGAAGTGCCTGCGGATGCTCAGCACTACAAGGATAACGAGCAGTGGCTTTCTACGTGTGTGACGGCTGTTGTCGATAAGGACAGCGGAGAGATCGTCAAGTTCCGCAACGCGGACTACCTTGACTGGTAACAGCCACTCGACCGCTTGAAGGCTTTAGCGCGCTCTGCCTGTCCGATGGTGTCCCGCTCACCCGGTTTTGGTAGTTTGGCTGCGGCAGGTAACCTAATGGTTGGCAATCGTCACCTATGGTGAATGACGATGCCGAGCGTCCGTAGCTCAGGGGATAGAGCACCGCTCTCCTAAAGCGGGTGTCGTAGGTTCGAATCCTATCGGGCGCACATTTTTTATAGGCCGTGGCCTGCATAAGTGATTGTGCGGGTTGCGGCCTTTCCCGTTGCCCAATGGCGAAAACCCCAAATATTCCCCTGGGTAATGACATCCGAGCGGACACGGATTTTCTCAACTCTGCGATTCTCGCGTGTGTGGGCCCTCGATTGCTCATATGGTGGGTCTGATCGATCGACACATGTTTCCTGTGTGGTAACCGATTGAATACGACATTCGGCTTGGAGGTCCAGGCATTCAGGAAGGGGGCGGAGTCTGAGGTTACGCGCTTCAGTTCGGGTGTCTATAAGAGGCGATCTGATGGGTAGAACTCCCCATTGTGATGTGGCTTTCGTTACAAAACTTTCCTTTTGGAAAGTATTGATGCAGGTCACAGTGTTGGCGAATTTTGAGGGTTTAATCTACCCGTTTCAAGTGGTTGACGAGGTTTAAGGCATCGGGCAAGATTTTCATAGTCGGTGCGGGCCACCTGCCCCCTGCGTGGCTCGCACTGATCTTTTCTAAAGTGGCACTCACCTGCCGCTTTTTTTATGCCCACATGCTGTCGGCACAGTTGTGAACATTTCCGTTCAATGAGGCCATATTGGCCCGAATGCGCATACACAGGCCATATATCTGGCGTAATTTCGACCCATCGGTGTTGGGGTGTCTGGCCGCGCTCTCTCGGGAGTTCGTGTGGGTCATCTGTATAAGCGTGTGTGGCCCTGCAATGAGCATTGAACGTGGGTGTTTTGGCTCGCGTGTGAGCCCAGCCTAAGCGCGCAGAGAAGTATTTCCCCACCCGGTGGATGCGGGTGGCCCTATGCGGGAATGGCGGAGTGAGTGACGTAAAACCGGATAAAATCGCGGATTCCACGGCGGGGCAACATGTCAATGGGCAGCACTGGGGATAACGTAAATCGAGAGTCTGCCCCCGTTGCCTCGGTGACTCGAGATCAACAGGCGGCGAAACTTGAACAGCTTGGAGAAAGGGATTCGCGGCATGGCGAATGACTCCCACAACACCACATCTAGCGAGCCCACCCACCAAACCCAAGGTGGAGTGGCTCTTGACCGTACGCGGACAAACAGTGCGCGAAGCGCTGACTCCGCCGACAGTGCCCGCTCGAAACCGGCTATGGCACGCCCAAGAACCACCGCGCAGCTTGTGGGGGAGGCTGCCACACAGTGGCGTCAGGCTCTCGTGGAACTAGCGGGAGACTCATCACTCGCAAACGTCGAACTGCTCGGCGACTCGGTCCTCAACCTGACCCAAGCACATCCCTCGGGTATCGCACAGCTGTTCGCTGGCCGCCCGACCAGACTTGCCAACATCTTCCGCGAAGCGGCCTCACTCCCGCTTGCGCGTAGCCGCACCCGTTCCGTCGCTAATCATGCCCAGGCGCAGTCGGAAAAATACGGCATCTCACCCACTTACCTCGCCATCGGTGTTGCGACCTGGACCGAACACGAGGTACCCGACCCAGAAAACGACGTGGCAGCGCTCGCACGCGTGGCAGGTAGCCGCCCTGAGTCCGAGGAACAGAAACCGGTACCGGCGCCGAAACCAGTGGTCGTGCGTGCCCCAGTCCTTCTTCGTCCGATATCGATTGCCTCCCGTTCCGCTGAATCGGATTATGAACTGAGCCTTGAGCACAGCGCCGAGATCAACCCGATCCTGTCGCGTGCACTGCGCTCCCGTGGAGCACTGCTCGATCCCGCAGCGCTCGCCCGAGGCGCATTCACCGGGAACGGGTTCGATCCGTCAACGGTGCTCGACCGAATCAACTCCCTGGGGCAGGCGGTCCTGCCTGCTTTCCAACTCACGGACACATTGCTCGTGGGAACCTTCGTGCATCCCGGCCAGGTTCTCGTGGACGACCTCGATGACCTGCATGCGGGACTTGAACGCCACGAGATCATTGCGGCGCTTGCAGGCTCCGAACCTGCGAAGGAGGCTCTCAAAGCAGAGCTCCCGCCACCGAGCAGCGGTGATGCTGACCCAAGCCTTGAGCGTGGGGTCGGAGACCTGGACGTCTCAGGTAGGGTGGCGCTCGAGGCGCTCGCAACCGGTAACAGCCTGTTCATCGATGCTCCCGTCGGTTCAGACACAACCGGCGTTGCAGCGGCGATCATCGCGGAGGCCGCGGCCATCGGACGTAACGTGCTGTACGTTCCAGGACACCGCCGTGCGGCGACCGATCTGACTGCACGCATGCGCAGCCTCGACCTTGACGACCTGCTGTTGGATGTCGTTCCAAGTCCGAACTGGCGTACGCTCGTGACGCGTCGTCTACTTAGCGCCATGACCCTGGCCTCGGTTCCCGTCGACCGGGAGGCCATCGCGCAGACACGCGTTGAGTTGGGTGAGACCCGTATGCGTCTGGCCAACATGGTGGATGGGCTGCACGTGGTCCACGAACTGTGGGGGATCAGCGCCTATGATGCTCTTCAAGCATTGGCGCGTCTGACCTCGCAGCGCCCTGCACCGAGCACCAAGGTTCGATTCGACACAGACACCCTTCTGCGCATCGCGTCAGGTCTGCGAGACCGGATCAGCCAGGACCTGAGGACGGTCGCGCAACTCGATGGATTCACCATCCGTCCGACCTCAACCCCGTGGTTCGGTGCAAACCTGGAAACCTCCCAAGCCGCGACCACCGCCTTGGCACGCGTGAGCGCACTTGTGCCGAATGAGGAGTCGAGCGATTCACTTGCCGCCATGGTGCAGCAGATTGAACGCGTTGCAGAGTCCACGGGGCTCGCGCCCGCTACGACTCTGGCTCAGTGGACGGCGCAGGTTCAGATGCTCGAGGGCATGCGCGAGATTCTGGATCAGTTCCAGCCGCTCGTGTACGAGTCCTCAGTGGATGATCTGGTTGCCGCGACCGCCACGAAGCAATGGCGTGCGGAGCAGGGCATCGAGATGTCCGGCGTGCACCGCCGTCGTCTGGTGAAGCGCGCCAAGGACATGGTTCGCCCCGGCGTGCGCGTGACGGACCTGCATGAGGCTCTCGTGCGGATCAAGGGGCAGCGTCAGGTGTGGGCACAGCATTGCCCAACCGGTGGTTGGCCACGATTGCCTGAGGGTTTCCGCGAGATTCTGGACACGCACGCAGCCGTAACGAAGCATGTCGCGGCTCTCGAACCGGTCTTGAGGACTACGCCGCTCGGCGGCGATCTGAGCAACAACCTGTTCGGGGATGTCACCAAGCGTCTTGAGCAACTGCGCGATGATGCCGCAGCGCTTGATACCCTGCCGCAGCGTACCGCTCTGTTGCGTTCGCTTATGCAGATCGGTCTTGGCGACCTGCTGAAGGACTTCACCAAGCGCAAGATCGATCCACTCATGATGGACGCTGAACTCGATCTTGCGTGGTGGGCCTCGGTGTGCGAGGACATGCTCGCTGCCCATCCGTTTCTTCAGGACGACCCGGAGCGTGGGTTTGAGCAGTACGCCCACCGGTTCCGGGAACTTGACCGCGCTCATGTTGCGTCGCTTGCACAACTCATCAAATCTGCGGCAATCGAACAGAACCAGTCGACTTTGCGTAACTATCGGTCGCAGGGCGAAGGGCTGTTCACGATGCTCGTGGAGGAGCGCCTGACCTCCGTGCGTGCCGCATACGAGGAGTACACGGATGTGATGCGTCGTCTGCGTCCGTGCATGATTGCGACTGCAACTATGGTTCCGCACCTGTTGCCTGCACACCGCACCGTTGACCTAGTGATCCTGGATGCCGTCCAGCATCTTCCGGTTGAACAGTTGCTTTCCGCCATCGCGCGCGGCCGCCAGGTGGTTGTCATCGGCGATGCCCGGTGTGCGTCGGGAGGAGCGGTGACGCAATTGAGCGAACTGCTGCCGCGCGTTGAACTAACTGGCGATGCAGTGCACCGTGACACTGGTCTGACCCGCTTCCTCATGAAGCACGGATATGCCGGCGTGCTTAAGCCGTTGCCACTGCCCAAACCAACCTCACTCGTTCAGTTTGAGCAGGTCTTTGGCACGGGCATGCCGAACCAGAAGGCTGGCGCCGTGTTGTCCACTGAGGCAGAGGTGAGCCGAGTTGTGGATCTGGTGATTGAGCATGTGCTGGATCGTTCCCACGAGTCACTCGCGATCATTGCAGGGTCGCAGTACCATGCTGACCGTCTCCGGGAAGCGCTTGAACAGGCGAAACGTAGCAACGTGGTGCTGGCAAACTTCTTTGACTCCGGGCGTCTCGAACCGGCAATCGTTGCCGATCTGACCGAGGTCGCCGGATTGAGCCGTGATGCCGTCATCCTGTCGCTCGGCTTTGGCCGCACCCCACACGGTCGGACACTGCATCGCTTCGGTGCTATTTCTCAGGACGGTGGCGATGGTCTGCTGCTCAACGCTTTGGGCGTGACCCGCAGACGACTCACGATTGTCTCCTGCTTTGGTCTTGAGGATCTGGACATCACCCGTCTGCGCACGCCGGGTGCACGCATGCTCGGGTCGCTCCTCGACTTTGCCGCGGGTGGCCCGGGGGAACCTCTCATCGAGCCGGAGGAAAAGCAGGCTGCGACTCCAGCTAAAGCCGTCTCCGACAAGGTTCCCGCACGCACCCAGTTGCAGGATTCGGAGGCCACCTCCGAGATTCCCGACGAGTCGGAGGGCACCAGCGAGACGGCACCACCCAGCGGGGACCAGCAGGGCGAGGCCGCTGGTGGGCACGATGAGAACGCTGACGCGACCGGATCGTCGCCAAGCGCGGAAACTTCAACGCAGACCGCACCCATAAGCGACGAGCGCGAGGGCATCACCCACAACGATGACGGCAGCGAGCCAGATCGCCTGCTCGTGGACCTGGCAGACCGGCTCTGGCAGTACGGTCTGACCGTTGAGACCAACTATGGATTCGATGGTTCGGAGCGCATTCCGCTCGTTGCCGGACACCCTGACTACCCTGGCGAATACTTCGTCGCGGTTCTGACTGACGATCTACGCTACGTTGCCGAGGAGTCGCTACGTACGCGTGACCGACACCGGATCGAACGCCTCGAATCGCTCGGGTGGCAGGTCATCACGCTGTGGTCGGTTCCGCTGTTCCTTGATCCTGTCTCGCAGGCAGACTCTGTTCGTGATGCTGTGTTCAAGGTGCACGCGCAGCGGATGCAGGCCGCCGCCGTACGGGTCCAGCCTGTGATTGACGGTGAGGCAACGAACGCTGTACTCGAACACGAGAGTGCGGCGCTCGCCGGACAGAACATGGATTCGCTGCTTGTCGTCGACGACAGATCGGGTGAACTTGGCGGCGGAGCACCCCAGTCATCGCTGTTCGTACCAGATGCGGGCGCCGATGAAGGACGCGGCCCGCGCCCAGATGTGCCATTTGGCCTTCCGATCAATGCATACGGTGACAACCAACTCGATGAACTCGTTGCCTGGATCAGCCGAGATGGCGTGGTGCGTGGCGAAGAGGAGTTGGCGGCGCAGGTGCGCGAGGAACTGGGAATCCGTAGACGCAGTCACCGGGTGGACACCGCTATCTCACATGCGATTCGACGCAGTCGTGTCTGAGTCTTCTGACGGCGCGCCGCACCGTAAAAAACGACGGCGTGTGGTGCGGCCCGGAGGCGAGAAGGTCACCGAAAGCGAGGCCGTCGCATCATTTCGCCTGAGCGAGGACTCACCAGACGGCGGGCGAGTCGCCGGGACTGATGGAGTGTCCAGCGCACAGCGAAGCAGCCCTGCACCGCCCCTGACGGGCAACGATGCACGGCTGCTTGAGGACGTTCCGCCCCACTGGGGCAAGCGGTAGCGTCTATTTGTTGGTGTTCTGTGCTTTGAGGAGGTCGCGGATCTCCTGAAGTACGAGTACGTCTTCCGCTGGCGCTTCTGGTTCCTCCACCTCGCCCTTCTTGCGCAGGCCGTGCAACTTGTTGAGGGGCAGCACAACGCAGAAGTACAGTGCCGCAGCGATCGCCAGGAAGTTGATAAGGTCGGTGATGATTGCCCCGAAGCGGAATACCGCACCGTTGATCGTCACAACTGCGACGTGGTTGAAGTCCGGTTCGCCAAACAGGAGCGCAAGCAACGGGCTGATGAAGTTCGCTACCAGGGAATCCACGATCTTGGAAAACGCGGCACCGATGACCACACCGACGGCTAGGTCAATGACGCTTCCGCGCATGACGAATTCTTTGAAACCGTTGAGGATGTCCTTCACGGATTACTCCTTAAGTTCTTTCAAGGCCAAGGGGCCGCGGGCTAGTCAACGAGCACGGCCATCAGGGAACTGTCCCATGTGGGTATGGTGGCGAGAAGTGCTGCCTCCCGCTCTGTGACCGCTAATAAAACGGTACTTGAGGAACCGGCGAAAGTCGTGCTGCTCGGCTCTGTTCCCCATGGGGTGTTCGACCGGGCCTCCTCGCCGCCGCGCCCCGGTAGCACGATCACGGAGCCGTTGTGCACGATGCGTTGGACGTCTCCGTCGAGGTGAGCATAGATATCCATACGATTGCCCGGAGCCGCGTAGGCGAGCACCTCGGGGTTGCCAACACTCGCTGACGTGAGAACTTCACCTTCTGATGCGAACGCGGTGGACAGTGACGGTGCCACCATGGACCCGGTTATTGGTGCTCCCTCCATCACTGGGACTAGGAGGGCTTGGCCGATGAGGTCGGCGGTGGTCTCTGAGGTGGACTGGGCGACATCCTCCTTATCCGGGAACGCCACTGACCCTTCGTTCAGTACGGAACCGAGCGGTAGATCCATGGTTGCCGTGGGAAACTCAGCGTACGTGCGTGGGGTGTTGGGTACCTGAGACGCAATGGACTGAACGCCCAGGGCTATGAGTAGCAGCGCAACGAGTAGATAACGCAGACGCCACAGGAGAAAACGCACTCGCAGCGTTACGGGTACGCGGACCCGGGGCAGGGTTGCTCGAGAGGATGACGTGGTTCGCACACGAACATCGTGGCTTGCCCGAACGAAAATCCCAGAGAAATATCCACAGCCCCTCGTGCATCCGCTGGAACACAGGTGCACGAGGGGCTGTGGAAACAATCGCTACTGGGTTGGAGCGGTGATCTCGATGTCCGCCCCAAGATCATAGAACTCCTGAGTGACCGTCTCGGGTGCAAGGCCCTCGATTGAGGAGGTCGCCTGAGTTCCGACAGGTACCCACTCATCGCCGTACCACAGGATCAGTTCCTGAACCTGGAAACCCTGCCAGGTAAACGGTTCATCGTTGGTGATGCGGACCGCATTGATGTCATCTCCGGTGGGAAGGGTGCGCAGGGCTCGCTCTGGATCCGAGGTCCACCCATCGGTGGCGGCGATGAGATCCGCAGTCACCGCAGGGTCGGAGAACACCCGATAGAGCTCGCCGATGACACCCGCCATCTGCTCCGTTGGGTCATCGGATTCAGGGTCTCCCTTTACCCAGCCGTTACCCGTGTCAACCCACATGGTTCCGTCCGTGTAGATGATCGAGAGAGGACCGCCATCAGAAGTTCCGACCACCTGGAAGTTGTAGTCGGGATCGTAGGTAAAGGACGCGGTTCCGTCTTGGGCGCTGCCAATCATGTCCATGCGGCCCGCTCCGAAGGAGGCGAGTGCGGTGGCCACGCAGGCACCGAGCTCTTGGCCTGTGTAGGTGACATCTGTGTCGAGCGTCAATGCCGCACATTCGCTGGGAACGACACGTTCGGTCGGGGTGTCCTCGGGTTCAGTCGGCTCGTCGGTTTCCGTGGGAGTGACATCTTGGACGATGGGTGTGCTCGTGGTCGCGTCGGTGTCGGTCGGTTGTTCGTCCGTTCCACATGCGGCAAGGGCTGTGATCATGAGGGCCGTGGTTACGGCAGCAACGGGGCGTGCAAGGTTCATGGGAACTCCAAATCGTTGTCGAGCGCGGGTACCCAGAGGGTCTATCGACGATCCAGAAAAGACCCTAGCAAAAAGGTCAAACGCTTCACAGGGGGAGTTCTGCTGTGGCAGGCAACCTGTGGCAATGCAAAGGGCCGGTCTCTCCATGGTGGAGAGACCGGCCCGAAGTCACAGATCAGGACTTATTCGAAGTCGAGGACTTCGAATCTGTCCGGTAGAAACCAGAACCCTTGAAGGTCACGGCAGGCGTTGAGAATACCTTCCGCAACAGGCCATCACACTGCGGGCATGCGGTCAGCGCCGCGTCCGAGAACGACTGCTGGGCATCGAAGGCGTGGCCACAGACCGTACAACGGTACGAGTAGGTAGGCACAGTGTCTCCTCAAGAATTAGTACACGTCGAGCGCCGCTAGCCGGGCGCTCCGAGCACCTGGCACTCAAGCGCTCCGAGTGCCAATTATAGACCGCTCATAGGAAGCATGGCCCAATGTGTGGTGGTCGCCACGGCATGCACGGGCAGGTCATGATCCTCGTGGGGAAGCGGCGTGGTCGCGGCATCGTAGATCTCTTCTGGGTAGACCAGCGCAATCGTTTGCACACCGGCGCGAGCATGCAACAGGGCGCGGTCATACCATCCGCCTCCCTGTCCGAGCCGAACGCCGCGAGAGTCCACCGCGAGCGCCGGGGCGATGATGACGTCGGCGGCCTGGAGCGCTTCAGCGCTCAGGCGCGGGGTCGATGGCTCTGGCGGGCGACCGGGGGCCCGCTCCAACAGATCATCCTCGCCCACGTATGGCGCCCAACCACGTTGCAGCCCGGAGCCGAGGACGGGGAGGAGGATCTGTTTATCGAGCGCCTGCAGGTAGTTCAGGATCGGCAGTGTCGAAGGTTCGCCGTTACGGGAGGCATAGAGCGCGACGGTGTGCGCGTTTTTGACCTCGGGGATGCTCAGCAGCACGGTTGCGAAGTCTTGGGCGGCTTCGCGGCGGAGACGTTCACTGCGGTTGGCTCGCTGCTCGCGGATAGCGGTGCGAAGCGCGGACTTGACATCCTCGATTTCGGTGAAGTCTTCGCTTGGGTAAGGTTGTCTGCTGACTGCCATGGTTAAAAGTATCTCAAAGAAACTGTCATGTGTGGGTAGAAAACGCAGGCTTCTTCTTTTAATGCGTACGCTTTTCTCGACGGTGGTTTAGCCTAAAACAGCGGTCGGTACCGGGCCGCGTTCCGGGCGCCGTGTCGTGGCGCGCAACTACAGCAAGGTGAACATGAGAACGGTTCAGGAGCAGCTAGCGCAAGTGCTCTCCATGGTGGGGCAGATCGACCCGCTTGATGTGGTGTTGACGGATGCTGCGGGCAGTATCCTCGCAAAGGACATCCTCGCGGTGGAGGACGTGCCGGGACGGGCACTCGCAGCGTGCGACGGCTATGCGGTACGCTCCGCGGACCTAGAGGGGGCGAGTCCGGACTCGCCTGCGGTGTTTCCCGTTGCCCACTCGATCTCAAGTCCCGTCGATGCCCCGGTGCGCTTGGTCGAGTTCCAGGCGATTCGGGTGTCATCCGGTGTGGCACTTCCGGTGGGTGCGGACAGTGTGGTGCCACTTGGCTGGACCGATCGCGGTGATGCGCGGGTCTCGATGACGCGGATTCCCGCGCCGGGACAATACGTGTGGACTGCCGGGGCGGAGGTGCCTCAGGGCAAGGTCGCGCTTGAGGCGGGTACGCGCTTGGGCGCACGCCAGATCGCCTTCGCCGCAAGCCTCGGGTTCAAGCGTGTGATGGTCCATCCTGCGCCGCGCGTGGTCATCGTCCCGGTTGGCGACGAACTGGTTGAGCCGGGTTCCTCTCGTCCCGGCGTCTATGACGCGAACGGGCCGTCCCTGCGAACGGCGGTGTCGGACGTGGGGGCGATTCCGATATCGGTCGCGCCGGTAACGGACTCGAACGCGCAGTTGCGCGAGGCGCTTGAGGACCAGTTGGTACGTGCCGACTTCCTCATCACCACCGGCGGATTATCCGAGGGCGAGAACGACACCCTGCGCGATGTGCTCGGACCGCTGGGCCGAGTCCGCTTTGACCATGTGGCGATGCACCCTGGCATGAATCAGGGCTTTGGACAGCTCACGGCCACCACGTTTTCCGACGAGTCGGGCAGGTTGGTCCCTCTGTATGCGCTGCCAGGTCACCCGGCTGCCGCGCAGATAGCCTTCGAGGTGTTCGTGCGTCCGGCGTTGCGTGCGATGGCCGGCTATTCGGACCTGTACCGCGCCTCGTTGAAGGCGGTGTCAACCGCACGCTGGTCAAGCCCGGCGGGCGTGCGCCAATTCCTCCCTGTGTTCGTGACCGGAACACCGGTGGAGGGGTATCAACTATTTCCCGTGGGAGACCCCATGCGAGCCGAATCGCTCACCATGGGTGCGCTCTCGCAGGCCAATGCGCTCGCAGTCGTGCCAGAGGACATGACCGAGGTTGCCATCGGACAGGCGCTGCACTGCCTCGTCCTCGACGATTAGACAGCGGGAACTCACATGTTTGGATTGCGTGCCAAACCTCCCGAACTACGGGAGGACGCCTGGGACGAGCCGCCATACGGCACGCTGCTGTTACGTCGACTAAAACTAGCCGACCGCCGCGAATGGCATGCGGTACGCAGGGCAAACCGCGACTGGCTGATCCCATGGGAGGCGACCGTCCCCTTCGTGGAGGGCGAACCCCATCCAACCGGAGGGACCTACTCCGACTACCTGAGCGCTCTCAACGCCTCTGCCAGAGCCGGGGAGTCGTTCATGTGGGGCATGTTCGTTGATGACCGTTTCGCCGGGCAGATATCTCTTGGGTCGATCAGCTACGGATCGTTGCGCAACGCCCACATCGGATACTGGGTGTCCCGGGAGTTCGCCGGACGTGGCATCACCCCAACGGCTGTGGCGATGATCGTTGACTATGCCTTCCAAGAGCTCAAACTCCACCGTGTTGAAATCAACATCCGACCCGAGAACCGCGCAAGCCTGAGGGTCGCGGAGAAACTGGGATTACGGTTCGAGGGGCTACGTGAGCGCTACCTGCACATCAACGGTCAATGGGCTGATCACAATGCCTACGCGATCACAGTCGAGGAATGCGGTCTGGGAATGATGCACCGATGGCGCAACGGCTAAACCCAGTTGGGCGATCCTGCTGGGAACACGCGTCCGCTTCGCTCCGGTAGGGATCTGCTGTGGGGTATCCCCACACTCCGCTCCGTTGCCTCGTTCCCAGCTGGCGCGATATCTAAACTGCTGGGAACATACGTTCGTTTCGCGCCGGTAGGGATCTGCTTCGCGACATCCCTACTCTTTGCTGCACTACCTTGTCCCCAGCTGGCGCGATATCTAAACTGCTGGGAACATACGTTCGTTTCGCGCCGGTA
>DALZEF010000014.1:0-15382 GCA_031979385.1 Timonella sp. | reverse complement strand
GGGATCTGCTTCGCGACATCCCTACTCTTTGCTGCACTACCTTGTCCCCAGCGCTAACTACACGGGTGTCATTTAGTTGCAAGACACACCGCAGCCAATACCAGATACACCACCGATACTGCAATAACGTCGTGTGTGTGGAACAGGCTACCGGACTCGCACTCGTTGTAGTGTTCGGGCTCTGGATCGCCTACGTGGTACCCAACGTCCTGCGTCGCAGGCAGAACCTCAAGGACTCGCGCGCCACAGACCGATTCTCGTCGGAACTGCGTGTCCTCAAGGTGGCAAACGCCGAACCGGATGCCGCGGGTGCTGACTCACAACCGGCACAGTCAAGTTCGTCCGCGATCTTGACACCCCCACTCGGGCAGGCAACCCGCCCAAGCCGGATACCGCAAGGAGGACAGATGACGGGCATCCCCATGAGCCCCGCACGCCGCGCACAACTCGAGCGCCGTGCCGCAGCGGCTCGCCGCCGCGCCTTCCTGACCTTCACGCTGTTCCTCGCCGTTGTGGTTGTGTCCGTTGTCGCCGCAACCACCGCCCTGAGTGTCGGGTGGGTCGCGGTGCCTGCTTCGCTCATGGTCACGGTGCTCGGGTTGGGGCGTCGCGCAGTGCTCGCAAACCAACGCAACGACGCCGCCTATGTCGCACGCCAGCGTAAGGCCACCTATGCGCCACGCCAGGAGAGCCCCACGGAGCGCAAACTCAAGGGACGTCCAGTTTCTGCCGTGCGCACCGGTGAAACACTTCAGGTCTCGGAAGACGTGTCCACAACCGTCATCTCCAAGGTTGAATCCTCGATCTTCGCCAAGAAGCACGTCACGGGACGACCCGTGGCTCCTGGTATTGCGGAACGCGCGGAGAGTGTGGCTCGCACGAACAGCGTTCAGAAGCCGGAACGGGCGGCCTCACAACAGGCCACGCAGCAACAGGTCAAGAAGGCCGTGTCTGCAGACGAAGCAACCAGCGCATCTACCGCTTCTGGGCGAACCGCACGGACCGAAACACCAGTACCCGCTCCTCCGGCAGCCGGACGTACATGGAGTGCTTCTGCCGTCCCAACCCCAACCTACGCATCGAAGCCCGCTGCGCCACGGTGGGAGGCACCGGGCATCACCACGGAGATCCAAAAGGTCACCAAGGCACGCATGGAAGAGATCGCCCGCGAAGCGCGCCAACGCGAACTTGCAGGACAAACAACCGCTGTGCAGCGCGACGCTCAACAGACTGACGCCGTGGCACCAGCATCGGCTCAGGTCGAAGGCGTGGCCTCGGAAAGTACAGTCGGCGCGGCTGTCCAGGACTCCGGCGTTACACTGAACTCGATTCTGGAACGACGCCGCGCCGTCTAACCTCTTTCCCGTGCGGTCTCTTCCGGTACGGCCTGGTTTTCTGTAAGGCCTCTTCCTGCGCAGCCCCTTTCTCATCCCTTAAAGGTCGAAGGGCTGAAATTGGTCCGATGGCGTGTATAAAGTGTGGGTGTGCGGACCAAAAATAGCCCATCGACTCCGGCTACTGATGTGACGGGACCCAAACATATGAACGCTACACCGAACACAGACATCGCCCAGCACGTGGCACACGTTCGAGATGGCTTCGATCAGGGTGTCACCAAACCGTATGCCTGGCGGCGCGAGCAGTTGCAGGCACTGGACCGCCTCGTCGCCGACAATGAGGCCGCACTATGCGCTGCCGTCCACGCAGACCTCCGTAAACACGAGCATGAGACGTACACGACCGAACTCGCGATCATCCGCACCGAAATCGCGCATACACTCAAGAACCTCAAACGTTGGCTCAAACCGCAGGCTGTGAAACCGAGTCTTGCAGTGCTACCCGCGCGCGCATATACGGTATTAGAGCCGCTGGGAGTGACACTGATCATCGCGCCGTGGAACTATCCGGTGCAACTGTTGCTCGCGCCGATGATTGGCGCGCTCGCTGCCGGAAACGCCGTGGTGGCCAAACCCAGCGAGATCGCGGCCCACACTTCGTCGCTGTTGGCGGACTTGATCCCCAAGTACCTAGACCCGCGTGCCGTGGTGGTTGTGGAAGGAGGGGTTCCGGAGACGACGGAACTGCTGGAACAGCGCTTTGACCATATTTTCTACACAGGGAATGGCACGGTCGGACGAATCGTCATGACCGCTGCAGCCCAGCACCTGACACCGGTCACCCTGGAACTGGGTGGCAAATCACCGGTGTTCGTGGATGACACGCAGGACATCGATCTGGTGGCTGCCCGCATTGCGTGGGGCAAATTCGTGAATGCCGGTCAAACCTGTGTTGCCCCTGACTACGTGCTGGCGACTCCGAGCGTGGCCCGGGACTTGGCCCACGCCATCGCACGGATGGTGGAGCGAATGTACGGTCCCGACCCGAAGAGTTCGCAGGACTACGGACGCATCATCAACGAACGGCAGTTCGACCGTCTGAGTACCTACCTGGGTGCTGAGAACGGCGAGACAATAACCGGTGGACAGGTTTCCAGAGAAGAGCTCTACATTGCCCCAACCGTTCTGTTCGGCGCCTCTCCCGATGCTCCCGTGATGCAGGAAGAGATATTCGGCCCGATTCTGCCCATCTTGACCGTGCGCGATGCGGCTGAGGCGATCTCGTACATTCGCGGCGGAGACAAGCCCTTGGCGCTGTACGTGTTCTCGGAAAAACGTCAAGTGCGCCGAGCGTTCCTGCGTGACACGTCATCGGGGGCACTCACCTTTGGCCTGCCCGTTGCTCATCTCGCGATTCCTGACCTGCCCTTTGGTGGGGTAGGGGAGTCAGGTATGGGTTCTTACCACGGCAAACGTTCCGTTGAGGTGTTCAGCCATGAGAAGTCCGTGGTCTCGAAACCGCTCACCCCTGACACGATGGCACTGGTCTATCCGCCCTTTGAGGAAGGCAAGTCCGCGCTCCTGCGCAAACTGCTGTAAACGTGTGGTCAGTCTAGATCCCCGGATACAGCGGCTTCTTCGAGGGTTTCCACGAGTTCAGTGAACGCGTCTGCTCCGGTATCCCAAGCACCGAACTCAATATTTTCTTGCTCTGATTGCATATTAATCGCGGTGTGGTTTTTACCTTCGAGGATGAAGCCTTGGGGGTCCGGACCAATCAGTAAGGCATCTTTGGGTAGTTTCACACCCTGTCTGATAGATACGGCACCATCTACCGGGGACTGAAGAGTTGTGTAGTAGCCCATGACGGTTGCATTCACGCCGATTGGGAAAGCCAGTGCAAGTTCTTCTTTGGTGAGCCTTGAATAGGATTCGCCTTCTTGGCGAGGTACTTCTACGCCGTGTTCATCCGTGACCGCTCCGCCAGAATCAATAAGTACATAGACAGACGAACTCCTAGTGTCTTGCTCATCCTTGATGAGTTCGTCAAGACGGATTTCAACAAAGGAATAGTAATCAGTCAGACCTGTGCTGTAGAAGGCGGGGCCTTCGTGAACTGACACGACCTTCCCTGTCAGTACTACGGGTAGTATCTCAGCTACCTCGGTAGGGCTTTCCAGAATATCGAAGTCCGCATGGTTAAGGTTCCGCACTCGCTCAGTATCTTCTAAGGAAGCGTATGCTTCAGGAAGATCAACGGGTGTCGGCGGACCAGGGACGGTGCAAGCACCTGTCACGAACACCAGTGCGCCGAGCAACATGAGTTTCTTTGCAAGCATGTAGATCTGCCCCTACTTTCCGAAATACCGGTGAATATGATTGTCAATGTGATGTTTCCCGAACGTTGTCAACCATTTGGTTTGAGCCGAAGAGATTTGGCTGACACTGCCAGATCTGAGGCAACTGTTTGTTGTGTCCGTCCCCGGATATGCAGTGTTCTTATAGTGGCTTAACCCTAGGGTGTGCCCTAGTTCATGACACATCGTCTTTTTCAGTTGATCGGTGCTCCGCGACTCTTGGTTGATGGTCCACATGTCGAGGGTGATGGTGTATTTATCGCATCTCTTGTTGGTTGTCTTCTTACACTGAGCGCTTCCGTAGGCTCGGCCGGTCGCAGTCTTGACGGTACCTTGGTGCCAAGTGACGTCTGTCTTATCTCCGCACGCAATTTTCTTCGATTTCACTTTGGTTTGTGCATCAATAAAGCCCATTGTGTTACCTGCACGCCATTCGTGATTGAACCCACTATCAACGCACCATGTGTGGTCTCCGGTGTCAGGTATCCCGTCCACAAAGTCTGGGTCTGCGCTCGCAGGTAGAGCCGCATTGAGCAGAAACAATAACGAGACTGTAGTAATAACTAAGGGGCGCGTGCGTCAGCCGTGTGCTGTGATCAGGGAGAACATGTTTCGAGTGTATTGTTCTGTAGTTGGGCCCTGACAAGGACCTACGTCCCTTTTTTGGATAAGCAACCGCACTTACCTCGTGTAAGTGATACTGGCTCTTCACGATTGAGGGTGTAGCGCAGGTCTGAATCCTCCGGCTTCGAGCAGCGACCTAGCGACATAGTTGGTGAGGTTGCGGAAGCCGAGCGCTGAGCCGCGCAGGTGTTCGAGCCGCCCGTTGATCGCCTCCGTCGGCCCGTTCGATGTGCCGGGGCGGTCGAAGAACGCGAGGATGTCGACGGCACGCTGTGTCATGGTGCGACCGAGTGTGCGGATCTCGACCAGCGCGGCGGGAACCGCGGTGGTGATCGCTTCGATCACCAACTGCATCATCTGCTTCGCCTTGGTCTTGTCGGCCTCGCGGTAGGCGGCGACGATGCGCTGGTAGATGCCCCAAGTCGCTTCGACCTCGACGTGCTCCTCACTCGCGAACACCGCGTCCAGTCGAACGCGCTGCCGGTCGGTGAGCAGGTCCGCGCCGGTGTGCAGGGTGCGGCGTGCCGTGTAGAGCGGGTCGTTCTTCATCCCGCGGCGCCCGAACAGGTCTTGCTGGACGCGCCTGCGGCACTGGTCCAACGCGTGGTCGGCGAGGCGGACGACGTGGAAGGGATCCATGACCGCAACCGCGTCGGGGAGTTCTTCGGCGGCGGCGGTCTTGAACCCGCTGAACCCGTCCATCGCGACGACGTCGATCTGCTTGCTCCACTGGGTCGGCCGCGCCTTCGAGCCACTGCTTGAACACGGCCTTGGAGCGTCCCTCGATCATGTCCAGCAGTCGTGCGGGACCCGTCTTCTCGCGGGCTGGGGTCAGGTCGATGATCACGGTCACGTACTTCTCGCCGACCCTGGTGTGACGCCAGACGCTGGGGGCACCTCCCGCACAGACGCGAAGCGCGCGGGGGAATCGTCAACGCCGATCGTGGTCACCCCATCGTACCGGGCAGGGTCCTCGATGAGTCGGTGTTTGCCCTCGGCGAGCACCGCGGTGTTCGCGGCGCTCCAGGACACCCCCAGGCCCGCGGCGACACGGGTCACTACGCTGCGTGACGCAGCGTCTCTCTGTTCGCTCCCGTGGTCGACATCATCACCCACCGTCCAGGGTGGGCCAGCGCACGCACACACAGTGAGTGCGAGAACCGGACCAAGACATAAACCCGTCAGGCTGCGTCGGTGCATAACAATGCGACTCATAGAGTCCACAGTAGCTTGCGATCCCACCACTGATCACTCGATAACCCAAAATTCATACAACATCAGACATCTCGAACGGAACGTTCACCATGCTGAGCGACATCACCCGGGAGTTTCCTCACGCTGCCTTCACACCCGCCGATAGGGCGGCAGAGACAACCCACGCGCCATCCCGGCGCTGCCCGCAACCCGAAGGTGAACCACGTGGACGGAATCGCAGCGATCTCGCAGCGAATGATGGAAATCCAAACCCGGATCAACACCATCAGTGCGCCTCTTGCCGCACCCACACAGGCCACCGCGACGAGCGCATCGGCCAGCGGCGTGACTGGCACAACCGCGGCGAGTGCGCTTCGCGTGCTCACCGGCGGAACTCAAGGGGCGTCGTTTGACACGCTCCTCACCCAGGCCATCACACAGGCCGGTGGTGCAACCGCGACCGGAACAACGACGCAGGTGGCGGCCCCCGCAGGGCCCGCCCCCACGTGGAACGCCCAAGGGGTCCCTGCTGACCTGGCTCGTTACGGAAACGGAAAAATCCCACGCGATGCACTCACCCCCGTGGGAAATACTGGACACAAACTCTGGGCACCTGCGGGTGCATCGCTAGAGAAACTCTTAGACGCCGCCGCCCGCGATGGCGTGAACATTGGAATTACCGACTCTTACCGGCCCATCGACGTGCAACACGATCTGGTGCGCCGCAAAGGCTTGTACTCACAAGGTGGATTAGCGGCTGCGCCAGGCACCAGCCCGCACGGGTGGGGGATCGCTGTTGACCTGAAGCTCGACTCCGCCGCCCAAGCGTGGATGCGCGAACATGGTGGCGAGTACGGGTTTGTCGAGGACACCCCGCGTGAACCGTGGCACTGGGTGTACTCGACGGGCCGGTCAGGGCGGTAAACGGGCTGGTCAGGGCGTTAACGAGAAGCCGGGAGTGGGCAGGTCGCTTCTTTCATGACGCGTGACCACAGCGCCCACCCCAGAAGTCCGATAGCCCCCACGGCAAGGTAAGGCTGGATTGGTTCAAAAAACTGGATTGCTCCGGTGTACCCCAACGCCAACAACACCAGCTTGTTACACACTGGGCACCCCACGGCAAAGAACGTCACAAAAGCGCCTGCGGTGCCTAACTTCCCGGAACGGCCCAGGTCCTCCCCGCCGTCCTTACGCGCTACATAGGTGGCGGCCAACAAGCCAGCCAGGACACTTGTTACTACCAATACAGGCCAGGCCCACGCGGTGGGCGGGATTTCTCGGCCAAAGATCCCGGTAGGAATCATTGCGGTGGGGATCGCAATCACGAGTACGGTTGCCACTGCGGTCCCGAACGCAAACAACCAGCGGCGTGGCTGCCACGTCCGTAGCTCGCCGAAGAATGTGCGCCGGGTGGTGGGGATCGCAGGTGTCGATGTGGTGGTGGGCAGGTCGGTCATGGATCGGCCTCGTTTGCTGGGGAGTGAGGTGCGGTAGGCGCAAGGGGGAGTAACGTGCGTGCGCGAAGGGATGGTGTTTAGGAGGCGGCGTTTGCTTGCTGTTCGGCAATGTCTGCGTGGATTTTCTCCATGTCGAGTGCTTCGATCTGCTCGATGAGAGAGTCCAATTGTTTTCCGTTGATGGCACCGGGCTCGGAGTGCACAATCACGCCGTCACGGAACGCGTACAACGTGGGGATTGAGGTGATGCCAAAACCTGCGGCGAGTTCCTGCTGTGCGTCGGTGTCGATTTTCCCGAACGTGATGTCTGGGTGTTTCTCCGACGCTTTCTCGAAAATGGGGCCGAACATCTGGCACGGGCCGCACCAGGCAGCCCAGAAGTCGAGGAGCACAATTCCTTTGTCGGAGACGTGGTCGCGGAAGTTGTCAGCGGTGATTTCTACTGTAGCCATACCTCAAACATACCCCCGGGGGTATGTTAGTGCAAGGGTGTGGGCATCACATCACAGAGCGCCTCCGCTCATCAATCAGGGTGGGTTGCCCACGTGCTATAAGGGGGCGGGGCCACGCAGAAGTGAACTGTTGAGCCGGGGTACCGGCGCGAACACCAGGTCACACCTCGATTGGTTCGATCGGGGAGACGTCATATTTTGCGGTGAGGGTGTGTCCCTGGCCGGGTTTGACGGTGATGGCGTTGTCCCCAATGTTTCCTGATTCGATGTACACAAAGCGCTCCCATTCGCCGTGACCGATGTCAGGCATGGTGGCGGCGAGATCCGGTCCTGGGTTCCACACAACCGTGGAGCGTGACCCGGTTTTTGTGATGGTGATGGTGCGGTTTGCTCCGGGGTCAGCGAGGGTCACGGGGTGCATGGAGGTGTAAATCCGGTCGATGCGCTCCCCGAAGGTGAGTGGTCCTTCTTGGGTGCCAGCGGCGCCGTCTTCGGTGAACGGCTCACCGTCGAGTCCAAAGACGCTGACGTCGGTGATGGTGGAGACAGCAAGGTAGGTGTGGAGGGCTTCTTCGAACGTGAACTCGTTGTCTCCGGTGTTGACGACGGTCAAGCTGATGGTGAGTGTGGTTGCGGTGAATTCGGCGGTGTGGGTGGCGTGGAAAGGGTGGGGGAAAAGTTGGATGCCGTCTGCGGCGGCTGCTTGGGTGGGGGTGAGTTCGTGGGTGACGGTGAGGTTTCCTTGTGCGTCTTCAGTGGTGGACAGGTGTGCCCATTCGCTGAGTCGTGCGAACCCGTGGGAGGGGGAATGACTGCCGTCAGGTCCTTTGGCGAACCAGGGGAAGCAGACCGGTACCCCGCCTCGAAGAGCGACACCGGGGGTGTGGTTCGCTGCGCTGGAGACGTACAGCAGTGGCCCAAAGCCGGGAGCGTCCCATTGGGTGACGTGTCCACCCCAGGTGCGGACGGTGAAAGTTCCGGCTGGGGTGAGGACGTTGTCGAGGCTTGTGTCATGCGCTGTCGTCATGGCTCTATTGGACCACTCACTGGCACAGTTCGCCTGCCAGAGGCTGTTGAACTGCGGTGATGGTCGTTTTCTGTGTGTTGTCGAGGCGTTGTCAGTGCTGGTTTTATTGGTGTGCGGTGGGTGGGATGGCAAGGCCGGAGCGGAACAGGTGGTCAGGGTCCCACTGGTGTTTGAGTGCGGTCAACCGGGTGAGGGTGTCACCTGGGTAGGCGTCGGTGAGCCGTTCGATGCGGGTGTCAGAGGAGTAGCCCGCGTACATTCCGGTGCGGTGGTGTTCCCAGGTTGCCCACGTGTTGTCATGTTCAGCAATGTCACCAGGGTAGAACCAGGTGGTGACGTGCACTGATGTGCTGCGGTGCGCGAACGCGGTGGCATTGCTGGGGAGGTCATTGATGGCTCCTCCGACGGACCGCAGTTCGACGCGCATGACCCCGTCATGGGTGAGCATCGCTGCGACTGCGGCGGCTGACGATGCGCTCGTTGAGGAAGGCAAGTCCGCGATCCTGCGCAAGCTCCTGTAGCCCGGTCACGAGCACCTTGAGTAGTCGGTCGAAGGGTCGAACCAGACCGGGGTGGATTCGTTAGATCCACGACGGCAGCCACATGTGTGCCCGCCAGAAGTCGTATGGAACAGGGATGGCTGTCCAGATCGGGTAGAAGAACACGCTCACCAGTATGATCACAATGCCCACGATGATGAATGTGCGTCTTACACGCTTGGCTGCAAGGGGGTCGTTCTCGTACCTCTGCCAGATCACGTAGGCAGCGTATGCGAGAGCCATGCACATGAACGGGGCAAAGGCGATCACGTAGAACGTGAAGATCGTGCGCTCTGGGAAGAACAGCCACGGTAGCCAGCCCGCCAGCACACCGGTGACAATGGCACCTGCGATCCAGTCGCCATGGCGCGCAATGCGGTACACGAGGAACACGAGAGCGGCTGTTGCAAGCCACCAGATCAGTGGATTGCCGATGGAGGTGATGGCAGCGGCACACTCACTTGCCCCACAGTTCACCGAGCCGTCCGTGGTCTTGTCCCAGTAGAACGATGTGGGACGGATCTGAAGCAACCAACCCCAGGGGCTCGCCTCGTACTTGTGCTCCGAGGACAGCCCGGTGTGGAAGCCCATCATCTGGGTGTGATAGTGCCACAGGGAGCGCACACCTTCCCCAGATTCAACGGCCCAATCAGGGAACCACGACGGATAGGAGCCGGGGTTTTGCAGGAACCAGTTTCGCCCATACGCGTTTCCGTGGATGAACCAGGTGGACCACGCAGCGAGGTAGGCGACGAGCGCGGTGGGCAGCATGATGAGCGCGGAGACCACGCCATCGCGCCAGAATCCGTCCCAGAACCAGTGCTTCACGCCGATGGTCCGGCGGGCACCCCAGTCCCAGATGACCGCCATGAGGCAGAAAGCGGCAACGTAATACAGGCCAGACCACTTGATGCCGCAGGACAAACCAAGAGCGAATGCCGCAGCGAAACGCCACCAACTCCAGCCGAGTCCCGGACCCCAGCGCAGATCCAACCCTGCGGCTAACCGATCCGCGGCTCGTTGCGCCAAACGTCTACGGCGGAACTCCCTGTCCTTGACCAAGAGCGCAAAAGCCACGAGAACCCAGAACATCAGGAACGAGTCGAGCAGCCCGGTGCGCGCATGCACGATGGCAACGCCATCTATCGCGAACAGGCCACCGGCCACCAAGCCTGCGGTGAGGGAGCCCGTCATGGATCGCACAATGCGAGCGATGAGGAAGATTGCGATCACCGAGACGATGGCGGTGGACAGCCGCCAGGTCGCCGCGTTGTGGGGGTCGCCGATCCACATGCCGAACGCGATCATCCACTTGCCGAGTGGTGGATGGACCACGTAGTCGGCTTTGTCGAGGAACACGTCGAGGTTGCCTGCGTTCCAGGTGTCGTTGATGTCGTCAGGCCAGTCGGCCTCGTAACCGACTCTCAGCAGCGTGTAAGCGCCCTTGACATAGTAGGTCTCGTCGAACACGAGGGAAGGCGGAACCCCCAGACGAATGAACCGGACCACGCCGCCTACAAGTGCCACGAGTAGTGGTCCAAACCAGCCCCAAAAGCGCAGCGTTGGAGTTGCATTCATGGCAAGTTGCCTGGCGGAGAACAGGACGGAGAGGAACTGCTCGTGGGTTTTCGGCTGCGTGGGCTTGTCCGAGACGGAAGACTCGGACGCGTCATCGGAGGGTGCGGTGAGCGTGGCAGCAGCAAGGGAAGGCTGGTTGGCATCATGCGGTTTAACGCCCGATGCGTTCCCGTGCCCGGGAGTAGGGGATTGTGGCAATCGGTTTGCCGGCGCCCAGGGCGAACCGGGTTGCTTAAACGTTTCAACCTGGTCCATTGCTTCCGAGCCTGTTCCACCTATGGCCGCTGGCGAGCCTGATTCAGCGTCATGTTGTGACTGCGGATTGACCGTGTGACGTGGTCCACCGGATTCGCCTGTGACCAAATTATCGTTGGATCTTGTATCTCCCACGCTTGCAATCCTAGGTGACGTGGCAAGGTTATGTGTATGACTGGTCGACTGATTCTGGCAGCAACCCCCATAGGCAACACCGACGACGCCTCGTTACGGTTGCGGCAGTTGCTTCAGGAGGCCCCCATTATCGCGGCGGAGGACACCCGCAGATTGTTTGCTCTGGCCCAGCGTATGGGTATCGCGATCTCGGGCAAGGTAGTGAGCTATCACGAACACAATGAGACGCAGCGCGCCGATGATCTGCTCGACAACGTTGAGAACGGTCTTGACGTGGTGATCGTGACGGATGCGGGGATGCCGTCAGTGTCAGACCCAGGCTACCGTGTGGTCACCCGCGCAATTGAGCGCGATCTCGTGGTGACATCCGCGCCGGGACCAAGCGCCGTACTCACCGCTCTCGCCCTGTCCGGTCTCCCCACGGACCGTTTCACGTTCGAGGGTTTCCCGCCACGCAAGTCGGGGGAGCTGGCGCGGGCTATCGAGGGGCTGCAGGCAGAACTGCGCACGATGGTGTTCTTTGAGTCTGTGCACCGCATCGACACCACGCTCGCCGCGATGGCCCAGGGTTTCGGGGCGAGCCGTCCTGCTGCCGTGTGCCGGGAACTGACCAAGACCTACGAAGAGGTGCTGCGTGGCACGCTTGGCGAACTGGCGGAGCGTGCGGCGGCAGAGCAGTTGCGCGGTGAGATCGCAATTGTGGTGGCGGGCGCAACCGAGCGTCCGGAAGCCTCGCTCTCGTCTCTGGTTGACGAGGTCCTTGCCCGGGTTGCGCAGGGGGAACGCCTGAAAACCGCGGTTGCCGAGGTGGCTCAGGCGGCGGGCTACTCCAAGCGTGATCTGTACGCGGCAGCGCTCGCCGCCAAATAGTTAAGGCTTGGTCAGCCTACGAACTGTTCTTCAGTCACTGGTACCTGATATCTCAGTTCAACTTTCGGGGGCCAGTTCACATCCGTCGGCGGGGCGTTTTTGTTCCCAGGACATAGTTATTGTGTGTGCCTCCGGACCACAAAAGCCCCATCGGTTCAGATTGGCGACGAGTCAGCCCGCTCACCCAGCCCCTTACTCTGGGCCGGTGGTCGCGCTGGGAAGCAATCTGATCGTCGACAATGAAACCAAAAAGTGGTGTGGGGAAGAACCTGAGAAGGTTCTTCCCCACACCACTTCACACCAGCAAAACCCGGCGTCCGACAAAACAAACTAACCTTGTCGGTGTGCTGCGGCGGGAACCGGCTTCGCGCGATTCCCACGTACGCACCACCTACCTTGTCCCCAACAATATTGGTGGTTGGGAACTGCGTTCGGTGTGCTTCGGCGGGAACCGGCTTCGCGCGATTCCCACGTACGCACCACCTACCTTGTCCCCAACAATATTGGTGGTTGGGAACTGCGTTCGGTGTGCTTCGGCGGGAACCGGCTTCGCGCGATTCCCACCTACGCACCACCTACCTTGTCCCCAACTAGACAGTGAACTGTGCTATCTCCTTGCGCAGGTTGCTCGCAACCAACGTAAGTTCCTCGATACCCTCGCCCATTGCGACGACGGCGTCCGTTGCCTGGGCGGCGGAGGAGGCGACACCCTCAATGTTCTGCGAGATCTGACCGGAACCGGCTGCCGCATCCGCCACTGAGCGTGTCATCTCGTTGGTTGTGGCGGTCTGCTCCTCAACGGCGGAGGCGATGGTCATCTGGTAGTCGTTGATCGAGTTGATGATCTCGGTGATCTGCGAGATGGAGTCGACCACGCGGGACGTCTGCGCCTGAACCTGCTCGATGCGGCTCGCCACGTCATCCGCGGCACGGGCGGACTCGGAGGCGAGGTCCTTCACCTCGGAGGCAACAACTGCGAAGCCCTTACCGGCCTCGCCCGCACGGGCTGCTTCGATGGTCGCGTTGAGTGCGAGGAGGTTGGTCTGCTCGGCAATCGAGGTGATGGTGCGGACCACGACAGAGATTTCCTGCGAGGTCTCGCCAAGATCCCGCACGGACTGAGCGGTGCTCGTAGCCACTGTGACCGCACTGTCAGCGATGCGAGCGGCATCGGATGCGTTCTGGGAGATCTCACGGATGGAGGCCTCCATCTGTTCGGCACCAGCCGCAACGGACTGAATCGAACTGTTGACCTGCAAGGATGCCTCGGCCACGATGTTCGCCTGAGTGGAGGTTGCCTGCGCTGCCCCGTGGACCTGGGTGTTGCCGGCAGCGATGGAACCTGAGGACTCGTCAACCCTGACTGCCCCCGTGATGACGGAGGTGATTGCTGCCTGAAGGTTGGTGCGAGCGGTGTTGTACGAGTCGATCATGCGGCCGATCTCATCGTTGCCACGCTTGGTGACTGCAAAAGTGAGGTCGCCACGTTCGAGGTGGCTGAGTGCCGTTTGCATCTGCTCAAGGTCGCCACGAATCCCGCTGATCATCCGGGACGTGACAAAGAGGGCGATGACGAAGGCGACCACAAATGCGATGGTCAAAGTGATGAGCGTGGTCGTGATAAGGCCACCGCTGTCACTGACCACCTCCGCTACAACGCGGGCGAGTTCGCTGTCCTCGCCTTGGCCAAGTCCGTCAAGTTTCTTTATGTTTTGTCCAACAATGAACAAAATGACCGCGCCTGTTCCGCCGACGAGGGCGAACAGGCCCGCAACGATAGTCACGACACCAGTGAACTTGGCGCGCACGGAACGATTGCGAACCGGCTGGAGAGGGGCGGGGGCGGGGCGAGTTGCTTGACTAAACGTCCGATTGTTTGTCATATTGTGCCGATCGGCGTGACCGGGGGAAATATAAGGATTTATCTGACGTTTTTGTTCAGGAGGCGACTCCTGCGCTTGTCTAGGACAGGCTCTGTGCGAGTTCAGCGCCAGCGGCAGTCAGTTCCTCGCGGGCCTGCGCCCCCTGATCCTCGGTCACCGGCACCGTCAGATCGGTGAACACTCGAACTGACAGGCCGAGGTCGAGTGCGTCCAATGCGGTTGCCTTAACGCAGTGGGATTCCGCTATGCCGACCACATCAACGGCCGTGATCTGTGCTTCTTGCAGTACATCTGCAAGGAACTGACCGTCCGGGGTGGTTCCCTCAAAACCGGAATAGGCTGCCGCGTACTGGCCCTTTTTCACCGAGACATCCGCGTCAAGGTGCTCAAGCGCCGGGTGCAACTCAGCTTCATCGGTGCCCGCAACACCGTGCGGCGGCCACGTGTCCACGAAGTCAGGAGTCTGGCTGAAGTGATCGCCGGGTTCGATGTGCCAGTCCTGAGTGGTGGCAACGAGAGTGTAATCTTCACGGCGCTCTTGGGCGAACCGCGCGATCCTCTCGGCAACGTCGTTTCCTCCAGCCACTCCGAGCGCACCGCCCTCGCAGAAGGTAGGCTGCACATCAACAACGATCAGGGCGCGACGGCCAACGTTAACAGTCATCCTCCTAATCTAGCCAAAACACCCAAGATTTTCAGCCCTGGGAATCCGCGTCCCCTCCTTGCCTTCAAGCGATGGGAGTCTTTTGGTCCGGGTGCATAGTTTTTCTCCGTGTATTCGGACGTTTTTGGCCCCATCGGTTGAGATTGGCGACGAGTCGGTTCCGCCATCACGAGCCGTTGCGTCCGGTCGTCGCGACTTTGGACACCGGGATTATTAGGTTGCAAAGCACCCTAGAATGGAGGACATGGCCACAGCACAAAACTCCTTCTACCTGACCACGCCGATCTACTACGTCAACGATGCACCGCACATCGGTCACGCGTACACGACAGTCGCGGCGGACGTCATCACCCGCTGGCACCGCCAGCGCCAGGAGAACGTCTGGTTCCTCACCGGAACAGACGAGCACGGACAAAAGGTCATGCGCACCGCTGAGGCAAACAACGTGACCCCGCAGCAGTGGGCCGACAAACTGGTCGAGGAAGCCTGGAAGCCAGTCCTCGACACCCTCAACGTCAACAACGACGATTTCATTCGTACGACCGAGCAGCGTCACGAAAGCGCCGTGCAGCAGTTCATCCAGAAACTGCACGATCAGGGCGACATCTATGAGGGTTCCTACGAGGGCCCCTACTGCGTGGGCTGTGAAGAGTACAAGGTCGAGGGCGACCTGCTCGACGGCACCGGCGAGTACGAGGGGCAGAAACTCTGCCCGATCCACGGACGTCCCGTTGAGATGCTCTCCGAGCAGAACTATTTCTTTGCCATGAGCAAGTACGCTGACCGTCTGCTTGCCCTCTACGAGGAACACCCAGAATTCGTTCAGCCGGCATCAGCCCGCAACGAGGTCATCGGTTTCGTCAAGCAGGGACTGCAGGACCTGTCGATCTCCCGTTCCACGTTCGACTGGGGTATCCCACTTCCGTGGGACAAGGAGCACGTGCTGTATGTATGGTTTGACGCGCTACTCAACTACGCAACCGCGCTCGAACACGACGCAGACGGCAATG
>DALZEF010000013.1:7472-80715 GCA_031979385.1 Timonella sp. | reverse complement strand
TTCTATGTTTCGCCCAATAAATAATTGGGCGAAACATAGAAAACCGTACCCTGACGTGAGCGGGTGCATCGAGGCAGCAACCGCTGAACGCGAGTGGCGCTGGGACTTAAGGGCTCGTCGGCAAGCAGACAAACTACGTACAGTGACAACATCGATTTCTAGGAGGCACCTTGACAGGTCAAGACTGGCTGGAAAAGGACTTCTACGCCACCCTCGGTGTCTCGAAAACAGCAGACGATGCCGAGATCAAGAAGGCGTACCGCAAACTCGCGCGCAAGTACCACCCGGACCAGAACCAGGGTGACGAGAAGGCGGAGGCGAAGTTCAAGGAAATCGGAGAGGCCTACGCGGTTCTCTCGGATAAGCAGCAGCGCGAGCAGTACGACGCGATCCGATCCATGGGATCGGGCCCTCGCTTCACCAGCGGAACTGGTGGTGGCTTTGAGGACCTGTTCGGCGGAGGATTCAGCGGTGGACGATCAAGCAACGGTGGTTTCGAGGACATCCTCAATCAAATGTTTGGCGGAGCTGGAACCGCGGGATTCGGTGGACAGCAGAACTTTGGCACCGGCTTCCGGCCAAACCCACCCGCTGCGGGAGCCGACATTGCCGCATCGACAACCCTGCCTTTCCGTAATGCGGTGAGCGGCACCGAGATCACCCTGAATGTGGAAGGGCGCACCGTGAAGGCGCGTGTCCCAGCCGGGGTGAAGGATGGCCAGAAGATCCGCATCCCAGGTAAGGGGCGCCCGGGAAGTAACGGCGGCCCAGCGGGGAACCTTGTGCTGACCGTCTCTGTCGCACCGCACCCGGTGTTCTCGATCGATGGGAACAACCTGCGGATGACCCTTCCCGTCACCTTTGACGAGGCCGCTCTGGGCGCGCAGGTTGAGGTACCCACGTTCACAGGAGAGACCGTCAAGGTCAAGGTTGCGCCGGGCACCCCAAGCGGTAAGGTCCTACGTATCAAAGGGCGCGGTGTGAAGACCGCTAAGGCAACTGGTGATCTACTGGTCACAGTGAACGTGGTTGTGCCACAGAACCTCAACAAGGCCGCGAAGCAGGCCGTTGAGGCATTCCGTGAGGCCACTGGCGGAACGGATGTGCGCGCTGACCTGAAAGCCTCTGCGAAGGAGTGATGACCCATGCGAGTTCGGATTGTATTTGATGAGAACGTGCGGGATGACGAGCCCATTTACGTGATCTCGAAGGCCGCCGAGCTCGCAGGTATGCACCCCCAGACCCTGCGACAGTACGACCGTTTGGGTCTGGTTTCCCCACGCCGCACGTCAGGACGAGGGCGACGCTACTCCAAGCGGGATGTTGCGCAGTTGGTTGAGATCCAGCGCCTCTCGCATGATGAGGGCATCAACCTTGCGGGAATCAAGAGGATCCTAGACTTGGAGAATCAGGTTCGAGCGCTTGAAGCCCGTGTGGAGTTGCTTGCCGCCCAGGCCAATCCCGGTTCCCGCGTTTTCACGGCTGGGACGGAGGGTGATGTGGTCTCTGAGCGCCGTAAGGCTCTCTTTGCACGCCGAGCACGGAAACAACGTGGAACTGGAATGCGTAACCCGTTTGCGCCGCTACAGCTGACTGCCAGAGCCGAGGAAATTGATCCCGCGGCTGGCCGATCCTCTGGTGAGATCGGCGGCGGTCGAGTTGTGGGCGCGGAGTTGATCGAGGTGAAGCAGTCTGACGGTCGGCTCTCATCTGGCCGTGCGCTGATCGTGTGGACTCCCGACGAATGAGACGCGAGAACCCTAGAATTAGAAAATGCTAATGTCACGTAATTTGTTTTACGTGACATTCGCATTATCTATATGATGCTGAGGGCATTCACGGGTGCGGGTCTAGGTCTTGTTCGATAAGAAATTTTGTGAAGATTACTGCTTGCATCATGAGATGAAGTGGATCAGCGGGTGATACATTGCTTGGTTTGTAGGCTTTCATCTGCGCGAACACATTTCCTCAATAAAGTCACTTTCGAGTTTCTTATGCGCATTCTGAGATGGTTAGTAAGTGCTAACTGTCTAGCGGGTACAGTTTTCCTCTTTTATTGTGGAGTCAATTGAACTGTACTTCACACCTTGGAGGGGCCATGACTCTGAACCACGATCTCGCGCACGTTACCGAGTGCAACGTCACCGGTTGCGGCTACAACCACGATGGATGTCACGCATCTGCAATCACCATCGGTGGTGTTGGCGACCAAGCGTCCTGCGCGACCTTCATCCCGCTCAACGCAAAGGGTGGACTGGACCGTGTTGTCACGACCGTCGGCGCATGCCAGCGCGGCGATTGCGTCCACAACGAATCTCTTGAATGTGCAGCCGACAGTATTCGTGTTGGTGCAGCCGCAGCCTCAACAACCGCAGGTTGCTTGACCTTCGCGCATCGCTGATAGTCAGGCCAGCCTCGTTCGGACCTACTTGGTTGGACACTAAGCGCTGCGGGTCGCCTCCTTTGGGGAGCGGCCCGCAGCGCTTTTTGTCTGTCAAATTTCCTCGAAACTAGGCAGGGGAGTTATCTCCCGTTACTACTTCCTATATGCGGGCCTTATGGTGTGCGATACATTCATCCCTGACCTCCATCGATGTAAACCCCTGATGATGGTGGGTTCTACCTTTGAGCTACTCAGCTGGAAGGAAGCGAACATAGGAAGGATGGCGTTTTCATGGGACGTCATGACGCTGGTCGCATTGCGCGATCACTCAAGAGATGGGGTGCGGCGGTAACCGCAGCCGCACTCGTTGCAATTACGGCGGTTGTGGGAGGCTCAATCCCTGCACAGGCCTCCTCGATCGACACAAACAGTTGGTACGTTCTGCAAAACCGACAGAGCGGAAAAGTTCTCGAAGTCGGTGGCTGGTCCACAACTGACGGCGGCGTACTTCAGCAGTACAGCCGAAACGATGGTGCGTGGCAGCAGTGGCGTTTCCGAACCGCTGCCAACGGCACGTACCTGCTTGAGAACCGCCATTCCGGCAAGGTCATAGACCTATGGGAGTGGAGCCTTGCAGAGAATGCTCCATTCAAGCAGTTCACCGCGCATGGGGGAGCGAATCAACAGTTCACCGTCATCGACAAGAAGACCGGTTTCATCCGCTTCGTGAACGCTCACTCTGGAAAGGCGCTCACAGTTCTCGAACGTTCAAAGGATGATTTTGCGCCCATCACCAGTTACACGGATCTCAACCAATACAATCAGCAATGGCAACTGATCAACGTGGGTTCAGGAACTGGAGGGACCACACCGGCTCCGATCAGCCCTACTACCCCATGGCCAAGTGCTACGAGCACGACCAAAGTGAACTCAACCATCAAGGTGGAGTCCTCCTTTGACGGCAAGATGGGACGTTATTACGGCATCTCCGCAGGCGATCAGGACGAGAACCAGCCACCGATGTTTGAACTCGAAGACGGTGCCGTGATCAAGAACGTGATCATTGGGGACGGTGCGGGCGATGGTATCCACTGCAAGGGAACCTGCCTCATTGAGAATGTGTGGTGGGAAAACGTCGGCGAAGATGCTGCGACGCAGAAGGGAAAGATCTCTTCGCAGGTTATGACGGTCAATGGCGGCGGAGCACGCAGCGCAGAGGACAAGGTGTTCCAACACAACGGCCCGGGTAAGTTCATCATCAAGAACTTCCAGGTTGAGGACTTTGGAAAGCTTTATCGTTCCTGTGGAAACTGTTCGACGCAGTATGCACGTTCGGTTGAGATCGACAATGTGGTTGCAACTGGACCTGCCCTGTCCATCGCGGGAATCAACTCGAACCTAGGTGATACCGCTAAGATCCGAAACGTTACGATCATCGGCGATGCATCGCGCAAGATCGCTATCTGCGAGGAGTATCAGGGCGTTACCAAGGGCGAGCCAAAGAAGATCAACTCGGGTCCATCCGCCGCCTGCAATTACAGTTCCTCTGACATCACGTACGTTTCAAAGTGACGACATGACTGCCAGAACAACTTATTTGGCTATCTAGCCGTCAGGTTGGAGTGGAAAAACACAGTGGGTGGTCGCCTGTCGGTGACCACCCACTGTGTTTACGCCATTCAGCGGTGATATGAACGAGGGGCCGGAGGGATCACATCGATCTGCTCCGTCAACTCGAACTTGTAACCTGCTCCGCGGACCGTGATGATGTGGTTCTCAAGTCCGAGCTTTTCACGCAAACGTCGAATGTGTACGTCGATCGTGCGGGAATCGGTGTGAACGGCGGTGCGCCACACGGAACTGAACAGTTCATCGCGGGAGATGATACGTCCAGGAGAGTTCACAAGGTGCGCGAGAAGTTCGAACTCCTTGTAGGTCAGGCGTTGAATCTCATCGTCTGCGATGACCCGGCGGTTGTGCAGGTCGATGATGACGCGTGGGCTGAATACGAAGTCGAAGTTGGGGATCGAGTTGGACACTGGCGCTTCAAGGACCTCGACGTGAGACGAAGGGTAGGGGTCGCGGTGAGTGTTTGAACTGCTGCGACGCTCTGTGATGGGTGCTCGATAACGGTGCGCACCATGAGCGTTTGGGCTCGGGATGCGGCGGTCATGCCTCGTCTGTTCAGGATCGCCCAATGCCAGCGTGGTGTGAGTCTCCGCGCTTGGAAGAAGTTCGCGTGCGAGTTCTCCCAGAGCTTCGGCAATCTCAATGATCTGTGCTGGTGTTGTGTGTGCTGCGGCAGTGGTGTCAGACTCATTTGGATTGAGGCCAACCCAAAGATAGAAGCCTTGCTGGTTGTTGACTGCCTGCGGAAGTTCGTGCGTAGGGGCGGACATGCGCTCTCCAAGTAGGAAGTGGCCCCTCATTGTCTAGGGACCCGTGGTTGTCGAAAAGTGAATGGAACTGAAATTGCTGGTTTGGTGCAGAAATTCAGTCGCGACAACACGCGCATGAACAAACGAGCATGCCGGCAGGCGCCATCATCGTGGCGCGGCGGGACATGGTCGTGGTTTGCATGTCTATAACAATGAAGCCTTGACCCCCTTGAGCGAAAGGGGGAAATCATTTTTTCTCACTCTTTGAGCGTTTGTAAATCGTGCAGAAACGAAGTCGGGCGGCAGAAACAGCGTAATTTCGCTGTTTTCTGCCGCCCAACTGTCTCATATGTCAGTTAAGGTTCGTGACAGACCATCACGCGCATACAGGTGTATCGGCCATCGCAGGGTACTGGCCACTCCTCTACACCCGGTTCAGTCCACGATTCCGTAGAGGCGGTCACCGGCGTCACCGAGGCCCGGAACGATGTAGGCGTTTTCGTTGAGGCGCTCGTCAACTGCCGCCAACACCAGTTTCACATCCGCACGGTCACCGATCTTCTCCTCGACAACCTTCAAACCTTCGGGAGCAGCGATCAGGCATACGGCCGTGACATCGGAGGCGCCGCGTTCGACCATGAAGTTTATCGCGTCCACAAGCGTGCCACCCGTGGCAAGCATCGGGTCGAGGAGGAACACCTGACGCCCAGTGAGGTCGTCTGGCAGGCGGTTAGCGTAGGTGTGGATCTCCAGGGTTTCCTCATTACGCTGCATGCCCAGGAACCCCACCTCAGCGGTGGGCACGAGTCGGGTCATGCCGTCCAACATGCCGAGACCCGCACGGAGAATCGGCACGACGAGCGGTTGCGGATCGGCGATCTTCACGCCAACCGTGTCGGTCACAGGGGTGGAGATGGGGTGCTCGACGGTGCGGACCTCACGGGTCGCCTCATACGCGAGCAGGGTGACGAGCTCGTCAACCAACTGACGGAAGGTTGGCGATGCGGTGTCCTTGTTGCGAAGGACTGCGAGTTTGTGGGACACAAGAGGGTGGTCGGCTACGTGAATGCGCATACCTCAAACTTACCGGCAAAGCACCGCAGCACAGCAGTTTTCGGATAAGTTCGTGAGGAATATCGCGGACGAATCCGTTCCAGTGGTTGCGTTTGGGAGAATAGGCCTATGACGCTCCCGATTTCAGCTCCGCACGCCCAGTGGCATGAGCCAATGGGCTGGGCGTTGCAGGAGGCCAGACGCGCGCTTGGCGACGATATCCCAGCCAGCCCTGCACCTGACGTGCCGATTGGAGCGGTTGTGTTGGACTCGTCGTCAAGAATCATTGGACGGGGACACAACACGCGTGAACGAGACAACGACCCAACCGGTCATGCTGAGGTGAACGCGATCCGAGAGGCGGCGCAGCATCGGGGGAGTTGGCGGCTTGACGACTGCACGCTCGTTGTGACGCTTGAGCCATGCGCGATGTGCGCCGGAGCCATCCTGTTGTCCCGCATGCCACGACTCGTGATCGGCGCGTGGGACCCCAAAGCTGGGGCGACCGGGTCCGTGTGGGACATCGTGCGCGATGCGCGGATGAACCACTTCACCGAGGTGATCTCGGGGGTGCGCGAGGCAGAATGCGCCCAACTGCTACACGATTTCTTTGGTTCCCGCCGTCCGTGACGCCTGCTTTGACCAGATGTTTTACTGCGTGCAGCCCTGCGTCAACTGAGCCGCCAATACGCCCGGTTTGTCTTGGAATGTGATCCAAAATACGCCAGGTTTGGCCGAAAAGTTTTGGCGCTGCCCTGCATGTTCGGTAAAGTAGAGGGCGCAAGGTAGTGTGTCCGAGCGGCCGAAGGTGCAACACTCGAAATGTTGTGAGGTGTCAAAGCCTCCGGGGGTTCAAATCCCTCCACTACCGCCACAGGTGAATCGCCACCTTCCTGAACAGCATAAACGCTGATTGGGAAGGTGGCGATTGCCATTTAATAACCAATAATATTACGACTCTTCGTCATTGAACGCTTCCAGAACAGTCCTCACGTCCGGGGTCTGCGTTGTGTGCGCCATGTAGTATCTTGCGGTTACATTCGAGAGCTGTGGGCGCGAGACGCCGCGTGATATCAAGATCACGTAGGGTCGCAGACTTGTCGAATCACAAGAAACAGGCGATACACATAATTGACTATGTGTATCGCCTGTTTGCAGCGTCTACCCCTGGTTCGAGAACCTAGGTTCTAGTAGTTGGAGTTGGGCTAGTTTCTGGGTCTTCGGAATAGGTTCCCCAAGCAACTGCCGCACATTTAGGGGCGTCTTCTAGGGTATATGTTGAGAAAGTACCCAGCATGGAGCCATCGGCGAGAATCACCCTAAACGACACAGCGTCCTCGCTCAACTGATCACTGGTGAACTTCAGTTCGTCGAGTGATACACCGTCCAGTTTTGCCGCTAATTCGGACCACACCTCGGCGGGTATTTCAAAGTGAGGTATGAGGAGTTGTTGGGCATCTTCTTGATTGTCGTTCTGTGCTGCGGTGAGGAATCCACGGACAGATTTCTCCGGGTCAGTGGTGCCGAACGTGCATGACGAGCCAAGTGAACCGGGTGAACACCCAACGAGAGTGGCGCTGATGAACATACTGAGGGCCGCACACGAAAGTTTCCGTGTGGTCTTAGATGTCGTGTGCAAAGTACGTTGCCCCTTTGTTTCCGGCCAATATCTCAGATAGTGGCTTGTTGAGGGTATCAGTGCTGTTGAAGCTGAGGTAGATCTTAGAGCCTACTTTCTTGGTGACCACCATCGAGTGGTTCATTCGCTTATTGCCCTCGTATTTGATCTGAATGATGTCTCCGACCACTACGCTGTTAAGGCTAGTGATGGTCTGTGCTTGCTTCGATCTCTTGAGCGGACGGTACGTTGATTGAGTCGTTGTCTGATTCTTCACTGACGTTCGAAAGATCAAGCGGCACGCCGTACTCAGAACTGCCTGGGTCATTCTCGTAGGGGATTGCGGTTGTGCCTGAGTCGATGTTGGCTTGGTTTGCGTAGTCTTCGGAGGTGAGTTCCTTAAACGAGATGATTTCTCCGTCTTCGTCGAAGATCGCAATGGGTTCAACTAGGCTCTGGCCGACAACCCCGGTTTCGTAGGTCTTCTTGACTAGCGTCTGCGATTCGACGATCAGCGACCCGTCTGTAAGGTCCTTGGTTGCCTCAATTGTTGTGTCTGAAACCTCGACATTTTGAACTATGTTCGGCTCGATGCCGTCTGGAAGATTGGAGGGGTCATGTTCAGTTGCAACAGCGTAAGCCATCTCCTCGACATCCGTCTGGGCGGCTACTGAAAGATCGATCTCATCGTCGATGGAATGTGCGATCTCGCGCGCAGGGACAGGTTCGGCCGACAGGGTGAGGTCCGAAGAACCTTCAAGTTTTACTTCTACTTCAGTAGGGATGACGTCGTAAACGGAGCCGACGATCGTTGTGATCGTATCGCTGAGTTCGTCGCTCTCGGCTTGCTGTAAGTTCATCTTGGCGAATGCGGACACCGGCTGTTTTGCCAGCGAAGCGTTCACGTCGTTGGCGCCCGCAGGTAACTGCAATAGGCTTGTCATGCAGATGCCAGCCACGGTTAACGTAGCGATGGATCTCCTCTTGCGCATAACTTCTCCGTTCAGTTACTAGAGGCCATGCACCACCCTGCTGACAGTCTGAACAATTTGCACGTGCTGGTAGGGATGCCCATTGCATAACTGCTGGTATGGCCGAGATTGTGAGTTTCAACGGCACGAGATAACCATAAAGACAGCGTCCAGCTCTGGGAATAAACCTTCGTCTAGTTTCTGCTAGTCCTTGAGGATGATTTACCTGCGTCGTGCCCGCTTTGTCATCACCCTGTGGGCTGATGTCCCAAGGGCCACTTGCGGTGTTTTGTCCGCTTAGTATTCGCCCCATCGGTTGTATTGGCGACGAGTTGGCTGAGCGTCCCGTCGGCTGACCGCCGGTGGTGTTCGCCTTTTGCTAGAGGTCAGCCGAGCGGTGCCGGATGTCTCGTGAGGCGGGTGATGTCGTGCAGGGTGACGTCGCTCAGCGAGGGGAGAACCACGAGACGGTCGGATGCTTCGATGACCGCATCTGCAGGAACCGCCACAACGAAGCAGCCAGCGGAAAGAGCCGAGGCTGAACCTGTCGGTGAATCCTCGAACGCGACACAACGCTCTGGGGATGCGCCCAAAGCTCTAGCGGCGGTTAGGTAAGGGTCAGGTGCTGGCTTAGACCGAATGGCATCCTCGTCAGCGACGATGAGGTCGAACGTGCCACTTGGCAGCATCTCCACGATAGCTTCAGCAGCAATTCGAGGTGACGCGGTGACCAATGCGCGAGGGATACCGTACTGCCTTGCTTCCGCGAGGATTTCCAGTGCGCCAGGCCGCCACTCGAAACCGGCCTCGATCTGTTCCATTACGTACTCGATGGTGAGTTGCTGGATCGTCGCAACCTCCAATTGGACACCATGGCGTTGTTGCAGGAAGGTGGCACTGTCATCCATCGCTACACCAAGTAGTTTCTCGTCCCGTTTGACCAATGGCAGTGTGCCGTATTCGTGGACGAGGCGTTCTTCGGCGCGTTGCCAGAACACTTCTGTGTCGCTGAGAGTACCGTCCATGTCGAACAGGAGTGCTTCAGGAAATGCGTTCGTGGGGTTGCTCATGATGTGTTCTCAAACCTTGAGTGGTTGGATATGGCGGTTGACAAAGCCGCCACAGTTCGTTGCTACGAAGCGAATCACAACTTCTAGACTGCCCCGTTCCGGAGCCTCGAAGGTACAACACTCCGGTGTCTATCAGATGAATACGAGATGGCTCGGGTTAGCTCGCGCACAGATACCAAGCCCGCCACGCACCCAAGTCCACAGATGGTTGAAACCGGGGAATCGTCGCCAATCAGGAAGAAAGCGGCGAATAGCCGCGGACAGCTAGGAGGAATCTGAACCCGTGTCCACCGATGACATCGTACTTGGTGCGCAGTGGGTGACAGGCTACTGGCACAACTTCAACAATGGGTCCACCTAACTCAAGCTTTCCGAGGTGCCAAGCGAATACAACCTGATTGCTGTCGCGTTCGCAGAGGCTGACCTCAGCATGCCCGGTGGAATCACATTCCGGGTCGAGTCTGCCGAACTGAACGACTACAGCGACGCGTAGTTCCGTGAGGACATCACAGCGATCCAGACTGACGGGCGCAAGGTCATGCTGTCAGTGGGTGGCGAGAAGGCTACCGTGACGGTCAACATGGTCCGTGGCAACCGGGTGGAGACTGCTAACACCGTCTCCTTATTTGAGACATTTTGTCTCGAACTTTTATTGGTTCGATGTCACAATTGGCGGCGATACGGCGATTTTTCACGTCGTCTCCCGCTTGATTTTGGCGGCTTCTATGCACGCAGCACCGGTGCCGATTGGACGCACGGTGGGGGCCTTCCAGGCCTAAGTCTCGCGTTTAACGTAATGCATTGCATGCGTGTGCCTAGGTGTCTGCGCGGCGCGGTGGCAAAAGGGTTTTGTTTCCGTTTATGGATGGTGGGACCGGGCGAGTCTCCTTGCCTGCTTGGCGCCCTTGGGTGTGAGGAGCTCTGAGCCAAATCTTTGCTGTTTCTTGACCCGCTCCAGCGAGGTAAGTCGGTTGGCTCTGAGCCGCATGATTCTGGGGGTTGCGGTGAAATTAGGCCGAAAAATGCGCTACGGTCGATTCGAGAATTCCGAACATGAATTCGCGTGGGCTCCCGAGCGTGGAGCGTCCAATGTGCATTAATTTTGGCGATCAACCATATTGAGGATTTTGAGGTGTGATTTAGTAAGTTAATTACTGGAATTTATTAGTCTAGTTTGCTAGGTCAAGAGTGGCCTTTTTGAGCCATTCTTGGGATGCTGCGGGTGTGTTCGTCGTTGGGTGCGGCGCATCTCAGTCTGAGTGGTGAGTTCACACCAGGTCTTCAGCGTGCGTCCTCGATTGCATTTTGATAAAGCATCCAATTTGGTCTTTGCGGGTCCAGCGAGTGACATGTTACGTTCTTGAAGTCGCTCACAGTGATTTAACTCGAAGGAAATTGCCACAGTGGTCGGAGGAGATCCCCTCGGCTGCTGCAAGGTCAATGATTGGTAACGTCTCGACATCAGTACTTGACGTTGGACCGTCACGGCACGATGCCCGACGAGATCGTTGATCCGGCTGAAGAAGGAGCAGGACGCTTCTTTGCTAAAGACCATGAGCAGTACATCAATTAGTTCGCAGATAGTCCTGAGGGTTCAGGGCCTCTTTAAAGTATTTGGGGCCAAGCAGGAAGCAGCGGTCACCAAACTCCGCAACGGAGTGGGACGCAATGAGTTGGGAGAGGCCACAACTGCCGCCGTCATCGACGCAAGTTTCGATGTGCACCAAGGCGAGATCTTTGTGGTCATGGGGCTCTCCGGCTCTGGCAAGTCCACCCTGATCCGTATGCTGAATGGCCTGTGGAAGCCAACGGCGGGAGACGTCGAGGTGATCGGCAAGTCCATCGCCAAGGCTCGCCCCAAAGAGTTGCGCGCCATCCGCCAGAAGAACATCTCCATGGTGTTCCAGCACTTTGCGCTCCTGCCGCACCGCACGGTCATCGATAACGTTGCCTACGGGCTTGAGATCCAGCGCGTTCCACGCGTGGCACGGCTCGCCAAAGCGCAGGAAGTCATCGACATCGTCGGCCTCAAAGGCTGGGAGGACAAATTTCCATCAGAGCTGTCCGGAGGTATGCAGCAGCGTGTAGGCCTCGCCCGTGCGCTTACTGCGGACACCGATGTGCTCCTGATGGATGAGGCGTTTTCCGCGCTCGACCCACTCATCCGTCGTGAAATGCAGGAACAGCTTGTTGAACTGCAGTCCAAGCTGGGCAAGACAATCGTGTTCATCACACACGATCTCAACGAGGCGATGTTCCTCGGGGACCGCATTGCCGTGATGCGTGATGGACGAATCGTTCAGGTTGGCACCCCCGAAGAAATCTTGACCGATCCCGCCAACGAGTACGTGTCCAAATTCGTGCAGGACGTTGATCGGGCGCGCGTCATCACCGCCCGTGGTGTGATGCAACCGGCCCAGGCACTCGTGCAGTTGCCGGCTGGTCCGCGCAAGTCCCTTGAGGCCATGCGCTCCGCGCAGACATCGGCCGCATTCGTGGTGGACCGTTCCCGCAAACTACTCGGTGCGATCACTGACCGTGATGCCCTGCGGCTGCTCCGTGAGAACGCGAAGGACATCTCCACGAATCTCAGCGAGACCGCGACAACCAACCCAGATACCCTGCTCGCGGACATGCTGATCCCCGCAGCCGAATCGGCGCTGCCGCTTGCAGTCACCGATGAGGCCGGCAAGCTCCTCGGCACCGTGCCGCGAGTCGTGATTCTCGGAGCGCTCGGCGGTGAGCCAGAAGCCGTCAACAACGCCGAACCGCTTCCCTTCGAAGCGCAGGCAGCCGCGTTTGACAACGTGCTCGACGGAACCCACAACCTCACGCAAGGCAAGGCTGGAACGCATCCAGACTCGTCGGCAATCAACCAGAAGGGAGAAGGCAAATGAACGACTTCCGACTCCCCATCGGGGAATGGGTTGCCAATGGCGTGGACTGGATTGTCACCAACTGGTCCGGATTCTTCAAGTTCCTCCGCGAACTTCTCGCGGACATGTACAACGCGGTGGACTGGGTGTTCACAACGCCACCACCGCTGGCCGTTATCGCAACCATCGTGGTTCTGGCGCTACTGGCACGTGGCTGGCGCTTCGCACTGGGTGCCCTCGTGGGACTCTTCATGGTCCTCGGCGTGAACCAGTGGAACCATGCGATGGACACCCTCTCGCTCGTGATTGTTGCCGCGGCAATCGCAATCGTGATTGCGATTCCACTGGGAATCGCTGCAGCCAAGTCGAACGTCGTGTCCTCAATAGTGCGCCCAGTGCTCGACTTCCTGCAGACCATGCCAGCGTTCGTGTATCTGATCCCAGCACTGCTCCTGTTCCGTCTCGGAGCGGCACCTGGCATTGTCGCAACGATCATCTTTGCGATCGCTCCAGGTGTGCGCCTGACTGAACTCGGTATCAGGGGAGTGGACCGCGAAACGGTTGAAGCGGGTGCTTCCTTCGGGGCAACCCCGGGCCGCATCCTGCGCCAGATCCAGTTGCCACTCGCACTGCCCTCCATCATGGCCGGTATCAACCAGGTCATCATGCTGTCGCTGTCCATGGTCGTGATCGCTGGACTCGTGGGAGCCGGTGGACTAGGTGACCAGGTCATCCAGGCGATGACCCGACTCGACGTCAAACTTGGCGCCGAGGCAGGCATCTCCGTGGTGATCCTCGCGATGCTCTTGGACCGATTCACCGGATCGTTCGGACTGCGTAAGGGGCTGTTCGCAAAACTACGGACCCCCAAGCCGCGCGCCTGAGCGTAGCGGCTGCGGAGTGTCGGTTCGCCGTGGTCCTCGCAAAACTGCGCTGGCCTCAACCGACACACCTCACATCTTGGTGCTGCAAGAGATTTGTGGCATCTGTCTGGGCGCGGCGGCGCCTCACCGCCTCGCTGTTAACCCCAGACACAACTTTCAACAGGACGAAGACCCAGAAAGTCAATCAACCGCGGCCCACATGGCCGGGAAGGAAAGACCGTTATGAAGAACAAAACGTTCCTGAGTATTGCTGCCACCGCCGCAGCTACTGCTTTGGTGCTTACCGGATGCTCCAGCGACACGAGCGACGGTGACAACAAGACCCTCAAGGTCGGCGTATTCAACGGCTGGGACGAAGGCATCGCCACGTCCTATCTGTGGAAGGCTGTCCTTGAGAACGAGGGCTACAACGTTGAACTGCAGAACGTTGACGCCGCTCCACTGTTCACCGGTATCTCCGAAGGCGACCTGGACTTCACCACAGATGTGTGGCTCCCAGTGACGCACGAGGCGTACATCGAGCAATACGGCGACAAGATGGAAGACCTCGGCCCTTGGTTCGACCAGGCTGCGCTCACCATCGCCGTGAACGAGGACGCCCCCATCAACTCGCTGGCCGAACTGGCTGACAACGCTGATCTGTTTGGCAGCCGCATCGTGGGTATCGAGTCCGGTGCTGGCCTGACCAAGGCCACCCAGGAGCAGGTGCAGCCAACCTACGGCCTTGAGTCGTGGAACCTGCAGACCTCATCGACCGCCTCGATGCTCACCGAGCTCAAGGCAGCGACCGATGCTGGCGAGAACATCGTGGTCACACTGTGGGAGCCACACTGGGCCTACTCCGCGTTCCCGGTGAAGAACCTCGAGGACCCAGAGGGCGCGCTCGGAGCAGCCGAGAGCATTCACCTGTATGGACGTGAGGGCTTCAGCGAAGACCACGCCGAGGTTGCCACCTGGCTGAAGAACTTCGAGATGAGCCCTGAGCTCCTGTACGACCTCGAAGACCGCATGTTCAACCAGAACGATGACGCTGGTCAGTACGAGTCCATTGTTGAGCAGTGGATCGCGGACAACCAGGAATACGTTGACAGTCTCACCAACTGACGTTCTCCACATTGAGAAGGCCCGGCCACTCCCTTTCAGGAGTGGCCGGGCCTTCTGCTGTGATGGCTTATCCGAAACTGGGCTACACGCTGATTAACTCAGTTTGAACGTGGCCAACTGTTCCCGTAGTTCACCAGCCTGCGCGAGCAGGGTTGAAGAGCTCTGGGTCATCGTCTCGAGGGTCTTGCTGGACTCAAGTGACTCGCGGGCCACCGTCTCGATATCGGTTGCGATCTCTGAAATGCCGGTTGCCGCCTCGGAAACACCTCGGGCCATCTCGTTTGTGGTCGCGGTCTGTTCTTCGACAGCGGACGCGATCGTGATCTGGTAGGAGCCGATTTCCGAAATGATCGTGGACACCTGCGCCATTGCTTGAACGGCATCGGTCGTATCGGCCTGGATGGTCTCGATCTGCTCGGAGATCTCCTGTGTTGCCCGTGCGGTCTCCTGCGCGAGATCCTTTACCTCGTTTGCGACGACCGCGAATCCGCGGCCCGCCTCTCCTGCGCGTGCGGCCTCGATGGTTGCGTTGAGTGCAAGCAGGTTGGTCTGTTCCGCGATCGAGTTGATGGTCTTGATGACCGAGCCGATCTGTTCGGAGGAGTGACCGAGTCGCTGCACAGAGCTGTTTGTATTTTCGACGAGTTGGTTGGCCTGCTGCGCCACAGACGCCGCTTCGGTGGCGTTTTGGGAGATTTCCCGGATCGAGGATTCCATTTCCTCGGTGCTAGCGGCGACCACCTGGATGGAGTAGCTGATGTTCTGTGCAGCCCCGGCCACGTTATCCGCCTGTTGGGCGTTTGTCTGCATGACTTCGGAAGCGTGTGTGGCGCCATCACTCAGTTCGGCGGATGAGGTGGTGACCTGTGTTGCGGTTCCGGTCACCGAGTGCAGGGTGGCTGCTACCGAATCGCGTGCAGTGAGCAGTGAGGACGACATTTCACCGAACTCATCCTGCGTTTTGACGTTTAGGGTGAAGGTAAGGTCGCCAGCGGCGAACAGCGCTAGAGCGTCCTTGAGGTTGGTTGCGTTGGTTCGGATCTCGCGGCCGATACGGACACAGACCCAGAGCAATACCGATGAACCGACCACGAGAAGAAGAAGAGATAGGAGCCTGGAACGCATCTGTGATACCTGGAGGCGTGCATCCGCTGCGTTTGCGCGCTCAGCGAGTGAGTCGTTGAGGTCTTGGGTCAACTCGATGATCTGGAAGTAGATGTCATAAACCGGGCCGACAATCTGCGCATCAGCCTGCATCTTGGCCTGCTCAGTGCCCTGCTGGTAGAGAGCCACTACCGCATCGTCGGCGACAAAGAACTCATCCCAAAGCCGCACGATGTCGGCCAGGATTGCGCGTTCGTTCTCGGTGAGCCTGGATTGATCGACGGAAGCGAGCAGATCCTTGAGGCCTTGTGCCGATTCGAGGTAGCCTGCGCGGTTTGGGTTGGAGGCGTTGACCGCAGTCTGAGGGTCAAGGGTGCTTGCATCCCACGCGTAGGCGGTCTGCCATCCGGTGACATCTGAGTTGTAACGGTCGATGGCCGCAACATCTAGTTGGGCATCGCTGATGGTGCGCGATACCTGCTGGAAGTGCAGGGTAAAAGCCGTAGCAACCCAGCCGCCTCCGGTCATAGCGATCGAGACGACAATTCCGAGAACACCGACAAAGAGGACCTTGCCACGTAGGTTCATACGACGTAGGGACGGGACTTTCATGTGAACTCCAAAGTTAGCGGCGCCTAGTGTGGAGGTGCTTCTGACCGCTTTATCGGCTGAAGACAGTTCGACGTAATACTTTCTACAGTGAATGTTTTCTGACAGTAGTCGGCGTTTTTTGCTGGTAAGGGAAACTCATGTGCAGCATGCGGGCATAGGTACTCAGCCATTGACTGCGGCATCGAATGCCGTTTCGTCTCCAACATCGACCCAGCCGATGTGTACGAGAAGGGCTTCCAGAGATAACGCCTACATAAATTTACCTAGCCAGGCTAGCAATATGGTCGAGAAGAGCCTATATTTGTAGGAGACCAAGTCATCGCCACCAATGTGTAACGGTGGTCGGAACCCGCATGTCTTGGGTCCAGAGCACCACTGCGAGGGAGACCTGATGCTCGAATCAGCTACACCGTTACTGGTGGAGACCACCGGATACGCAAACGTCACGGACCTGCTCAAGAAGCGTCTTGAGAACAGTCCGCAATTGGCAGCATTTGAAAGGCCCCGCATCTCCGCGGATACAACTACTTGGCATGAAATCACGGTTGCGCAGTTTGAACAGCAAGTTATGGCTGTCGCAAAAGGTCTTGTTGCCAATGGCGTAGGCATCGGCGGAAACGTTGTGATTATGGCGCAGACCCAGTACGAGTGGGCTGTCGCGGAAATGGCGATCTGGTACGCAGGCGGCGTTGTGGTGCCTATCTACGACACTTCGTCCGTTGCTCAGTCGGCTGCGATTCTTCAGGACGCGAACGCGCGCGTCGCATTCGCTGGAAACCCTCAGCAGGCTGACGTTTTGCGCGAGGCATCGCACACAATTGGCAAGGAACTGAGCATATACAGTCTTGAAAATGAGTTCGTAGAACTGATCGAAGCAGGGGATTTCCTGCCCGATGCCGAAATCGAAACTCGCAGACTCGTCGCCAATCAAGCTGATGTGGCAACCATTGTCTACACCTCCGGAACCACGGGCGAGCCGAAAGGCGCACTCATTACCCACCAGAACCTGCTCGGGCAGGTGCTGAATATTGGAGCCGCCTACACGGACGTGATCTGGGAGGGCGGACGCACGATTATTTTTCTGCCTTTGGCCCACGTCCTCGCACGTGGCCTGCAGCTTGTGTGCTTGGCAAACGGAATGAAGATCGCGCACTTAGCTGACCCAAAGCAGGTTGTGCCCGCACTAGGCGTGCTCAAACCGACCTTCTTGGTTGTTGTGCCCCGCGTGCTCCAGAAGATTCAGGCAGCCGCAGGGCTTGCTGCCCGCAAGAAGCGTCTCGGTCCGATGTGGGATCGCGCAGTGAACACTGCAATCACACGGGCTCGCCACCTCGAAGAGGGAACCACGCCTGGGTTCGCGCTTCGCGCTTCACACGCGATCTTTGACCGACTCTTCTTCGCGCGCCTGCGCGCGCTCATGGGCGGCGAAATCGGCTACCTACTTTCGGGAGCAGCCGCATTGGAAGCCGACCTTGCACTGTTCTACCGCGGAATTGGAGTGCCAGTGGTCGAAGGCTATGGCCTGACCGAAACTACAGCTCCTGTGACTGGCAACCTCCCAGGGAGCGAAAAAGCCGGAAGCGTTGGTATTCCAACTCCAGGTTCCACGATTCGAATCTCGGGACAAGGAGAAGTCTTGGCCAAGGGAATCGGCGTGTTTTCCGGCTACAAGAGGCCCGAACACAACGCAGAAGCTTTTGTTGACGGCTTCTTCCGCACCGGTGATCTAGGGACTCTCGACGCTTCTGGTCGCCTTACCCTCAAAGGTCGAGTCAAAGACGTGATTGTCACGTCTGGAGGGAAAACCGTCACGCCTGCCCAGTGGGAAAACATCGTTGAGAATGACCCACTGGTTGCGCACGCGATCGCTGTTGGGGAAGGAAAGCCGTTCCTATCCTCGTTGATCGTGGTGGAACCTGAGGTCCTTGCAAATTGGGCCGCTGAACAAGGCGAGCAAGAAATATTGGACATCGTGCGTGCCCAATCAAACAAGATCATCGAGTTGGACAATCAGCGCCTGCGCGATGCCATCTCGCAAACCATCAACCGTGCAAACACCCAATTCAGTCGCAGCGAACAGATTCGTAAGTTCAGCATTGTCATTGCCGACCTCAGCGTAAGCGGCGGCAACATCACCGCAACCATGAAACTCAAACGTCAAGTATTACTCGGAAAGGTGAGCGCCATTGTTGAGCGTCTCTACACCGAGCCACACACGGGAGGCACGCGATGACTCAAGTACCCGCACCTGAGCAGTCACCAGCACGTTCGAATCTACCCAAGTCACTGATACTAATCCTCGCTGTCGTGCTGATCGGCGCGTTTGTGGCGTGGGCCGTTGGTTCGATCAGCCAAGAACTTGGCGGCTTCAAACTCTTTATGCTTGCTGTAGCCGCTGCCTTTGTCATTCAGTGGATCGTGTTCATTCCGGCAAACATCTGGAAAACCGAGAAGTTCTTTGATCTTGTTGGAGGGTTGACCTACTCCTCGCTCACGCTGCTCTTGCTCATTCTGGTACCGGAGAAGAATGCGCGTGCCACCGTTATTGCTGTGTTCGTGATGCTGTGGTCTGCACGATTGGCCACCTTTCTCTTCCGTCGAGTACGCAAGTCCGGTAAGGACGGTCGCTTCGACGAGATCAAGAAAAACCCTGTGCGGTTCTTCAACGTCTGGAACATCCAAGGTCTTTGGGTGACCTTCACTGCTGCAGCTGCCTGGGCGGGAATTACCTCTCAGAAGAATGTCGCCGGATCAGGCGTGGACGTTTTCCTCATTGTTGGAGCAATTCTGTGGATAGCAGGTTTTGCTATTGAAGTCATCGCGGACGGTCAAAAGAGCGCGTTCCGGGCCAAGCCTGAGAACAAAGACGCATTCATTACAACCGGTCTGTGGAGCATCTCCCGACACCCTAACTACTTGGGCGAGATCATGCTGTGGTTAGGAATCGCAGTCATCGCTTTCCCTGCGCTGAGCGGTTGGGGCTATGTGGCCTTGTTCTCACCAATCTTTGTGTTTCTCCTGCTCAACTTCGTCTCAGGAGTTCCTTTGCTAGAAAAGCACGCAGACGAAAAGTGGGGTGGGCAAGCAGAGTACGAGGCATACAAGGCTAGTACTCCGGTGCTTTTCCCGCGTATCCCTTGAATCGGTTCTGTGATGTGCGTAGTAAACACAAAAGCGAAGGACCCATCTCGTAGGGGTGGGTCCTTCGACTAACGTCTCGCTAACAAAACCTAGTAATCTCAATGGTGGGCCAATGACGTTTTCGTGCCACAAACGCGCCCACTCACAGGCGTGAGGCGAAGGACTCGAAAGAGTGCTCGTCGGAAAGCGTGGCCGAAGCAGCCACAGACAATAACGACGATGAAAGCGAGACTTCGTGTCCTCTTACGACGTAACCGCAACCCCAGCGTGGTCGGCACTTGTAGCCGAGAAGGCAGTTGTAGACGCAACCAACCTGCGTGAGAAGTTTGACGCAGACGCGCAGCGCGCCGAGCGTTTCACCGCAGTGGCAGGTGACCTACACCTCGACTACTCCAAGAACCTCATCACCAGCGACACCGTTGCAAAGCTTGTTGACCTTGCAAACGCTGCTGATTTGCGCGGCAAGATCGACGCGATGTTCGCGGGAGAGCACATCAACATCACGGAGGATCGTGCGGTACTCCACACTGCGCTGCGGCTGCCACGGGACGCACAACTCGTGGTTGATGGCCAGGACGTAGTCAAGGATGTCCACGAGGTGCTCGACCGCATGGAGGAGTTCTCGAACAAGGTCCGTGGCGGCGAATGGCTTGGATACACGGGCAAGACCATCAACACCATCGTGAACATCGGTATCGGTGGCTCTGACCTCGGACCAGTGATGGCCTACGAGGCCCTGCGCGACTACGCTGACCGCAGCATCGAATGCCGTTTCATCTCCAACATCGACCCAACCGATGTGTACGAGAAGTGCCGCGACCTCGACTACGAGCGCACTCTGTTCATCGTTGCGTCCAAGACCTTCGGAACGGCCGAAACATTGACCAACGCGCGCCAGGCGCGTTCGTGGTTGATCGAGGCGCTTGGCTCGGATGAAGCTGTGGCCAAGCACTTCGTCGCCGTGTCCACGAACGCTCAGCGGGTTGCAGACTTCGGCATCGACACCGCGAACATGTTCGGTTTCTGGGACTGGGTTGGTGGACGCTACTCCTACGACTCTGCGGTTGGTCTCGCACTCATGCTGTCCATCGGCGCTGACAATTTCCGGGCCATGCTCGATGGTTTCCACATCATGGACGAGCATTTCCGCACCGCTGACTTCGCGCAGAACGTCCCCGTCATCATGGGTCTGCTGAACGTCTGGTACAACAACTTCTATGGCACCGGATCACACGCGGTCTTGCCGTATTCGCAGTACCTGTTGCGTTTCCCGGCATATCTGCAGCAACTCACCATGGAGTCGAACGGTAAGTCTGTTCGCGTGGATGGTTCCCCTGTCAGCCAGTCTGCCGGTGGTTTCGAGGTTCAAACCGGTGAGATCTTCTGGGGTGAGCCGGGTACCAACGGCCAGCACGCCTTCTACCAGTTGCTGCACCAGGGCACCAAGATGACTCCGGCGGACTTCATCGCGTTTGCTCAGCCGAACCATGATCTAGGCGCGATGCATGACCTGTTCATGTCCAACTTCTTTGCGCAGACCGCAGCGCTTGCGTTTGGTAAGACCGCGGATGAGGTACGTGCCGAGGGCACCGCCGACGCGATCGTTCCGCATCGCGTCATGCCGGGAAACCGCCCAACCAACTCGATTTTGGCGCAGAGGCTCACTCCATCAGTGCTTGGTCAGTTGGTTGCCCTATATGAGCACATCACCTTCACGCAGTCGGTTCTGTGGGGCATCAACGCCTTCGACCAGTGGGGCGTGGAACTTGGCAAGCAGATGGCTCTCCAGTTCGAGGGCATGCTGACCTCGCAGGAGACCCCGGAATACACCGCGGATGGATCGACGAACGCATTGATCGCGAAGTACCGCGAACTGCGGGGGCGCGCTTAGTCACTGGTTGACGTCAAGTTTGTTGTGGAACCGATGGGGTGGAAAGTGTCCGGGTGCGTAGTGAAAAGTCATGCACCCGGAGTAAAAGTGTCCCATCGAGTTTCGGGCGTTGGTGCCTCGAGGTGTGGTGCTCAAGATAGTTAGTTGTGTTGGCCGGTGGTCTGCCTGTGGCAGGCCACCGGCCTTCTGTTTGGCGACGATCCGGCAGTTTTCCGATGTGGCTCGCCTTTCGGAGTGATGGTTTTTGTGGTTCCAACCGCGCTGTTCAGCCGACTGACGCGTGTGCGTATCCAAATCGTTACCTAACAAAATCGGGTAAGCGCTTGTCTGGCCAAATCGTTTTGGCTAAAGTCAATTCAACGGCCAAAACGATTTGGCCGCTGTGAGACCGTGAACCGCGATGAGGGGGTGTGCGCATGCGAAAAGTGGGTATCAAGGACGTGGCCCATGCTGCGGGAGTCTCGCCGACAACCGTGTCGCATGCGCTCTCCGGAAGCGGCAAGGTATCTCCAGGCACCCGTAAGAAGGTTCATGAGACTGCACGGGCACTGGGCTACACGCCAAACAGGCTTGCCGCCGGTCTGCGAAGCCGTCGCACCAACGTCATTGGCCTCGTATCCGATGAAATCGCCACGACTCCGTTTGCCACCAACGTCCTGCTTGGTGTTCAGCATGCGGCAGAAAAGGCTGGTGTCATTGTGATGACGGTGAACTCTGAACGCAATGCCGAAACTGAGAAGCGTCAGATCACCGCACTGCACCAACACCAGGTGGACGGAATCATCTACGCCCGCATGTACAACCAGCGGGTCGAATTACCTGAACTGTTGGACTCCACACCCACTGTGGTGCTCGATGGGAAGCCTACCAACCGGGCGGTCCCATTCGTGATCCCGAACGAGGAACAACTGGCCTACGATGCGGTTAGCCATCTCATCGAACACGGTCACACCAAGATCACCTTCGTGCAGAACGCAGACAAGATTCCCGCGAGCAGGGGGCGGCTCATGGGGTTTGAACGCGCCCTGCAGGAACACGGCATCGCACGTTCGGACAATGACCTGATTCTGGCATCATCCTCTGCGGAAGCCGGGAGAGCCGCGGTTCGGCCGCTTCTGGAACGGGAAGACCGACCCACCGCACTGTTCTGCTTCAACGACAGAATTGCGATGGGGGCATATCAAGCGGCGCATCTCGCGGGACTCGCCATCCCCGAGGACCTGTCAGTGATCTCGGTCGACAATTTTGAGGTCATCGCGGACTCGCTCTATCCGGCTCTCACGTCAATGGAACTTCCACACTTCCAGATGGGCGTGTGGGCGGTGGAGCGGTTGCTGGCTCTCATAGAGAACTCCGAGGAAGACAAAGAAGAACCAAGTGAATACCTCATCGGGTGTCCCATGGTTGTTCGAGATTCGGTTGCGCCACTAGTCAAGTGACGCAACCGGACGAGCGATCTGTTGCAGCATTTCGCTCACGTATTGTTCACCACCATCAAAAGGAACGAAAATGGTCAACGCAAAGAAGCGTATCGCAGTTAGCGTGCTGCTCGCATCAACCCTAGTGGGTTCCATGGCTGCATGTAGCCAGACCGCCGGCCAGAGGGATTCAGATGGATCCAACCTCACTCTGTGGACTCACAACGGCGGTAACGAGGCCGAACTCGCTGCCGTGAAGCAGGTTGTTGAGGACTTCAACTCCAGCCAGTCAGACGTCACGGTGACGGTTGAGGCATTCCCACAGGCTTCCTACAACGACTCGGTCGTTGCTGCCGCCTCATCCGGCAAACTGGCCTGCATCATAGACGTGGATGGTCCGAACGCTCCTAACTGGGCGTGGGCAAACTACATCACGCCGCTGGACATTGAGGAAGAGGTCAAGGACTTCCTGCCAACCGTGGTCGGACGCTGGGACGACAAGATCTACTCGATCGGTCACTACGATGTCGCATTGGCGCTGTACGCCAAGAAGTCCGTACTGGAGGACAACGGCATCCGCATCGCAACCATCGAGCAGCCATGGACCAGGGAAGAGTTCGACGACGCTCTGGCCAAGCTCAAGGACGCAGGGGATTGGGACTATCCGCTCGACATCGTCACCGGTGACGTCGGTGAATGGTATCCCTACGCATACTCCCCAATGCTCCAGTCATTCGGTGGTGACCTGATCAACCGCAGCGACTTCCAGTCTGCTGAGGGCGCGATCAACTCACCTCAAGCCGTTGAGTGGGCAACGTGGATGCGTTCGCTGGTGGAAAATGGGTACACCGCGGCGAAGTCGGGCACGGATGCGGCAATCGACTTCCAAAACGGCAAGTCCGCGATCCTCTACTCGGGTTCGTGGGCTGCTGACCAGTCTAAGGACGTGCTGGGAGATGACCTTGTGATCATGCCTGCTGTCGACTTTGGCAATGGTCCGAAGATCGGCGGCGGCTCGTGGCAGTGGGCAATCTCCGAGAACTGCGCAAACAAAGAGGGAGCACTGGAGTACCTGAAGTTCTCGCTCCAAGACAAGTACGTGGCATCTATCTCGAAGGCCACGGGAACGATCCCTGCAACGGATGCCGCTGCAGCCGAACTGCCAGACTTCGCTCCGGGCGGCAAGAATGAGATCTTCCGCCAGTTCGCGGCCGACTACGCGGTACTGCGCCCAGAGACTCCTGCCTACCCCTACATCGCATCGAAGTTCACAGTCGCAACCCAGGACATCCTGAATGGTGCTGATGCACAGGCGACCTTGGATTCACTTGCCAAGGACATCGATCAGAACATCTCCTCCAACGGTGGCTACACCAACAAGTAAGTAACCGTGGGGCGGCGCACGTGCGCCGCCCCACCTACCAGAGAGTTTCGTCATGTCTTCGAACAAAAGCATGGCGAGCGCTGTGAAGTCTCACGTCCCGGACAGGGCATCGGGCAGCCAGAAGTCACGCAGTAGACGCGACCGTCAGAAGAATCTGATGGGTTACGCGTTGCTCACACCTGCGATCCTGCTACTGGTTCTGTTCGTCGTCATCCCCGCGATCCTCGCGTTCGTGCTCGGCTTCACCAATGCTCGTCTGATTTCTCCCAACCCACCAGAACTGGTCGGTTTCACCAACTTCACCCGACTTTTCGCAGACCCTGTCTTCCTGCGTTCGCTCACCAACGTGGCGTTCTTTGCTGTGATAGTGGTGCCAGTGCAATCGGGTTTGGCTCTGATCCTTGCCCTACTGGTGAACACCAAGATCCGCGGAACCACATTCTTCCGCACGATCTACTTCTTCCCGGTTGTGACATCGATGGTTGTCGTCTCGCTGCTGTGGATGTTCCTCTACCGCCGTGACGGCCTCTTCAACGTCATCATCGACAAGATCACCTTCGGCATCATCCAGGGCCCTGATTGGATCAACGATCCGACGACCGCCATGCCATCAATCATCGTCCTGTCCATTTGGCAGGCTGTCGGATTCCACATGATCATCTGGTTGTCGGGGTTGCAGACGATTAGCGAGGAACTCTATGAAGCCGCCCGTCTTGACGGAGCATCGCGCGGACAACTGTTCCGCTACGTGACCTGGCCCGGATTGACCGCGACCCGCAATCTGATCCTCGTCACCATCACGATTCAGGCGCTCAGCCTGTTCACGCAGATTGACGTGATGACCAAGGGCGGTCCGCTCAACGCCACGAGCACGGTCGTGTTCCAGGCTGTGCGCACCGGATTCACCCAGCAGGAAACAGGGTACGCGTCGGCGATCTCGGCCGTGTTCTTCCTGATCGTGCTCATCATTTCTTCGATTCAACGTTTCGCCACGAGGGAGAAGTGAGATGGCCGCAACTCTTCACAACGACATCGCGGAGTCCCGAGTCGTGGACAACCGCGGCAAGATCACGGGGCGACTTGTCTGGTCGTACGCGATCAGGATCATCTTTGCGATCATCTTCGCCTTCCCACTCCTGTTTATGGTCGTGTCTGCCTTCAAACCGGACCAGCAGATTTTCCAGGACCTCGAATCTATCCGCGCATTCTTGCCAGTGGGGGATATTTCTCTGGACAACTTCTATGCGGTGTTTGAACGGGTGCCAGCAGGAACATTCCTGAAGAACTCGATCATCGTGTCGGCTGCGACCGTCATCATTGGCCTGATCGTCAACTCGATGGCCGCCTTCGCGATTTCCCGCATGAAGGTTAAAGGCGGGAAGATCGTGCTCTCACTCATCATCGCGACTCTCATCGTTCCGTTCGAAACCCTCGCGCTTCCCCTGCTGTGGTGGATCAACAAACTACCTCACCTGGGGTTGTATTCGGACGGCTTCGCGATCACCCAGGGACTCATGGACACCTATCAGGTGCAGATACTGCCATTCCTTGCGAATGCATTCTCGATCTACCTGTTCCACCAGTATTTCGATTCCATCCCCAAGGAACTCGATGAGGCGGCCTCGATCGATGGCGCCGGATGGTTCAAGATCTATCGATCCATCATCCTTCCGCTTTCTGGGCCCGCTATTGCCACGGTGGCGATCCTGACGCTGCTACCCGCGTGGAACCAGTACCTGTGGCCGCTGATGGCGGTCCAGTCGGAGGAACTGCGACCAGTGATGGTCGGTGTCCAGTACTTCTTCCAACTCAGCACGTCATGGGGTCAGATCATGGCCTATGCGTCGATCATCACCGTTCCGGTTATCGCATTGTTCGTGACGTTCCAGCGAGCCTTCGTTAACTCAATTGCCGCGAGCGGCGTGAAAGGATAGTTATGCTCCAGCTTCCCGATTCTTGGTCGTGGGATTTTTGGATCTTCAAAACTGAGAAAACCTACGAGTTGTTCTTCCTCTATGCGTCAAAAGCGCTGCACCAGGAGGAACGCAGGCACCGTCGAGCACAGATCGGACGTGCGACGTCGACTGACCTGCGGAACTGGACCCGGCTTCCAGACGCCGTCGTGAGATCGGATGCGCCTGCTCCGGATGATGTTGCAACCTGGACGGGTTCGACGATCGCTGCTCCCGATGGCAGTTATCACATGTACTACACCGGCTGTTCGGATCGTCCTGCACCGAATACACAACGAGTTTTGCGGGCCACGTCCCAGGATCTGCTGCACTGGGACAAGGACGAGGAGTTCGTCTTGGAGGCCGATCCACGCTGGTACGAGAAGGCCGGTGAAGGAGAATGGTTCGACGAGGCGTGGCGTGACCCATGGGTGTTCTTCAACGAGGACACAGGGTTGTGGCACATGCTTGTGACCGCACGGGCGAAGCAGGGCGAAACCCACGAGCGAGGTGTCATCGGCATGGTTACCAGCCCTGACCTCGAAGAGTGGACTATTCAACCGCCGATCACGGCCCCAGGCGCTGGTTTCGGCCAACTTGAGGTCAATCAGGTTGAACTTGTGGACGGTCGGTGGGTGGATGTCTTTTGCTGCCTTGCCTCTGAGATGGCTCCGCGCAAACGTGAATCCGCTTCTGGTGGCGGAACCTGGCTCGCGTTCGGTGAGTCCAGGACCGGCCCTTTCGACATCGAGAACGCGGTGCAGTTGACCGATTCCACCGGTTACGCGGGTCGGATCGTGCAGGACTTTGACGGACAGTGGCAGTTCCTAGCGTTCAAGAGTTGGATTGACGGTCAGTTCCGGGGCGAATTGAGCGATCCGATTCCGTTGTCGCAGATCCTTGAATCTGGGAAACCGCACACGTTCACAGCGTAAGTGTTGTTTGCTGGGTCGATGACGAGAGGGGCATGACCTTATTGGTCATGCCCCTCTCGGGCGTTTGGTCTAGTTCACTGCAATCACGGACTCCAGGTCGCACTCGGGTGGAATCGGGGGATAACTGGTGCTGTCAATGGAGGCAGATCCGCCTCCGATTTCTACTCGCGAACCAATGGGAAGTGGATCGTGGCCGGGCATCGACACGGCGGTTTCGTCCCTGCTGAAAGTGGTTCTAGCAGGCCATATCACTAGATCGCTGTAGCCAGTTCCGCTGATATACAGGCAGTTCCCCTCGCCCTTCTCCAATGTTCCCGAGATGAGCGCCTCCATTCCTTCCCCACTGAGTGAGGACACAAGGAGCAGCGTGCCGTCGGAGGCTTCAACGACGTGCGGATCTTGACCGGGCAGCAGAGAACATGAGGTGAGCGTAAGGACCGCTCCAAATGCAGTGGCCATCCTGAGATTCATGTTCGTCTCCTTCGATGGGGCGAAAAGTGTCCGAGTGAGTGCTGAAAAGTTATGCACCCGGAGCAAAAACACCCCATCGAGATTTTGGTGCACAAGGCAGTTAGTTGCCGTACGTTATCGCGATCTCTGTCAGGTCAATGCCAGCATCCCGGCACGCCGCGAGCACGTCAGGAAACTCTGAGAACGATTCCTCGCTGACGTAACCGCCGCCAGAATCCAAGAACTGTCCCACCGCGACCCGAGGGCCGTGTGCAAAGTTCAGGGAGGGTTCTCCCAGATCATCACGCTCAAGCACGGTGGACTCAGGAACGGCAAGCATCCACGTGACATCTGTGTCATCGTTAGTCACGGTCCAGCAATCACCCTGGAGTCCGATAGTTCCGTAGACCTGCGCGGCCATGCTGTCCTCGGCTGGACTCCACTGAAACGTCAGGATGGCCGGTAGATCATGAGAAGAACTATCTCGTACGTGCGGCGTCTCGGTGGAAAAGTAGCACCCCGCGAGCAGCACCGTTACCGCGCACGCGCCACTGATGCTCAGCAACGTTCGTGTTGAGTACGCAGACATAACTTTGCTCCCATCAGGTCCGTTCTCCCTCGATCTATGTCACGCATTGCCCGAAAGTTACTCAGCGTGCCTCTACTTTGGACCGAACTCAGCCAGGACCCCACGAACTCAGCCCAGAGCGCGCGGAGTTCGTGGGTAAAAGGCGGAGTTCGACGAAGCAACTGGGGGCAGACAAGGTGAAGAGACCGAACCACTCCTACCCAGGAAGCGAGCGCAACAAAACCGTCACCTTAACGGGGAAGGCGACGGCTCGTCGACAATCAGAGAACTACAACCAGATCAGGCGTCACTCCTGGACGGCGCGCAATGCGCGTACCGCCTCCGGGTAAGCCTCAGCGATGTCGCGGGTTGCAGGGTGCTGCGGACTCACGAGCAGATCACGCGGCGTACCAGTCTCGACAAAGGTCCCCTCCGCGAGCACGTGCACTTGGGCGCACAGGCGAGCAAGCAGATCCAAGTCGTGCGAGAACACGAGCAGACCGATCTCGCGCTCCACAATCAGATCGCGCAAACGCGCTGAGACCTTGTCCTTGAGAGTGGGGTCAAGTGCGGTGGTCGGTTCATCCAGAATCAGAATCTCCGGACGAGTGGACAATGCCAGGGCAAGCGTCAGGCGCTGGCGCTCACCGCCTGAGAGCGTGCGCAGGCGACGATCCAGGAACCTTGGCTCAAGGAACATCGTGTCGAGGATCTGCTCGACCGATTCACCCGACGCCCGACCAGCCTTGCGGGCCGCCTTCAGATCGTCCTCTACGACACGGCGGACCGTGGACTCCCCGTCCAGTCCAAAGAACCCATTCTGCCCGACCTTGCGAACAGTCGTCTGAAATCGCTTCTTGGCACCCAAACGCAACTTCGAGACCGCCGCGCCGTCAAATGTGACCCGACCCGCAGCGGGCTTCAACTGGCCGTACAAGACGTTTGCGAGTGTGGTCTTGCCGACCCCCGAGGCACCCGTGATACCGAGCGCCGGTGCCCCCTTGGACAACTCTACAGACACGCCATTGATGGACGGGCGGCTGGTGTAACCAGCCACGATGCCGGACGCCGACAAAACGCTTTGCTTCGAACTCACAACTTCTCACTTTGACTTGAGGCACATCGCGCGGGAACCCTGCGGGACTGGCCGGGCGGATCGGGCACACACCTGAGGCATGTCTATCGGAGTAACGATTACGTAGTCGGAATCGCTCCCAACAGGTTCTTGTTAGTTACAAACTGCATCCGTGCCGCTGCGGCAGAGGTTTGCTTCGCGAAAACTCTGCACTCCACTTCACTACTTTGTCCGTAACAAGTTTAAGTTTATGCCGGTGTCGACTGACACGAGTATGGTTCGCTGGGTTTCTATGCTGTGAGCGTGACGGATTTCGCGACCTGTGCGCCTCGCGCGGACAGGCGGCGCAGGACTAAGGAATTAACCGACGGTAACCTTAAGACATGGCCAAGCCTAGATTCCCCAAGTCCGTATACCAGGTTGGTGCTGACCCTGACCCGCGATTCTCGCTAGCCAACGAACGCACTTTTCTCTCCTGGATTCGCACCGCTATCGCATTCATCGCGGCGGGACTCGCGCTGGAGGCGCTCGACGTTCCAGTCTGGCCCACGGCGCGCTACGTGGTCACCGCCGCATTCCTGCTCATCGGACTCATCGTGCCAATCTACGCATGGCTGACCTGGAAACACAACGAACGATCCCTACGACAGAACAGACCCATGCCCGGCCCCCGTCTGGCGATTGTCATCTCCATGCTCACCGCCGTGGGCGTGGTGGCGCTCGCGGTCGGTCTCATTGTCGGGGTGTAGCGTGGTATCCCTTATGCGATCAAGTGAGGGAGAGGTCTACGATCTCGGGCTTGCCGTGGAACGCACCGCTCTGTCCTGGCAGCGCACAATCCTTGCGCTCGTCGTGGCCAGCGCGGTTGCCGCACGATATGTCTCGCATCAGGTGTCTGGCCTGCTGCCGCTCGTGCTCGGCCTGTCTGGAGTCGTGTCTGGCCTCTTCGCGTTGTACTGGGTGCGCCGGCGCTATCGTCGGCTCAACCGCGCACTCATCAAGAATGGAGACATCCATATCGCTGACGGCGTGCCCCTCGTGCTCGTCGCGGTATCGCTCATCTGTGTGGGCGTACTGGCTGCGCTCTATGTCTTGGGCCGATAGCCGCGAGTCTCGTCGGGTGGTGCTGGTGACGCCGCGAGACCTGACACCTACTGATCGGTGGCTTCCGTGTGGGGTGCGAGCTAGATAATCGACTCGATGAGTTCGCCGTTCAGGGACTCATAGGATGGTGCATCGATCTCAATCGTGAGTTCTCGCGTGGTACCGAAGATGCTGCATCGTACCAGAGTGGAAACGCCACGGTCCTCGAGTAGTTTCACCACGGGCAACATCACTGACGCCTTATTGGCTGGGACGACCGAGATCGTTTCACCGTCCAATTGAACTGCTAGGGACTCGGCCGCTGACCGAGCACGGATCTCCACCTGTGGGACGACCGTGACCGCCAGTCGTAGGGGTTCGCTATCAGGCAGATTCGCAACCTTGACAGTAGCGTCAGGAACGAGCGGCAAAGCGAGCGGTGTCCCACCGGGAAGCAGTAGCCACGAGTCGCCTGGATAGCCGTTGGCGGGCATGACCGCATCTGGGGTTGGCAACTGCAGGTACACCTCCACCGCCCCGGACCCCGTACGGTTCATGCGGAGCGAGGCGGGAACGGCGAGGTGGCGGCGATGCTCAACGAGTTCTCGGAGCGATGGTTCGAGTCGTGCTGCATCCTGCTCGGCCAGTTGACCAATGATGCGTCCTTCAAAAATGCACGTCACGGCGGTTTTCCCATCTCGAGCGCGTTCGAGGGCAAGAAGGGCTGTGCCTTCGCGGCGCGCTCCGGCATTCACTTCGCCAGCGGTCTCATATGCGCCAATCAGTTCACTGATGATGTCTCGGCGATACCACGTGCCATCGAGGAGAACTGTTGTGTGTTTGTTCGGGTCGAATGGCGGCGTTGAGTCGAATCCATATGACCTGGGATCGATCACGTCGTTGAGCGACAGTGTCGGGGCGCTGTTCGGTAGCATGAATCCCTCCTCGTTCAATACTCCTGATGGTGGCACGAGGTTCCGAAGGAATGGTGGGCGTTAACAGTGAATTCACACCGCGAGCCCTGAAATTTACTTACTGGGGATGGTGGAGACTCCTGAGTCCGCGGCACCGCGATGATTTCACGTCGACAGGCAACCATGCTGGGACGTGCGATGCCCGGTAAGGTGAGGGCTCGTCGGCAATAGAACGGAAGCGCCCCGGAAACCCGGCTGCATATTGTCGCGCTTCAAGAACGCCCCAAAATAGGTCGAAGGCCCCGGAACTCGCGGTTTCCACAGTTTTACGCCGCAAGGGTAAAACGGGAACTAATCGTCGGCCCCGCACGCTCTTCGAAGTACTCTCTTCAGTGAGAATCTGGAAGGCGCAACATGCTGCAGCTGTTTAATATCCGCAAGTCGTATACGACTGAGGACTTCACCCAAACTGCACTCGACGACGTATCGATTTCGTTCCGTGATAACGAGTTCGTGGCGATTCTTGGGCCATCGGGTTCGGGTAAGACAACGCTGCTGAACATCGTGGGAGGGCTGGACCACTACGATGCAGGCAATCTCGTCATCGACGGTGTGCCAACCGAGGACTACCGCGACCGGGACTGGGACGCCTACCGCAACAACCGCATAGGTTTCGTCTTCCAGAGCTATAACCTGATTCCGCACCAGAGTGTCCTCGCGAACGTCGAACTGGCACTGACACTGTCGGGCGTCTCGCGAGCGGAACGCCGCGAGCGCGCCGTGGTAGCACTGGAACGGGTTGGACTGGGCGACCACATTCGCAAACTTCCCAGCCAGATGTCTGGTGGACAGATGCAGCGCGTCGCCATCGCGCGTGCACTCATCAACGACCCGGAGATCCTCCTTGCCGACGAACCGACGGGCGCCCTCGATTCCAAGACGTCCGTTCAGATCATGGCGCTGCTCACGGAGATTGCGCGAGACCGCCTCGTCATCATGGTCACGCACAACCCGGAACTCGCCGAGGAATATGCAACCCGCATCGTGACCCTGCGCGACGGGCAGATTTCCGACGATTCGGACCCGTTCGATCCCTCCCTTGCGTCAGTTGCGGGGCGGGATAAGGAGGTCCGTCGGACCTCCATGTCATTCTTCACGGCAATAGCACTGTCGTTCAAAAACCTGATGACCAAAAAGGGCCGTACCCTGATGACGGCGTTCGCGGGAAGCATCGGCATCATCGGAATCGCTGCGATCCTGGCCCTGGCAAACGGTGTCAACGACTACATCAAGAGCATCGAGGAGGACACGCTCTCTATGTATCCGCTGACTATCCAGAGTCAAGGTATGGACTTCACCGCGATGATGGCTGCATCTGCAGGGCTCGGTGATGGAGGCTCAAGCGCTGCCACTGGTTCGGGTGGCTCCGTGAGCGAGGTTCAGATGATGACCCGCATGTTCGAGTCCATCGGGACGAACGACCTTACCTCGTTGAAGGAGTACTTTGACGGTGGCGGTGATGGGATTGAGGAGCACACGCAGTCGATCCAATACTCATACAACGTTACCCCACAGATTTTCACGCAAACCTCCGATGGCGTGCGCCAGGTCAATCCTGACAGTTCATTTGCCGCGCTTGGCTTTGGCAGCGGAACAAGTACCTCAAGTCTCGTGTCCGCTTCCATGAGCACCAATGTGTTCCATCAACTCGTTGACGACACGTCGTTGATCGAACAGCAGTACGACGTCGTCGCCGGGCGGTGGCCACAGGGCGAGGACGAGGTTATCGTGGTGCTCACCTCAGGCGGCGCGATCAGTGACCTCATGGCCTTCACAATGGGGCTGCGCGATCCTGCCGAACTCGACGCGATGATCAAGCAACTCCTCAACGAGGAAGACATCACGACCCCGGGTGAAGCGCTGACCTTCGACTACGCCGATCTCATGGCCGCGCAGTTCAGACTCGTCAATGCCGCTGACTACTACCAGTACGACGAGACCTACGAGATATGGACCGACAAGTCTGGTGACACAGAGTATCTGAAGGGACTCGTCGGTAAGGGAACACCGCTACGAGTGGTTGGCGTGCTGCAACCGGTTGAGGGTGCCACCGCAACCGCTCTGGAACCTGGCCTGTACTACACCTCCACGCTGACCAAGGACCTTATGGCTGACGCCGCTGAACGCGACATCGTCAAAGACCAACTGGCCAAACCCGAAGTGAACGTGTTCTCCGGACGCACCTTCGCGGATGAGGAAGCCAACCCACAGCGCGATGACTTTGACCTGTCCAAGGTCATGAGCGTGGACGAAGAAGCGCTCACAAACGCTTTCACAATCGACGAATCCACCCTCAGCATCGACACTTCGGCGTTCGACATCTCGATGCCGTCACTGGACATCGACCCGTCCGTCCTGCCCGAACTGGATCTAGCTGAGCTACTTGAAGACATGGAACTGGGCGATATCGACCTCGACCTTGAGTCCGTGCTCACCGAGCTGGAGCTGAGCGACATCGACTTCGGCGTCACGGAAGAGGACCTGACCGCGCTTGCTGAGAAACTTGCCACGGGATACGCCACCTACTGCGCCGTTGACGCAACCCGGTGTGTGGACCCGCAAGCCGGATTCGAGGGATTCCTCGGGTCCGAGGAGGGACTCGCGATCCTCGCGGAGATCGATGGACTACAGGACGGGGCGCAAGAGGAGATCGCCGCAGCCCAGGAAGAGATCATCGCACAGGTGACCGAGGAGGTAACCGCTGTGGTGACCGAACAGGTTGAAGCCCAGGCCGCGACCATCGCCACAACCGTGCAGAAGAGCATGACCGAGTATATGGACGAAGCCATGGAGACGGTCGGGCGACAGATGGCGCAGCAGGTTGGACCAGCGCTTGAACGGCAAATCACCAGTGGACTGCAGACGGCGATGGCGCAGTTGGCCGCCAACATGTCCAGTGCCATGAACATCAACGAGGATCAGTTCCTCGAGGCGTTCTCCCTCAACATGTCCGAGGAAGAACTCGCCGAACTCATGATGTCGATGATGGTCACGGAGCAGAGCACCTACGACGGCAATCTCTCCAAGTTGGGCTATGCCTCGCCTGACCGACCCTCGAAGATCGATATATACCCCAAGGACTTTGAGTCCAAGGAACAGATCATCTCGATCCTCGACAATTACAACGAGCGCATGGAACGCTCCGGAGACGATGACAGGGTCATCACCTACACCGACCTTGTTGGAACCCTCATGTCGTCCGTGACCACAATCGTCAACGTGGTCAGCTACGTGCTCATCGCATTCGTTTCCATCTCTCTCGTGGTTTCCAGCATCATGATCGGAGTCATCACCTATATCTCCGTACTCGAACGCAAGAAGGAGATCGGTATCCTGCGATCAATCGGTGCCTCAAAGCGAGACATTCGGCGCGTGTTCAACGCCGAGACACTCATCGTGGGCTTCGTGGCCGGAGTCATCGGCATCGTCATCACCGTGCTCCTGACACTGCCGACCAACGCGATCGTCAACGCGAACTTCGGTGTCGCGCAGGTTGCACAGTTGCCGTGGCAGGCTGGTGCGATCCTCGTCGCAATCAGTGTGGGCTTGACCGTGTTGGCTGGGCTGATCCCGTCCTCGGCGGCCTCTCGTAAAGACCCAGTTGAGGCGCTTCGTAGTGAATAACTCGCAGGGACAAGGAGCGAGATCCCGCGTATCCTTACGTTAGGAGGCTCACATTCCCTGATTCCGGGCCGATCTGTAGGGTGAAGACTGCCCGCAACTTATTCCCCTGGAGCGATCCATGAAACGAACAGTAGCCGCAGCACTTGCGGTTGTGCTCACCCTCGGCTCGGCTGTGGCCACTGCAGTTCCCGCGGCCGCCTCGTCGAGTTCCGACATCAACTATGTAAAGGGCGCTAACTCTGGCAAGTGTGTGCCAGCGTCAAAGCAGACGTCGAGCACGGCCCCCAAAATCTCGGTGTTGAAGAAGAACACCAGTACGCAGGCTATCCGAGTTTCCGTTGGCCGACAGGCCAGTGCACTGTGCTACGAGATTCAGTATTCAACTAACTCGACGTTCGCTAAGAACGTCACCACGGTTCAGCGAGGACGTTCTGGCACTAACAACCCAGAACAGACGATCTCCAGCCTGAAGGACAACACGCGATACTACTTCCGGGTACGGTCAGTGCAACCGAACGGTAACGCCAGCAAGTGGTCCAGCTCGGTCAACGAAGCGACCAAGGCCCGTGCACCCAAACCGATCACGACATCTTGGAAGCACACCGCCGCAGGCAACGTGCAGATCAGTTGGAAGCACGACGGCGCGTACACGAAGAGCATCCGCCTGCACGTTGCGTCCTCCTCATTTGCTCAGGGCAAGCGGGGACAGAACCACCAGGTCTTCAACCTGCCAGCAAACGCACGTTCCTACACCCTCACAAGCGCTGATCTGAAGAAACTGGCGGCTCCAGTTGGCTCTGGGCGAGTGCTTCGATTCCGGGTTGAGGCCCGTAACACGGGTGCTACTGAGACCCGTGTGAAGTACTCGTCCGGATCAGCGGCCGCAATCGTCGGACAGCCCCTGAACAAGGCACCAAAGAGCGCCACAACACTCACCATCGCGTCGTACAACGTGACCTCCGCCTCTGCGAATCCCTCGAACAAAAAGTGGGCAAACCGTAAGAAGGCAGTCGCACAGCAGATCGTCAACTCCAAAGCCGGAATCGTTGGCGTGCAAGAGGCGATCACCCTGAAGCAGGGCAAGTCCACTCAGATCAAACAGCTTCTCTCGGAGGTCAAGAGCGCCCAGAAGAAGAAGGACAAGAAGGTCAAGTGGAAGCTGACGCGCGACACCCGCTACATCAAGCGCGGTAAGCCAGGTGGTAACGATGGTCAGCGTATTCTGTACGATTCCGCGAAGTACAAGATGGTGTCCAAGTGCAAGAACACCACTGGTACGGGTAAGAACAACGACTATTCGTCAAGTTGCACCGTGAAACTACCGCGTGTTGGCGCTGCCAAATTCCAGCGTTTCGCACAGGTGGTGCAGTTTGAGGACAAGAAGACCAAACAGCGGTTCTGGGTTGTCAACACCCACCTTGAGCACCGTAAGGGCGCAAAGTATGACAAGAACCGTGACAAGCAGGTCGCTAAGATCCTGAACCACGTTAAGAAGGTCAACAAAGCCAACAAGCCTGTGTTCTTCCTCGGCGATCTGAACTCGTCCAACAAGCGTGCTGAGAACCTGAAGACCATCGACAGGCTGCTGAAGAGTGGATACGTTGACTCCGCGAGCGCTAAGAAGACCAAGAACATCGCCTACCACACGTACAACAACTGGCAGAAGCAGAAGGCCTCGCCAGCGAAGTTCGGTAGCCGGATCGACTTCATCCTTGGCAAGGGCAAGAATGTACACTTCTCGCAGTACACCACGGTGAAGAACGGTTACAAGGCCTCGGACCACAACCTGATCAAGGCAACGGTAAAGTTCACGGACTGACGGCGATCTCAAACCGGTCAAGAATGATCGATTAGGGGGCAGAACATGACGGAGGGGACATCAGCATGCTGATGTCCCCTCCGTCATGTTGTCGGCCTGGCATAGGCAACGCCAGCCCGTCTTGTTAACGCACCACGGAATCGGACTCGCCGTGTGATTCTGTGGCGCCAGCCGATGCTGGCAGTAGAGCGGGTTCGTCGGCAATCTGAGACAGGTCGGCAGAATCGGTGACGGCCTCGCCGCGGGCAACCATTCCGGCCTCGTCGGACAGCTTGATCTGCTTGGTCAGTAGCGCCAGCACGAAGGCGATGACGACAAACGGAACCATGTAGAGGAATACCGGAGCAAGCGAGTCAGCGTAGGCGTCGATGACGCCATTACGCATAGCCTCGGGCATCTCGTTCATGATGGCCGGCGTGATCTGTGACGTTGACGCAGCCGCATCGTCAGGAGACAGCCCAGCTCCCGCGAACACCTCGAAGAGGCGCTCGGTCAAACGGTTCGTGAACAGGGTTCCAAACACGGCCACACCCAGGGCGGCGCCTACCTCGCGGAAGTAGTTGTTAGTCGATGTTGCGGCGCCGACATCGTGTGGGTCAACCGAGTTCTGGACAACCAGAACGACGACCTGCATGACCAGACCGAGACCGGCTCCGAAGAATAACAGGTAGGTGCACAGCAGCCACAGTGGGGTCGAACCGGTCAGAGTGGACATGATGACCAGGACAATTCCGGTCACAGCCGTTCCAACGATGGGGAACAGGCGGTAGTTGCCGGTCTTGGTGATGCGCAGACCAGACCAGATTGAGGTGCTCATCATTCCGACCATCATTGGGAGCATCAGCAGGCCAGATGTTGCGGCGGAGGTGCCGGACGACATCTGCATGAAGGTTGGCAGGAATGCGAGCGCCGCGAACATGCCGAGTCCCAGCACGAAGCCGATTGCGGTTGCATTCACGAACGTGCGGTTCTTGAAGAACGACAGTGGAATGATGGGGTCCTGCGCACGTGATTCCACGAACACGAACAGTCCCGCGGCGATGACCAGGGTGGCTCCCCACATCCAGGTCTCCGATGCGCTCCAGCCGTGGTCGGCCGATCCGCCGAAGTCCGTGAAGAAGATGAGCGCGGTGGTCGCGATGGACAGGAAGAGAACGCCGAGGAAATCGATCTTCTTCTCGGCCTTGTGGCTTGGTAGTTTCAGGGTGAACCACGCGACTATGAACGCGATGATTCCGATGGGGATGTTGATCCAGAACGCCCAGTGCCAGGTCAGGTGGTCCACGAAGAAACCGCCGAGCAGTGGACCTGCGACAGCAGCGATTCCGAACACGGCCCCCAGCGGTCCCATGTACTTACCGCGCTCGGAGGCCGGGGTGATGTCCGCGATGATCGCCTGGGACAGGATCATCAGACCACCACCACCGAGTCCCTGGATTGCACGGAATACCACAAATCCCCAGAACGTGTCCACGAGGGCGAGTGCCAGTGAAGCTCCGGTGAAGATCGCGATGGCTGCGAGGAAGAGGTTGCGGCGCCCGAGGACGTCACCGAATTTTCCGTAGATCGGCATCACGATGGTTGTGGCCAGGAGGTACGCCGTGGTGATCCACGCCTGGTGCTGTACGCCGCCGAGGTCGCCCACTATGGTGGGCATGGCGGTGGACACGATGGTCTGGTCCAGGCTGGACAGGAACATCGACGCCATGAGGGCGGCGAAGATGATCCAGATCGTTCGTTGGGTCAGTACGAGCTTGGGCTCGTCCGTGACCGTTTCTGTGGGGGCGTGAGACATGGGTGTCCCTTCATATGAGTTGGTTGATTGCCGACGACACGGTTGCGTCGGGTCTCCACCACACGCGGGGTGGTGGGTTGGAGGATGAGTACTGGCTGTTGTCGGTAGTTCGGCGTGAACGACCGCACTGCGGGGTGGTGCTATGGGCTGGACGAGAAGAATCGGGCGAGGTGGTTGAGTCTCTCGGCGAATCTTTCTCGAATGTTCTCGGGATCGTCGAATGATCGGGCTAGTTGTCCCGCCGTGCAGTCACCGTTCGGTGGTGGGAGCAGGGCGGTCATCATCAGATGGTGAAGGGTGAGGGCAACTGTGTGTGCGTAGGCATCTGGATAGGGGAGGCCTTCGCGCGCGCAGATGAGCTGTTCCACCTCGGTGACGGTGTCGAAGGCGTTTTGTCGGAGGCGGTTCATGAGTGACGGTTCGCCCTGGACCAGTTCCATGACCTCGAATGGGGTGAAGCTGTGTGTAGCGGTGCCATTGACGGAACTCGCCACGAGGTTCAAGAGGGCCTCGCGTAGCGAGGTGTGGGCCTGAGAGGTCAGGAATTCCTCTCGATGCGGAGCGAGAGGTGACTCCTTGGACATCCCGAGCACGGCATCGTCCTTGGAGGCGAAGTGGTTGAAGAACGTGCGCCGCGAGATGTCGACTTCCGAACACAGGTCCTCGATTGTGAACCCTGCGAGGCCGTGTTCCTTCGTGAGTGCACGTGCATGGGTGATCAGGGCTGTGCGGGTTGCCGTTTTACGGGCCTCGCGTCGGTTGATCGGGTGCTCGGCGGACGTTCCAGTCTCCGAATCACTAGTCTTTCCTGCACTATTGCTCACATAGTGCATCTTTGCACTTTGGTGCCAAAAGTGCAATCTCATTGGGTGTGTAGAGCGTCACGCGCGCTGCACATTGCTAACGGCCTCAACTTCATGTGCCTAACGGGCATGAAGCATCCCGCGAACTCAGGGATTTTCCCTCGGGCTCAGCCCACTTCGGCCTGAGTTCGAGGGAAATTGCCTGAGTGCGGCGATGGGCTGCGATAGGGGATGCGACGAGAGCTTGGGTGGAGTTCGAGGGAACAGGCAAGGAGCAGGCTTGGCGACGAGTCGGCAGCCTAAGCGGGCAACGTCACGTTTGTCGTCGCTCACGTTTCGTGCAGCGTGCAAGCGCGCGTGGGAGAATCTTAAAACGATGTCTGCTTCAAACAAATCCCCCCGTTCCGGCCAGTCAGCGACGCCTCAAGACTCGCGTGGCCGCACTTCGGTGACCCCGGGATCAACGGGCTCAACCTCCGAACCGCAACTGTCCGCGCTGAAAGTGGGCGGTGCGCGCTCTGCTGCCCGCTCGTCGCAAAGCCTGACCCGTGGCGGACAACCGTCACGACCCAAGCAGACGGGACGCACCCGGCATGAGGACCGCGTCACGCGCGCGGACCGCAACGACCGGACGATCGCGTACATCCAAGCCAAAGACGCCCAGCAGAAAAAGGACGAACGCCGCGCCGAGGTCGAGGGCCGTGTGTCCGAACTGCGTGCGCGCCGCGAAGGGCGCGAGCAAGTACGCCCAACCCCGGAGGGGTGGAAGCAGGCGATGGGCGCGGATGGGCGTCCAGAACTGCAGTTCGCCACCAAAAAACGGGTTACTCAGCCGCCAACTCACTTCGCGGACCTGACCCTTGAGGAACGTCAAGCGAAGTTCAAGGAACTCGGGCTGCCTGCCTTCCGCGCCAAGCAGCTTTCGGTGCATTACTTCCAGCACTACACAACGGATCCCGAGCGCATGTCCGATCTACCCAAGGACAAGCGCCAAGAGATGGTCGACGCAGCGTTCCCACCCCTGCTGACTGAGGTCAAGCGCCTGACCACCGACGACGGTGCGACCATCAAGTTCCTGTGGCGACTGTTCGACGGATCCCTTGTTGAATCCGTGCTCATGCGCTACCCGGGTCGCGTCACCCTGTGCGTGTCCTCTCAGTGCGGCTGCGGCATGAACTGCCCGTTCTGCGCGACCGGTCAGGCGGGTCTGACCCGAAACATGTCCACCGCGGAAATTCTCGACCAGATCATTCAGGCCAACCGCGTCATCGCGGAGGGTGGCTTGGGCGGTATTCGTCCCGGCGATCACGTTCCTGAGCGCGTCACCAACATCGTGTTCATGGGCATGGGCGAGCCGCTCGCAAACTACAAGCGCGTCATGAACGCAGTGCACCGCATGTGCGCTGAAGCGCCTGAGGGCTTGGGTATGAGCGCTCGCGGCATTACGGTGTCGACCGTTGGCCTGGTGCCTGCGATCCGTAAACTCGCTGACGAGAAGCTGCCGTTCACGTTCGCGCTGTCCCTGCACGCTCCGGACGATGAACTGCGCGACGAACTCATTCCGGTGAACTCGCGCTGGAAGGCCGACGAGGCCATCGACGCAGCATATGAGTACTACGAGAAGACCGGCCGCCGCGTGTCGATTGAGTATGCGCTGATCAAAGACATGAACGATCACGGGTGGCGCGCCGACCTGCTGGCCGAGAAGTTGAGCGCTCGCGGCAAGGGATGGGTACACGTCAACCCGATTCCGTTGAACCCGACGCCAGGCTCGATCTGGACCTCTTCGGAGCCCGCCGTGACCCGCGAGTGGATCGCCCGCCTTGAGGCACACGGCATCCCGACCACGCTGCGCGATACGCGCGGTAAGGAGATCGACGGTGCGTGCGGCCAGTTGGCCGCTGCGGACGAGTAGGCGGATGCAGGGCGCTGCGCGCTGATATCTGCCGGAGCGCTGCGAGCGCTTGCGCATGGCTCGATTGACGACGAGGGACTCACCTGTGGTGGGTCCCTTTCGTTGTGTGGGAGATATCGCATAAATTTGCAGTTGTGCAAACTTGCACAACTGCATAAAGTTTAGATGTGCATAATCAGTCCCTATCCCGACGCGAGCAGAACAAGGCCGATGCCTACCTAGCTATTCACCGGGCTGCCTACCGCCTCGTCGTGGAGAACGAGTGCAACGCGCCGGTTGAGGAAATCGCGGCCGAGGCGGGAGTCTCGCAGCGCACATTCTTCAACTATTTCAAATCCAAAGAGGAAGCAGTGGTCGGGCTTCGTGCGCCGCAGATCACCCGGGCTCAACACGACGAACTCCGAGCAAACGGTGGACATAACCTGTTTGATCGAGTGGTCTCGCTCTACTTCCACGTGGTGCGTGACACGGTCATAGACCCGGACAACTTTCGCAGCAGGGTCGCCGTCTTTCGCGAGCGCCCCGAACACAAACTCTTTCTGCACCGTCACATGGCCGCCTGTGAGTCAGCGGTGAATGATGCGGTTGCTGAGGTGTTGGCGGACCTGAACCTAGATGTTGCCGGCCTTGGTTCGCCCGAGGCCTCAGCCCGTGCGATGGCAACGTTTGCCGGTTCTGTCGTGCGCTACACCTTCTCGACACACCCCGATGCGTTGTCTGATGACGGCGAGTTGCGCTTCCGTGAAGCCCTCGACGTGTTCCGGCGCCTTATGAAAGAAACACAATGACCAAACACCAGAACTCAGTGAATCTGCTGTTCGCTGGCCTGATGATGACACAGTTCATGTCGTCCCTCGGCCAAACCGTGCTGTCGAGCGCGCTTCCCACAATCGTTGGTGAACTCAACGGCGTTGAGCATATGGCCTGGGTCATCACAGCGTTCATCTTGGCCTCCACGATCGTGATGCCGATCTACGGCAAACTGTCGGACCTCATGGGACGCAAGCCGCTGTTGCTCAGTGCGATTGTGCTCTTCTTGATCGGTTCCGTGCTGGGTGGAATCGCTGACTCGATGGAACTGCTCATCGCAGCCCGCGCAGTTCAGGGGATCGGTGGCGGTGGCCTGATGATTCTCTCGCAGGCTGCCATCGCAGATGTGATACCTGCCCGGGAACGTGGCAAGTACATGGGAATCATGGGCGCCACCTTTGCCGTTTCCTCGGTGGCTGGGCCGCTCTTGGGTGGCTGGTTTACGGAGGGTCCGGGTTGGCGTTGGGCATTCTGGATCAACCTTCCGTTGGGCGTGCTATCGATCGTCGCAACCGTGTTGTTTCTGCGCAAGCCTGTACGTGCGCTGCAGGAGCGCCCAAAACTCGACATTCTTGGCATGGCGCTGTTGTCCGTTGCAACGACCGCACTTGTTCTTGCCCTTACCTGGGGTGGCTCGTTATACGGCTGGACATCTCCGCTTGTTGTCGGCCTCTACGTAACGACCGCCGTGACGGGCGTTTTGTTTGTCTGGGTTGAGTCGAAGGCCGCTGAACCGATCATGCCGTTGTTCCTGTTCAGGGATCGCAACTTCAATCTGACCACCCTGGCTGCGCTTGTCACTGCAGTCGCGATGTTCGGCGCGATCGGATACATGCCGACCTACCTGCAGATGACTGGCGGCTATTCGGCATCCACGGCGGGTCTGCTCATGGCTCCGATGATGCTTGCGCTCCTGATAACCGCGACGATCTCCGGGATCGTGGTGAGTCGGACCGGGAACTACAAGAATCTCCCTATCATCGGATCGTTTGTTGTTGCCCTGGGCTTGCTGCTCATGGCGAGAATTACGGTGGACACGCAGGTATGGGTTATCTGTGCGGCCATGTCCGTTCTTGGTATGGGTTTGGGCATGTCGATGCAGATCCTCACCTTGATCGTGCAGAACTCGTTCCCGCTCAGGGTCGTGGGCACCGCCACTGCGGGCACCAATTACTTCCGCCAGGTGGGTTCAACGCTCGGGTCCGCTGTCGTCGGATCGGTGTTCGCGTCGCGTCTGACTGCTCGGGTCGAGGAGAATCTCGCAGGTCTCGTTGACTCGTCGGCGGCAGGTCAGCTCGATGCGAACTCCTTTACCCCAGCCCTCGTGCATGAACTGCCGGGGCCGCTGCGAGATGCGGTCGTGCTTTCGTACAATCAGGCACTCATCCCTATCTACATGTGGCTCATCCCGCTGGCCATCGTTGCGGCTGCGCTGCTGTTCTTTGTGAGGCAAAAGCCGCTTGCAACCACGATCGAGGAATCGATCTCTGGCTCTGCGATGACCGCTGTTGAAGGGGTTGAACAGGCAATCCACGACTTCGACGTGCGGCAGATTGGCGACGAGATGGACCACGCCGCATCCCTCTCCCAGCCCAGCGCGGCTGGGCCAGGGCGTGGTGAGCGATCTTAGTCGGCTCGTCGTCAAGCCGATGGGCTGAAATTGGTCCGGTGGCGTGTAAAAAATACACGCCATCGGACCAAAAACAGCCCATGGCGGGTTCTGATGGTCGTTGCAACGCCCTGAACAACTAGGAACAAGTGTCGGGCGCTTAGCTGGATGTCCGGGTCGTCCTCAAACGAACTTTCCAAGTGGGTGAATTTCGGATCTCGATCTTGGGGTGCATGTGGTTTCTCGGGTGCGATTCGCGCATGCTCTCCTGTGCTGTATGACACAGAGGGGCATGCGCGTTCCTGTTTCCACACTGGTGGGCGGCTCGTTGCTGGGTGAGTTGTGCACAGGTGTGATGAAGGCAGGAGCGAGGCCCTTGTGGATCTGTGACACTCTTGTAACCTAGATGGGGCGAACGGCACGGGCACTGCTACCCATTGTCCTATTAAGTTTGTCTTGGTCCTGCCGAGATAAATGATCAGGAGATCGTTCTGCTCGCAGCAGTCACACAGGTGAGTGCCGCAAGATGTAACACGCATAGCGCGATGCATCAGTAAGACACATGAACCGCTGCCACCATCCGGCGGGTCGTGTAAACCGCCCCAAGGCGTAACTGCCGCAAGGAACCAGGTGATTATTTCGATGGCCGCACACGGTAAGCGCATAGCAACCTCTATCGAGGCTGCTCATGCACCTGACACGGATGCCACACGCCGCGGACGCTACCAAGGACGCCGCGCCGCCCAGAAGCGTAACGGTATCCGGTTGGCGCTTTTCTCCGTGCCCTCCATCACCAAGCCAGTTCTCGGCAAGCCCGTCATCGCAGCCAGTGTGGCAATCGCCGGGCTCGTTGGCACCACGGTCGTTGTGAGCGCTCACGACAGCCGACCAAGCACATCCCAGGTCACTGGAGAAGAGCGTAACCTCACGGATCTGGTGGAACCGGACACCGCCATCACCATCGCGTCGAGCGAGGCAGACGAAGCGGTGATGAAGGCCGCTGAGCTCCTCAACGATGCGTCTGCCCTGATCGAGTCAGATGCCGCGGTGCAGAAGGCATCTGCGGAACTCGAGCAACTCCTGGAACAGATCGCTCTCGAGGCCGAGGAGATCCCAACCCGTGAGGGATCTGGCACTGCCTCGCGTAGTTTCTCGCGTAACACGCTCGCGACAGATGTTGAACAGGCATCCGGAACCGCATCGGCCGAAGGTCTCTACGATTCCGAGGAATCGCTCGAAATCACCATCCGTGCGGTGGGAGCAAATGCCGATGTCCCTGTAGCCCAGGCAGAGAAAGCCGCGGCGAACCCCGAGGTTGAGCAGGCCATCAATGCCGCTCCAGAGGTCGTTCAGACCGCAAGCGTCGCTCCATACGTTGGCAAGCATGCCGCAACTGAACAGAGCAAAGCCGACGGCTCGTCGCAGAGCATGGTGGTCTACATGCCCGGCGATGACACATTCGGGGATCTTGCCACGGATTCCACCGCAAACGTTGTGGATGTCCCAACAGGCGCCGACACGGTTTCTGTTGCCGTCACCGATACGACAATCGACTCAGTGGTCGCGGCAACCGCTCGCCTCCAAGCCCTCGTCGATGGCACCTCGACTCCGGGTGTAACCACTGCCGAGGAACTTGCTGTCCTCGCGCTTGAGGCAGCATGGGCTGAGGCTGTTGAACTGGCCAACTCGTACGGGACCTTCTCCAACGGGCGCCTGCCGGACAGTGCACTCGTTGAGATCGCTTCGGCCACAGGGCAAAAAGCGCGCCCTGATGCAGCCTTGATGTTCGCTGAACTGAACGCTGCGTTCAAGGAAGAGTTCGGTCGTGACATCCAGATGACCGACTCCTACCGTTCTTACAGTTCGCAGGTCGCCACCAAGGCGGCCAAGGGTTGGCTTGCAGCACCTCCCGGAATGTCCAACCACGGGTGGGGTCTCGCGCTTGATCTCAGTGGTCCTGAGGCTCGCTGGAACACCCCGGAGCGGAACTGGCTTGTCGCGAACTCGACCACCTATGGCTGGTTCTCGCCAGAGTGGGCACAGACGACCAAGCCGGAACCGTGGCACTGGGAGTTTGGTGGCGCAGAGGTGTCACCAGTAGCGCGTGCGATGGGTTACTGATCCCGCTTCGAATGCCCGATTAAATAGATTTCTATAACAGATACCCCGTGGAAAACTTTCCAACGGGGTACCTTTTTACCTTCTTTGGTGGAAGCTGTGTGTCAGTGCGGTAAAACCGCAGGAAACCGGGGAGACAGCCTGGCAAAAAGAAGGTAAAGTTTTGTGCGAATGGAGTTAAACGTGTGGCGTACTTCATCTTCGGCGGTTTCCTGCCGATAGGTAAGGTACGGGTTCATCCGCAATTCATTTCAACCGAATAGGATGCACACGATTTAACGAGAGCAACAACCGTCGTGATACCGGTGTCCAGGTACCGGGCGACGAGGAAGGGGCAGGCGGCATGAGCAGTATGTCGTCTAGGGAAGAAGCGTCGAATAGGGTTCGCCTGTTCGCGATCGTTGCCGTTACCACGGTCGGGCTGTTTGCCGCCGTCGGCCTCGGTGTTTTTTCCGCGTCCCCAGAGCCAGCGACAGTTGCTGAGCAGGTGCTCGAAGCCGCAGCAGAATCGACGGACGGTCTAGCCGAAGCAGACGACGTCTCGGAACTTGCGATCACGACTCGTGAACTTGAGGAAGAGGACGTTGCGCAGGAGGAGAACAGCGGGGCCGCGAGTTTCGCCAAGGAATCAGCCCGCACTGCACAGCGCCTGGCGGAGATAAGGCTGCAGGAAGTACGCGACACGTACCTGCGTTTCGAAGAGGGCTTCGAAGGACTCTCGCTGCACTATGCCTCTGCAAATGAGTGCGAAGGCGCAGCCACCTGCCTTAGCCCCAACTCAAGTAAGGCCAACGAGATCCTCGTGGATTCCGACTGGGCCCGCGACGCCAGCCCGGAAGACCTGGCCTACGCTCTGGCACAAGCCCATGCAGAACTGGCGATTCAGCGGATCTGGCCGGACCGAGCGGAGGCAGCACAGGAACTGGGCATGATCGTTCCTGCCTGCCAAGTACTTGATGAGCAGCAGATGCTTGAGGCGGCCGGTGTCCCGGTTGTGCAGGTTTCCAGTTTCGATGCCCCAATTGAGGCCATGAAGGACATCATCACAGCCCAGATGGTATCCATGCCCGACCGGTTCGTGATCTACCCGAGCCGTTTGCACACGGAAGAGCAGAAGCAGGCAGCCCAGCAGATATCTCACGCACACGAGCCAGAGGTGGTCCTCCAGGTGTCCTCTGCTCCCGCCTGCGACCAGTAGGACCGGCACGCTCAGCACACCTAAGCTCTCACAACTGTTTGCCGGTTAGCGAAAAACCGATGCTATCGCTCTCGCCAGATGAGAGACTTCAGATATGCACGAACTTGAGCAGGCAACGCAGACGTACGCAGCCTACGCAATGTACATTGCCATTGCGCCACGTGACCCACGTGACCCCCAAGACATCAAATCATCTGGCTCAGATGCGGACCACGTTGCCTACCTCGATCCAGTGACACTCGAACAGTTGAGCCAGGCTCTCCTGGACCGTGCGGTTCCCGCCCAGGTGATTGACGGAGCACACATCGGTGCCCCTGGGTGGATGATCGCTCGCACGGTGGGCCTCTATGAGGGGTACGCGCCACGCTGGGCACCGGAGGAGAACACGACTCGCGGCGAGATACCGACCATCAGTTTCGAGGATCTTGCCTCCGGTCTGGCACAGGAACTCAATGCGGCATGCCACGTCGCAGACCACCCCAGCGTGCCGTCGACCCACTCGCATCTCGATGGAATCACCGTCGACATCAACACGCGCGCTGAAGCGGTTGTCGGTCGCTTCCGCTCAACGGATGGTCCGCTCCTTGCCCATGCAGCACGGCACGACCTCTGGTTCCGTGCCGGGGAGCAGTGGGGCGTGGTCGGCATAGACCAGCCAGGTGGTGCGCTGGAAAACCTGATCGGATGGAACTCAGATCAACCGTGTATCCATCTCGAACGCAATGGGGCGTGGCGGCGTCTCACCGTTGCGCACCGTGACGAGATCGGAGTGCATGAGTGGGGGCCGCAGTGGACTGACGTCGACCCGCGTACTCGTGTCGCGCAGGACCTGATGCACTATCTGCAACTTGGTGAGGTTGACCCTGCCCAGTTCGTCTTTGACTTCTTTGCGAGGCCTCGGATCGATGCGGATGCCCTCGCCGGGTTGTTTGAGCTTGGCACGTTAGAACGGGATCGCCTACACCTCGTGCTCAGCGCCGACAACATGGACGACCCGCTCACGGCGGTCACGCGGATACTTGGGTTGCCCGAGGCCGCGGCTGAGCTCGCGGAGGGCTGGCGTGAACCGCATCATCTCGAGGGCGCGCAGTATGTTGTTGCGCAGCCCTTCTCCAAAGCGGTGTGGGCCGCCGCGATGACCCTGCCGGATGAACCTGACATATCGTCGAGAATCATGCGCCTGTGGCTCAGGCGGCCACCGGCCTACTATGCGCTCAACACGCTGGAAGCTGCAGCTCTTGCCGGGCTGACGCACTATGCGCATAAAACCGGGCGCAAAAGGACCGCGGTCGTGCTTGGCGCCTTGACCGCCGTAACCATCGCAGATTTCTTCACCCCTGCCAAATGGCGGGGCCAATAGATTGGATCAGCTCACAATGGACTTCCGGATCTTCACCGAACCACAGCAGGGGGCAACCTACACGGATCTGCTCGCAGTCGCGCACGCGACTGAACAGTTGGGATTCGACGCCTTCTTCCGTTCCGATCACTACCTGTCGATGGGTGGCGGCGGGTTGCCAGGGCCAACCGACGCGTGGCTGACGCTTGCTGGACTCGCCCGCGAGACCGAACGAATCAAGCTCGGGACACTCGTGACCTCCGCGACTTTCCGGTTGCCCGGAGTACTTGCGATTCAAGTGGCTCAGGTCGATCAGATGAGTGGCGGACGCGTGGAACTGGGGCTCGGTGCTGGCTGGTTTGAGGCGGAGCACAGCGCCTATGGCATCCCATTCCCGAAGGACAAGTTCTCACGTCTTGAGGAACAACTCGATGTCATCACCGGGTTGTGGCAGACCCCCGTTGGTGAGACGTTCAACTATGCGGGCAAGCACTATCAACTCACGGATTCTCCGGCACTGCCAAAACCAGTGAGCCCCAAGGTTCCGGTCATCATCGGCGGAACCGGACCATCGCGGACCCCATCTCTTGCGGCACGCTTTGCAACCGAATTCAACACACCGTTTGTTGAGTTCGACCGGCTTGCTCCAACATTCGCACGTGTCCGCGCAGCCTGCGAGGCGATTGAACGCGATCCGAACGAACTCGTGTACTCGAGCGCGTTTGTGGCCTGTGTGGGTAAGGATGAGGCTGAGTTCACTCGTCGGGCAGCCGCGATTGGGCGTAACCCGGAGGAGCTGCGTAAGCACGGTATCGCTGGCACGGTTTCGGAGGCCGTTCATGCGATCGATCGGGCGCGTGACGCGGGTGCGGAACGGATCTACCTGCAGATTCTTGACCTGTCCGATCTGGACCACCTTGACTTGATCGCACGTGAGGTGACCTCCCAGTTTTGACGTGTCCGATGGCGCTTCACGCTGCGGTGTCAGGTTAAGTCCCAAGAGGGTCCCATAATTCGATCGGGTAAGGTGGTATCGAACCCCGAGGTGGGGGTATTTGCTCTAGTAAACGGTGGATGTAGTCATCACTATGGACGCTCACGCAGCCCAGTTCGCTCTGGTCGGTCACGACCTCGAGGCGCTGGGGGTATCCGAAATGATCGAGCAGGCAATCGCCGCGTTGCCCGTGGACACGATTCAGGAGCTGCCGTGGCTGCACGCCTCATCGATGATTCAACCGCCGACCAACCGGTGGTTCTCGGGGCTGGCCTTTGGCTCGCCGTCCCCGGTGTTCCCAACTCCGTATTCGTATATCCAGACTGATCAGGGCTTTGTTTTCGGGTTGCCGCATGTCACGAGCTCACGGCACACGATCTCTGGGCCCGCCTCGGCGGACATCGACGTCAATGTGGGCGCGTACGGGTATCGCATTGCTGCGCACGATCTGGCGAGCGTGACCATCGAGTTTCAGAATGAGATCGGTCGTGTGCTGGGGCGAGCGGTGCTCGCGGAAGGTGTTCCGTACGTTTCGTATACCGCTGAGATAGCGCACGATGTGACGCTTTCGGAGGCCTTCTCGATGGAGTACGAGTCGTGCGCGACCGCTCACGTCGAGGGCAGCCACTATGGTCTCGTGACGACGGGTGCGTTCTCGGCCCGCTCGATCCGGTTGCAGGCCGGACAGTACGTTTCATTGATTGCGTTCCCCCAGTTCACGGGTGAGAGTCCGGCGCAGGTTGAGCGGGAGGTGTTGCGGATCGCGCGTCACGCCACGTTCCCGGTGCTGCGCACCGAGGTCACCGCTCAGGTGCTTTCCGACGAGGTGGTCACTTCTATTCGCTATGTTGCGCGGGAGAACGGCCCGGTCGCGGTGGTGCGGCTACCGCACCATGAGGTGCGGGAGCCGTTGGACACCTTGGGAACCTATGCGACCGTGTCGGGTACGGCACCGCTCGTGTCGGCGAAGGTGCTCACCTGGCGCACATCTCGGGTGGAGCCGCGGGTGCACCTCGACCTTACACGCGTGGCTGGGGATAGACGGGCCACGCTCGTCGCGGCTGCTGTACAGGACATGGGTGAGGCACCGCGTGCTCCCGAGGATACCTACTTTGGCGGCAAGGCTTTGTTCCGGGACGCCAACCTACTTGACCTTGCCACTCAGTTGTCTGTTCCTGGCGCTGAGGCATTTGGACAAGGTCTGGAAGAACGGTTCCTTGAATGGTTCCAGGCCGCTGCTGACTCACATGCCCCGCGTACCTTCTTCTACGATGACGTGTGGTCGGGCGTCGTGGGGCGCGAGGCCTCATTCGGTACTGATCTCTTCAACGACCACCACTTCCACTGGGGATACTTCCTGCATGTGGCTGCGGTGCTCTGTGAGCGTAACCCGCAGTTGCTTGAGCAGGTCCGTGAATCCGTCGACGCCCTGGCGTTCGACATCGCGACACCGGTTCCGGATACCGAGTTTCCGATGCTCAGGGTGTTCGACGTGTATAAGGGGCATTCGTGGGCGTCGGGGACGGCACCTTTCGATGAGGGAAACAACCAGGAGTCCAGCTCTGAGGCAGTCAATGCCTGGAATGCCCTTGGCGCATGGGGCAAGTTGACGGGCAGGACATGGCTGTACGAACTGTCCGTGTGGTTGCTGTCCCTCGAGGCGTGCTCCGCCCGCACCTACTGGACCAACTTTGACCAGTCTGATCCCGTGCGCACGTCATATCGCCACTCGGTGATTCCGCTCGTGTGGGGCGCCAAACACGATTACGCCACCTGGTTCAGCGGGGAGCAGTCAGCGATGCTTGGGATGGCGGTACTGCCGATGGCCCCGGTTGCCGACTACCTTGGCGGCGACTCAGATCGAATCATGCAGAACCTCGAGGAGATCGTCGGATTCTTTGGAGACTACGATCAAGTCTTCGGGGACTACTTGCTGATGTATCGTGCGCTCGCGGGGACGGACGCTGCCGAGCAGGCATGGCACCTCGCGCAGGACATTCCTGCCGAGAGGATCGATGACGGAAACTCACTGACATACGTGCTCGCGTGGATCGCTGAACATTTAGTGTAACTGCACACGATCAAACGCCTAACCTCTCCGATTGTCTCGCTATGCGAGATTTCTTGTGAGGGGCTGGTGAAGGATTATTAACAAAGCGAGTAGATTCTCCTAGGGCCTCTGCGACCCTGCCCGTTATGCTGCCCAGACGCAGCAGGGGTATCCGACACGATGTCGAAGGAGAGAACGTGAAGTTCGGTTGGAAAGTTTTCGGTGACGGGCGCACTCTTGGCCCAGGGGATGTAGTTGGGCCGGGCGAGCGGCTCAATTGGGGCCTCACAATCGGTATCGGTATGCAACACGTGGTCGCAATGTTCGGTGCAACCTTCCTCGTGCCATTGCTGACGGACTTCCCGCCAGCCACCACCCTGTTCTTCTCAGCAATCGGAACCATGCTGTTCTTGCTGATCACCGGCAACCGCCTCCCCAGTTACCTTGGGTCGTCCTTTGCCTTCATCGCTCCGATCCTGGCCGCTACCTCAAGCAACGGCCATGCAGGTGCGATCTTCGGCATCCTCAGCGCGGGTATCCTACTCGCAATCATTGGTTTCATCGTGCACTTCGCTGGTGTGCGGTGGATCGAACTCCTCATGCCGCCGGTTGTGACCGGAACGATCGTTGCGTTGATCGGCTTCAACCTCGCCCCGGCAGCGTGGCGGACCACCGCGTACGCAGAAGACTCGCAGGGGCGCCACCTCCTTGACGATGCCGGTCACGTGATCGTCAACATCACCGGCGGGTTCGCCAAAGCGCCGCTGACCGCGACCGTGACCCTCGCGGCAATCATTCTGATCACGGTGCTTTTCAAGGGGATCATCGGGCGTCTTTCGATTCTGTTTGGTGTGCTTGTCGGCTACGTGTTCGCGATCTTCCGCGGGGAGGTGGACTTCGAGGCGATCAGGGAGGCGGCATGGATCGGGTTCCCTGAGTTCACCGCTCCGACATTCTCACCGGCCGTGCTCGGCCTCTTCCTTCCAGTCGTGTTCGTGCTTGTGGCAGAGAACATCGGACACGTGAAGTCAGTTGCCGCGATGACCGGCGAGAACCTCGACAAGGTCACTGGTCGCGCACTCATCGCGGACGGTCTGGCAACCACCCTGGCAGGTTCCGCGGGTGGTTCCGGTACGACAACCTACGCTGAGAATATCGGCGTCATGGCGGCAACCCGCGTGTACTCGACCGCAGCCTATTGGGTCGCGGCAATCACAGCACTGCTACTCAGCCTGTCGCCAAAGTTTGGTGCGGCAATCTCGACAGTCCCAGCGGGAGTCCTTGGCGGAGCGGCAACCCTGCTGTACGGAATGATCGGTATGCTCGGTGTGCGCATCTGGATGCAAAACCGCGTGGATTTCTCCAACCCGATCAACCTGACATCGGCAGCGGTTCCGATGATCATCGGCATGGCGAACTTCACCTACTCAAACGGCGACATCACCTTCGAGGGAATCGCGATTGGTTGCGCCGCCGCACTCGTCATTTACCACCTGATGTCATACGTGTCCAAGCTTCGTGGCACCTCCATCGAGCCAGCATCTCCTGCTTCGGCTCCCGCAGGTTCTGAACTGGACAAGTAACACGTAACGAAAAGGGGTGGTCAGTTCCAGCGGAACTGACCACCCCTTTCGAGCGCCTTGTCTGCGGTGCGATCACCGAGAAGTTGTCAGGATTGCCCAGAAAAACGCTAGGCAGCTTCTTCCTCGACCTCTTCCTCGTCTTCGAGATCGTCCTGAACATCCTCGGAGTCATCGTCCTCGTCAACAGGAGCCTCGACCTTGTCGGTCATCTCCCACAACTCTTTGCAACCAGGGTAGGAGTTCATCGCCTCATCGGCTTCAAGCAGGACATCGGCTGGGTCGAGCAGCGAACTGAAGTCCTGGCCGAGGAGCACATCAATGACGTTGTCCTCCTTGGTGTCGTCGAGGATTAACGCGGGTGCGCCGAAGTGTGCAGCAAGAGTGTATGCCTCCTCGATGCCTTCGGGACCGAACACGATAGCCGTCGTCGCACGTTCAATGTCGGCGTTTGCCGTGTTCTCGACCGTTATCTTGCGATTGCGCAGTTCTCCGGAAACCCCGGCCGCGATACCAGGCTTCAAGGATGCGTTGAACACATTCACGGTGATCTTCTTGGCACCCACGGGCTTGGTGCCGGCCGGCAGGCAGGCAGTGTCGAACACTTCGTCGACGAGTGGTTCCTCATAGGTGAAACCGTTGTCGAAAGGTAGGGCGATCGCTCCGTTGTATACCCCAACGGCCCACAGACCTGCCGCGCCAAGAAGGGCGGCAAGCAGTCCGAAAACAACAGCCTGGCGTTCGCGCACCCTGCGGCGCCGTAGTGTGCGCGCCTTTTTGATCTGTTCTTGTGACACGATTTTTCTCGTTACCCTAACTCGCATGGAACCTATGTATGAGGGTACTTCACTTCGCGCGGTCGAAGCCATCACTGCTTGTGAAGTTCATACGGATATTCGGCACAAAACTGCGGATGGGCGGCTGTGCGCCCGTGGTTCATGAGCAGACGCAGGAGACGCCGTGCACTGAACAGTGCACGAGCCTACTCCTCGATGACGTACACGCGTGCATGTAGCACGAGGCGCTGCTGGAGTGCCGCTCGCACGGCTCTGTGGAGACCATCCTCAAGGTAAAGCTGCCCCTGATATTGCACGACATGCGCGAACAGGTCACCGTAGAACGTAGAGTCCTCGGTGAGCAGCGTAGTCAGGTCGAGTTCGCTCTTGGTAGTGATCAGATCGGCGAGACGCACCTGCCGTGGTGCCACGGCAGCCCAGTCGCGGTTGCTTGCCAGATCATGCTCGGGGTACGGGCGTCCGTTGCCAACCTTTTTGAAAATCATGACTAAAAGTCTACCGAGTCGGATTGCCGAATGTGTGGACCCGCGCCCAGCGTCTTCGCTTGTCCCCGCGCGATTCGGCGTTAAGGTACGGCTCCAGTCCTCACGCTGCCACTGACGTGCAACGCATTTCGGCATTTACTTATCGAATGGTTAAAATTGCTCAGGCTTTAAGCCCGCCGACTCCGCAACAGATGCGAGTTTCGGAGTATGGTTGCGGGGCGTCCACAGTTCTCCAGGGCGCCCCGCCTCGTACGTTCCGGGCGGATGTTCACCGGCGTCGCCGGTTTCCTTGACGACGAGTACTCACCTCACACTTCTGGCTCGCCTTCCGGCCACCCGCATTGAAACAAAATAGCGTGACCGGGAAGCCATGCGCGGCGGATACTTGGATGGTTCTGCTCGTTACCGGGCATTTTCACATCACACCGCTAGGAAACGTTATGTTCTCGCAAGCAGTCACCGACGCCTGGTTCACCCCATATGCACAGGGACAACCGTCATTTGACAACGAATCCTGCCGAATCGTCGTCAATCCAGATGTACAAAACGCACACACAGCGCACTTCATGACTCTGCCTGACGGGCGCGTGCAGATCCTTGTGGGCGAGCAAGCCGCAGCGCGGATTGCTCCGATCCCACAGGGCGCCACAGGCCAGGACGTGCAGGATGCGCTCAAGGCAGCTGGGGCAGAGACCGATGAAGCAGACCGTATCCACGTGTATTTGCCAGCGGCGCTCGTGGGGTTGCGGGAACAGGACGCGGTGCGGGTCCTGACACAAGACGACGCGGAGGCATTCGCACGGTTCGAGGCCGCCGCGGATCCAGACGAACTCGACGAAGCCTACGTGGAACTCGACCACTGGTGCGTCATGGGGGTTTTCGACGGGGACGAGCTCGTCGCCGCCACGAGCGCTTACCCGTGGCGGGACAGCACACTTGCCGACATCGGAGTCATTACGCATGCAAGCCACCGTCGCCGCGGCCTTGCAGTGCAGATGGTGCACGCGATCTCACGTGAGATCGTTAAGCGCGGATACGAACCGATGTACCGCGCCGGCGTGAGCAACGATGCGTCAGCCGGGGTGGCTCTCGCGGCAGGGATGACTCGGATCGGTGTATGGCAGCAGTTCCAATTCGGTGACGGTGAGAGTATCCAGCAGTAGACTCCTCCCAGAATCTCGATGGGCTGTCTTGGTTCCAAGTGCATAGTTATTAAATGTGCACCCGGGCGCCTTTCGTCCCATCGGATGAGTAACGTGTGGCGCCACTCGTGCTTTGGGTCCCATGACTGACTAAAGTTCCAGGAACGACAAGACCCCTGATCGATAACCGATCAGGGGTCTTGTCTGTTGTGGCGGAGGATGGGGGATTCGAACCCCCGAGGGCTTGCACCCAACCGCCTTTCCAAGACGGCGCCATAGGCCACTAGGCGAATCCTCCAAGCGTGCTCGGTCAACGTGTTTCCCGAACAACCAACGAAGAAAACTCTACCGAACTTTTCTCAAAAACCCGAATCTCGCGGGCGAAAGTGATCGAAACCACCTGCTCGCTGGCGAAGGGTATCCAATGCCCTCCGCAGGCTTGCTGTGGCGGTTTCGAACCAGTGGCCGTTTTTTCAAACCCGGGCTAGTTGGTATAGAGTGGAGATCGACTCCTCGTGTGGTGTCATCTCACTGAATCCCCCAGGGCAGGAATGCAGCAAGGGCAGGTGGGCTCTGGCAGGTGCGCGAGGGGTCTTTTCGTTGCCGTGAGCGCAGCAGGGCTATACTTCGGCGCGGCCCAAACGCCAGTAGCCCATGAAGGCAACGGCTCGGCGGTCCACACCGTGTACCCCAACAAGGTGTCTGCGTAGTTCGCGTACCGCAGAAGCCTCGCCAGCGAGCCAGGTATAGAGTTCAGCGGACTTGAGCGCGGCACCGCCACGAGCGGAGCGGGGAACCTCCCACAGGATCTCATCGAGCGGGATCTCCTCAACCACGGATACCTGTCCTTCAGGGTTCAATTCCTCGATGACCTCCTTGGTTGCGGTTACAAGGAACTCGTTGCGCTCGCGGCCTTCTCGGGAGCCGATGACATAACGTACGTCGGGGCGCTGCGGGAGGTAGCTGGTGTCCTGTTCGTGCGGTAGCTCGAGTACCACGGTCGCAGGGACGTCGGGGTATTGTTCCAAGATGCAGGCGATGGCGGGAGCCGCGGTCTCATCGCCCACGAGCAGCACGTGCCCGACGTTCTCGGGTGGAACGAAATCGATTCCGAAACTCACTCCGGTTGCCGCTGTCGTGGGCCCGAAGATAAGCACCTCGTCACCCGGGCGAGCGCCTTGGATCCACTGGGAGGCGGGGCCGGATACGTCGTGGACGACCATGTCTATGTCTACCTCGCACACCTCGCGTCGTACGGCTCGAGTGGTGTAAGTGCGGAAGGGCGGACGATCACTCTCTGACATGGAACGCCAATCCTGATACCAGTCTGGACCAGTGGGCATAGCCTCGAGGCCGTGGACGGGGAGGATTCCCGGGTCAGCGGTCATGGGGCCGAACACGACCTTGATGCGTTGATCGTATCCGGGGTCGCCGTAGTCGGCGAGGTCCTGTGAAGTGAACGTGAAGCGCCGGAAACTCGGTGTGATGTCTTCGATGGAGCGAACCGAAGCGCGGAAGAACCGCGACTGCTCAGCGGGCATTGGAACTACCTTTGGATGTGAGTGGAATGGAAGCCCCAGTTGGCTGTACGGGATCGCCGAACTGAGAGCCGCGGACGTGGTGTCGTCCTCGGGGCGAGACGAGTGGGGTCTGGGAGACGGGGTCATGGGTTACCTGTGCAGGTAGGGCGAACACATCGTGTACGAGCTCTTCCGTGATGACCTGTTCGGGTGTTCCCTGGGCCACCAGGGTTCCTCCGCGCAGTGCGATGATGTGATGAGAGTAGCGGGCCGCGAGGTTCATGTCGTGCATAACCATCACGATGGTGGTGCCACGCGCCCGGTTCAGGTCAGTCAGGAGATCAAGGATCTCGATCTGGTGCGTGAGGTCAAGAAACGTGGTCGGTTCGTCTAGAAGCAGAATGTCGGTTTCCTGTGCGAGCGCCATCGCGATCCAGACTCGCTGGCGTTGGCCACCCGATAGTTCATCAACGCTGCGGTCGGCAAGCTCGGAGATGCCGGTGTCCTGTAACGCCTGGGCGACAACCTCGTAGTCGTGCGTGGTCCAGCGGGCCAGGAGCTTCTGGTGTGGCTGGCGTCCACGTCCAACGAGGTCGGCTACGGCTATTCCCTCGGGGGCGATCGGTTGCTGAGGGAGCAGCCCGACAACCTGCGCGACCTGTTTGGTGGGGATCGAACGAATGTCCTTACCGTCCAGTTGCACCTCACCCGTGAGTGGTTTGAGCAGTCGGGCGAATCCGCGCAGCAGGGTCGATTTGCCGCATCCGTTGGGGCCGATGATCGAGGTGATGGCTCCGCTGGGGATATCCAGATCGAGGTTGTTCACGATCACTGTGTTCCCGTAGCCGAGTGACAGATCGCGTCCGATGAGCGAGTGTTCTTTGGTCATAGCGAACGACCGCCTTGGTTGGTGCGGATGAGCAGGAATACGAGATATGGGGCGCCGAGCAGACCCGTGATGACACCAACCGGATAGCGGGTTGGGAAGGCGAACTGGCCGATGAGGTCGGCAGCGAGCACGAGAATCGCGCCAACGCATCCTGCGGGGATGAGCAGGTTGGCACCGGGTCTGATGAGTCGGGCGGCGATTGGGCCGGACATGAATGCGACAAAAGCGACCGGACCGGCAACAGAGGTTGCGAAGGCGAGCAGGATGACCGCACCGAAGAGCAGGACAACCCGTGAGCGTTCAACCCGCACGCCGAGGGCGGTTGCGCTGTCTGCACCCAGCCGTAGGGCCTCAAGGTTACGGTGCTGCAGCAATACGACCGGGAGGAGCAGTGACACGAGAGCAAGCGGCACGATCTGAGACCACGAAGCGCTGTTCAGACTGCCGGTCATCCAGCGCATTGCTGCCTGTATGTCCCAGGCGGAGGCCTTCGACAGGGCGTAGGAGATGACGCTGCTGAGCATCGCGGCAACACCGATTCCAATGAGGATGAGCCGGGTTCCCTGGAAGGCTCCCCTGTAAGACAGGAAGTAGATCGCCAACGCTGTTGCAAGTGCACCGATGAAGGCGGCGAGGGACACGGCAGCATCGCTCAGCGAGAAGAACACGATTGCGATGACTGCTCCCGCGCTTGCCCCCTGGCTGATGCCGATAATGTCTGGTGAGGCGAGTGGGTTGCGCAGGAGAGTCTGAGTGGTCGCACCGGCCACACCGAAGGCGAAGCCGGCTAGAACAGCCGCGACTGCACGAGGTAGCCGCAACTCACCCACAGTGAACGAGGCGCCAGGCACCTGCTCTCCGAGGACAACGCGTATGACATCGGTCAGCGGATAGAACCGTTCACCGATCATCAGGGACCCTAAGAACAACACAACCACAAGTGATCCCAGGGCTATGTAACCCATGGTGGTGCGCCTGTTGTTCCGCCGCCGCCAGTGCTGGAGTTGTACTCCATCGACGGTGGAAGGCTGCGCGGAGGCCTCGCTGTGTGAAGCCAACTTTGAGAGGGTCACAGTTCCCGAACCTTTTGTCGTCGGATGATCCAGATGAACACGGGCGCACCAATGATCGCGGTGACGATACCGACCTGGATCTCTTGTGGACGGGTGATGACGCGCCCCACCACATCTGCGGCAATCAGCAGGCTTGCGCCGGTGATCGCGGAGAACGGCAGAAGCCACCGATGATCGGTCCCGACGAGAAGACGGCACAGGTGAGGGACAACCAGACCGACAAAACCGATGGGGCCTGCCACGGCGGTTGCCGCACCGCACAGAATCACGGCACCGAAGGACGACACCATTCGGGTCCGCGCGACGTTCTCTCCCAGGCCAGCCGCCATATCGTCGCCAAGTGCGAGGGAATTCATTCCCCGTGCGCACATGAACGTGATGAGCGCACCCACCGCGAGTACCGGGGCGAGTACGGCGATACGATCCCAGGTCGCGCCACCCACGCCTCCGATCTGCCAGAAACGGAATGACTCCATGACATCAACACGCGGTAGCAGCACCGCGTTGGTGAGTGCTTGGAACGCCGCGGAGATCGCGGCCCCCGCGAGGGCCAGCTTGAGCGGGGTCGCTCCGCCTCGTCCGAGTGAGCCGACCGCGTAGACGAAGACGGCAGCTCCAGCAGCGCCGGCTATGGCGATGCTGATCTGCGTCCACGGGTTGGTGATGGAGAAGAACACGAGTCCCACAACCACCGCAAGCGCTGAGCCGGCGGATACTCCAAGGATTCCGGGGTCGGCGAGCGGGTTGCGGGTGACTGCCTGCATGGTTGACCCGGCGAGTGCCAGGGCCGCACCGATCAAGATAGCGAGCACAGTTCGTGGTAGTCGGGCCACGACAGCGGCCTCTGAGACGCTCTCGGTGGACCCGCCCAGTGCCGCGAACACGTCTGTGAGGGTGACTGATCGTGCGCCAAAGGTGACGGAGGCGAAACAGAGTAGTGCAAGGATTCCGAGAGCAACCCCGAACCAGGTGAGTTTGAGCGCCGTGGATCGACGCAGTGAACTCAGCGATTCGGGGTCGCTCAGGGGTGGTGCGATGGTGTTCACTCTTGGTCGAGTGGCCCAGACAGTACGGAGAAGTACTCGTCGATTCCCCAGCCGATTGAGAGTGGCGATGGGTTGGCGGAAGCCGCGAGCGGCGTGCCGTTCTCAAGAATGGCGATGCGGCCTTCCTTGACGGCAGGGATCTTCGACAGCAGTGAGTCTGCCTGGATCTGCTCGACGAGGTCGCCTCCTGGGTCACCGTAGGTGACGAGGACATCGATGTCCTCGAAGCGGTCTGCTTCCTCTGCTGAGACGCTCACGTAGAAGCTGTCTGTCTTCGCGGATTCTTCCTTGACGATTTCTGGAGCGGGGAGTCCCAGACCCTCCAAGAATCCTGGACGGGTGTCATGGCTGGTGTAGAAGCCGATCTGGGAGAAGTCAGCTGGGTCGAGGAAGGTGAACAGGACGGTCGCGTCTTTTAGCGCGGCGTGCTTGTCGAGCGAGGCGTTGGTCTCTGCTTCGAGCTGCTCGATGAGTGCGTCTCCCTGTGCGCTCAGGCCGAGCGCCTTGGAACTCAACTGGATCATTTCCTCATACGAGGTGCCCCACGCAACCTTTGGGTAGGCTACGACCGGGGCGATTTTGGAGAGCGTGTCATATTCTTCCTGGGTCAGGCCGGAGTACGCTGCGAGAATGACGTCGGGGTTGGTGTTGGCAACTGCTTCAAAGTTGATTCCGTCGGTCTCGTCGAAGAGAACGGGTGCTTCCGCGCCAAGTTCTTCGAGTTTGGTTTCAACCCACGGCAGAATACCGTTGTCATCGTCGTCGCCCCAGGTGGCCTTGGAGATTCCGACCGGTACGATTCCGAGGGCCAGTGGCACTTCGTGGTTGGCCCAGGCGATGGTTGCGACTCGTTCTGGTTTCGCCGCAATGGTTGTGGTTCCAAAGACGTGGTCGATCGTGACGGGGAATGCGTCTTCTGCCGGCGTTTCAGTGGTTTCGTCGGTTGTCTGTGTGCTTGGCGCGCTTGAGGTCTCGTTGGTCTCTGGCGCGTCGGTTGAGCAACCTGCAAGGGTGAGTGCTGCGGCTGTGACGAGGGCAGCGACAATCCGGGTCCGGGACAAGAGCGTCTCCTAGATGAGTCTGGTTTGGGTAAGGTTAGCCTATCTTAAGTGCGTGCTGTGACAAAGATCTATCGTGTACATCACATCTAGGGCGCTGTGGGGAGAGAGTCGGTGGGCGCGTAGTTTCAAGCCTCTGATTGGCGACGATTCTGCCGCTTCATCTTCTCCGGCTTGCGTTTGGCTGGGGCACGGTGGGGAATTGACCCCACCTTTTCTCAAGTCGAGTAGATTTGCTTGCAGTGCCGACACTCAGAACCCCACACGCAGAGGAACACATGGACAGCGGACTGAAAGTTTCCGGAATTACGGTGGGCTATGGCGACTCCGTAGTGATCGACCGACTCGACCTTGACATCGCCAACGGTCAGGTACTGATCGTGACCGGGCCGAACGGGGTTGGAAAGTCCACGCTCCTGCGAGCGTTGGCCGGTCTGCAATATATGGACTGCACTGAATACCTGATAGACGAGAAGCCCTGCTCCCCGCACGGTGCGAAACACAGGGCCATAACCCACTCAATATCCGAAGAATGGCCCTGGCTTCCCGGCCTGACAGTGGGGGACCACCTTGCACTGTACGGCGGTATTGGGCAGGGGGACCCCGCCGCTAGCCGGGCATTTGAGTACCTCGGCATCACAGATCTGCTGGATCGACTACCGTTCTCGCTCAGCACCGGCCAAGAACGACGTGCCGCTCTTGCCTCGATCGCAGTACGCCCCTGGAAAGTCTTGTTCCTTGATGAACCTGAACGTGGCCTAGACCTGGAACATCAAATGCTGCTTGGAGAGATGCTGAAGGAACTCCTCCCCGGACGCTGCATAGCGATCGCAACCCATCGCCCAGACCTGTTCGCGGAACTCCCTGCCGTGGAGTTGAAACTCGGTGCTTAAACGATGGGGTTCTGAACTCTCCGAGGTCCTCTATGGAACTGCAGCAATCATCATCGGCTGTGTTCTCGTCACCAGTGGAGTCGTCACACTCGGCGGGCAACTCGTTTCACTGATGAGACTCGGCGTGCAGCCACGCACGCTTACCGTCGTGGCAGTGTTCGCAGTAGTTGTCGCGTCCTGGCGTACCGCAGTGTTTGTTGGCCCATGGCGCGTCTCAACGGCAGAACTCGTGTGGACTCCCGAACGCGCCGAAATACGTACCGCCCTATGGGCGTCGGCCTCTATAGTCGCTGGAACCGTCGCTGTCCTTACCGGCCTGCTCGCATCGATCACCCACAACTTGGGGATGAACAGCGTGGAGATCATCGCGTGGGTTGCGCTCGCGGTTGGAGCTTCCGTCTGGGCATTCCGTGCGGCGGAGGCCATGCAGCACGAAGGACACACGGGTGTTCCACGATGGCGTCTCCTGCGTGCAGACGCGAATGTACGTTCGGTGCACTCCGCCTGTATTTCGATTGATGGTGCCGCACTCACGCTCCTACGAGACCAGCGCACTCGTACTACACGAACACCGATCATTCCCACAATCCAGCCCACCGCCTTCGCCTTGGCCCGGACCATTGTCGCTCGTACTGCGACAGACCAATGGAGACTCGCGGTATCGATTCTTGCCTGCTCTACGCTCGGCGGGATCGTCCTCGGCCCAGTGCTTGGTCACCTCATCGCGGCAGGCGGGGTATTGGCTCTTGCACTGCGTCAATCGCGCGTCTGGGCTGCATGGCGTGCCTCCGCTCTTATCCGCAGGTCCCTCTCTACCGTGTACGGACCAGCAGAGGCAGCGATGCTGGCCGGAACCTGCACCATGCCCCTGCTGGTCGGAGTCACTGCGACCCTCGCTGCTGGTTGGGCCAGCGCGTTGCCAGGACTCGCAACGGTACCCCTTGCAGTCGTGTATGTAATCGTTGAACGGCCCCGCGCTTTGGCGGTACTGGAACGCAGCGGGCCGCTCGGCGCCATGATTCAACTACCGGACCTTGGACCAGTCCCAGTCGGCCTGTTCTCCAAGGTGCTCTCGGGGTGGTGCTCAGCCGGGGTCTGCTGCTACATCGCGATCGTCTACACCAGCGTCATTCCTGCCCTGGTACTTGCCGTACTGCTTGGCATCTCCGCAGTACGTCAATGGCTCTCTTGGCCGGGACTCAACTCAGGCCGTTGGCACTGAGCCAATCCGTCGCAATAACTGCTGGTGACTTCTCCTCCACCGTGCTCTGAACATTCAGTGACACCAAACCCTCAGGGGTGAGTTGTGCGCTCACCGCATTGATGGTCTCCGCGACCTCCGCTGCGATATCCGCGTTGACCAGAGGTACTACGTTGGACGCGAGGAAGAGCGACTCTGGGTCTTCAAGAACCACCAAGTTCTCGGTCTCAATTCGAGGATCTGCCGTGTACACGTTCGCCACGTTGACGGTTCCGGCAACCAGATCCTCAACGGTCGTATCCCCGGTGGCCGAGAAATCGACGTCAATGCCGTAGGCGGTCTTGAGACCGGTTGGTCCGTACGGGCGCTCGGCGAGCTCGGGTGGCCCACCCAGGGTGAGCGGAATGGAGATGTCTGCGAGGTCGGAGATCGACGCCAGCGAGTGTTCCTGAGCGAATTCCCCAGTCACCGTGTAGGAGTCCTGATCGCTTGCGGTTGCCTGATCGAGGACCGTGAGACCCTCAGGGAGGGCCTCCTTCAACGCGCCATAGACGTCATCGGAGGAACGCGCCAGGGTCTCGCTGTCAAAGTACTGCAGCAGGTTGCCGGTGTACTCGGGGAAGAGGGAGATTGCTCCGCTCTCAAGCTCTGGCATGTAGGCATCGCGTTGCCCGATGTTGAACTTGCGCTCAACTGTGAACCCGTCGTTCTCAAGGGCCTGCGCGTAGATCTCTGCGATGATCTCGTTTGAGTAATAGGCCTGCGAGCCCACCACGATGGTTGCCCCGTTGTCTTGATCGGGCGATGCGAGTGGATCGTTTGAGGAGCAGGCAGACAGTGCGATCGTCGCCGCGAAAGCGGTTGTCAGTGCGAAGGCGTTCCGCATCTTTTGTGTCGTGGACATCGGTTTCTCCTTAGGAGTTGTTTGCACGAGTGGAACGGAGAGCGGGAGCCTGTTGTGCGTTCGAGACTCCGTGAACGGTGGATCGCAGTCCTCGTGGCACCGACATGCGTTGCATCAATGTGAGCAGGCCGTCAATGACCAGCGCCAGGAGGGCAACCAGTAGTGCGCCGCCAAGGACCATGTCGTAACGTCGTAGGGCAAGTCCTGTGATGATGGGTAGGCCAAGGCCACCCAGATTGACGTAAGCGGCGATCGTCACGGTCGCGATGACCTGCAACATGGCCGAGCGAATCCCACCGATGAGCAGTGGGAGCCCCAGCGGAATCTCTACTCGGAACAAGATCTGCCGCTCAGACATTCCGATTGCGCGGGCAGAATCGATAACTGACCGGTCGATTGCCTCAATGCCGGAGTAGGCTCCAGCGAGTAGGGAGGGGATGGCGAGGACAACGAACGTCACGAGGGCCGCCTCGCTCTTCTGCGTTACCCCAAAGACGAGTACCAACAGGATGAGCAGGCCGAAGGAGGGAACGGCGCGGGCTGCTCCGGAAAGGCCAACGGAGATCTCGCGTCCGCGGCCGGTATGACCGATGGCCCAACCGGCTGGCACCGCAATGAGCGCGGCTCCTGCGACGGCAAGGACGGTGAAAGTTAAATGCTGTAGCAACAGCACGTGTAGCGCATTGGATCCCTGCCACTGTTCGGACGCGAGTATCCAACGAAAGGCATCGGTCAAGAGATTCATGCGGACAGGTCCTTCGAGCGAGACCTAGAGTGCGCCACAGCCCGACTGCTACGAGTCCATGGCATGAGGAGACGTCCCGCGGCAACGATGAGTTGGTCGATGACCAAGGCGAGGAGGGCGACAACCACGAGCCCCGTGCACACCTCGGCGATGATCCGGCGCTGCAAACCGTTCGTGAACAGATAGCCGAGGTTGGTGACCCCCACCAGAATCCCAACAGTCGCGAGGGCGATCGTGCTGACCGCGGCTACTCGTAAGCCCGAAACGATGACGGGACCTGCCAGAGGCAGATCGACCCCCCAGAACCTGCGTACGGGACCATACCCGAGCGCCATGGCCGCTCGTCGTGTATCTGGATCAACCGAACTGAGTCCATCTGCAACCGACTGCACCATAATCGCAATCGCATAAATTGTCAGGGCGACCACCAGATTGATCTCGCTCGTAGCCGGGAATCCTATGATGAGCGGCAGGATGAGCAGCATCGCGAGCGACGGAATCGTGTAGAGCAAGCCAGTGCCGCTGAGGACAACTGCGCGGATGCGCTTATACCGCCATGCGGCCCACCCGAGCGGGAGGGACAGAGCAAACCCCGATGCGATTGCCATGAGGCTCTGGCGCAGATGATCGAGCGTCAGCGCGCCGATGAGGCTGAGGTTGTCTAATGCCCAACCCATATCATTGCTCATCGCCGGAGAGGATGCCTTGAGTTCTGCCGTCTGCGTCGACCACCACCGGCCCCGTTTCGGTCTGCTTGATGCGCAGGACTCGTTTGCCCCGTCCAGCGCCGATGAATGAAGCAACGAAGTCACTTGCGGGATTCTCCAAAATCTCGTTTGGAGTCCCCACCTGTAGTTTCTGAGCTCCTGCCGCGAGGATGACAACCTGATCTCCGAGCAGGAAGGCCTCATCGATATCGTGGGTGACAAAGATGACGGTCTTGCCCAGTTCCCGCTGTAGTTGCAATAGTTCCTGCTGCAGTTCGGTGCGCACGATGGGGTCTACGGCACCGAAGGGCTCATCCATCAGCAGTATGTTCGGATCCGAAGCAAGCGCACGGGCCACGCCCACTCGTTGCTGCTGTCCGCCCGACAACTGATGTGGGTACCGGTCTGCCAGATGTGGCTCCAATCCCACTGTTTCCAGCAGTTCAAGCGCGCGGCTGCGTGCTGCGGCACGTGACTGCCCTTGAAGCCGCGGAACGGTCGCGATGTTGTCTGCGATCGTGAAGTGGGGGAGGAGACCCGCATTTTGCATGACGTATCCGATCCGTCGGCGCAACTGGACGGGAGGCTCGTCTTTCACGTCCTTGCCGTCGATGAGAATGCTCCCCGTTGTTGGTTCAACCATCCGGTTCACCATACGCAACAGTGTGGTCTTCCCGCATCCGGAGGAACCCGCAAGGACGGTGATCTGACGGGACGGAACAACGAGATCGAACTCATCGACTGCGACCGTGCCATCTGGAAACTGCTTGGTGATTTGCTTGAACTCAATCATGCGGTGCCCCGGCGTGTTGTTTTGGTCTTCGCTTTGTTACCCAGCATCCAACGCAGTTTATCGCAGCGAGCACCTAGCTCAACGAGTTCTCCTGCATTGAGTCCGTGACTGGGTGCTTGCATTGCTCGTTCTCGGGCCACAGTACACGTATCGGTGGCTGTGCAATCCTCGGCGGAGTATTCTTCTTGGTCTCGGCCGTTCGGTTGGGTGCGATTCTCCGGAGGAAGGCATCATGAAGCAGACTGACAGTGCAACAGACGACTACGATCTGATCGTTATCGGCGGTGGAGCCGTCGGTGAGAATGTTGCCGACTATGCGGCCAAACGTAGCCTGCGTGTCGCCATCGTGGAGTCGGACCTTGTCGGTGGCGAATGCTCCTACTGGGCATGTATGCCGTCAAAGGCGCTCCTGCGAAGTGGTCAGGCACTCCGCGCGGCGCGGCGTCTGGCCGGTGCGCGCGAGGCCATCGGCGAGCGTGTGGATGCCGAAGCAGTTCTGGCCCGGCGCACCTCTTTCACCAGCAATTGGCAGGACGATGGCCAGGCCGAATGGGTTGATTCGGCCGGAATCGACTTGATTCGCGGATACGGACGTTTGGTCGGTCCCGGCCGGGTTCAGGTGGGGGAGCGCGTCTACTCGGCGCGTGCCGTTGCCTTGGCCACGGGGTCTTCTCCCGTCCTGCCGCAGATACCTGGTCTGGATGGGGCCAAGCCGTGGGGAACCAGAGAGGCAACTGCAACTGACCGGGTTCCCGAGCGTCTCATCGTGATCGGTGGCGGCGTTGCGGGCATCGAACTTGCCTTGGCATTCTCGTCTCTCGGGGCTCAGGTGAGTCTCTTGTCTCGGAGTGCTGCCCTCCTTGCGCGCGAGGAACCGTTCGTGGGCGACTACCTCGCGGACTCTCTGCGTGACGAGGGCATAGATGTGCGTCTCGGGGTAACTGTTGCACGCGTGAACCGCGGTGAAGATGGTACCGTCACGGTTGAGCTGGAAGGTGGGTTTCAACTCCATTCTGATGAGGTGTTGGTTGCCACCGGGCGTCAGCCGAACGTACGTGATCTCGGATTGGAGACTGTTGGGGTGGACCCGGATCTCACGGTCGATGACACGATGCTTGTGTCGGGCACTGACTGGCTGTATGCGGTAGGCGATGTAAATGGACGCGCGCTGTTGACGCACCAGGGCAAATACCAGGCACGCGCAGCGGGTGAGGTTATCGCGGCGCGCTTGAGGAGTGCGCCGGTTCGGGATGCTCCCTGGGGCCAACACGTTGCGACGGCCGATGGGCCCGCAGTGCCCAGAGTGGTGTTCACGGATCCTGAGATCGCAAGCGTTGGCTTGACCGAGAGGCAGGCACGTAAGGCTGGCACAAACGTACGTGCTGTCGAGTATGACCTCGGCTCGGTCGCCGGGGCCTCACTTTACGCAGACGGGTATGCGGGTCACGCGAAAATCGTGGTTGATGAGGATCGCGGTGTTCTCGTCGGCGCGACGTTCGTGGGCCAGGACGTCGCGGAACTCCTCCACTCGGCCACAATCGCCATTGTCGGCGAGGTGCCGATCGACAGGTTGTGGCATGCGGTCCCGGCCTATCCCACAATCAGTGAGGTGTGGTTGCGGCTTCTCGAGGCCTACGGACGTCCCTCCTAGCCGTCAGAACTTGAAGGCGCTGACGCGGTTGCGTAGTTCAGTCGCCATCTGCGCGAGTTCTTGGATCGAACTTCCCATCTCGCCGAGGGTCTGCGAACTCGCAGACGCGGATTCGGCGACTCCGGTGATGTTCGCGGCGATCTCACCCGAGCCAGTCGCAGCCTCGGTGACCGAGCCGGCCATTTCGCTCGTCGTGGCGGTCTGTTCCTCAACGGCCGACGCGATTGTCAGCTGGTACTCGTTGATGTTCGCGATGATCTCGGAGATCTGACCGATTGCGCTGACGGCGCCCGTCGTGTCTTGTTGAATCGCTTCAACACGGCGTGCGATGTCCTCGGTTGCTTTAGCGGTCTCCTGAGCGAGTTCCTTGACCTCACCGGCGACGACAGCGAAGCCCTTACCTGCCTCGCCGGCGCGCGCTGCCTCAATGGTTGCGTTGAGAGCCAGCAGGTTCGTCTGTTCCGCGATACTTGTGATGACCTTGATGACATTGCCAATTTCAGCCGACGAGTCCCCGAGCCTTGTGACCTGGCTGTTTGTCACCTTGGCGACTTCTGTTGCCTGCCCGGCAACACGGGCCGCTTCAGAGGCGTTCTGCGCGATCTCGCGGATTGAGGCACCCATCTCCTCAGCACCTGCGGCTGCGGTCTGTACGTTGCGGGAAACCTGTTCTGCGGCTGAGGCGACGACTCCCGCCTGGGCGGTCGTCTCGTCAGCTCCAGCAGAGATTTGCGACGAGGCGGCGGACAATTGTTCGGAAGCTGCAGCCACGTTTGTGGCTGTTTCTGACACCGCAGCAAGTGTCGCACGCAACGCGCTTTGGGTTGTCGAGAGGGAGCGCGCCATTTCTCCAAGTTCGTCAGCCGAGTCAACTGGGGCCTCAGCTGTCAGGTCGCCGTCCGCCATCCTGGTCAGGGCATTCTGAACGGAGGCTGCGGCACTGCGCACCGTGTTTCCGACGAACAGTGCGATCAAAATGAGTATGACTGCAGCAGCGAGCAGTACGATCACGACGATCACGACGGCACTGTTTGCCTTGGAAGTGGCAGCGTCGCTCATCGATTCGATGTACGCGTCGATCTCGGCTGCAACGGCATCGAGTGCGTCTACATAGGTGTCTTTTAGTGGTTCGGTAACCTGTTGCAGCACGCGTTGATATTCGCTGCGGTTACCTGACATTGCTGCGGGAACCAATTGGGAGTCGCGTGCTTGTCGCCATTCGCTGTATGCAGGCAGGAATGTGCTCCACTCGGTGGTTACAGCTCCGCCTCCTGCTTCAAACGCCGCGATTCCCTCGTCAACTTCCGCATCATTATCTACTTGTTCGCCTAGCCATACTTGTCGTTCAGAGTCGGACTCTACGGCAGCGAGTTGCGCTGCGATCATTCGGCCCTTTAATTGTCCTTGGTGAACAACTTGTAGGGGTGTTTGGACATTCGTCACGATGTCGGAGAGTGTGTGGGTTTCGTCTGCGACCTGTCGTAGTTGCACCAAAGTGAATACGCCGACGCCCGTTGAGATAACGACAGCCATGACTGCAAGAGCAAGGATCTTTGTACGAATGCCGCGGTCTTTGAACCAGGCCAGCCCGTTCCGCGCTGGTCGCTCGGCGTTTCCGGTGACTTCACTGTCGTGTACTGGCATGCTGATACCCCTCGTTTTATAGCCCTCTAGGGCTTCCTGCCTACTCAAATCGGTTCGTTTTCGAGAGTTGCTAGGGATTTGCAAGCGAAGGGCGGGTGAAAAGTGCGAGGCATTCAGGCACGGGCTGTCCTATCGTGCGACTGGTCCATCGCGAAGAGCCTGCGTTCTGAGTGGACGGCGCGCGTCGCGGAAGGTCTCTGTTCAGGGCAATGGCTGTGAGTGGGGAGTGCCCCGTCGGTTCATGTCCGTAGCGCGGGACGAACACACACTATGTTTGTCTCGATATGTGAAACACGAGTGCGGTGATATGTCCTAATTTAAACGCTTTATGCCGGTATTATGGATTAATAATTGCTCGAATAATGAGACGATCGCTCGTCTGGTGGATATTTGATGGGCCAGCCCTTCATGATTGAAACATGTTCAGCACACAGCACTCAGTCTCAGCGCGTCAGGCAACCATGCCACGCGAGATGTGCTGTGCTATGCATTCAATGCTCAGCGGGTGTTGTCGTAACTAACGACCACCCGAATCGAGGAAACACTCGATAAGAGCGCTGGCTGTTGCGTTTACAGTCAGGCACAGGTTGCGCTGTGGCTGCCCGTTCTGAGGGCATCACTGTTCTAGGAATCCACATCATTCAGCGTGAATGCCATTTGGCGAGCGAAGAACCACGTGAAGATCGCTGAAGAATGGGTTTCGCATGGCTGGTAAGCCATTCAACGTTCCGCCGGCCCCACAGGGCCTTTGCAGGCGATCCCTGCACATTCATTGGAGAAAACCATGACCCGTAAGTCCCCATTCAAGTCCGTTGTCGCGCTTGCGACCGCCGCTACCCTCGCGTTCTCTCTCGCTGCGTGCTCGCAAGACTCGGGCGAACAGAACACAGGCGACGACACCCAGGCTTCCACCAAGGGAACCGAAGCAGACCCAGTAAAGCTCGGTGTCGTCGGCGCAGAGGACTACTGGCCGGTATTCGTCGAGGAAGCAGAGAAGGAAGGCATCTACGTAGAGATTGTCGACTTCAGCGAATACTCGATTCCAAATGTCGCACTGACCGAGGGCGAAATCGACCTCAACCAGTTCCAGCACCTGCTGTTCCTCGCAGGATACAACGTTGACGCTGGTCAAGATCTTGCTCCAATCGCTGCGACGGCTGTTTACCCACTGGGTCTCTACTCGCAGAAGCACACCTCGGTTGACACCATCACCGGTGGAGAGATCGCGGTTCCAAACGACCCAACCAACCTGTCGCGTGCTCTGCTCGTGCTCCAGGATGCCGGCTTGATCGAACTGCGTGACGGTGGTTCCGCGTTCTCCACCGAACTCGATGTCCTGCCTGAGTCGAAGGTAACGGTTCGCCCGGTTGACGCTGCCCAGACGGTTGTCTCGCTGCCGGACGTTGAGGCGTCGATCGTGAACAACGACTTCCTCAAGGACGCAGGCCTTGAGGCAGGCGACGCGATCTACCGTGACTCGGCTGAGGCCGAGGGCGCTCGTCCATACATCAACGTATGGGTTGCACGTGATGCAGAGAAGGACAGCGAACTGTACGCAAAGCTCGTAGAGATCTACAAGCGTGATGTCATCCAGGAAGGTGTTCTGGAGGCTTCCGGCGGCACCGCGGCAGTCGCAAACCAGAGCGGCGCAGAGCTCGAAGGCTTCCTCGACGAGATCGAAGCAGACTTCAAAGCTGCAAACAACTAAGTAGTTCGCTTATGAGGCGGCGCTCGCACGGACGGTTCCGCGCGGGTGCCGCCTTTTGCGGCGTAACAAGGGATTGCTGACCTCCCGAAGCTGTGGCAGATTTGTCCAAGTTGGAGGTTGAATGCCGTCACGGAAACCGGAGCCTTTATGAGTCAGTCCACGACCATTGTGGAATTCAAGAATGCTGAGAAGTACTTCTCGTCCAAGGGGAGCACAGTCAAAGCGGTTGATGGCGTAAGCCTGCAGATCCAGCAGGGCGAGATCTACGGCGTGATCGGCTACTCGGGCGCGGGAAAGTCAACCCTCGTCCGCATGATCAACGCGCTGGAGCCCGCTACAGGTGGAAACGTCATCGTCGATGGGCATGACCTCGCCAACCTGGGCGAATCAGCCCTTCGCAAACTGCGCCTCGAAATCGGCATGATCTTCCAGCAGTTCAACCTGCTGCAGTCACGAACCGTGAGCCGTAACGTCGCCTATCCACTCGAAGTGGCGGGAGTCCCCCGCGCTGAGCGAAAGCGACGGGTGGCCGAACTGCTCGAGTTCGTAGGGCTGACCGATAAGGCCAAGGCGTATCCGTCACAACTGTCGGGTGGTCAAAAGCAGCGCGTCGGCATCGCCAGGGCGCTTGCGACCAGTCCCAAGATCCTGTTAGCAGACGAGTCCACCTCGGCGCTCGACCCGGAAACCACAAACGACGTTCTTGAACTACTGGCCAAGGTGAATCGTGAACTCGGGATCACCGTGGTTGTGATCACCCACGAGATGGAGGTGGTCAAGCAAATCTGCGATCGCGTGGCAGTCATGGAAAACGGGAAGGTCGTGGAAGAGGGCACCGTCTATCAGATGTTCTCCCACCCGGAACACAATGCAACCAAAAAGTTTGTGTCCACAGCGATCAAGGACAAACCCGATCCTAAAACGCTCGAACGTCTGCGAGAACGTCACCCAGAACGCCTGGTCACGGTGTTCGTGCATCAAGACGGTGGATACGGACGCCGCATCACAGATGTACTGCACGAAAACAACGTGCGCGGTGGAATCGTGTACGGCGGAATCTCCGAGATCAAAAAGCAGCCGTTTGGCTCGCTGACCTGGGGACTCGAGGGCACGGAAGAAGCGATCGCAGCATTCATCAGAACACTGAGCACCTACACCCATGTTGTTGACCTGGGCACGGCCGCCAATCCGATTGATGGTTTCGGTTACGCAGCTTTGGCCGCCAACAGTGGTGGCGAGGAGAGCACAGACAGCTCAGGGCACACACCACGCATCGACGTGGCGCTTGATGCCGCAGCTAAGTCGCTCGACAACACCGCCAACCCAGCCGCTCGATTCCTCGGAGGCGACAAATGACCCCCGTATTCACTTTCTTCGGCTCGGGTAAGACCGACTGGGACCGGATGTTCCCAGAACTCCTGAGTGCGCTCGGCGACACCATGTTCATGGTTGCCGTAGCCCTCTTCGCGGGTGGACTCGTCGGCTTGATCTTGGGTTTGAGCCTGTATCTGACCCGACCCGGGAACCTGTTCTCAAACCCAGTCGTGTTCACAATCTTGAACTTCTTGGTGAACTTGGTTCGCCCAATCCCATTCATCATCTTCCTCGTCGCAATCGGACCGCTCACACGTGTGGTCGTCGGCACGACTCTGGGACCCAACGCGGCAGCCTTCGCGATGTCATTGATGGCACTGTTCGCGTGCTCCCGCTTGGTCGAACAGAATCTGGTGTCACTCGACCCCGGCGTTATCGAGGCCGCACGGGCCATGGGTGCCTCAAAGTTCCGTGTCATCTTCACGGTGGTCATCCCTGAGGCTCTCGGGCCACTCATCCTGGCCTACACCTTCCTGTTCATCGGCATCATGGACATGTCCGCGATGGTCGGCGTCATCGCAGCCGGTGGTATCGGTGACTTCGCACTGAGGCATGGATACCAGCGAATGAACTGGGAGATCACGTTCGCCTCGCTGATCGCGATCATCATCGTCGTCCAGTTCGCGCAATTCTTTGGAAACTGGCTGGCGCGCAGGGTCATGCGCCGCTAGGCGCACGAACATACCCAACCCGAGACCTCCGCACCCGCGCTGGGTGTGGAGGTCTCGTCGTCACTAGGAAATTGTTCACAACCACGTGGATGGTTCGGGCGCATCTAGAGCATGAGGTGCGGTCAACGTGTAGGTTTTCACTTCACCGTGTACAGAAAAACTCGTGCGGTGAAGTGAAACCCACACATTCAAAGATGGCGTCGCTCTCCACTGCGCTGCCTTGTTTCGCTGGTGCTTATGGCGGGTAACTGCGTCTGCTGCGTTGCGGTAGCGTCCTGCTGCGCGAGACCGCTACCCTCCACTGCGCTCCCTTGTTTCGCTGGTGCTTATGGCGGGTAACTGCGTCTGCTGCGTTGCGGTAGCG
>DALZEF010000013.1:0-7372 GCA_031979385.1 Timonella sp. | reverse complement strand
TCCTGCTGCGCGAGACCGCTACCCTCCACTGCGCTCCCTTGTTTCCCGCTGTGAGGGGTATCTACTAAGGTTGCTGTGTGAGTACTGCACTGTATCGTCGTTACCGGCCAGATTCGTTCGCTGAAATGATCGGCCAAGAGCACGTGACCGCTCCGCTGATGCAGGCGCTGCGATCCAACCGGGTCAACCACGCGTACCTGTTCTCAGGCCCACGCGGCTGCGGTAAGACGACATCGGCGCGGATCCTCGCGCGGATCTTGAACTGCGCACAGAATACCGAGGCAAATCCCACGGACACGCCGTGCGGTCAGTGTCCATCGTGCCTCGAACTAGCGCGCGGCGGTTCGGGATCGCTCGATGTGGTGGAGATTGACGCGGCCTCACACGGTGGTGTTGACGATGCTCGCGACCTGCGCGAACGTGCTACCTTCAGCCCCACGCGCGACCGGTTCAAGATCTTTATTCTCGACGAGGCCCACATGGTCACCGCCCAGGGTTTCAACGCCCTGCTCAAAATCGTGGAGGAGCCACCTCCGTACCTGAAGTTCATCTTCGCGACCACGGAGCCGGACAAGGTCATTGGCACGATTCGCTCGCGTACGCACCACTATCCGTTCAAGTTGGTAGCGCCCGAGATCATGAACAACTACCTCGAACAGTTGTGCGCCGCCGAGGGGATCATCGCACGCGACGGTGTCTTGCCGCTCGTGGTGCGTGCCGGTGGCGGCTCGGTCCGCGACACCCTGTCCGTGCTCGACCAGCTCATCGCTGGCGCGGCTGGCGGCGTACTCGAGTACGACCACGCGGTCGCGTTGCTCGGATTCACCCCAGCCACGCTTCTCGACGAGGTGGTTGAGGCGCTGGGTTCGCGTGACGGCGGGTCGTTGTTCCGGGTTGTTGAACAGGTTGTTCAGACCGGTCATGAACCTCGCCGATTCGTTGAGGATTTGCTCGAACGCCTACGTGATCTTGTCGTCATCTCTCTATCCGGTGACTCCGCCGCCGCAGTTCTTCCGGCGGTCCCCGCAGACCAGCTGGCCCGTATGCAGGATCAATCCGGCATGCTGGGCGCTGCAGAACTCTCCCGTTCCGCGGACGTGGTCAATGCCGCGCTGACTGAGATGAGCGGAGCCACCTCGCCACGGCTTCACCTGGAACTCCTCTGTGCCCGTCTACTACTTCCGGCCGCTGATGCATCGGCAAGCGGACTCGGGGCCCGGATCGACGGTATTGAACGTGCGATCGCTGGGGGAGCGCCTCGCGGCGGCACCGGTACTGATGCCACTATGAGTCCTAATGGTTCTATGAGCACCAATAGTTCTCATAGTGCTGATGCTATTGCGAGTGGTCCCGGTGCCGCTCAAGGAGCAGGAGAACGGAAGTCGCTTCGCCCGGAGTCCACACGCCGTAAGCCTGTCAGTCCAGAGACCGCGACCAGTGCATCTGATGGCTCAACGAACTCTGGAGTACAGAGTAGCGCAGTCGCACCCGGATCAATGTTCGCGACTTCGGCGCCCACCGGCATCTTTGGCGCTCCACCAGCTTCGCCTCCGGACACGGTTCAACCTACCCAACCACAGCCTGAACTTCCCGCTCAAGGCGGCGTATACGATGGTCCGCGCGACGAGCAGGGTCGCCCACTGGCGGCGAATACCGGGTGGCACACCGTCGATTCACGGCAGTCACACGCCGCGACCCACGTATCGGGCACAGAGCCAGAACGCCAAGAAGCTGCACCACAGCAGCCGCCGACCCCGGCACAGCCGGAGCAACAGCCTCAACAGCAGCACCTTCCTGCTGAAGAAGCCCAGCCGCTGCAACCCAGCCCGCAGCCAACTGCGCAGGCCGACGAAACCGAGGTGTTCAAACAACGGTGGCCCGAGGTCGTTGACGCGCTTAACGCAATGAGCCGTGCGACCGGAGCGCTGATCGGTCAGCACGCAACAGTGGAACACCTCGACGCACAAACGCTCTACCTGGGGTTCCCGAACGAGAACCTGCTGCGACCATTCTCGGCCCGACAGGGCGACAACCTTGTCGCCGCAGCCGTCAGGAACGTATTGGGGTTCGAGGTCCAGGTCATAGCGGACGTGCAGGGGTCGCCGAAATTCCCAAAAGCCGGTAGCAGCACCGACACCGCGGCTGCTGCACCAACCGACAGGCCCCGAACAGACACCGACCCGATAACACCACATCAGAGCGCCGCGACCACGACGCCGAACGGGGCACACTCGTCGGACGAACCCGCACGCACCCACCAACCGCTCCCACCGCTTGCGTCCCAAACGTGGCAGGCCCATGAATCTGCTCCGCAGGACCACTGGACCACATCCAACAGTTCGGTGACCCCGCATGATGCAGGCGGATCCCCAAACAGCCCAGCGCCGTCCCATAAACCGGGGGTGCAGGAACCTGACCAGCACACCCAGAGTCGCGAACCAAAGGCTGGTACGGGAGAAGCACCACACAGCGACGTGTCACTGAGCAGCGTGCCGTCGCAGGCGGGGCAACGGCCTCTCCAAAACTCGGAACAGCAGCCTCAACAGCCTGCATCAGAACAGACTGGACAGGCAGCATCACGGCCACCGAGTGAGCCGGCACCGTTCGATCCACTGGCGGCAGTCTCCATCTTTGGTGCAGCGGTTGGCGCCTTTGCAAGCACTCAACCCAAACCGACCCCAGCCGTGCCGCGGATTGGGGAGACAACCGGCCAGATCGTCGATAATCTGGCGGCGCAGCGGCAGACCGCGCAGTCGGCGATCCCACCGGTAGCGTCCTCCAGCACACGCGGGGACGGATACTCCGACGCACCCGCGTACGATGACTTCCCACAGGAACCACCTACCGATGATTGGGGGGCTCCCGCCCAGGAGGCAGACGGATACGGCGCGGCATCTGGTTGGGGGATCACAGTATCTCCCGAGATCACTCCTGCCAGCGCTCCCTCCGGGAACAGTCCAGCCGATCAGATATTGACGCAGAGCGGCACAAGTGCGAGCAGCCCAGCAGCGGCAACGCCGGGGGAGAGTATTCCACCGTGGGAGGAAACCCCGCGGCAGGCAGCCGCTCGCAGAGCAGCGGAACTCGCTGCACGGGAGGCTGAACGTCAACAGGTCGTCGACGACCCACAGCCAGATGACGAGGACCTGGAGGCATCAAACCTCGTCGGCGTACCGCTTGTGATGAGCATGTTCGGGGCAACCATCATCGACGAGTTGACGGACGAGGCATGATTCAGGGCGGGCCACGACTCAACCCCGAGATATCGCCCGCGTGAGCGTGAGGGAACACACCCGAAAACTGGCGTGGCAATGCCATTAACGCAGTAGGCTTGTAGCCGTGTATGAAGGCGCGGTGCAAGACCTAATCGATGAACTCGGCCGACTCCCGGGCGTGGGACCCAAGAGCGCCCAGCGCATTGCGTTCCACATCCTCGCAGCGGACCGCGACGACGTGCAGCGGCTCGTGGACGCGCTCACCGAGGTCAAGGCGCGTGTTCGCTTCTGTACGATCTGCGGAAACGTTGCTGAGGAGGAACTGTGCCGGATCTGCCAAGACCAGCGCCGTTCTGCCGCAGTGATCTGCGTGGTCGAAGAAGCCAAGGACGTCGTGGCGATCGAACGTACCCGTGAGTTCCGTGGTCGTTACCATGTGCTCGGCGGTGCGATTAACCCGATGGACAACATCGGCCCGGATGACCTGAGCATCAAGGAACTTCTGGGGCGTCTCGCCGACGGCCAGGTACAGGAGATCATCCTTGCAATGGACCCGAACGTTGAGGGCGAGGCCACAGCGATCTACCTGGCACGACTCCTCACCCCGATGGGGATCAGCGTGACCCGACTCGCGTCTGGCCTACCTGTTGGGGGAGACTTAGAGTACGCAGACGAGGTCACGCTGGGACGAGCTTTCGAGGGCCGACGCCAGATGGCGTGACATAGAAGCTTAAGGACGAGCAATGACGGACCCGAGTACTCCAGCGACAGTGCAGGACACCACCGACGAGACACACGTGGTGCTGCCACTCGAGGCACTGCGAGAACTCGCGTCCTATGTGGTGCCGCGGATTCGTGGCTTCATTAAAACCTCCGTTGATGTGGCATCGGGTTCAAACCCGGACGCAGATATCTCGCTGATGGTTCTGGCGCTGTCCGACCTGCTGAGTGCGGGAGCGCATCTGGGCGCGGTCACCGATATCGTGCCTCCCAAACGATTCGAGCCCGACCTTGAGGGACAGGTGGACCTTGACCCGCTCCGAGAGGCACTGCGCAAGCGGTTCGGTGAACTCGACGAATACCCGGAAATCGTCGACCCGATCGCTGATGAGGAGGTCGAGGATTCGGAAATCTCAGCGGATATCGCCACGATCATTGAGTGTCTGACTCATGGGCTGCACCACTACGATTCAGGGAACCAGATCGAGGCTCTGTGGTGGTGGCAGTACTCTTACATCTCCACGTGGGGCGAGCGTGCCAGCGGTGTGTTGCGGGTCTTGCAGTTCATGCTCATGCACTTGCGACTGGATGTGCCCGACGACGTGGCTGAGGAAGCCCGCTATCAGGCGTTGTTCGCGGACGCGGACTGAACTGAAACGGCTGTGGGTCTCCCGGTTCAAACCGGGAGACCCACAGCCGTTTCAGTTGGCATCTAGTATGCGATCTCGCCCAGTTGCTCTGGTCAACAACAGAATACGAGCGGTGACGTGGCGCTATGCGATGCGTACGCCCTTCGGGAGCTCTGCATACGGAGTGGATAGGCGCTTGGTGGTGCGCCATACGGCAAGCCCGCCGATCACAAGATGGATGGCCACACCGATCGGCCAGACTGGGTCGCCAACCTTGCTGATTGCCTCGTAGTCGTCGTATTCCTGGCGGGTACGGATCTGACCGTCTTCAGTGCACCAGCTATCGGTGTAGGTGAACGCACCGCTCAGACGGGTCTGGCGCACTCCGGAGGCGAGTTCACGTAGGTACTCGTCCTGGTACACGCGTGAGTCGAATTCGGAGACCTGTGGGGAGGACACGTCAGCCACCAGCACGAATGGGTTGAGCGCAAGTAGAGGCCAGAACTTGTCCTGGTGGGTGCGCTGTTCTGTGTACGTGCTCATCTCGCAGCGGGTGGGATAACCGGTCACACTGTCGTAGTCAACGCCCGAATATTGGCGCACGGTCACGGTGGAGGTAACCGTGGCGAGCAGCAGGCCCCAGATGATCAGTGAGATCAGGCAGGTGAACGCGACGAAGCCGTAGGAGGAAACTGTCGATCCAGCGAGCTTTGGGGTACGTGCGGAGAAGTACAGCGACACCGCACAGACCACGAGCAGCAAGAACGCCATCATGATCAGCGAGGAAAACACGGCGCGCGCGGATACCCCACCTGCGGCGAAGGCCCAGAAGATGAATGGCACGGATACGAACAGGAACGCAAGCGACGCGAACCAGCTTGCAGCAAGCTTACCGAGCGTGATTTCCAATGGCGTCAGAAGCGAAGCCTGTAGGATCGCCAGGGTACCCTTGTCTCTGTCGCCGTTGATCGCCGTGGAACTGAGCGTTGGGGTGATGAGTAGACCCATGAACAGGATGAAATACACGTTGGCCGCGAAGATAGCGGCTCCCACCGGGCGAGTCCCGTAAGAGTTCGCCTGAATGGCGGTTGCGATGAGAACGCAGATCGCGCCAACGCCGATGAACCAGAGCAACAGCGTGGTCTTCCAGCGTGAGGACCGCACCCGCTGCATGAGTTCCAACTGTGCGACGGTTTTGAGGCCATGCCACGTCAGCACCGGGCGCTTTGGCGTGGGTGACGCTGAGGGAGCGGCTTCTGGAATCGGTTCAGTGGTGTTTTCGGTGACAGTCATTTCAACGGCGCTCCTCGTTCAGGGCCAGGTAGGTGCTCTCAAGTGCTCCACCCTGTGGGCGGAACTCAACAACCGGAACACCAGTGGTAATCGCATCCTTCAGGAAGCGTGCAGCATTTTCCTCACCGGCGATGTTGACGAGTACGGAGCCATCCGTGTTCTGTGCGAATGCGATGTGAATGGAATCAAGCCATGACACGAGTGCAGCGCGATCCGTCGCGCGAACCTGCCAGTTGCTACGTGCCTGGCGCGCCTCGTCCACGGTCTCTTGAGCGACCGTGCGGCCACCCGAGATGAAGATCGCCGAATCCACCATCTCATCGAGTTCCGCGAGCACGTGACTTGAGATCAGAATCGTGGTTCCCTGTTCGGCGAGCTCGCGGATGATGCCGCGTAGCTCAATGCGGGAGCGCGGATCGAGGCCGTTTGCCGGTTCGTCGAGAATCAGCAGTCGAGGCCGGTGCATGAGCGCGCGAGCAAGCCCAAGACGTTGCTTCTGGCCACGGGAAAGGACATGTGCCTGCTTTCCGCGGAACTCCATGAGATGCACGAGGTTGAGCAGTTCGTCTGCGCGCTGCGCGCTTTCCTCAGGAGACATCCGGTAGGTTGCGCCGGTCATGACGAGGGCTTCGTAGCAGGTCAGCGTGTCCCACATGCCAAACTGGTCGGGCATCCACCCCACTTGCGAGCGGACCTCGTGGTTCTGCGTGACGGGATCGAACCCACACACCTTGATCGACCCACTGTGTGGGGCAAGCAAACCCACGAGCATCAGCATGAGCGTGGTTTTACCGGAACCGTTGGGGCCGATCAGCGCGGTAACGCTGCCTTCCTTGACGGAAAGGGTGGCACCGCTGACGGCAACGAAATCACCAAAGAGACGGACAACGTTGGTCGTTTCGATGATCGAGTTACAGGGTGTGACGGAGTTGACGAGTGCGCCCGTGACTTCGGTGCTGGTGCCTTCGGACGAGGCATTGTCCGGGGCGCTGGGGGCAGCGTGTGCAAGCGGCACCGCGAACGTTGTGTCCGTGGTGGGCTGCTCGTTGTCCGAGCCTGCGGCGTCGAATGGATTTGGCATATGACAAGCGTAGGTCCAGCAACCGGCTGTGGTAATCAACCTCCGGTATGAATTGCCAGATGGCTCATGGCATGTGGGTAGTCCCCAGGGCGCACCCGTGGGTGCGTCCTGCGGCGTAAGAGACCGGGGCCTGTGGCGAAAAGTCGGTGGGTTGTTTTTGGTCCGGGTACACCCATCAATTGGGTGTACCCGGACCAAAAACAACCCACCGGTTCTGAGGAAGTGGGTTCACAGACAGTGAAAGCGAGGGCATGGTGGTATCTTCCGGATTGCCGACGAACAGCGCTGTTGCGCGCATCCATTTCCGGCCCAGCCCGGCTGGGTCGCACGGAGCGGGAGCAACCGCCAGATCGTCGCCAAGGAAGGTGCTTGGTTGTTACGAACTGCATTCGTTCCCGTTCCGGTAGGGGTCTGCTTCGCGAGACCCCTACACT
>DALZEF010000012.1:48221-83611 GCA_031979385.1 Timonella sp. | reverse complement strand
AATATCTCGACCTCATGCACCACGCACTGGATATGTGGCGTGAACTTGAATCGGACTCTGGCTATCGGTTGCTGTCGGAGGTTGGGCTGGTCTCGCACGGGTTCCCACCCCACGACTTTGAACAGCCCATGCGTGCGGCCGGTATCCCCCTGGAGGTCCTGCGGCCAGAAGAAGCCCAAGAACGCTGGCCCGGAATGCGATTCGAAGGAAAGGTGCTCCACGAACACAAGACCGCCGGACGTGTGAACGCTGATCTCACCCTTGTCGCGTTGGAGCAGGAGTTGGTCCGCCACGGTGGTTCGGTCGTATACGGGGCGCAGGTCACGGACGTGCAGGCTGAGGTTGATGGGGTCATCGTGGAGTCGAGCGCCGGAACCTATCGGGCCGACAAGATCGTGCTCGCGGCCGGTGGTTGGACCAACAAACTCGCACCCCAGTTGCTCGGCCTAGACCAGCCGCTGGATATGAAGGTCGTAGAGGTCGCGCCCGCACACTTCGACATCCTGCCAGAACGCGCTGGGACACTGACGGAATCGAACTGGCCATCGTTCACACACGATCACGCACCGGTTGACCCCACGACGGGAGAGTCGAGCCGCTGGCCCGGCATCGTGTACGGACTCGCAACTGATGGCGAGGGGATCAAGGTCGGTTTCAACGCGTACGGTGTCACACTCGATCCAGATCAGCGTACGTTTACCCCGCGCAACGGTGACGTTCAACTGCACGCCGACTACGTCCGTGAATGGCTGCCTGGCCTCGATGCCGAGACAGCGGCACCACTGAGTTGCACCTACACCCGCACACCCCATGACGATTTTTTGATCGATCGCTTTGACCGCGTTGTGGTGGCATCGCCCTGCTCGGGCCACGGGTTTAAGTTCATGCCCGCGCTTGGGGAGATGATCGCGAATGTGACGCTTGGCGACGAGTCGGAAACTTCCAGCCTCCGTCCCGATCTGTTCAGCCTGGCTCGGGTTCTCGCGTGAGATCCCCGGACCCTGTGGAGGCACTACCGGTAGGGTGAGGACATGACACCAGCATTGGAAATCGCAGTTCAAGACATTGCAGGCGCTCTCATCGCACGCAACGAGGGTGCAGACCGCGTGGAGTTGTGCGCCGCCCTTGGCGTGACCGGAGGTTTGACACCGACTGCGGGCATGATCGATCTCGCCGCGCAGACCGGTATCGACGTGCACGTGCTGATCCGGCACCGTCCCGGTGGATTCGTGTACTCCGTTGAAGAAGTGGCCGTTCTTGAAAACGACATCATGTTCGCGGTGTCTGCTGGTGCATCCGGTGTCGTGATCGGCGCACTGACCAAGGAGCGCACAATCGACGTGGGCGCAACCAAACGCATGATTACCGCCGCACGTTTAGCGGCTGGCTCACGCGAGATCGAGGTGACATTCCACCGGGCATTCGATGTGCTCGACAACCGGGTTGAGGCGTTGAAACAACTGCGCGATCTGGGCGTGGACCGCGTTCTGACCTCAGGCGGCGCAATAACGGTTCCCGGTGGCCTCGACGTGTTGGAAACTCTCGTAAAAGCAGAGTCTGGCGTACAGATCATGGCCGGTGGGGGAGTGACCCTCAATGTCATCGACACACTCGTTGGGATTGGCGTGGACGCAGTGCACCTGTCCGCCAAGACCGGCGTGCCCGACCCTGGTGTTGCCGGTCCCGGTGGCGGAACGCAAGCACCACTCGAACGCACCGATGTCGAGGTTGTGCGTGCGGCAGTTGCTGCGCTGCAGAAATAGCGAGCATACGTGAGCGCGGAGTGTTGATCCGCGCGTATGTGCCGAACTTAATCTGTCAGGCACACACAGAAAACCGGCACCACTGCCAACGTAACCTATCCTCACTAAGAAGGGATCGTCGGCAATGGTGCCGGTGTGCGTAACCCACTGCGAAAGCAGTATCTTCCTGCTAAATGACCGGATGCAGTGACGCCTCGCGTGCCTCGGATGATACGAAGGGCACCGCACGGGCAACTACGCGACTGATGCGCTCAAGCAGTTCTGGACCAGTGACCTCATAGTTGGTGAACTCTGAGTCGTGTCCGTACACGGCCAGCGGCAGAGTATCGGCTTGGAAGAACCCAAACAGGGGCCGGAACTGGTGTTCTAGCGCCAAAGTGTGGCGTTCCGAGCCGCCCGTGGCAGCCAACAATACGGGTTTGTTGGCTAGGGCGGCTGGAGTCAACAGGTCGAACACATGCTTAAACAGCCCTGTGTATGACCCCTTATAGATGGGTGAAGCAGCGATTACCAGATCAGCCTCGCCAATAGCGGCGAGCGCAGCGGAAACCGGCGAACCAGGGTCGGAATAGGTTGCAGCGAAGAACGGCACCAACTCTCCAACCGAAATAATCTCAACCTCCACTTCTAGGCGGTCAGAAAACTTCGACACAATCTCAGTGATCAAAGCGTGCGTCTTGGAAGGAAAAGATGGACTCCCGTTCACTGCAACAATTCGTAGCGGACGAGACCGCTCATTGCGGACGGAAGACTCAGAGGAAACGGACATACATGCTCCTGTAGAGGTGAAGCGGCACGGCGAGATGCCGCTGGAAGCGAGTGAATCGTCGGAAATAGAACCGAAAGATGGACAATCGGGTGCGCTACTGCTGCTGCCAGCGTGAGAACCGGCGCTGTAGTGCCAACAAACCCGCATTGATCGCCAAACCAAGCAGCGAAATAATGATGATTCCGGCGTACATTTTCGGTGTCTGGAAGTTGTATTGCGTGTAGGTAATCAGGTAGCCGAGCCCGGATTTTGCCCCCATCATTTCTGCGGCAATCAGGATCAGAATGGACGCGGAACCAGCCATGCGCACACCCGTGAAAATCGTTGGAACAGCGGCAGGGAGAACAACCTTGCGGAAAATAGCGAGTTGACGCAGCCCAAGTGACCGTGCGGCCTTAATGAGCAGAGGATCGACCTGCTGCACTGCCGAGATCGTGGTGAGTAGGATCGGGAAGGAGCAGCCGAACGTGATCAGCGCGATCTTTGATGTCTCACCAATCCCGAGCAACAAAATGAACACGGGCAGCAACGCGAGTGCCGCAGTATTACGGAAAATCTCCAGGATCGGATTCAGGAACTGCGAGACTTTACGGCTCCACCCGATCACCAGCCCTAGCGGGATGGCAATCACGATTGCGAGTGCGAAGCCAGCCCCAGCGCGGATGAGGCTCGCCTGCAAGTGAGTGAAGATTTCGCCGCTCGTGACCAACTCGACCAGTGAACTGAATACCTCCGAGAACGGCGGTAAGAAAACCGGATCGGCGAGTCCCGTTCGCGGTGCGATTTCCCAGATCCCGAGCAGTAGCAGGATAGCGAGACTTGCACGCCCAAGGCCGACGGCCTTGACCGTGAACTTCTTGGCCCACGATTCGGTGTAGGTCTCCTCCTTGAGGACTTGCAGGCGGCCCAGCGTGGGTGGGTCGGCAAAAGCCGGAACCTGGTCGCTCGCCTTGGCCGGTGCCTCGACGGTTTGAGTTGCGCTAGACAAGGGATGCCTCTCTTTCCGACGATTCGGTGTGTTCCAGGTCAGCGTCTGGTTGTGTGGTTGGTTGCGGCGTAGTGGGTGGCGCGTCAGTAAGGTGCAGCGCCTTCCACACGCGGTGGCGGAGTTCGCCGAACTCCGCGGAGGAACGCAGGTCGTTGCCTGTCGAGCGCTCTTCGTTAGTGAACGGAACGTCGATAACCTCTTGCAGTTGGCCAGGGCGCGGCGTCATGATCGCGACCCGCTGACCAAGGTAGATCGCTTCTTCAATACCGTGTGTAATGAACACGATCGTTTTGCCTGTGGCACGCCAAATTCGCAGGAGTTCGTCCTGGAGAGATTCCCGGGTCTGTGCGTCGAGCGCCGCAAAAGGTTCATCGAGTAGGAGGATCTCTGGGTCGAACGCGAGGGAACGCGCAATTGCCACGCGTTGGCGCATACCACCCGATAGCTCATGCGGGTAGCGGTGACCAAAGCCTTCCAACCCGACCAGCTCCAAATACTCCTGGGCGATCTTGTGACGTTCTGCTTTGGGGACCTTCTTGGATTCGAGGCCGAACTCGATGTTGCTGAGCGCGGTACGCCACGGCAACAGGGAATACTGCTGGAACACGACACCACGGTCAGGGCCAGGACCGGTGATCGCTGTGCCATCGATCTCGATACTGCCATCGGTGATCGTGGTCAGTCCGGCCAGAAGATCAAGGAGCGTCGATTTACCGCAACCGGATGGACCGACGATGGTGAGGAATTCGCCCTCCTGAACGTCCAGCGTGAAGTCGGCGAGCGCGGTGAAAGTCTTGCGGCTGCTCCTACCTGCGTTGGTGTCGCGAACAATAAATTGTTTGCGTACGTGCTTAAACACGAGTTTAGGGATACTCATCGCTGTGCCTTTCTAGTGGGGAAGCGGGCGGCGAGTAAGAGCGCCACCCGCTTCCAGAGCGGGAAGTGCGATCAGACGAGTGCGCTGTCACGGGTATGCACGTTTGCTGGACGCTTAAGACCGAAGTGATCACGCAGTGTGCTGCCCGAATACTCGGTCCGGAACAGGCCACGCTGCTGCAGAATCGGAACAACGTGGTCAAGGAAGTCGTCGAGTCCAGCAGGGTAGAGGGGAGGCATCACGTTGAAGCCATCCGCAGCACGGTTCTGCGACCACACCTGGATGCGGTCTGCGATCTGCTCCGGGGTTCCCGCAACGACCTGGTGTCCGCGTCCGCCAGCAAGCTTGTGCAGTAGCTCGCGCAACGTAGGTTGCTCACGCTCCACGATTCCCGCAATGACCTGCAACCGAGAACGGTTGTTGTTGGTGACGTCACCCGCACCCTCAAAGAGTTCGAGCGGTACACGCTTTTCAAGGTTGTCCACAGTGAACCAGGAATCATCCTGTCCTGCGAGATTCGAGCGAATGAGTCCCAAACCGTATTCAGGGATCGTGAGCTCGTTCAGTTCCTTTGCTTTAGCTTGTGCCTCTGCCTCCGTGGCGGCAACGAACGGACTCAAACCGGGAAGGATTCTGACGTCGTCCTCAGAACGGCCCAGCGCAACGGCCTGAGCCTTGATGTCGTTGTAGAACGCCTGAGCATCTTCAATGCGCTGGTGTGCGGTGAAGATTGCTTCCGCATACTTGGCAGCGAAGGCGCGCCCATCATTAGATGCTCCAGCCTGGATCAACACGGGGTGGCCTTGTGGCGGACGAGGCGTGGTGAGTAAACCGTCCACGTTGATGTATTTACCGTGGAAGTTCGGTTCATGAAGTTTCGACGAGTCTGCGTAGCGACCGCTGTCTTTGTCGAAGACGATGGCATCATCTTCCCAGCTGTCCCACAACAGTTTTACCGTGTCCACAAACTCACTGGCGCGAGCGTAGCGTTCGGAAACGTCAGGGAACACGTCGAACCCGAAGTTTCGGCCTGCACGTTCGTGGCCGGTTGTGACGATGTTCCATCCGGCCCGGCCACCGGAGAGATGATCCAGTGTGGAGAACAGGCGTGCCAGGTTGTATGGCTCGTAGAAAGTTGTTGACGCAGTTGCAATGAGACCGATCTTCTCGGTTATTGCGGCAATCGTGGCAAGGGTCGTGATCGGTTCGAGCTGTCCACCCGCGGAGTACTCAGCGACACCGGCAGCGGGGACATCTGCGAAGAACACGGCGTCGATCTTGTTGGCTTCTGCCTTCTTGGCGATGTCCTGATAGTGACGTGCCGAGTAGTTCGCTCCTGGTTGCGAGGAAGGGTGTCGCCACGATGCTTCGTGGTGACCGAAACCGTAGAGGAAGATGTTGAGTGAAATCTGACGAGGGTTACTCATTGTGTGGGTCCTTACCTGTCGATTGGTGTGCGAGTGAGGGTCAGTTGATGGGGTTACCGTCAGCGTCGGCGTCTGGCTCGTAGGTGCCGTTCGAGTACGGGTTGAACTCGTTCGTGTAGACGTCCTGCGGCTTCAGGTCGGTGTTCTTGAGGCCGTTGCTTCGTTTGAGTTGTTCGATCCAGGTGGAATACTCGGATTCGGTGATGACTCCGCCTGGAGTAGAGACTCCGAGGGACCGGTAGTACTGGACGAGGTTTGTGTCTTCGCCGCGGTCACGGGTGGTCAGGATCTCGGTGTAGGCGTTCTTGACCGCTTCTGGATCTTCGAGTTGTGTCCACCGGATAGCTCGGGCAACCCCGCTCACGAACTCCTCCACAACCTCGGGGTTCTCCTCGATGTAGTCATCACGGAAGACCAGCGAGCCGTTGGATGCTGGACCGAATACGTCGATGTCGTTGAAGAGTTCTCGAACGCCGCCACGTTCTTTCGCTACCTCAAGCGAGATGGTGCCCAAGATGACGCCGTCTACTTGGCCTTGGCGCAGCACCTGCTCCGAGTTCGCGGGTGGGATCACTTTGAGTTCAACCTGCGCGATCTCCTCCTCGGTGAGTCCTTCCTGAGCGAGCCATTCAGTGATCTGGAATTCGTACTGTGCGCCCAGAGTGTTCACACCGATGGAGCGGCCAATGAAATCCTTCGCTGACTTAACAGGGGACTCATCAAGGACGTATACGCCGACGTTGGTGAGGTCGTCGGAGCCGTAGTAGGAGATCACCGAGGTGACTTTGGAGCCGGAGTCGCGAAGTTTCACGATGGCTCCGTTGAAGGCGCTGCCGAAGTCGGTTTCACCAATCGCGGTAGCTTGAATGGATTCTGGTCCTCCGTTGACGTTGCCCAACCACTCCAGTTCAATGTTGGGCAGGTAACCCAAATGTGCGGCGAGTTCAGGTGGGGTGACGGAACCTGGGCTGCCCTGGTACTTGATGATGGTCTTGCCGTCAGTGTTCTTCTCGGCGGCAGAAGATGATCCAGCGCATGCGGAAATGGACAGCGTGAGGACCGCTGTTGCAGTGGTCGCCAAAATCCGGGTGACTGGTTTTTGGGTGCGGAAAAGGGACATGGGTACTCCTAGGTTGTTGCTCCAACGCACCGATGCGGGTATGCACACGGTGATGCGGTGAAACTGAATTGCTCATGGGGGAGGGCGCACTCTTCCCACGGTGACCGGCGGGCGGGACGGTGCCGGGACTCGTTGAAGGAAAGTAGTGCAGAAAGTGCGAGCGCTAGTGGCTAGCGCGCAGGGTGCTGCTGGCTGATGCAGCACATGAAATGTTGCGCCTTAGCAACACGGACAGCACGAACAGGAGGGGTGAGTTGCCCAAGCGCCTGCTACGTCCTGTGTTGTCATGACCTCTATCTTTCGTGCCTGGCGGTGTTGGTGCAACGGCCATCCATTCGCTGACACTGTTTGAACGCAGGTGTCTGATGGTAACGAACGTCGAGACTTTGGTAACCGCAGATAACGAAGCTTAGTCGGCAGCGGAGGGATGGAAATGGCTTCCATTCTGTATCTGTGGTGGTGATTCGTTCATAGGACAGGCAGGAAGAGTGGAGAAGGCGGATCCACAGCTACAGATGAGATCCAATATTTGAGATAGAGGCACCCGGGGTGAAGCACGTAAACGTTGTGAACTTGCGGGAAATCCACTCTCAATTGCCTCAAAGCCAGGGTTACCAGTGGTCACTTATTGGGACAAAGTGTTTCGAGCATGTAAATTGGCATGTTACGCATATGTTAAAACCGCAGGAATTCGCAGTTCGTGTTCAGATACGTGACGTAATGCCGCTAGGACAGCGGGGGCGCGAGTTGTAGGCTCGACACGGATTTATAGCAGTAGACGTGCTAGGCAGGCAACGGCCTGCGGAAGAGCACGCACGAGAGACATGAAGGAGACCACCGCGATGGAAGGTCAGCTCGCTCCAATCTTTGAACAAGTGTTGCGCCGCAACCCGGGTGAAGCAGAATTCCACCAGGCGGTGCGCGAGGTCTTCGACTCGCTCGCTCCGGTCCTCGCCAAGAAGCCTGAGTACACCGACGCCGCTGTCCTTGAGCGTATCTGCGAACCTGAACGGCAGATCATCTTCCGTGTGCCCTGGGTCGATGACCAGGGGCACGTCCAGGTAAACCGTGGTTTCCGCGTTGAGTTCAACTCCGCGCTCGGCCCATACAAGGGCGGCCTGCGTTTCCACCCATCCGTTTACCTCGGAATCATCAAGTTCCTCGGCTTCGAGCAGATATTCAAGAACTCCCTGACCGGAATGCCAATCGGTGGCGGAAAGGGTGGCTCCGACTTCGACCCACGCGGCAAGTCAGACGCCGAGGTCATGCGGTTCTGCCAGTCGTTCATGACCGAGCTATACCGCCACATCGGCGAATACACCGACGTTCCAGCCGGTGACATCGGTGTTGGTGGCCGCGAGATCGGTTACCTGTTCGGCCAGTACAAGCGCATTACCAACCGCTACGAGTCCGGCGTCCTCACCGGTAAGGGCCTCAGCTGGGGCGGTTCGCTCGTGCGCACGGAGGCAACGGGTTACGGGTCGGTGTTCTTCGCCGAGGAGATGCTGCGCACCCAGAACGACTCCTTCGAGGGCAAGCGCGTAGTTGTCTCCGGTTCCGGAAACGTTGCAATCTATGCGGCACAGAAGGCCCAGCAGCTCGGTGCAACCGTTGTGGCTCTGTCCGACTCCTCTGGTTACGTGCTCGACGAACAGGGCATTGACGTCTCGCTGATCCGCGAGATCAAGGAAGTTGAACGCGGACGAGTCTCCGACTACGCCGACCGTCGCGGTGGCGCCAAGTTCTTTGCCAAGGGCAACATCTGGGAGACCCAGGCAGACATCGCACTGCCATGTGCAACCCAGAATGAGCTCGATCTCGACTCTGCGAAGCTTCTCATCGCAAACGGCGTCAAGGCCGTCGCCGAGGGTGCGAACATGCCAACCACCCCTGACGCCGTCACCGCGTTCCAGGACGCCGGAGTGCTCTTCGCACCGGGTAAGGCAGCAAACGCCGGTGGTGTGGCCACCTCGGCTCTCGAAATGCAGCAGAACGCTTCGCGTGACTCGTGGACCTTCGACTACACCGAGCAGCGCCTGCAGTCGATCATGAAGAACATCCACAACAACTGCGCCTCGACCGCAGACGAGTACGGCCAGCCAGGCAACTACGTTGCGGGCGCAAACATCGCCGGATTCATCAAGGTTGCCGACGCCACCTTGGCAATGGGTGTCATCTGATCCTTTGAATCTTTCTTCACGCGCGGACTCAGCTTCAGGCCGGGTCCGCGCGTTTTTGTTTGCGTGGGGGTATGAGGACATTGATGCGTTCAGCGGCATCAGCCGCAAACCAATATGGTGATTTCCGGTGAGAATGCGATTTTTCATGGTGGGCGATTCCGGAAGACCACCATGTTGGATCTTCAGGGCGGTTCAACTTTGGCAGTACAGCCGCACAGGGTAGCGTCGAGGTATGCCGCTAAGAGTGATTACCGTAGGACTCCCTCAGCCCACAGTCGCTGAAGTCATCCGGGACGCGTTCGAGAGCCTGCGCGGCGAGATGGACATCCCCGCCGCCTTCCCAGCGGAGGTCGCACGCGAGGCCGAGGACATCGTCGCCAATCTGGAGGGACGGGACCCAGCACAGGCATTCCCCGACCACGGGACCGACACCCTCGACATCGACTTCATCACGATCGACCCGCCAACCTCGATGGACCTCGACCAAGCCGTGCACATCTCCCGCAGCGACGCGGGGTTCGTGGTGCACTATGCGATTGCCGATGTTGCAACGTTCGTCCGTTCGGGCGGTGCGATTGATGCCGAAGCCCGTGTCCGTGGCACCACCCTCTATGCGCCTGACGGGCGCACCCCGCTGCATCCACCGATACTGAGCGAAGGCGCTGCATCACTCCTACCGGATGAGGTGCGACCAGCCGCCGTATGGCGGATAGAACTTTCTGCGGACGGCAGGATAGCGGACATCGGGGTGCACCGCGGACTCGTGCGCTCGCGTGCTCGGTTCAGCTATGAGCGGGCGCAGCAGATTCTCGACGAGTTGGATGCGCTTGGGCAAGACAGCGCGGCGGCGAATGGTTCCGATGCGCTGGCAAACGTGATGGAGGCAGAACGGGTGGGAGTCCCAACCATTCGTCTGCTTGGTGTGGTGGGGCCGCTGCGTCTTGCGGTCGAACGTGCCCGCGGCGGAGTTTCCCTGAACGTACCCGAGCAGGTCGTGCGCATGACCGAGGATGACACCTTCGAACTTGAGTTCCGGACCGTGTTGCCGGTTGAGGACTACAACGCGCAAATCTCGCTACTCACCGGCATCAGTGCTGCGCAACTCATGTTGCGCGGTGGGGTCGGGGTGTTGCGAACTCTTCCGGCGGCAGACCCCCGTGATCTAGCCAGATTGCACCGTACCGCTCAAGCGCTTGGCCTGGACTGGCCTCGTGACCTGACATACGGCGATTTTTTGGCCACCCTCGACTCCTCGAATCCACAACATGCGGCATTCCAACATGAGGCGACCACACTGTTCCGAGGCGCGAACTACCTCGCCTTCTCAGCCGACCCGCGCCAACCGCAGCCCGCCAACCAGCAGGGAGTGCCACTGCTCGGTGATGTTGGGGTAGCACGCTCTGAGGTTGGAGAGCACAACGCTATCGGAGCGCACTACGCACACGTGACTGCGCCTCTGAGACGACTTGGAGATCGGTTCACGACGGAGATCTGCCTCGCTGTTGCCGGGCAGTACCCTGTACCGCAGTGGGTCCTTGAGGCGCTGCCCTATCTACCGGAATGGCTGAACACCGCGAACCGTCGAGCTGGATCGTACTCTCGTGAGACCATCGGAATCGTTGAGGCCGCGCTCTTGGCGGAGCACATCGGTGTCCAGTTCACAGGGGTTGTTGTCGAGACTGATGACAAGAACGGGCACCGTGGCGAGATAATGATCCCCGATCCTGCCGTGCATGCGCGGGTCACCGCCGATGAGCCGCTGCCTCTTGGCGAGGAAATAACAGTTACCCTGACCGATGCGGACGTGCCGCGGCGCAAGATCGCGTTTCATTACGATGGCGTAGGCAGTGCAGGATAATTCTTTTCCTGCCGCTATGGTGATTTTCCGGTGAGAATGCGATTTTTCATGGTGGGTGATTCCGGAAAACCACCATGTTGTGCAGGCCAAGAGTGCCCATGACCATGCAAAGGATAGATATGCCACCGCGCAGAAGGACAGACCCGGCAGTTGGCCGCTCAGCCGTCTCCGCCTGGAAACGGGGAGAGACCGACCGGAGGCAGATGCTCGCCGCCGTACGCTTCACGCTCGAAGAACTCGCGGAGGTCACCCCAGGTCATGCGGTTGAGGTGCGAGTACCACCTGCAGGAGCGGTGCAGTGCGTTGACGGCCCGCAACACACCCGTGGCACCCCACCCAATGTCGTGGAAACCGACATGGATACGTGGCTAGAACTCGCAACAGGAATGCTGAGCTGGGAGGACGGCGTGGCATCGGGGAAGGTCAGCGCGTCAGGCGAACGCGCACACCTGGCACAATGGCTTCCGCTTCAGGCCACCCGGCATGGTTGACCGGTTCTCTGGCTCCATGCTCTGACTGACATCTGTTAGTGACGAACTCACCTCCGTTACGCTCCGGCAGGGATGTGCTCCGCGACCCCCCCACACTCCGCTGCACTGCTTGGTCCGGAACAAGCGGGTATACATGAAAAATCCCCTTGGACGCCCACCGGCGCCCAAGGGGATATCTCTTGTATTGCGGATCAAATCGCGTAGTTCGCGAACGGCGTCACAACCGCATCAGTCGGTGCGGTGCTTGAGATCGATGCAGCGCCCGGAGCCTTACGGAGCCAAACCTGTGAACCGGAATCCAATTTCAAGGTGCTGGCCTCGGCACGGGAGACCATGAACTGCACCTGACCGGTGAAATCCGGTGTTTGCACGAGAACATCCGTACGGACCTCGAACCCGATCCGGACGGTGCGGGTCACAACACCGGGAAAGAAACCATCTTCGCCGCTGTCCGAGGAGATCACCTGAATGTCGTGCGGACGCACGAGTTGGTTGCCAAGCCGAGTGACAGGGCCAAGGAAACTCATCACAAACTCGTTTGCTGGCTCATCGTAGAGGGAATCGGGCGAACCGATCTGCTCCACGCGACCCTCGTTGATCACCACGATTTCATCGGCCACCTCGAGAGCTTCCTCTTGATCGTGCGTCACAAACACCGTGGTCACAGGAATTTCATCGTGTAGTCGGCGCAGCCAGTCACGCAGTTCCTTGCGAACCTTGGCGTCCAGCGCACCGAACGGCTCATCGAGAAGGAGCACGGAAGGCTGCACCGCAAGAGCGCGAGCAAGAGCCATCCGCTGACGTTGACCACCCGACAACTGTGACGGCAACCGGTGCGCGAACTGTTGGAGGTGCACCAGACTCAGCAACTCGTCGACAATCCTCTTCACCTCGGCCTTGGGCGTCTTGCGGATCTCCAGGCCGAAGGCGACATTGCGCTCCACCGTCATGTGCTTGAACGCGGCATAGTGCTGGAACACGAATCCGACGTTGCGCTTGCGCGCGGGAATGTCAGTTGAATCGACGCCCGCGATCTCGATGGAACCGGAGTCCAACTGCTCAAGGCCCGCGATAATACGCAGCAGCGTCGACTTACCGCCACCGGATGGCCCGAGCAAGGCTGTGAGCTGGCCGGTTGGAATGGAGACGGAAACGTCGTCGAGTGCGACAAAGTCACCGAAACGCTTAGATACATTGCGAACATTGATGCTCATGGGGTGCCCTTCTTGTGCTCCGTGGCGTGGTCCTTACGCAGGAACGTCACCACCACGATGCAGGAGACTGCGACGGCCGCCAGCAAGAATGCCGTTGCGTAAGCCGTGGACGTTTCAAAATCTTGGTACCGCTCTTCAACGAGCAGGGTTGCGGTCTGGGTCTTGCCAGCAAAGTTGCCGGACACCACCTTGACCGCGCCAAACTCACCCATCGCACGAGCGAAGGTGAGGACTACGCCATACACGAGCGCCCATTTGATGGCGGGCAGAGTGATGCGAAAGAAAGTTTGGATAGGGGTTGCGCCGAGGCTCGATGCAGCCTGTTCCTCCTCAATGCCACGCTCTTGCAGAACCGGAACGAGTTCGCGGATCACAAGCGGCAGGGAGATAAAGGAAGTCGCCATGACGATTGCCGGGGTTGAGAAGATGATCGACACTCCGTGCGAGGTCAGCCACTCGCCAAACCAGCCACCGCGAGACCCATACACGAGGATGAGCGCCAGACCCACCACAATCGGGGACACCGAGAGCGGCAGATCAAGAAGCGCAGAGAGAGCGCGTTTGCCTGGGAACTCGTAGCGGGCCAGGAGAATCGAGACCGCGAGACCGAACACGGTGTTGATGAGCACGGCCTGGATAGCAACTGCGAGGGTCAACTGGAGCGAGAACACGACGAAACTGTCCGAGAGCGCATGCTGTAGCGCAGTGAATCCGTCCGCGAAGGTGTGCTTCACAATGAGCGAGACTGGCCAGCCAACCAAGAAGAACAGGTAGGCGATGACGAAGACCCGGAGTAGATACTTGGTGGGTTTGTGCTCAACCACGGCGGGCCACCCTTCGTTGCAGAACATCGAGAAGCACGATCACCAGGAGCGAGGTCACGAGCAGAATAGCCGCAACGGCTGCCGCTGAGGCGTTGTCGCCGTTCTCGATGTAGGACAGGATGCGGACGGACCCGACCTCCGTGCGCATCGGCAGATTCCCCGAGAGGATTACGAGAGCGCCGTATTCGCTCATACCCCGTGCGAACGACAGCGCAGCGCCTGCGGTGATCGCGGGCAGGAGCGCTGGTAACACGATCTTTCGCAGTGTTGTGAACCGGGAGGCGCCGAGCGATGCGGCGGCCTCCTCAACGTCCCGATCCAACTCCGCCAGAACCGGCTGAACAGTTCGCACCACAAACGGGAGCGTTACAAACAGGAACGCGAGGAACACCGCTGCTGGGGTGTTGGCAACGTTGATCCCGATAGGGCTGTTGATGCCGTACAGCGAGAACAGGACGAGGCCCGCCACGATGGTGGGCAGCGCAAACGGAATGTCGATCACAATTTCAAGAAGTCGCTTGCCCCAAAAGCGATCACGGACGAGAACCCAGGCGATTGCGGTGCCAGCCACGACGTTGACGAGTGTTACGAGGAGTGCGGTGCCCACCGTGAGCGTCAGCGCCGCGGCGGTCTGCCGATTGGTGATCGCGTTGAAGAAGGCCGTCCACCCGTTGCCTGTGGTCTCCACGAGAATGGCGATGAGGGGGATAAGCACGAGGAACGAGAACCAGATCATTGCGATGCCGAGTGTGATCGCAGCAGGGCGGGTCAAAGGCTGGGTTCCAGACGCAGATGTCGAGGACACCGCAGTCGAGAAGAACTTGCGTTTGCGAGGGCCACGCGGGTTACGCGCCTTCGGCGCTGCAGGGGCATCCTGCAGCGCCGAAGTGGTGCCCGTTTGGTCCGATGTGGACTCCGAGGAGTCCGGACCATGAGCGAAAGTTGTCATTGCTTCCCAACCTCGGTTTGGATCTGGGTCACGAGACCGTCATCGCCAAAGAACTTCTGGTTCACGGCATCCCAACCACCGAAGGTCTCATCGATGGTTTGCAGCACTCGCGGCGTGGGGAAGGGGTTGGCCGGATCGTTTGCACCTTCAACGTTGTCCACCGTGATCGACGGATCGATCGGGCGGAACCCCTTGGAGGCAAAGATCTGCTGTCCTTCTGGGCTGAACAGGAAGTCAAGGTAAGCCTTCGCCTCCGGCTTGGCATCCACGGTGACCGCTGCCGGGTTTTCGATCAGCAAAGTGACCTCGGGAACGATGTAGTCGAAGTCCTCACCGTTCTGGCGGGCCAGGATGGCTTCGTTCTCGTAGGAGATGAGGACGTCACCGGTTCCCGAGGTGAATGCGGTGGTTGCGTCGCGGCCTGAACCGGGAAGCGCCGCGATGTTGGTGAAGACAGCTCGGAGGTATTCCTCGCCTGCGGCTTCGTTCCCACCGGCAGCCAGGACAGAGCCATAGGCACCGAGGATATTCCATCGTGCGCTTCCCGAGGAGCCTGGGTTTGGGGTGACGATTTGAATGTCGTCGCGGACGAGGTCTTCCCAACCGGTGACGTTCTTGGGATTTCCCTTGCGGACCACGAGGACGGCGACCGAGTCCGATACGATTCCGGCGTGCTCGCCGGAGTTCCAATCCTCGGCGACGAGGCCCTCATCCACGAGCCGCGTGACATCGCCTTCCAGTGAGAAGTGCACGAGGTCCGCGCCCAGTCCATTGGCCACCGCTCGGCTCTGATCGCCGGAGGCGCCGTACGAACTGCTCCAGGTGGTTCCGGTGCCTGCGTCGGTCTGCGCGAAGGCCCGCTGCGCCTCATCGTGGGCACCCTTGGGAACCGCGAAACCGACGAGCGATACTTCCGTGGCCGACTCGCCGGTGGCCGTCGTGCCACCTCCTCCCACAGCGTTTGGTGCACAAGCGGAGATCACCACTGCGGTGAGCGCCGCCAAGGTGATCGAGAGCTTGTACTTACGCATGGGTGTTCCTGTTCTGTATGGTCAAGTCCGCCACGGATAACGTCTGGCAAGCGTATGGCGTGTCTGGTTCTAGAAGAAGGCGCACATTGTTATGCGAGACAAGGTAAACCCCACTGTTAACAGTCCTGCTGTGGGTAGACTGAAATGGTGAGCAATGAACCCGCACAGCCCGTAGAAGAACCCACCCAAGAGTCACTTGAGGAGGCCGCGGCCGAGCCCGGTTTCCGGGTGCGTGACGCGAGCGAATTGACTCCGGAGCAATTGGCGGACATTGAGGCTCACGCAATCCCGGCGGTTAAGCGACGTGCTCCAAAACTGAGTGCGTTCTTCTTTGTCGGTGCCGTGGTCGGCATTGTCGGGGGTTTGATCCTTGGGTTGAACACATCCGCGCCAGGTGTCATCAACCGGGGTGTCTATCTGACCGTGTGTGTGGCGTTCACCACCTTGATCACGTCACTGATCGCCGGATTCATCGCGATCCAACTCGACAACCGGAGCATCCGTCAAGCAGATGCCCGCAAAAAGGCAATCGGTTAACGGCACTTTCCACGCGCCTTTCGACGGTTTTTGATTGGCGACGATCAGTCGGGTTGGGCGCACTGCCCTGCGTCTGCGCGGAGATGGCTGGGGCCGCTTGAGCGCCCGTCGAAGGGCTTGGAGCGGGCGGGCCGGAGTCCGGTGGGTGAGGCTGGCTGTTTTCAGAACTTAAACCTATGTGACAATGAAGCAGTGGCCCCCCGTGGAGATGGACTTCTGAATCATGACCTTTTGCCCGGCGAAAAAGGACCGCAAGACGCATGTGGCGTCTTCGGTGTGTGGGCGCCCGGCGAAGAGGTAGCAAAACTCGCATACTTCGGGCTGTACGCGCTACAGCACCGAGGTCAGGAATCGGCAGGTATCGCCACCAGCAATGGTGAGCAGATCCTCATTTACAAGGATTTGGGACTCGTGTCCCAGGTCTTCGACGAAATCAAACTCAACGCCCTTAGCGGACACATGGCAGTTGGACACTGTCGTTACTCCACTACCGGCGGTGTGACATTCGAGAACGCTCAGCCAACGCTCGGTGACACTGAGAGTGGAACAGTTGCGCTCGCCCACAACGGAAACCTGGTGAACTCCGCGGAACTCGTGGAGATGGTTCGTGCGCGTTATGGAGAGCAGACCCGCGGCGAACTCGCCCGAGGAAACACAACCGACACTGCTCTCGTCACCGCACTCTTGAAGGGTAAAAAGGGTCACTCCCTTGAGGAGACGGCTCTTGAGGTCCTGCCTCATCTACGCGGCGCGTTCTCCTTCGTGTTCATGGATGAGAACACGCTGTATGCGGCGCGCGACCCGCAGGGTGTGCGCCCGCTCGTGCTTGGTCGGCTACAACGCGGCTGGGTGGTGGCATCAGAGACTCCGGCCCTTGACATTGTGGGCGCCTCGTTTGTTCGCGAGATCGAACCTGGCGAGATGGTCATGATCGACGCCGATGGTCTGCGTAGCACCCGCTTTGCCGAGGCGGAGCGTGCTGGGTGTGTCTTCGAGTACGTGTATCTGGCCCGCCCGGACACCACGATCTCGGGCCGGTCGGTGCATGCTGCGCGAGTCGAGATGGGCCGCAAACTTGCCCAGGAGCACCCAATCGATGCGGATCTGGTCATCCCGGTCCCGGAATCGGGAACACCAGCCGCCGTTGGGTACGCTCAGCAGTCCGGGATTCCATTCGGCCAGGGTCTCACCAAGAATGCCTACGTCGGGCGTACGTTCATTCAACCCTCGGACACCCTGCGTAACCTCGGTATCCGGCTGAAACTGAATCCTCTACGCGAGGTCATTCGTGGAAAGCGTCTCGTCGTCGTCGATGACTCGATTGTGCGGGGAAACACCCAGCGTGCGCTCATTCGTATGCTGCGCGAGGCCGGAGCCGCCGAGGTGCACGTGCGGATCTCGGCACCGCCGGTCAAATGGCCGTGCTTCTACGGCATCGACTTCGCGTCTCGCGCCGAACTCATCGCAAATGGTCTCGACACCTCTGCGATTGCTTCCTCGCTTGGCGCGGACTCACTCGGGTACATCAGCCTTGAGGCGATGATTGAAGCCACCGAGCAGACCAAGGAAAACCTGTGTACCGCGTGCTTCGACGGTAGTTACCCGATCCCGTTGCCCGGTGAGGATTCCCTGGGCAAGCATCTTCTGGAACCGTCCAGGTCGCTTGGCGCCCCAGAAGACGGCCTCAACTCGATTTCTGTATCTCAGGGCGGCGAGACCGCGCTTGAGCACCCGTGACCAGACCCTCGCACACCTTGGGAGTAGCAGTGACTGACGGCATTACGTACGCAGCAGCGGGAGTGGACACCGCTGCGGGAGATCGTGCTGTAGAGCTTATGAAAGCGGCCGTTGCAGGCACGCATGGCCCGCAGGTGGTCGGAGGGGTCGGTGGGTTCGCTGGCCTGTTCGATGCCTCTGAACTGAAGGACTACAACCGACCGCTGCTCGCCTCCTCGACCGATGGCGTCGGGACGAAGGTCGCGATCGCGCAAGCGCTCGACAAGCACGACACGATTGGCTTTGACCTCGTGGGAATGGTCGTCGATGACATCGTGGTTTGCGGTGCGAAGCCACTTGTCATGACCGACTACATTGCAACGGGCAAGGTCGTGCCTGAGCGTGTCGCTGACATTGTGCGCGGAATCGCCGAGGCATGCACCGTGGCCGGAACAGCGCTCGTTGGCGGTGAGACTGCCGAGCACCCTGGGCTCCTTGCACCAGATGAGTACGACGTGGCTGGTGCCGCTGTTGGTGTGGTTGAGGCCGACGAACTGCTTGGGCCTGAGCGCGTACAAGACGGTGACGTGGTGATTGCCATGGCATCGTCTGGCATCCACTCCAACGGGTACTCCCTCGTGCGAGCCGTGGTCAAGCACGCTGGTTGGGGACTCGACCGGAACGTTGAGGAGTTTGGCCGCACGCTTGGCGAGGAACTGCTCGAGCCCACCCGTGTCTACTCTTCTGACTGCCTGGCGCTTGCCGGCGATCCCAAAGCTCAAGTGCATGCTTTCTCTCACGTTACCGGCGGTGGTACCGCACAGAACCTTGCCCGGGTTATTCCTGCGGGATTGTCGGCGACCATTGACCGTGCAGCCTGGGAAGTGCCTGCAGTGTTCAAGGTCATGCGGGAACTGGGCAACGTGCCGTGGAACGATATTGAGCACACTCTGAACCTCGGCATCGGAATGATCGCCATCGTTGGCAAAGACGGGGCGGATGCAGCCCTTGAGCGCCTCTCCGCGTTGGGAGTGGACTCCTGGGTCCTCGGTACGATTGCGGCCGACTCTGACGAGGCGGCAAACGCTAACCTGGTTCGCGGTGCGAAGGGCGTGGAGGGCGGTTCAGTCCGGCTCTTGGGCGAATACCGCTAAACAGGAAGAGTCTCTTGAAATAGTGGTGGGCCCCGTTCGATGAACGGGGCCCACCAGTATATTCACGTGTCTATAAGGACAAAACACCATACGACGAAGTGCCTAATTGGGCATAACAAGAGATCTCGCGGCGAAGGCGTGACACAACAACGCCGGAGGCGACGCAGCACGCACGTTGGAACGAACTAAACGTTAAGAAGAGGACACACCAACGCGATAGGAGGCAGCGATTACCGCTCGTCTGACCAATCCGAGTACGGGTCTTTGTCGTACTCGTCATCGCTGTCGTAGCGAGAGGTGGTGGCAACGTCTGATCGACGTCCGCTCAGTTCCCGCTCAAGCGCTTCGTAGTTTGGCTCAAAGCTTGCGTACTTGAGTTCGCGCGCAACCTTTGTTTGCTTTGCCTTCTGACGGCCGCGGCCCATGGCTCCGACCCCCTCAACGTAGTGCGGGGCGGGCCCTATATGCGGGCGGCCCCGTGTTCAAATAAATCTGTTCGTGGAACAACCGTACCTTGAAACTGGATGAGATTACTACTTGAGACACGGGTTTTTCTGGAGGCGAAACGGCTTGCACGCGCATCGAGCAATTTCTGCGATATGTTGTGAGATATGTCACGGTTAATGGCTCGGTGGGAAACAGTGTGCTTGGAATAATGGAGGAATCGAAGCGATCTGAACACGCACCCCCATTTACATCCGTAAGCCAGATCGCTACGTGGGAAGGTACAACAATGTCTGAGCACGGTGAAGGACCCGAGGTGTTACTCACTCCGGGTGAAGTAGCGGCGCTGTTTCGAGTCGACCCAAAAACTGTGACGCGTTGGTCTAACGCGGGGAAGCTTCCGTCGATACGAACCCTTGGTGGGCACCGTCGGTATCGCCAAGCGGAGGTGCTGGCCCTTCTTGACCAGCGTGGAACTGTGCCCACGGATTCAGGCGCGCTCAGGGAACACCTGTAGTTTCTCTACACCATTTGTAGACGTGGACACCATCGGGTAGAGGAAGTTCTCGTGTTCTACCCGCGCTTTGGCGAGCCTTAAATGGAGCGGAGAGAGCGCTTTTGGGCCATTTTTCGTTGCGTAATTCACCTCTTAGTCCTCAAAACGGACGCGCTAGAAGCGCAAAGAAGTGGTTCAATGGCTTTGAACGGCCGAGAGGTGACCCACGGAATTAGGTGGCTATGCGAGATTCTCAATGGAGCGAAGCTGAGCAGGTAGAGCTCTTCTCCAATGGAGAGGTGCTGGAGATGATCTCCGGCATGTACGCATCGGCGGGTGTGCACAAGAACGCTCATCTTGTTGAACTGCATCATCGTCCAGGTGCCGGAGTGTCTGGGTTGTTTGAGGTGATTGACGCCGGTGAGGTGGAGGAGCCAAACGCTCCGATTTATCTGGTGGGAACAACAGAAAAGATTGACCCTGAGATAAAGAACGTCGTGCGCATGTCGAGTGAGCGCGGTGAAGTGGTTTTCTGGGAACATCCCAATGACCCCGGCCTTCCTGGACTCGCGACCGCGAGTATTCCTGAGCGTGTACAGGCCGTATGGGGTTCCGGCTCTGAACTGGTCGATTTGAACACGGTGTCTTACCGCCCACTGCGTCGTGCCGTGCTCAAGGCCAAATTTGCGGGGCAGAGCGACTGGTTGTTCCTGAAGGTCCTACGTAAGGACGCGCAGTTGCTTTGGCGTAAACATGTGCTGTTGCATCAAGCAGGGGTACCGGTTCCCGAAGTGGTGGGTACTCCCGTGGACGAGGTGGTCGCGCTCAAGACCGTTCCTGGCGTTCCGATGGCACGTGCGATCATGGAAGCGCGCACACCGCCGATTTCAGGTGGACAGATTGTTGCGCTGTTGACGACCTTTCCCGAGGCTCTGTCCACAGTCGAAGCCCGTCCTGCATGGACTGACCGGCTCAGTTGGTACGCACATGCGGCACGCACCGCGGTCCCTGCGCAGAGCGCGCGCATTGACAGCCTCAATAAACGTATCGATGACGTTCTGCACACCGCTGAACGCGGTCCGCGTGTGACCAACCACGGCGATTTCTACGAGGCGAACATCTTTGTTGAGGACGGTCGTATCTGCGGTCTCATTGACGTTGACTCCGCGGGGCCGGGATACCTTATCGACGATCTGGCTTGTTTTGTTGGGCACCTCGCGGTTCTGCCAACCCTGGATGCGCGCTACAGTCACGTGCCGGAGTTTGTGGACTATTACTTGAACGAGTTCGCGCGCTATCTGGAACTTCAGGGGATATCGGTGGCCGGACTCTATGCACGGTCGGCTGCGGTGGTGCTGACCCTTATCGCGGGAGCCCGCGATGAGGAGGACCCCCAGTGGGAAACCTCCGCGATCGCACGTCTCAAGGTCGCTGAAGAGCTTTTCTCGCGGGTCTCTGCACCTGTTGCATAGGTCTCGTTGCTGATCAGAGTGCTTTTCTCGAACTGTTCGAGGAAAGATGAGAGGATTCTCATCTCCTTCTCCTCGTTGGCTAATCTGTGTCAGTCATAGTGAGGAACGTAAGAGCAACGGGTTGCCCCAGCACCATGGTCCCCGATCTGACAACGATCGCTGAAGCAACCCACTGACGTAAGGAGAATGCCGTGAAGGTCCCTACCATTTGGGTGATGACGGGTGCTTTGGGTCTGGTATCTGTGACCGGATCGGTTGCAGCCGCAAGCCTCATCTCGAACCCAAGCGATGCCAAGGTCGACAATGTCTCGATCACGCCACAACAGAACGGTGAGGCCGCTGTAGTCCCCACCGAGACCGCAACCCCGCAGCCGACTGACACGCAGGGCCAGACAATGGTCACGGCGGCGTCTCCGGTGAGTGCCAACACGCCTATCACGCCGGTCAGCGCGGTGTCCGCGAAAACTCCAGTGACTCCGGTCAGCGCGCAGACGCCGATCTCACCAAAGAGCCCAGTGTCCCCGAAGAGTCCGGTGTCGGCGAAGTCCCCGGTCTCACCGAAGTCTCCGGTGTCGGCGAAGTCTCCGGTGTCGGCGAAGTCTCCGGTGTCGGCGAAGTCTCCGGTCTCACCGAAGTCTCCGGTCTCACCGAAGTCCCCGGTCTCACCGAAGTCTCCGGTCTCACCGAAGTCCCCGGTATCGCCTAAGAGCCCTGTTTCCCCGAAGTCTGCAGGCTCCGCGAAGTCTGCTGACTAGTTCGCTCATCCGGGGAACAGTCAAGGGGCCGCACGTTGTTCGTGTGGCCCCTTTATCGTGCCTTGAACCCCAATTCGGGATTGCTGATCCGCTGCTGATATCGCTTTTCAAGCCGATGGGGGTGTTTTTCGCCCGAAGGCCCATACTAATTATGAGGAATCGGACGAAAAGCACCCCATCGGCGGGGAAACGGGCTGCGAGTGGCTAGGCGCGGGGCATGCGATAGCCGACCCCGCGTACGGTCAGGAACCATTGCGCCCCGACCTTGGCGCGCAGATAGCGCACGTACACGTCCACGACGTTCGATGAGGGGTCAAAGTCATAACCCCAGACGCGTGAAAGCAACTGTTCTCGGGTGAGTACGATGTCCACGTTGCGCATGAAGGTCTCGGCGAGTTCGAACTCACGGGCCGACAGTTCAATCGACTTGTCGCCAATGAAGAACCGTCGGGTGAGCAGTTCTATGCGCAGTGGACCGTTGGTGAACCTGTTGTCGGAATCCACGGTCTGATCGTTCGAGTCGCGTACGCGCAACTTGATTCGCGCAAGCAACTCCTCAACGCGGAAGGGCTTGGCCATATAGTCGTCCGCGCCACCTTCAAGGGAGGCAACCGTGTCATCAATGCTGGTGCGGGCGGTCAGGACGATAACGGGCAGAGTCACGCCCTCGGAACGCAACTGCTTGAGCAGGGTGAGTCCGTCTTGATCAGGCAGCCCGATATCGAGCAAGACGAGATCGAAACTCCCGGCGCCAAGCGCGATCTGGGCCTCCCGTGCGCTACCCACGACGAATGGTTCGTACTTGGCTGCGCGCAATCCCTTCGAGATGAAGGAGGCGATCCGCTCCTCGTCCTCAATGATCAAGATCCGTGTCATAGGTCCTCCGCAGACTTGTCCCGGTTGGTTGTCTCCACGTTGAGTGCAATGGAGAAGGTCGATCCCTCGCCCGGCGTCGATATCGCAGTAAGCTCACCCCCGTGGGCCACGACGATTGCCTGGCAGATAGACAGACCAAGTCCTGAACCCTGGACGCGCTTGGTATCGGACCCGCGGGTGAATCGCTCAAACACCAGCTCCAACTCATCGGCAGGAATGCCAACGCCGGCGTCTGCAACGCTCAGCACAACCCGTGCGGGCTCGTCCAACTCCGGTGAGACGACCTGCGCACGCAGGGCCACCGCCGAGCCCTCGTCAGAGTACTTCACCGCGTTTTCGCACAACTGCAGGAGCGCCTGTGTGAGCCGTTGCTCGTCCGCCAGCACCCAAGCGCCGGTGTTGGCGTCGATCGACCAGTCCCGCTCACCCAGGGCTTGCGCCTTCACGAACACTCGCGAGAGCACATCGTCCACATCAACAGGTCCGAGTTTCACGAAGGAAGCCTTCTCGGCCTTCGCAAGCAGTAGCAGATCGTCAATGAGCGCTGCCATACGATCGAGCTCTTCGAGCGAGATATCTCGTGTCTCGGTGACCTCATCCGGGTCTGAGGGATCGAGCAACTCAAGGTGACCGCGCACGATCGTGACGGGGGTGCGCAGTTCGTGGCCCACATCGTCGAGAAGCTGACGGTTCGCGGTGACCGCGTTTTCAACCCGGTCCAGCATGGAGTTGAAGGTGGCGGTCAACTCAGCCAGATCACCCTTCGTACGGACGTCGATGCGCTGGGACAGATCGCGTTCGGAAACCTGCCGTGCGGTCTCGCCGAGCGCACGCAGCGGATACAGCATGCGCCCTGTCACGAACCAGGAGACCAGCGTGGCCAATGCGAGCGCGCCGATGGACACCCAGATGTAGGGGATGAAGACGGCATTAAGGTCAGAGACCTCTGCGTCGGTGTCGAACGCCACGATGTAACGTCCGTCGCTCGTGTCCCCGGAGACGCTCGCAGGCAGGATGACGGCGCGGTAACTGGAGGTGTCGGTCGTGACGGAGCGTAGGAACACCTCATCGGTCAGGGGGACCGAGACCGCCCATGACAGGAACTGAGGGTCATCCTCAAGACGCAGGTCCACGTTCGACGGCGCGGTCCAGCGCAGGGTGTTTCCAACCGTCGCGGCGAAACCCTCGTGCGGGGCAGGCACCGTGTTCTGCATCACCTCGTACAACAGTGCCGACGCATCGGGGTAGGGTTCCCGAGTCCGCGGTGACACGGGGTTTTCGAGAATGTGTTCGAATTCGTAGGTGGTCCGTTTCAGGGATTCGTCTACTCGGGTCAACATGTCACGGTGCAACAGGTAGTACAGCATCACGCCGGTGGCTGACACCGTCACGATCATCATCGCGAGAATTCCCGCAAGCACGCGCGAACGCACTGAGGCACCCGAACGTATGTCATCGGACAACCCGGCAGAGCCGTCGGTCGTGGAACTACCAGAACGGCGCCAGGTAGGGGTCGCAGGCTTGAATCTGCGTGACAGCCTGCCGCTCACACGCGGCTACGTCCTCGAACAGGTGACACTCGTGATTACTTCTTCCGCTTGGTCAACACTGAAAGGATCAAGAGCGCAGCTCCGCCGACCGCTACGCCCAAAGCGGCTTTGGCGTTTCGGGCGCGGGAGGCATCCTCATCGCCGTGCGGTAGACCGCCGCCGGTCACGAAACTGGCGGCATCGGTGGCTGCCTGCTTTGTCGCGGAGGTGAACTCGTGGGCAACGGTGCGTGGATGTACGCGGTCGAGGAGTTCGTCCAGCGATGCGGCAAGTTCATCACGAGCGGCCTGAACCTCTGGGTCGATTTCACGCGGAGTGCTCACTTGATGTCCTCCTTGATGGACGAGAGATCTTCCTTGATCCGGTTGACGGCCTCCTTGGGCATGGGCGGCACGTTGTTCTTGAGTGCCTTCACGCCAACCAGTGCGAGGCCAGCGATGATCAGAAGCAGGATACCGCTTACGGTCAGCGCGGCGGCCCACACCGGCATCAGATTGGCGAAACCGGCCACTGCGGCAGCCAGCAGAACCCCCAGCAGGTACAGCGCAAGAAGGCCCGCAGCCGCCAAGAGCCCAATGCCAAGGGCCGACTTGGTGGCCTTGGCCTTCAACTCGTTTGTGTACGACGTAACCTCTGCGCGCAGCAACCGAGCAAACTGTTCGGACACCTGCCCCACGAGTTCACCGATGCTCGGGCGCCGGGAAGTCTTGGGCTGCGGGTCCTCCGCTGTATCGGATACGTATGGGTCCTGTCCGGTCATGGGTTGCTCCAAAGGTGCGTGAAACTCTACTTCCCTAACTCAATCTTGCTCAGAGCCGTTTCGCAACTGAACGCGCTAAGAATCGTCCGCAAATGAGAGGACGTGCACAACTGACAAAGTCCCGTGGGCATCTGCTTATCGACGAGTCCCAACCCACCCGCGTAACCCTGCGCTGAGAGGCGGGGACTCGTCGCCAATCAAAAAACGCTTGTGGCCGGGGCGCCCAGATTCTCCTGGGTGCCCCGGCCACACGCGATGTCCAAGGGTCAGCCGGTGTTCTGCAGTCCAGCCGCAACACCTGACACGGACTGGAGCAGCAGGCGCTGTACCTCAGGATCGGTCTCGGCCGACTCATCGGCGTTACGCAGCGCGTGCAGAGCCCGCAACTGGATGAGCGACAGTGCGTCCACGTACGGGCTGCGCAGCTTGACCGCCCGATTCAGAACCGGCTTGTTGGACAGCAGCTCCTCGCCGCCGACGATCTTGGTGACCCACTCGGAGGTGCGGGCCATCTCGTCGAGAACCAACTGAGCCAGATCGTCGCGGTCGCCAAGGGACAGGTACCCCTGAGCGATGCGGAAGTCGGTCTTGGCCAACGACATGCCGACGTTGTCGATCATGGTGCGGAACAGCGGCCACTCCGTGTACGCCTCCTGAAGCACGTCAAGGTCGCCAACTGCCTCAAGTGCCGCACCCAGGCCAAACCAGCCGGCCAGGTTGATGCGGGCCTGAGTCCACGCGAACACCCAAGGGATGGCACGCAGATCCTCAAGCGACTCAACCGACAGACCGCGGCGAGCCGGACGCGAACCAAGCGGCAGCAGACCGACCTCCTCCATCGGGGTGACGGTTGCAAACCACGGTGCGAAGCCATCGGCTTTAACCAACTTGAAGAAGTGATCGCGCGAGGCAGTCTCCATGGTTTTGGCCACGTGCGCGTACTTCTGCGCCGCGTCAGCGGTGCGCTTCTCGTTCGAAGGGGCGAGGGCCTCAAGGATCGCACCGGCAACCTGATCCACGTGACGGATCGCGATCTCCGAGTTGCCGTAGCGCGCGAAGATGACCTCACCCTGCTCGGTCAACTTGAAGCGGCCATCCACCGAGTGTGGTGGCTGCGCCAGGATAGCCGAGTGAGCTGGACCGCCACCGCGGCCGAGAGCGCCACCGCGGCCGTGGAACAGGGTCAACTCGATGTCGTTGTCCTGCGCCCACTTGGCGAGCAGTTCCTGAGCCTCGTACAGGGCGAGGGTCGCGGCCACCGGCCCGACATCCTTGGACGAGTCCGAGTACCCCAGCATGATCTCGACCCTGTTGCCCGTCTGCGCCAGACGCTCAGCGTACTCAGGAGCAGACGCGACCTCGTTCATGATGCCAGGGGCAGCCTGCAGGTCATCGAAAGTCTCAAAGAGGGGCACAACGTCCAAGACCGGCATCTTGCCGTGCGAGCCAACCGCGGCCCGTGCCAGCTTGTACACGTTGGTCAGATCCTCTGCCGAGGTCGTGAACGACACGATGTAACGGCCAGCCGCACGCGGACCGTACCGATCCTGGATATAGGAGATCGCACGGAACACCTCAAGGACCTCTTCAGCGGTCTCGCTCAGCGGTTCGCCGGACTCAAGTTCCGCGAGCACCCGACGGTGCACCTCGGAGTGTTGACGGCACTCAAGCTCAGCCAGGTGGAAGCCGTACGTCTCCACCTGCCAGATCAGGTGCTGCAGGTTACCGTAGGCCTGACGCTTGGCGCCGCCCGCGACGAGTGAGTCCTGGACCGTGCGCAACTCCTCAAGGAGTTGGTCCGGGGTCGCATACGCGAGGTCCGCGTTGCGTGCGCGAGTCGCGTGGATCTTACGTGCAATCAGCAGAACCGCGTGACGGTGTGGCTCGTTGGGGGAACGCTTCGCGATGTCCGCGGCGCGCTCCTCATCGGCATTGCGCAGTCGGGCAAGGAGCGCCTTGAGCTCCTCGCTTGGAGGGGTGGTCTCTGCGTCAAGGGTCAGGCCACGGCCAACGCGGACAGCCACGTTTTCCAACCCCATCAGCACGTGTTCAGAGGCGATGGCCGCGGCAGAGCGCGTGACCTTGGCAGTCACAAACGGGTTGCCATCACGGTCACCGCCAACCCAGGTGCCGACCCGCAGGAATGGCGGAACAACCGGAGCCGTCGCACCGGAGACATCCCCATTGATCGCACCATCCATGCGCGAATACATGTGCGGAACCGCAGTGAACAGGGTGTCATCGAAGACGGCCATGATCGCGCGAACCTCGGCCTCGGGTGTCGGCTTCTGCGAACGCAACTGCGCGGTCCGCCACAGGGTGTCGATCTCCTCGATCAACTTGTGACGGATACGAGTCGACTCGGTGCCGCCTTCCGACACCGACTCGAGCTCCGTCAAGAACCCGGAGATGCGTCGGATCGACGTGGACACGGCACGACGGCGGGCCTCAGTCGGGTGCGCAGTGAAGACCGGGTGGAAACGAATTGACTGCAGACGCTTGAGTGCCTCTTCCTTGCCGATCTCCTCGGACAACTGTGCGTAGGCCTCGGCCACAGCACCGTGTTTCTTGGGGAAATTGAAATCGTTGTCGCGGAAACGCAACGAACGGATACGGAAGTGCTCCTCCGCCAGGTTAACCAGATGGAAGTAGCAGGTGAAGGCGCGGGCAACCTCGTTTGCTCGGTCCAGCGAGAATGATTTAACGATGTCAACGGCTCGGTCATATGCGCTTGGGCTCGGGTCCGTGTAGGCCTCGATCGTTGCAGTACGCAGACGTTCGACATCCTCGAAGAGTCCCTCAGAGCCGCTTTCACGCAGGACCTGTCCGAGCAGTGTGGCAAGGAGGTTGACGTCAGCGCGCATCGAGGCTGGCATTTCCTGCTCAGCTTCCTGGCGCCGCGCAACGTCCGTTGCTTGTGCATTCTTTGGTGTGGACATGACTCAATGCTAACCGTCCTGTTGTATCCAAAGATTTCGGTGTTCAAACTTTGGCGCAAAAATCGGGGAAATAGTGTGTGGTATGCGCCACTCTGGGTAAAGCTCCTGCTGGTTGGGGTGGGCGGGACCCGGTGCTCGATGCGATGATCGAGGCGTGAAACTTCTTGTCGCCGCCCTTGCCATCGAACTTGACGCCTTCCCCGAATCGATCGAGGGGTTTGACCGGCTAGTCACCGGAGCCGGCAAGTTACGCGCCGGTCTGGAGCTGACCCGCGCCCTGGAACGCGGGACGTACGACGAGGTGGTCGTGCTCGGTACCGCCGGTTCCGTTGGCGGGCGGGTTCCGTTGGGGATCTACGACATCTCTGAGGCCATCCAGCATGACGTGGCCGATCTTGAGGGAGTGCGCGGCAAGTCTATGGTTGTGCCCGAGCGAGTGTCGACCGGGCGTGAGGGATTGGTCATCGCCACCGGAGACGTGTTCGTGCAGTCGCAGGAGCAGGTCGATCTCATCGTGTCCCTCGGCGGTTCGCTCGTGGACATGGAAACCTACGTGTACATCTGGGTGGCCCAGCAGTATGGGATTCCGATCCGCGTGGTGAAGTCCGTCTCCGATTCTGCCGAGGAGGGCGCGATCCACGACTGGCGCTCGCGGGTTGTGCAGTGCTCCGGCGAACTGTGGGAGTGGTTCCAGGCCGAATACGCGGTCTGACTGACCTGGCGTCCGTAAACGTGTAGGGAATTACGTGTGCATGCGCGCGCACAATTAAAGCCTGCACGTTCATTTTGGTTGGGAGAGGCGGAGCCTGGACTAGGCGGAACGGTGCGAGGCTGACGCGAAGCCGAGCCACGTGTGGCGGTTGTTCCACCAGCACCAGCCAACCTTCGGTGCATTACGGCGTTCGGCTCCGTCCCGCCCGGTTCCGTTGCTGATCCAGATGGCCGGTGTGCGTGAGTCGAACTTTCCGTTGGGTTTGCGTAACCGTGAGCCAACGGTCATGAAGCAGAGGTTGCGTTCGAGTACGTCGGGGCTTTGCAGGACCCAGAAGATGCCCTCATGCAGTAGTACAGGTGAACGGTCACGCCCTGCGATCTCAGGTATCGCCTCAGCCGGACTCCAGTTGGCGAGGTGGTCGCCTCGGTCCAGATCGTGCACGAGGTAGATCGCAGCGTCGGGTGCCTCAACGTCAGTTGGCGCGAAGTCATCGACATCTGTCATGTCCGCGACCACAAACCCTGGCTTTCCAGCACGGGTGAGCAGCGACGCAAGTTGCGAAGGCCGTGCGTGTTCCCGGTTGATCACGAGCAATGCATTCGTATGGTCAGCGCCATGCGCCTCCGCGAAATCGCGGAGCGCCTCAGCGGGGATGCCGGTTAGTTCTGGAATCCCATTGGCGACGAGCCGGTCCACCTGGTCCGCCAGGCTCGGCAGAGTGGTCGGTTGCGTGCGGTGTTGTGCGCCCTGATCGACGTGCGGTTCGGATGTTGGGGTGGCTGAGTTGGAGGTTGGCGAAGTGGAGGCGGCAGGTGTGGACACGAGAACTCCTTGGGGTAAGAGCGTATCGGTGGGAGACGCAGATGTGGAGGGACACGTGAAAGGAACGAGGGAGATCATGCTCGGACCGACTGCAACATCCCATCCGCCACTCTTATTCCAACGCGAGGAAATCTGGCACGTAACCGGATCGTCGTCACTCTCAATTGGTGTGAGTGCGGAACGTGAGGGTGCAGGATTTAGACGTGATCGCCAGGTTCTCGTAGATCACTGATTCGCACCCGGCGTAGTTCAGTGTTGCGCACTGCGATCCAGCCGATACCAGCGAGTGCGACGACAGCGCCTGACACGAGCGCGAACGGCGCCGACGTGAGCCCAGCAATAAGTCCTCCGCGAGCGTTACCAAGATCCGGTCCACCCGCACCGACTGCCTGGTCAACCGCAGATACCCGCCCACGGTGACTGTCCGGCGTTGAGAGTTGCACGAGCGCAGCGCGGGACAACACCGAGATTGAATCTGCCGCTCCCGCCGCAGCCAGCGCACATAACGCCAACCACAGCGGCCCAGCAATGCCGAACACCGCGAGAGCCACACACCAGGCCGCAGCAGCCCACAGTTGCACGGCGCCAGCGCGATCTGCCCGGGTGATGTGCCCCGAGAAAAACAGGCTGACAAAAATCCCACCCGCAGCCATCGCGCTGAGGAACAAACCTAGGGTTTCGGCTGAACCGCCGAACCGAATCTCGTTAATCATGGGGAACAGGGAAATCGGCATGACCAGGAGCGTTGCGAATAGGTCCACGCCGAAACTGCCGCGAACCACCCGGTCTCGGTTGATGTAGCGGGCCCCGTCAACGATTGACCGCAGCGAAGCTCGGTCGGGCGTTTTGAGGTGTTCGATCTTGGGTAGGCAAATGGCAGCGTAGAGAGCCACCGGCATGACGATCAACTTGGCCGCATAGGCCCACGCAGCACCCGCCCACGCGATCATGAATCCACCGGCAGCAGGCCCGACGATTGCAGAGGCTTGGAAACTGACCATCTGCAACGCGATGCCGGAAGCAATGAGGTCACGGGGGAGTAACCGAGTGGTCAGCGAACGCTGCGCGGGCATACCGATCCCGTTGGATGCGGCGTTGAGTGCTACGAGCGCCAAGATGACCCAGATGTTGTCTAGGCCAGCCGCCGCCTGAGCAACCAAGCCCGCAGTGATCAGTATCTGTGCGACAACAGACCAGCGGATGATTGCCCGGCGGTCGAAGGCATCAGCGATTGCTCCACCGATGAAACTCGACAGGATCATCGGAACCGCAGAGGCAACACCGATGGCGCCCGTCCACAGCGGGCTGCGCGTCAGTTCCCACACCTGATGCAGGACCGCGACGGTCACCATCTGCTGCGTGAACGAGGTCAGTAGGCCGGTGATCCATAGTCTCCGAAACGGTGCGCTTGCCTTGAGCGGACGGAGGTCGAGAAATCCCCAACGGTTCACTGGTGGCTCTCCGATGCGTCTCCTTGAATGTCGGAGAGGCTCAGATGGTGCTTGATCCGGTCGGCGAAGCTGCGTTTCTGCAGGCGCTCGTTCACGTTGCGTACGTAGTCGTGCAAGCCTGATGGCAGTTCGTCGTCGAGTTCCGCGATTGCGGCTTCGGTTGCGCGCCATTCAGCTTCGAGGAAGGGGATGAGCGCCGTGCCCTCCTCGGTGAGTGCGACGACCTTGGTGCGGGCATCGGTTCCGGGCACGGAATCCACGAGTCCGCGGTTGCGCATTGCCATGACCGTTTGGCTCACCGCAGAGTGCGTCTGCCCGAGGCTTTGTGCAAGTTCGGAGATCGTCATCGGGCCGCGGTGCGCAAGGCGAATCATCGGGTATGCGAAGCGGGTGCGGACCCCCTGGTGTCCGTGGTCGGTGTAGATACTCGCGATCTGTGCGTCGAGCGCGGCCTGCAGGTCGAGCAGTGGCCCCCAGTAGTCGATCTCGGTGGGATCGTCAGAATTTATCACAGCACTAATATAACAGTGCTGTTAGAAATGGTCGACGGTATGGGTGCTGTGGTCTCTCGCTCTCGATGACTCGGCGGGTGTGAGAGCGCAGATATCTGTGCTCTCACACAGTGTGGGTGCACTTTTGGTAACTCTCAAACGAGGTGGTGCGGTGAGAGCGTCACTACGGTGTGCGGCGGCGCAGCGTCAACGACGCGAGCAAAACGCAGCCCACCACGAATGCGAGCGTGATGAGGAGTGGGCCGTACACATCCCAACTCTCGCTACCAGTCGCAACCGCGTCCACGGCATCAATCGCGTGGCTGAGCGGAAGCCAATGGGAGATGGCGTAGAGGACATTAGGCATCTGGTCGCGTGGCATGAAGATTCCGCCCAAGATGATCTGTGGAATCACCAGAACGGGCATGAACTGGACCGCCTGGAACTCCGTGCGCGCGAAGGCGCTCGCGAGCAGTCCAAGTGCGGTGCCGAGTAGCGCATTCACAATAGCCACAAGGCCTAGTTGCCACAGCGGTCCGCCGATTGACAGTCCACATACATAGACGGCAAACAGCACCGTGATCACTGCCTGTACGATCGCGGCCAATCCGAAGGCGAGCGCATATCCCAGGATGAAGTCGAACTTGCCGATCGGGGTGGTCAGTAGGCGTTCGAGGGTCCCTGAGCGGCGTTCGCGCAGGGTCGTGACGCTTGTGATGAGAAACATGACCACAAACGGGAACAGTGCGAGGATGGCCGGACCCACCGCATTGAACATGGGCGTGTCGGTGAACAGCCATGCGAAGAGACCAACGAGAAGGCTTGGCGCAACCAGCAGTAGGGCGAGGGATCTGCGGTCGTGGCTCAGTTGGCGGAGCACTCGACTGGTCGTGGCGAGGGTGCGGGCGAGGTTCATGCGCGGTCCCTCTCGATCAGGGGTGATACCGGACTCAAGGCGCGCGCACCTGGCCAGCCTCAACAGCCCCGCGTACACCACCGCCGCCAAACACGAATGCGACAGGGCCACGCGGATGAGCAGCGGTATCAGCGGAAGTCGCCCTTCAATCCTATCGAGGGTGCCCCGCCCCTGCCGGGTACGGGTGGGGCGGTGAGTGGTGTGGAGAGGGAGGGACTCGTCGTGAAGCAGAAGGATTGCCATGGTGTGCCAACAGGGCGCACAGCACAAGGGAGGGCAGAAGCCCTCCCTTGTGTCCGAGCATGGATCACCAGGTGGAATCCCCGCGAATCACCGCATCGGAACCACCGTCAACGAAGATGATCTGACCACACAGATGAGTGTTCTTCCGCGAGATCAGGAAATCCAGAACATCCGCGACAACCTGGGCTTCCATAAAGCCATTGAGCGGCATCGGAACCATCTCAAGTAGACCCTCGCGCGCCTCCTGTGTCGCAGTGAGGTCAGCGGTCATCGGCGTGAACACCACACCCGGCCCGACACCGTTCAGCGGAATGTTCTCGCCAGCCCACTCCGCCGTGGGTGCCACCCGGCGCATCCACCGAGCAATCGCAGCCTTCGACGAACCATAGATCAAACCACCCGTCTGTGGATCGGCTGCCAGTTCCTCGGCGCGAGCCAGCGCACCCTCCTCATCGCCCGCAAGGCACAGGTCAACGAGTTTCTCATCGTTCGGGTGCAGCGACGCCATCGACGTGGTGAGTGCCGCACGCGGTGCATCCGAGCCAGCGAGCAGAGGCCGTAACCCCTCAAGCGTCGCAATAGCACCGAAATAGTTCACGCCAATCGTCGCGGCGACAGGCGCCGCCAAACCAGCGTTCGCCACGATTCCATCAATCTTTCCACCAGACAGTTCCCGCACCTGCTCCACGAGTGCTTCGCGTCCCTCAACCGTGGTGAGGTCGACGTTAACGTCAGCGTCCTTGAGGTCAACGGTGATGACCTTATCGCCAGCCGCGCGGATCGTATCCGCCAGAGCCTTACCGATACCGGAGATTCCACCGGTAATCACGATAGTACGCATGGGGTCCTCCAATCCCTGCGGACAGCGCCGTTGCTGCCCGTGGTCCCATACTAGGTCTGTGGGTCGGCTTGAAACTGGGACCTTGACTAGGACTCATAGCCTCTACCTGCTGATTTGGTGGAGCATAATCCGCCTTGACCCGGTACGCGCGTGTGGCTGTGTCAATGCTGAGGTGGTCGCAGACTGGGCGAGACCAAGCTGGTGTTTTGGCACAGAACTCATTCAGGCTGATCGGAGCTGTATTGAGGATTCTCCTCAACTGTGCCCTGTACTCCGCTTGGATCATGCTTACCCTTCCTATCCTCGAGTTCCGGCAACGCTGCTGTCGGTGTGTGAATCATGGAACGTGAAAGGTCGCGGGCCAGTTTCCCGGCGTTGGACTCATCGTCACGCCACCCACCAACCATGCTGCGTATGGTGTCTATATCCAAGGCGACACTCAATGGATGATCGGCTACTCACCTTCGGGCCAGAGTCGTCTTGCCGGTTCCAGGACTTCCGTTGAGGAAGGACAAGTATGGGCATGCACTTAAGGCTAGTCGGTGTTGCGGTTGTGTCGCTAATGTTGCGGGATTTTTTGGTGACAGTGGCGACAGGAGGGAAACATCGTTTTCTGCGGGTACAGCCGGATGAACGGTAGTGAAGTTAGAGCGCCTTAAACGCGGCATGGTGGTTTTCCGGAGTCACCAACCATAAGAAATAGCACTCTCACCGGAAAGACGACATTGGAGAGGTAGCCTTCTAGTTAGGATGCTCTACTCTCCAGATAAACCGAAAAACCCGACGCTAATGGACCGGATTTAACCGTCGAGACGATGCTGACAATGCCCTGGCTTACGGCGATGGTGCGCATAAGTAAGGATCACCACGCTCGTGTCGGTGAGGTAATAGATCACCCGGTAGGGAAACACGCTCACGCTTGCACTTCGCACCACGGGCAGTTCATCCCAACCCGGGAACACTGGGGCGGCATCCGGCCAATTAAGTACACGCTGGATCGTGGTGTCGATCGCGTCATAGAAGTCGTCACCAAGATACAATTGCTGATCGTCGTACTAGAACGCAGCTTCACGTAGTTCGGTGCGGGCTTCTGGATGTTCTCGTTTGACGAGGGTCACTTGCGACGTGCGGCAAGTTCGGCGCGAAGTTGCGCATGGGATTCATCCACATCGAGCAACTCGACTTTGCCGCTTTTGATGTCGTCAATGCGGTGACGCAACTCCGTGTGCCAGGCGGTATCAACTTCAACTTGATCCGAGCCCGTGTGATCGTCAAGGTCAAGGCTGAGAATGCCACGATGCAGCACTTCGGCGCGGTCGCGGCAATCCAACGACAGCAGCGCCTGTTCTGCTTCAGTGACGGTCATCGACATACTTCAAGTGTAGGCGGCACCCCTGACATTGCCCAGGGCTTGCGCCCACCAAGCCTCTACATTCGCAGGTAAATGCGACATGGTGGTTTTCCGGAATCACCCACCATGAAAAATCGCACTCTCACCGGAAAATCACCATGTTGGGGGTGCCAGCCCTCTCACCCCGTACACCGGGGCTAAACTTGCGGAAGAAATGAAAAATCCCCCGCCTGAGCAGGGGATTTATCTTGTGGCTCCGACCGGCATCGATCCGGTGACCTTTCGATTTTCAGTCGAACGCTCTACCAACTGAGCTACAGAGCCTTGGTTGTCCATACTAGTATGAACCGCGACCCCGACGGGACTTGAA